>JBHLLO010000034.1:0-30659 GCA_048885535.1 Candidatus Hermodarchaeota archaeon
ATATCAACCGAATCGGATTCGAGCATTTCATTAGGCACAAGAGTTGGGTGCCACCCACCAATAATAGTCTTGGAGCCGTGGATTTTTGCTAAACTGGCGATTTTATAGGTAACATAAGCTTGAAAACTATAATTACAACTAATTCCAACATAATTCGGGCGAAATTTTTTGATCAGTTTTTCAACAACCATCAAATTTGCTGATTTTAAACGATTATCGATTAAGCGAACTTCTGCCAAGTCTTCAATATAAGCCGCTATATATTCCAACCCTAAAGGAGGAAAGATATGACCGTAATTCCATAATTTATAAGATCTAATTCCATAGTTTGGCATTATGAGAAGTACACGCATAAGATAACACACGAATCTAACTTGTCAGCAGTTCAAAAATATGACTATAATTTTTTTAGTATAAAATATTATTTTTTTTTCTTTTATTTCTTATGATTGAACCAACTGAAAATTTCTTTAAAAATTTATAAATTTTTGGTTAAATTTCAGAAAGTTCATGATTAAAAAGTTGACTAATCTATTAAAAGAAGTATAAACTCACGATTTCTTACTTCTAATAATATTTCCTATAAAAAATCCTGCAAATTTTATATATAATAAAGCTATTGCAATACATATTTCTACGCTTTTCATAAACTTCGATACTGTCTCTGGAAACTCACTACTTCTTGTACCTTTTCTGCTTGAATATATTAATGGAAAATAATAATGAAAGTAGCGTGTGGTTGATAGTGTTTTAAGGAAATCTTTAAATCTCGCACCAGGAAAACCGAATAAATAATGGGTATAAACCATTGTATTAGGTGAAATCTTTTTTAACATCGTAATAAAGTGAAAAATTTTTTCAAGATTATACTTACGATTCATAAGAGCTAATACTTTTTGTGAACCACTCTGTATTGGTATATTAATATTGTCAATCTTGACTTTTCTAAATAGATGTAATAATTCTTTCCCAAATTTTTCAATCCATTTTGGATATAAATAGTAAATACCTATTCCTATAGATGGGAATGACTTTCCTATTTGAAAAAGTAATTCGATAATGTTTGTTCCAATATCTATTCCATAACTACCGCAATCATCAGCAATAAGGTTAATATTTTTCTCTTTTTGCTCATCAATATGTTCTTCAATATCAAGTAATATCTCCTCAATAGGTCTTGAAATTATACTCTTTTTTGCTATCTTAATAGCACAATAACTGCAATTCCCCATACAACCTTCTCCGATTTTCACAAAAAAATTCCCTTCTGCGAGGTGTCTCTCAGCAATTTTGTTGAAAGGAAATGGAGATAAATTTAATCTATTTAAAAAATGGGAGATAATCTTAAGAAATGAAACGTAGGAGTTGAATGTTGCTATTCGTCTCACTTTCATTCCAGAATTTAAATATGTGAATACTTTATCATTAAAAAAAACTTTTTTTTGTTGGAATCTTTCCAAAGTAAAAAAATATTGATCTAAATCTTTTAAATTATCAATTATTATGACATCATTATATTTAGCAATTCTATCTCTATTAATTTTTGTCAAACATCCAATAACAATTAATTTAACTTTTTTCTTCAGATTAATAAAATATTTTATTACTAGTTCAGAAGATTCTTCAAACCAATTTATAAATCCACATGTATTCAAGATGATAAAATCCGCTTTAGATTCATCATTAACTATTTGATGATTGTTTGATAGCAAATAATGATAAATTTGACCACTTTGGACGCAGCTTGGTCGACATCCAACGTTTAATGAACTTAATAACACTTTATATCTCATCTAGCTCACTAGCGTTTTGACAATATCAATTCCTTTTTCATTTTTAATACTTATATATTTATTTTTTACTTTTATGTCTTATGATTAAGAAAATGGCTTTGAAAAGTACCTTTTAAACGTGCTCCAAAAGGAGGTGTATCTGTAATAAAACAATTTTTATAGTTTATATCCATTATACTTGTCTAAAGAATAATATGCCCTATCAATATTCTCAAAAATCTGAACATCTACGGTTTTATCAAAGAAGATTACAATTTTATGATGCTCCTCATTAATTCTATTGAATGTGTATCTCAATTTTTCATTTGAGGCAACTTTTATTTTTTCTATTAAAGGAATATCTTCTTCTTGTTTCTCTTTGAACAAATTCTGGATTATTAGTATCTGGTTTTCATTTGAATGATTGATAACTTGAATGTGGATTGAACAATTGTCTTCTTTCCAGGTATATTTAATAATATATTGATGATCTCTATCTCTCTTAAAAAATCTAATTTGATGAGGAGTTTTACAATTATCACAATGATTTAAATCTTTGTTCCAAATAATCGTCCTTCCACCCTTCCTGCTTACTAATAAATTGGAGCATTTAACACAATAACTATTTAAACCATCATCCATGAAGACATTCCCACTATATACATATTTAAGACCCTTGCCTATTGCGATTTGTCTTGCTAAATTTATATCTGACAATGGAGTTCTTGTTAAATTTAATAATTTATAGCTAGGGTGAAATCTAGCAAAATGTAAGGGTGTGTTTATTCCAAGGTTTTCTTTTACCCAATCTATCAATTTAATAAATTGTTCTCTACTATTATTTAAGCTAGGAATAACCAGATTACAAATCTCAATATGTTTGTTTAAGCTTTTAAGAATTTTAGCTGCATTTAATACAGGTTCAATAGATCCACCACAAAATTTTTGATAAAATTCATCCTCTATGGATTTCAATGATATACTAAAGATGTCAACATATCGGGCTAGATCTCTCAATGGGGCTTCATTAACATAATGATTAGATTTAAATAGACTAATAATTCCCTCTTCTTTCGCAAGCTTAGCAGTATCAAGAACAAACTCAAACGAACTCATAGGATCATTGAAAGTCCATGATATAACTTTTATATCCAAACTTTTCGCTTTATTCACAATCTCTTCAGGAGAATAATAGTCAAAATAATTCCAGTTGATATCTTCCATTTTTTTTATTTTACTATATTGCCAAGCTTGGCAAAAACAACAATCAAGGTTACAGCTAACTGAACCAATAGCTAAGGCGTTCTCTCCAGGATAATAATGAAAAACAGCATTAGTTTCAATAGGTTCTATAACCATATAAGTAGAAAGACCATAGTTTATATTAAATAATTGTCCATCTATGTTTTTCCGTACTTTACATAATCCAGTACTGTTTCTATTTATTCTACATCCATGAGGACATAATAAGCATTGGACTGTTTCCATCCCCAATTTTTTGAAATATCTGGAGTTTCCCAATCCTTTAAGTTGGTTTATTGAATCCTCTCTTTTTGAAACTAATGATTCTTTCATTATTACATTTAGATTGATTTTCTCATATTAACAATCTAATTTTATCTCTTTTCTATTTTAAGTTTTCCATAATTTTCTAACCTCAGAGTGATAAATCTTTAAATAGTTGATAAATTCAATTATTAATAGTTTAAATTAGACTACAAATTGGTGTTAACTATTAAACAAGAGGAACCTATTAAAGCAATTGAGAGAAACATTAGAGCAGAGAATCTTGTTAGAGAAACTAAAGTACTTAATATTGCAAGATTAGCAAAAATGCTTGTAGACTTATTTGGATTAGATGAAGCATTCCAAAAAATTGGAAAAAAATTAGAGGGGCAAGAAATTGAAATGTATTTAAAAGAATTAGATGGTTACATAACCTTCATATTAACTTCAGACAGACAAAAATTTGAATGCCATACTGAAAAAGCAAATAATCCTATCGCTAGGATTATTATTACTGTTAAAGAAGAAAAAATAATAATGGTTATTAGTAAGATAATTCGCTCTAAAGCCAACTTGTTTGGAATGATGAAGTTATTAAAATATATTCTTTTAGGTAAAACAAAGATTAAAGGTAGCTTAGGAGCTACATTAAAGTTAGTAAGATGTCTAATGATTGGTAAAAATGATGTATATAAAAAACGAAAGGAAGGGTAATTTTTATGAGTTTAGAAAATGATCCCTTCTTAACGATTTCGAATTCTATAATAAATTCCCATATTAAGGAATGGCAAAAGTCTAAGAAAAAAGTAGTAGGATTTTATTGTACATATATTCCTGAGGAGTTACTCTATGCCGCAGATCTATTACCCTTTCGAATCAGAGCAACTGGAACGAAGGATACTGATCGGGGAGATGTATATATGGTCAGATTTACATGTTCTTTTGTAAGAGCAACTTTAGATCTGGCTTTAAGAGGCGGTTATGATTTTCTTGATGGGTTTCTAGTATGTAATAGTTGTGATCATAGCAGAAGGATGTTTGAATTATTTGATTTGAAAGTATTTAATAGGCATAATTTTAATAAAAAGGTTCTACAATTCTACTTAGCTTTACCACACGTGATTACAAATGAAGGTTTCGAATGGTATAAAAAGGAAGTAGAAGAATTAAAAGAAGAATTGGAGAAATCCTTTCAAATTAAACAAATTACTGATGAGAAATTACTAGAATCAATTAAAATTTATAATGAAAATAGGAGATTACTCAGAGAAATTCATAAATTGAGAGTACTAGAAGCACCTAAATTAACAGGAACAGAAGCCCTACAAATCAACATGGCGAACTCTTCTGTTCCAAAAGTTATAGCCAATAAGGAATTAAATAGGTTACTCAATATTTTAAAAAACAGTGAATCTATAGACGTAAGCAACAAAAAGAGAGTACTTTTAGTAGGAAGTGTAGTAGATAATATTGAATTTACTCAGCTAATTGAAAATTCAGGCGCGTTTATTGCATCAGATTTTCTGTGTTTTGGAACTCGTAATTTCATGGATGACATTCAATTAACTAATCATGAGGACCCCCTAGAAAATATAATTAAACGACTCTATTACAGGCTTTCCTGTCCAAGGATGATGGATGATCATTTTAGACGCTTAGATTTCATAAAAGATGAAATAAACCGCGCTAAAATAGAGGGTGTGATTTTACAGAGAATTAATAATTGTGATCTTCATGGTTGTGATAACATGCTTCTTTATCATGAACTGAAAAATTTGGATATCCCTGTATTGAATATAGATCGAGAATTCTATCAATCAGATACTACTCGCCTACAAACTAGAATTGAAGCCTTCATTGAAATGATTTAAAAATATTTGAAAAATAGTGTAGCTAATGGTAGATAAAATAAAGAATGAAAATAGAATAATCCCTTATAAAATGCTTTATGAGGCGGTGTCTTATACTTATGGCTTAGTTGAAGGCATACTTCCTGATCATGGTATACCCTCCTTAAAATTAGGTTTAGGATATATTAAATCTGTCATGGAAAATAATATCGAGAAAGCCAGAGAAGGGTTTCCCATTATCGGCCATCATTTTTCGTTCCCAACTGAGTTTTTATCTTGTTTTGATTGTGTACCTATTTGCATTGAATCCACCTCTTACTTATTAGCAGCGTTATTACCAAATGGTTCTGAGCCATACTATGATTTAATTACTAACTGGGGTCATCCGTTTCATACTTGTACTTCTCAAAAAGGCACAATGGGAATGACTCTTGACGATTTATTTAAGTTTGATGCAGTTATTACTCCAACGGCCCCATGTGATAATACTTATGCGTCCTATCCCTTCTTTAGATATCATAAAAATATCCCTGTAATCACTCCTGATTTACCGTTTTTAAAGGCTGAAAAAAGTTATTTTTATCATGGAGATCAAATAAAATTAGGATTAGAACAACTTGGAAAAGTGATTGGACAAGAGCCTAATTATAATAAATTACAGGAAGCTCTAGAAATAGAAAATCAAACAACAAAAATGCAATTAGAAATTTTTGAATTGAAAAAGGCAAAACCATGTCCAGTTGAGAATATGTTTAATGTAATGGCTGCAGCTGCTCAAATTTATTTATCTGGGCAAATGGAAAAGTTGGATTTTTACGAAAATATGCTTGAAATTGCAAAAAAGAGATATAAAAACAAAGAACATCATGCTGGAGAAGAAAAGATAAGAAGTATTTGGCCCTATATGATCGTATTTTTTGATTTAGCGCTTTGTGAATGGTTAGATCGCCACCTTGGAATGTCGGTGTTATTCGATATTTTTAATTACAATTTTGCTGACCCAATTAATACTAAATCAGATTTAGAAACGATGTTTTATGGTATGGCTAGAAAGGCAATGGAAGCCCCAATGACTAAACAGAGTGCTGAATTCTATTATCCCTTTATAGAAGAGTGCTTAAAATTAGCAAGGGACTATTATGCTGATTGTTTTATCTTTACTTCGCACTTAGGCTGCAAGCAATTCGGCAGTATAGGACAGCTTCTCAGGGAATCACTTAGAGATGAGATTGGTATTCCAATGCTCTTGATTGATTTAGATGTTGGTGATGCACGTTTTACCTCTGAGAAAATTATTAGAGAAAAAATAAAGTTATTCGCTCAGACACTTCTATGATGAAACAATTCGTATAGTTTTTTTGTTTTAATTTACTTCATTATTAAATAATAATTTCTATTTATAGGTAATAGACAGTTGAGAGAAGATTTATCTGATTTTTCCAGAGATGAATTGCTGAATTATATTGAGCATCTTTCCAAGTTGTGGTTAGCAATTGATGGTACGTGGTTTCAAGCTATCGAGGAAGAGTATGGGCTTGAGAAAGCGATAGATATTGATACAAAACAATGGAAAAGATTTACTGTTATTGAAGCTAAAAGAATCATGGCACTCCTAAATATTCCCAAGAATGGAGGGATTTCCGCTTTAATTAGAGCTCTAAAATTTAGAGTATATTCTAATATTAATGAGCAGGAAATTATTGAAGTCACCCAAAATAGATGTGTATTTCGAATGAATAATTGTAGGGTTCAATTTGCTCGTAAAAGCAAAAATCTACCAGATTTTCCTTGTAAATCTGTTGGACTGCTAGAGTATAGTGAATTTGCTAAAACAATAGATCCTCGAATTCAAACAAAATGTATTTGTTGTCCTCCAGATCCTCATCCAAATGAATATTATTGTTCATGGGAATTTAATCTTAAAGAATAATTATTCTAATTTATAATAGAATCCCATTCTTGAATATCCTAATCTATTTATATTATACCAATTTCATTTTAATTATTAAAATAATAATTATTGAGAAAAAAGTTGAGAGAATGAAATGTTTAATAAGTCTCATTGCAGTGAATGTGAAAATGTTGATTGTTTGACCTGCTGTCAATGGATAGAATTTGAAAATATAGAAGATGCGCGTTCAGAAAAGAATAAACTAATTAATGGAGAAAATTCCAGAGTATTATCAGAATGCGTTACTTGTTTTGCCTGTGATGAATATTGTCCATATGACTCTCACCCGTTTGATTTAATTACAGAATTACAAGAAAAATATAATTCATTAGGTATAAATCCAACGGTTTTAGAAGGAACTATTAAGCAATTTACGCCTCATGAACAACTGAGATTAAAAGAAATTGACCCTAGTAAACCAGTCTTAAACAAATGTACTTTTGGTAGAATAAATGCTGAGAATATGAAAGGGCGGATCTATGAGAACCTCCAATATGTAAGTGGACTTGATTTCTTTTGTAATTTAATGTATCATCATTATGCCCGAGATTCAGTTCTTAAAGAAAGAGCTCCAATAATCTTGAACAATATTGAAAAGCAAGGTATTAAAGAAATGATCTGCTATCATGATGAATGCTATGGCTTCTATGCATCATATTGTCCACGTAATAATATAGCTCTCCCTAAAGATTTCAAGCCTATTCATATATACGAATACCTCTATAGATATTTAAAAGAGCATGAAGTAGATATAATGAAACTAAATATGAAAATTGCATATCAGAGATCGTGTTCTAATCGGTTTATCCCGGAGATTGAGGAATGGGCAGATAAAATCTTTGAATTAATAGGCGTAGAAAGAGTATCCAGGAAATATGATAGAGAAAATGCAATGTGTTGTGGGGGGATCCTAGGTACATTGAATAAAGCAGCTTTAATTAGAAAAGTCCAGACGGATAATATTAATGATATGATAGAACATGGAGCCGAAGTATGTGTGTATAATTGTCCTATGTGTAAAGAAGCCCTTGGGGCAAAGGCTTCAAGAAAAGGACTAAAAAATTATCTTTTAAGTGATTTATGTCGACTAGCTTTAGGAGAAGAACTTAATTATTAAAATTACGCAAAACCGATTTAAAATTACTAATAAAAACTAGAAATTTTCAAACAATAAAAAAAATTTTTATCTTACAAAACATAAAACAAACTAAGATTCGATTATAATATAAATAGGAATAATATTATGTCTGAAGAAGAAATTAGAACCAAAATTAGCGATTTAAAAGATGATATAACTCGTATAGAAGAAGACGCTACTAAGAAGGAAGCAAATGCTGAGAAAGAGATAGAAGAAGATTGGGATCATAGAATAAATGATACTAAATCAAACTTAGAAACAGCTCAAACTGATTTAAAAGAGGCTATTGAGAAGTCAAGTGAGTGGGTTTCTAAGAAAAATAGATTGACAGTGGAAGTAAAATCATTAAAAAAAGAACACGAAAACTTAATCAAAGGTAAGGATAAAGCTTTAAAAGATAAATTAACAAATATTGAAAAAGAAAAAAAATCAAACATCAAAACAAAAGAGAAAGATATTAGTACTTTGGAGAAACAATTAGAAAAGCTAGAGAATGAAAAGCTGAAACAGAAATTAAGTTAGATTTCCTAATGCTTTGATTTTTTATTAATTTTTTATTTTATATTTACTAATTTTAGATAATGATATTATTAACTGGTTTTGAAAAATTTGGGCAATATTCTAGAAATCTGAGTAAGGAGCTTGTAAAGTTCTTTCCAGATAAAGTTCAAAATCATGCTTTAATAAAAAAAGTTTTACCAGTTAGTTGGAATAGATGCATTAAAGTATATAAAAGTACTATTAAAAGAATTAAATATAAATTGGTAGTGTTAACAGGAATTTATTCTGGCAAAAAAATTTTAATAGAAAGATTTGCGTGGAATTTTGCTTTTGGATTAGATAATTATCATAAATTCAA
Source organism: Candidatus Hermodarchaeota archaeon (assembly GCA_048885535.1). GTDB lineage: Archaea > Asgardarchaeota > Lokiarchaeia > Sigyniarchaeales > SOKP01 > SOKP01. The sequence goes on from JBHLLO010000034.1 coordinate 9,077, forward strand.
ATTCAGTTTTATTCGGCTAATGAAGCCAATTAGGTTAAAGACTATTATCAATGTATCAGAAATATCGAGTAGAGTCCAAAAACTTGATAAAATATCTATTTCAAGTTATCCAGGAATATACTTGTGTAATTTCTTATATTATTGGGCTTTACATTTAGCAAAAGGAATTTATCCCGTAATTTTTCTACATATACCTGCTAAAGCAAATATTGAAACTATAAAAATTAGAGTTTATAATATAATTATAGATATCCTGAAACAGATATAAAGAATCATAAAATTATAAATTAAGTGGTAATTTTTGCCCTTGTTCGTTAATAATATCCTTGGGGAGTTCTTTTTGGATATTTAATTCATCATATAGCCAACTTAATAATCGGAGTTTAGCATTATAGAGTTCAACTTCTTCTTCAAACAATTCCATTTAAAATTCCCCAATTTTAATATCCAATGATCTAAATTGCTCTTAACCACATATTTATGATTATAATATAAGGATATTATTCATTGGGTTTATCTAATAACTCTTTTAATTCTGGTAACTTAAACCTTGGTAAATTATATTTTGAAAATCTGTTATAAATTCGTTTTGTTTTGCGTGTTAGAAGTTTCTCATACAAGAGTATTGGAATTGCAAGAAGTCCTGTGACGATAAAGGGCAAGAAAAGTACGATTAATGGAGTTAAAATTGCTGGATCAAAGAGTACAGGTGAGTTTATAATTATTTCAAAAGTAAGAATAATTTGACGAACATAAGCAAAAAGCGTAGCAAGACCAGTATAAGTTTCTAAAACTTTAAAGTATGAAAGGTGTACTCCCTCAATTATAGGAGTTCGACGCTGATCTGGAAAGGTTCTATACATCATCAACCCACTATCTTCTAAAAGCCAAATTGGGAGAAATATAAGTGAACAAAAAGATGCAACAAAAAATGTCATAAAAAAAGTAGCCTCAGCAGTATAGAGGGGTAAAAGAGCTGGATCATAAGTTGAGGGCAAAACCATTCTAAACATTTGTGGAGGAATATCGAAAACTGACCTATAGAGTTGCATAGTAATTATCGCTGTACTAAAAGTAAATAGGCTTAAAATTAATGCTCGGTACAAAATTCGGCTAGCTTTAATATCTCTCTCTAATTCCAAAAATCCATAATCAGGTTTTTTTCTAAATATAAAAGTTATTTTGTTTATCTTAAATAATAGTTGAACCAAATAAGGAGAAATAAAATAGAAGATGATATAGCATATTATAGGGAAAATGTAGAAAAGGATAATATCAGTGTACATTGTACCTGGAAGTAGCGGAAGAAACCAAAATATATATTCAATAGGGACTAAATCTAAACTTGGATTATTGAAAGTTAAAATCCCAAGAATTATAAAAGATATAAATACAATTAAAGAAAATAAAAAGCAGATAAAAATAGGTAAAAACTTCTTTTCCAATTATCTCACCTTTTAACTAAAATTTTTTTTATTTAATTTGTTTTAAATTGATCTTTAATTTTTTCAAGGTTATAAGCAATATTCTCAATAGGTTCACCATCTATAACCTTATCTAACTGCTCAACCAATTCTTTTGGAAACATTTCTAATTCTAAGACTTCATCCCTGAATTCCTTAAAATTATCAGTTAATACATAATCGCTCGTACTTCTTTTTGCATCAAACTCATTCATAATCAATTTTTCAAAAATATCAATCATGCTATTCTTAATTTGACCTTCTAGTTGTATTACTCCCTGTTTTATATCATCAATCATATGGTCATATTTTTTATTGACTTCTACTAGAGCTGTTTGACGTTCTTCTTCAATTTTATCGATTTTTGGTTTAACTTGATCTTTTTTTCTTTCCAATTCTTCAAGTTTAGATTTAATATCTTTAATCGCCATAAATAATCTTCAAAATTTATTAATTATACCTTTTTAAACTTAAAACTTACTTAAAAGTTTATTTGTCTAGATTTGATTAAAATTTAGAAATCAATATTTAATGATTCATGACCCTTTTCTATTTAAAAAACCTAATATTCCATTTATCGAATTTTTAATGAAAATTAAATCAAATTCACGACTCTTGTGTTCTAATAACTTATTATTTGCAAAAATTTTATCTCTTTTCTCTAATTCTGAAATTATAACGCTATAGAAGTTGGGTTCATTACTTAAGTAGCTTAATTTTCCAATTACATCAACCCATATTGAAAGTTGATTTCTAGCAGTCAGTAACATTTCTTCTGCATTTTGTCTTTTCCCATAATGCGGATAGCAAATTAAATAATTTTTTAAATCTTTTTCTAATAGATTTTGAATTGAGAGCTTCCAAGATTCGTAATCAAAAATAGGGGGAGTTGCTGGACGAAGATAAAAATTTTCTCCTAACTCTTTATGAGTTCCACCAATTTCACCTGCAAATAAAATGTTATTAAACAAATACGACTGATGATGAGAGGCATGTCCTAAAGTTTCAATAATTTTAATGTTTTCCTCATCAAACTCAGAAAGGGTTATAAATTTTTCCTTTGAGATGGGAATAATCTTTCCATAAATATAAGCCATTTCACCTAACGTTTTAACACTGTTATTCCAAAGTTTTTCGGGGTTTATTAAATGCTTGATTCCTATTGAGTGACAAACAATCTTAGCTTCAGGAAAATGGGTTAATAATTTTCCTACTCCCCCTGCATGATCAATATGTATATGTGTTAGTAATATATATTTTAAGTCACTTTTTCTAACTTTTAATATATCTAGAGCTGTTTTTAATGAATCTATTGACGCTGACGGTCCCGGATCAACTAAAAAACTAAGCTTGGTATCTTTATATATCCATATACTAAGAAAGTTCTTAATCCCCCTTTTTTCTAAACCTAAACGAGCTTCATATAGATTGGAAGTAATTTTATAGACTTTCATAAATGAAAAGCAAGTTTAGATGATTTATTTTAAGAAATTAGAATTTTTACGAATAGCTTTTTCCGCATCTTTTATTATTGTTTCGATTAAATCATTTACGTCCTCAATAGAATCAATAATTCCAATCGATTGACCTAAAAGCACTGCTCCAGTTTCAATATCGCCATTATAGACTCTATCGTATGCTCCTAAATCTTTTGCTACTTGTTCAGGTGTAATTGACTGTTCATAAGCAATCATATCTTCTTTACTAGTCGGAGCTGGATGTTCTAATGCATACTTATTTTTAAATAATCGAATAGGACCAAAAGAACCTGTAAAGAGATCAGTATCTTGGGGAGTTCCTGGTGGTATTAATGCTTTATATTTAGGATGGAACTCACTTTGATTGCTAGCTATAAATCTAGAACCCATTGCTATTGCTCCTGCTCCAAGAGATAAAGCAGCGGCTAAAGATTCTCCAGTAGCAAAACCACCGCAAGCTATTTTAGGTAAATCTGGAAAATACTTATTAATTTGTTGAAGCAATACTAGAGTTGTTACTTTTTCATAGGATTGATGCCCTCCTCCTTCAGTACCAGTTACTACAATACCATCCACCCCTGAATCTACACATTTTTTTGCTAGCCACACGGCGGGGGCAACATGGAAATGTTTAACTTCAGATTTCTCTCTTAGTTCTTTAAAAGATTTTGATTCTGGAAGGAATTTAGAAGAGCCCGCCGATGTTAGCCAATATAAACACTGCTCTCTCATTTTAGAGTTATTCAAAACAATTTTAGGTAAATCCCTTACCATTTCAACAACACCTTTATTATTCCGGGAGGTCAGAATATTAAGCCCAAATGGTTTATCTGTGTGTTCTATCATATATTCCAAGCTTTGCTTGTGTTCCTCAACAGGATCTGTTCCCACGATATTCACATTTGATAATACTCCTAAACCTCCAGCTTCGCTTACTGCTAATGCTAATTCTCGTGTGAAAAAAGGACCCATTGGAGCGCTAAAGATAGGATGCTTCAACCCAAACATTTTTGTTATGTTTGTTTCAATCATTTAATTCACATTTAAATTGATTACAAATTGATATTGTATATTTATTAAAAATAATTTTTGAATATTATTCAATTAATCTATTTAATCTAAAATTATTATCTATTAATAATGCGGGAAAATAAAATACCTGAACCAATGGAAGGACTTAGATTCATCGACACTCATTGCCATCTTCCATTTCCCCGTTCTAAAAAGAATGAAAATTTGCCATCAGATGAGCAACAATATCTTGATTATTTTAAAATGGGCGGTCTATATTTAATAACTAGTTCCATAGATAACAGTACATTAAAGTTAATTTTGGATTTTGTTAAGGATAAACTAAATATAGGATTTACTTGTGGTTGGGCACCTCAGACAGTCACATATACCCCTAAAGCAAAATATGAAAGTGAGTGGAATAAATGGGTTGATTATATAAAGGATAATCAAGAGAAGTATATAGCAATTGGAGAGATTGGATTAGACTTCCATCATGCTCAAGATCTAATAAAAAGAGAAAAACAAATCACAGAACTAAAAAAAATATTCGAAATGACGGCATCTTTTGAAAAACCTTACGTACTCCACGTTAGAAATGCAGCAGAACATGAATATGATAGGACAAATCCTAAGCACAGATACAACAAAAGAGATGGAGCTACTAAAGAGATATTAAATATTATTCGAGATTTTAAATTAAATCCAGATAAGATTCTCTGGCATTGTTTTTCTGGTCCAGAAGAGTACGGAACTCTATTACCTAAGCAAGGGTTTAAATTATCTGTTCCAAGTTCTGCATATAGTAGCAAAAAATGGAGAAAAGCTACTCAAGGAGCTCCATTAGAAGCATTATTAACTGAAACTGACAGTTATTTTCAGCATCCATATCTTAGGGGTCCTATAAATGTACCGTCAAATGTAAGATACTCCATTGCTGCAATTGCCCATTCTCACAATGTATCGCAGGAATTGGTTAGTGAAATAACTATTTCAAATGCAAAAAGTTTCTTCAATTTAGATTTTAATTGAAAGAAGTCTATTTTAGATAATTTCAAGGTATAACACAAATTTTTTTATAATTTATCATATTTCAAGATAAAAACGTAATTATAAAATTGTTAGAAAGAAGAGAAATTATGAATATTTTGATTACTTATTTTAGCCAATCAGGCAATACAAAAAAGATAGCCCAAGCAATAAGGGAAGGATTGCATACACAAGATGTCGAGCTTAAACCTATTAATGAGACGAGTCCAGATGAGTTTCAGGACTATGAATTAGTTTTTCTTGGTTCTGGAGTTTATGCTAGTAGAGTCCATAGCTCATTATTAAATTTAATAAAAAAAATCTCAAAATTTCCTAACAAATTTATCTACTTCTGTACACATGCTAGTCCAAAACTTTATCAAACACCATTTGAAAAAGTAACAAAAATTCTAGAGAAAAACAATTGCAATATTATTGGAGAATTTGATTGTATAGGAGAGAATAAAGTTATGTCTTCAAAGACTAGATTAGACATGATAAAAAGGCTACCCCCTGAAGAACAAGAAAAGGCATTAAGAGATATAGAATTAGCAAAAGATCGTCCCAATCAACTTGATATTGAGAATGCAAAAAAATTTGCTGAATCTATATTAGAAATGTCTTAAGTTGAGAATGTAGTTTATTATCTTATTTAAAAATGCTTATAAAAATTAGACCAAAGTTAATTTAAATAGTATGTAATAATTTTCATTACAATAACAATAAATTGGTGAGATTATTGAGAAAAAAAATAAAAGTTCTAATTATTGCTTTAGTAGCTATACTTGGTGGTGGAGCATTAAGTTTTTTTATAGCTGGTTTTGCGACCTCTGGTACAATAAGTAATTCATTTACATTTAATTATCGAAATATCCCATTATCAGTTGAGGATCTTAATTTAAATGTAGACCTTGGAAGTTTAGATATTAAATATAACACATCAAATACTCCTTATATCGTTAAAATTGATGTAGATTTAACAATTTCAGGTCTCTTTATGACTGATAGACAGTATACAGATTTTTTTAAGTCCGCTACTGAATGGTGGCAAAATACAACTTCTCCATTAATCTTTGATATGGAACTTCTTCCAGCAGTTTGGTTTAATCCTGCATTTTGGTTTAAATCATATAATATTAAAGTATCTGTTGTCCTCAGAACCGATGTAGTTTTTGATATAAGTGCTATAGCAGGAACCGGATCGATTGAAATGACAATCCCTGATGATATTTCATTAAAAAATATAACAATTTCCTCCGGTACGGGTTCAGCGTTCTTAAATGCTTCAAATAACGTAGAAATTGATGGAACTGTTGATATAAACGCTGGTACTGGAAGTATTGGATTAATAAGCAGCGGTGCTAATATAACAGGTGGATTAGTAGCAGATACAGGTACAGGAAGTATTTCAATAAATTTAGCGAATTCTAATTTAGAGGAAGATATATCTTTAAGAGCTGGTACAGGAAGTGTAACTTTTTTGGTAAGAAAAGCAGCCTGTTCAGGAGGTTTAACAGCATCTAGTGGTACTGGGAGTGTCACCGTGAATTTCACAAATTCTGTAATGGGACAGAGTATTAATCTTGACACAGGGACAGGTAGTATAAATTTTAAGACATATGATATGATTTACCTTGACGATAGTGTCTGGATGATGTCAACTGGTACTGGTGGAATAGATATTGAGATTACACAACATATGGGCATGAATGCAAATATAACAGGTACATTAACAACCGGAACTGGTAAAATATCAATCCTCTACAAGGATGGTAGTGCTGATGTGGGTGCTAGCTTTTTTGGAAGTACAGGAACAGGAAACTTTATCAGAGTAAATTCTGGAGGTTTTGCTTCAATTACAAATAATCCATGGGATTCACTTGATTTTACTTCTGCTAACAACAAATATGATATATCTGCTTCAACTGGAACTGGCAATATTGAAGTTGATGGCTTGAGTGTTTAAATTTTTCTTTACTTTTTTTTTTCCTTTTTCTTATATGAAAGAAGAGAATTAAATTATGTTTTTTTTTAGTTATTTTTTTTATATTTTCCTATCAAAAAATCAATTATTTTAATTACCAAATAGATACTAAAGATCCAAACAATGCAATCAAACAAAAAAATTAACCATAATATTTCAATTGGTGCTCCAGGATATATTGCTTGATTTAACCAATAGATAGGGTAACCCCATTTTTGAGTCCCAATTAAATCTCCTGTGGGAAAAGGAATAAACCCAAGAATAATTGTTAATGCAATCCCACTTACTATCGAAATAGTGATAAATAATTTATTTTTCATGAAATTAAAAAAAGTTAGTCATTTTATCTCAATATCTAATTTATCAATGATTTCCATAATGTCTAATACTTCAAAATTATAGTTGTAATCATTATTTGCATCCCTTAGATTTCTATAACAGAAGGGACATGTGGATGATATAACAGTAGCTTTTGTCTCTTTAGCCTCATCTAATCTTTCTTTCGAAATTTCTACCGACCATTCTGGATAACCAATCTTCACACCACCTCCTGCACCGCAACACCAAGCAAAATTCTTGTTTCTTTTCATTTCTACTAACTTTACCCCCGGAATCTTTTTATAAACCTCACGAGGGAGCTCATAAATTCCCATATGGCGACCTAAGTGGCAAGGATCATGATATGTAACCGTAGAATTATATTCTGAATTGAATGCTATTTTTCCTTCATTTAACAATTGATGCACTAATTCGATTGTATGAAATACTTTAAAGTCATAATTTATTCCAAATTTCTCAAAATCTTTCATAAATGTTCTATAGCAACCAGCACACGATGTAATAACTTTTGTAGCACCTACTTTTTTTATTTGATCAAGATTATACATCATATAATCTTTAACAATTCCTAACTGACCCGTTCTAATCATAGGACTTGTACAGCAATGCTCATCAATTAATGTAAAATCTATCCCTACTTTTTTTAAAAATCTCAGAGTAGCATCTCGTATATTTTGTTGTCTATAATTCGAAGTACATCCTATAAAGTAGATCCATTCTGCATTATCTGGAAGATTATAGTTTTTCTTTAACTCTTCATTATCAGAATTTGGCTCTCCATACGGATTACAATTTTCTTCACATCGAGATACTAACTGTAGCTGATTGGTTGCTGGACCAATATAGTTTACCGCCAGTTCCCTAAGGGATTCAATCATTTCAACAATGTAGTCAGCATGTGGAGCCTGACATGCATCTGAACAAGCTCCACAAGTTGTGCAAGCAAAAATAGGATCTATTAATTCTTCATTCCACTCTAAATTTCCCATCAATACTCCACGAATGGTTCTAATACGGCCACTTGGCCAATAAGATTCAAATAGATATTTCTCTCCTGATGGACAAATCTTCTCATAATTTTTAAAACCATATTTACATGTGCTACATTTAATACAATAATCGAAAGCCATTTCAAGAAATTCCTTCCCATGCAAGTTTTGATCAATTTCGACCATTATAGATTCCACCTCCCTGGATTGAAAATGTTATTTGGATCCATACAACCTTTTATTTTTTCAAATAATTTAATCCAACCTGGATTGATTTTTTTTCTCATTTTTTCTGTCATCCACGTTGGTGTTTTATATGGGATACAACCAGCCTCAATACAGACATCAGCGATTTCATTCATGATTTCACTGATTAGATCTTCTTCCTTATATTTATTGTAAGGTAGAATTGGTCGAAAGATTCCATAATGTCCATATTTCATAATTTTTCCATAAATAATTGGACTATGATACTTGTATTTTTGGAATATTGCATCCGTTTTCTCGATTAATTCTTCAAATTTGTGAGTTGGAGCATAGCTTCCGAACCATGTAAGCCCCGACATGGGAACTGTGGGAAGAAGAACTGCTGGTAAATCATAAGCTTGTCTTGCTCTTAAGTCAAAAACTTTCACAAAATCATCAAAATCTAAAAGGAGAATCTTTTTCCCTTTATTATTGAGCTCATCAATTATGCTAAATAAAAGCTTCTTTTTTGCTTCAAATAATTCCTCAGTTTTAGCTGACATAGGCATAATTGCTATAAAATCTGGTTCACCGGGGAACTTTTTGGGATTTTCAATTTCGATAGCTAGTTTTACTGCCTGAATATTAAAGTAATTAATATCATCTACAGTTTCAGATTTTCCCACTTCTCTTAATAATTCTCCAATATCAGTCAAACCAAAGACAAGGGCTACTATAGCTTTTTGAAAGGGATCATTTGGCCATAATTGAACAGCACATTTAGTAATCAAACCGGTAGTACCCTGCCAATTTACAAATAATCCTAATAAATCAGGCATAGGATAACGAGACCACCAAGAATCCGGATCAGAATCTTCTAAGCCATAGAAACATGAACCAATCCTAGCAACGGTTCCATCAGCTAAAATCACTTCAAGGCCATTAATTGAATCCCCCATTGAACCAATCTTGCATGATAGACTATTCATCCCACTTAAAATTGCATTTCCTACAACTCCTGCATAGGGGGGCGCATAAGGATAACTATATCGTAAATGTGGATAATTTTCATCCAAATGTTTCTTTAATTGTCCAAAAGTAACTCCTGGTTCAAGTATAGCATACATCATAGTTTCATTCACATGTAAAATTTTGTTCATTTTTTTGCCAAAATCTACAATAATACCTCCTTGTTCAGGTATGGTCAATCCTCCTACATTATTGCCAGTTATATAAGGTGTAATCGGTATATGATTGATATTACAGTATTTAACTAATTCTATAAGTTGATTATCATTTTCAGGAATGACCACAAAATCAGGCATATGTGGTTTAGTCTCTGTCATATCGTAGGAATATGGATATAAATCAACTTTTTTAAGAGAAACGTTTTCTGAACCAAAAATTTCTACTAGTTTCTTATAAATTTCTTCTTTACTAGCTTTTTCAAATATATTCCTTTCTTTTATTTGAGTCATTTCTCATTTCCTCATCTCGTTTTTTTATTTAATTCATAGTAGTTAACATTTTCTTGTTGAGCAGCTTTTTGCAGACTTACCATAAAAATGTTATAAAATTTAGTTAATTTTGAGCTATCCTGCCCTAGACCTTCAATTATCATATGACCCTCCTCCATTGCAAAAAAGGGATTTATTCTATCATATGCCATATCTAACATAGCGTTAATATGCATTTTAACCTTTAAATCAGGGGATTCAATTTCACCCCTTTCAAATAATATTTTATCTCCTTCAAAAATCACCGTAACGGGGTAAAAAGGTTCCAAATGGATAACAATTTTCTTATTCCAGTCGTGAATAAGTTTTTTAAAAGCCTTCTCATCTTTCCTTTTGGAAAATATATTATACAAGGAGATAGAAATTAAATCTTCTGGCTCTTGTATTGAAATCATTTTTTATTTCACCTTGGATATGTACTTAATAAAAAAAATTTTGATTTTAAGTTATATATATTTAATTGTTTTAAAATTAAATTGATTTTAAAAAGCAAGAAGCTTAAATTCGGTAAAAAAATAATTTACTTTTAAGGGAATAAACCTCTTAATTCATGAGATCTCGCTAGATTTGAGATAGCAATCATATAGGCTGCATTTCTAAGCGAAGTATTCTCTTCTTTTGCTAAATTCCATACTTTCTCAAATGCCTCAATTAATAGAGTTTTCATCTCACGATTTACTCTCTCTAAATCCCAAAAATATGCGTGCATGCTCTGAATATATTCAAAATAAGAGACTATCATTGAACCGCTGTTAGCTAAAATATCTGGGATAACTAATACTCCTTTTTCGTCCAAAACCTTATCTGCTTTAGAAGTAACTGGACCATCTGCTCCTTCAAGAATTATTTTACAGTTCACATCGTTAACATTTTTACTCGTAATTTGATTCTCAATAGCAGCAGGTATTAAAATATCGCATTCAATTTTAAAAATATCCATAAGACCTATATGCTTTATTCCTGATCCTTTAAATGACTTTAGTCCATTTCCATCTTGTTTCCATTGAATAATTTTATACAAAGTTTTATCCAATCCTCGCTCAGAATATAATCCTCCAGTACTATCTGATACCGCTAATATACGGCACCCTTTTTCGTAAAGAATTTGGGCTATCACACTACCAACCTTACCAAATCCTTGAATGACAATATTCAATTCATTTAAATTGTAGTTTAGTTTTTCAGATAAAGATTCTAATATATAAGACATACCAGTTCCAGCTGCTTCATTAATTCCGACAGTTCCTCCTATTTCTATTGGTTTGCCAACTGCTACACTTGGTACTGATCTTCCCTTTTGCATCGAGTAAACGTCCATCATCCATGACATTGTTTTTTCATCCGTATTAACATCTGTAGCAAGGATATCAATGTCTGGACCAATCATATTTATAATTTCAGCAGTATATCTGCGTGTAAGCTTCTCCAGTTCATTTTTTGATAATTTTTTAAAGGCTACACGAACACCTCCTTTAGATCCACCTAATGGTATTCCTAATAAAGCATTTCTAAACGTCATTAGGAACGCTAACGCCTTCACGTCATCAAGTGTTAAATCAGATAAGTATCTCACACCTCCTATAGCTGGACCACGAATAGTTGAATGATGCACGCGATAACCTTCGAAAATTTTAAGTGCCCCATCATCCATGATAATAGGGATAGATACAATCAATGAACGTTCAACACGTTTAAGATATTCTAAAGTATTGGGATTCAAATTTAACAAACTTGCTGCAAAACTTAATTGTTTTTTTCTAGTTTCGTAAGGATTTGGTCTTGGAATCATTATGTTCCACCTATAAATTAATAAGGCTATATTCAACAAATTTAAGAGGATCTATAGCACACCCACTTGAATCTAATCCTCCCAATTCATTTAAAATTTTTTCGTCGATAGGATTATTGTTAAGCCATAAATCTTTTAAATTTAACAAAGATTCTAACCCTTTAATTTTAGTAATTTGATTATTCCCTAAATCTAGTGTCTCAAGCTCTTGAAGTGTTTCCAGACCTTTAATCGTAAAAATTTTGTTTCCAGAAAGAAACAATTTGTTTAATTTAGTTAATGGATACAAACCCTCAATTTGAGTAATTTTATTCTCTTTCAAATTTAATACTTGAAGGTTTCTACAATTCTCTAACCCTTGAATTTGTGCAATTTGATTCGCTGTAATCCAGAATGTTTCTAGTTGTTGAAGCGAATCTAATCCCTTTAATTCCTTTATTAAATTTTCATTCAAATATAATTCTTTTAACTCAATTAAATTATCCAACCCCTCTATTTTTGAAATTTGGTTCCCTGCAAGATTTAAAACTTTTAGTTTACTTAAATTATTCAAACCCTCTAACTTCTTAATTTGATTTCCTGCTATCCAGAGTACCTCTAGATTAAGTAAAGAATCTAATCCTTGAAGCTTGTTGATAGCATTCCAAGATAAATCTAACTTCTTTAGTGAATGTAATGAATCTAGCCCTTTAATATGTTCAATTTGATTTCCTCTAAGATACAATTCTTTTAAATTAACAAGTTTTTCTAATCCTTTTATCTCCTTTATTTGATTTGAAGCTAAGTGTAGAACTTCTAATCTCTCTAATTTACTTAACCCAGAAATCTCAATAATACTATTACTTCCTAAGTTTAAAATCTCTAATGATTTTAGATGTTCTAAATTCTTAATTTCTTGTATCTCATTTGAACTTAATTCTAAATGCTTTATATCTATCTTTTCCAAACCCTTGATTTCGGAAATATTTGCAATGCTAAGTAACCCAAGATCAAGAAAACCTTCCTTAATTTCATATTTCTCGCCCTTGATTTCCACATAATTCATAAAATTCCCACTATAAGAAGTTAAATTTTAATAAAAATAGAAGCTCTGAAAAATATATTAATTCAGATAAAATTTATAATTTTTTCTTTATAAAACTTAATTTGATTTTATATTATAATTAATAATGAAAATTTTATTATTTTCTTCAAAAACAAGGAGAAATTAATCAGAAAAATAATATTCAATATCATCATTCATATTCAAAATTTCAGAGATTGCCTCAGAAAGCTCTTCATGTGAAATTTTATTTACATCAATAAATTTCTTTGCTAAATTATAATACTTTTTCTGAACCTCTGGAGTTGAAAAGTTCTTTAGTTTTGAGCTGAAAGAATATAAATACGAGTAAACTTCCTTATATTGACCATAAATAATAGATCTACCAGATAAAGTATCCAAGGTCGATTGCAATGACTTTTTTGCTTGAGATAAGTAATATGTTAGACGAATTTTATTATCATAAATTTCATCATTTAATGATTTTGCGCGTTTTTGATATGCTACTAAAGTTTGATTGTCTTCCAGATCCTCACAAAAATTTATGATATTTTGACAAATTATTAACTTTTTTATAATATTATTCTCTTTTTCAAAGTTTTTCAATGCCTTTTCTCTTTTTTTTTTAATTTCTTCGATTTCTTCTCTTAACTTTTCTGATAGTTCTCCTTTCTGCGTCCAAATCGATTTTAAAATATCCCCCTGCTTTTCAATTAATAACATAGGATCAATAATTTTTTTATAAGAGAATATCAGGGTATTAATTTCTTCATCAAAATTTTCATAAAGTGTTCGATCTATACTCTCATTTTGAAATAGAGTTTTATATTTCAATATTATTTTAATTAAATCAGAGAATAATTTTTCCACAATTTTATAATCCTCTTTATCAGCAATAATAATAATATCAATTAAATAGTCTGGTATCTTTGTTGCGTAAGCATTGACTTCTCCTAAACCTATAGTTTTTATCTCTTGAGATTGTTCTGGTATTACACTAGATATAAACCTTTTCAAGGCAGTATAAAAAGAGCCAAATAACTCCATCGGTCTATCGCTTTTAACTTTAAAATGCTTTTCATATAAAAGTGTTCCCGTTTTGGATTGATAAAGAAATAGAAAATAAAGCATCAGATTCTCTTCTCTGTTTAAAATTTTAGATTTATTAAGACTATATACTGTGAATACTCATATATCTATTGTTTTATTAAATTATAAATAAATTGCCCTAAATGTGTTCTATTTTTATTCTATAATTTTAAATTTTAAAACCTACAGAAAATTCTCCTTACATGATAGTATAATGCTAGTTTGTCAAACTTGTGGAACAATAATTTCTGGAAGGAAGGAAGGACATTATTATTGTAATAATTGCGGTAAAGTTACATATCACCTTTCAGTTAGGTTTAAGTGATAATATGCAAAGAAAATAATGTCAAAGATTAAAGTTAGAATGAAACTTATATTGAAATTTTAGATATAAGCGGACAACCCTGTGAGGGTGACTTTTTGTATTTATTCATAATTTCCAGATTTCGATTATTAGGAATTAATTATCTCTCTAAAATATTTTTCTGTTATAAAAAGAAGATTTTAAACCTCAGGTCTATAATTACTTATTATGAAAACAGTAGTTTGTAAGGAATGTGGTTTTTCAATTGAGAATAAAGAACCTGGAATTTATTATTGCGAAAATTGCTTGAAAAAAAAGAAATTTTTTAAAGTCCAAGCGTTTTGTGGAGCAAAGCCAGATAATAAACTTTATAAACATAATTAAATATCACTGAAAATACAATATTGGACTTATTTTTTATACTCTCAATATCTATAAAATATAGTCTAAAACATTTAGATTAATATTTTAAGAAAATAATTCTTTTTTACTCCTATGACTGAAAATTTATACATGGATGACTCATATCTAAGAAATTGGGAAGCGAGTGTCATAAGTGTAGAAGAAGATAAGTACATAATTCTTGATAGAACAGCGTTTTATCCTAAGGGAGGTGGTCAACCTTGGGATGAGGGTTTCTTAACCCTTAAAAGTGGAAAACGATTTAGAGTCGTATATGTAGGTAAATTTTCTGGAGAAATTAGCCACGAAGTCGACAAATCAGGGCTAAAAGCGGGAGATAAGGTGCAATGTGAACTTGATTGGGAAAGAAGATATACTTTTATGCGATACCATACTGCTTCACATCTGCTAAGCAATATACTTTACAAAAGGACCAACGCAAAAATTACTGGAAATCAAATAGAAATAGAGAAAACAAGAATGGACTTTTCGATGCATGATTATTCTCCCGAAAAATTACGAAAATTTGTAGATGAAACGAATCAGATTATAAAACAAGATTTGCCAGTTACGATTGATTATATGTCAAAAGAAGAGGTTTTGAATAAACCTGAGCTTGCAAGATTAGCTATGGGACTACCTGAAAAAGTTCAAAAATATCGAATTGTTAGAATCGGAGATATTGATGAACAAGTTGATGGTGGAACTCATATCAAGAGCTTAAAGGAAATTGGTGAAATAGAAGTTATTAAGACTGTAAATAAAGGAAAAGACAACCGAAGAATTTATTTTATCCTTAAATAATTTAATATATTTGAAATCGATGATAAAAATTACTTATTTCGTTCACTGTACTTCTATTCATAACAAAAAGGGAATAGCTGCTGGATGGAAAGGTAGTAGACTCACAAGGAAAGGTAAAAAACAAGCAAAAAAGTTAGGGGAATTAGTATGTGATAAAATATTTAACGTAATTTTTTGTTCTGATTTAAACAGAGCTGTCGAAACGGCTAATTTGGCTTTCTCAGAGAATTATTTTATAATCCAAGATAAAAGATTACGAGAAATCAATTTTGGAGAGGAGACCAATTTAAGAGTCTCAGTATTAATTTCTAAACAGGTGAACTATATTGATAAACCATTTCCCTCTGGCGAAAGTTATAAGGATGTGGAGGTTAGGATTACAGACTTTCTAAATTTTTTAAGAGTTAATTATCAAAATAATCATATAGGTATTGTAGCTCACCAAGCGCCCCAACTAGCATTAGAAGTTCTATTAAATAACAAAACCTGGGTTCAGGCATTTCATGATGACTGGAGAGCTAAAGGAGAATGGCAACCGGGATGGGAATATTTAGTTCCTTAATAATAATTTTAATTTAGGTAAAGAATTTAGATATTAAATCCATCATCAAAATCATCGTACTCATCCTCATCGATCTCTATATCGTATCTCTCAACTTCCTTTTCTTTAAGCTTCTTCTTAAGTTCTCTTCGTTCTTTATGAGTTTGATCATAACGCTTTATGTAAATTTTTTCATACTTTTCTCTTAGTTTTTCAACGCTCTCAACTTGTCCAATCTTGTCTTGTAAACCATCCTCAAAAAACCAGTTCCTTTTAAATTCTTTTGCGGGAATTCCAACATAGATGTAATTATCTTTTAGAACTTGTCCCACTGTAGTGACCGAATTAGCTGCAAGTACACTCCGTTTCCCAATATGAGTTCCAGGCATTACTATTGCATGTGAGCCAATTCTGACATCATCTTCTATCACAGTTTTCCTAACTATTAATAAATTACCGATAATAACACTTGATTGGACGATCGCGCCTTGACCAACAACGCAATTCTTTCCAAATTCTATAAACTCAGTGTCAACCCATCCCTCGAACAATGAATTAGAGAATTTTGTCTTAACTCCGAAAATCTTAAAGCAAATATTATCTAGGAAGGGAAAAGGAAATTTATGGGCTAACCAAAAAGGAAACCTCTTGATAGTGCTTCTCAAACTCCAGTAGCGATAATCTTTATCAGATGGATGTCTAATAAAGGTACCCTCTCGTGGCTTCCTAATTGCATTAACAATCACAAGTATGATTTTCGCGAAAAAAATCGCAGAAAATACTGCAGTAACATACATCACAAAAAATAATAGAGGTAAAAAAGTGTAGAAATGAATTGGTCTTATGTAGTCCCACAACCATTGCCAATATGCCCAAAACTCAAGTAAGAGTGGCAAAATAGTTGCCCAGATTATTATAATATAAAAAGTAATATATCTTTTCTTTACTAAAACCGTTGGCAAGAACGGTCCGACGCGCATTGTATTCGGTACTGACATATTTCATTTCTCCTTAGTCTTTATTAATTTAAGTTTATCCTCCTCAATATTAACATCATGTTCTACTTCAAATTTCTTGGAATCATCTACTTCTCGTTTTATGATAATATCTCTCCTTTCCTCAGCATACTTATTCTCTTTTAACTTAATTGCAGGTATCCCAAAATATACCCAAGCAGGCTTTAGAATTTGATTCACTGTCGTAGTGGAAATAGCTCCTATAACAGAATCACTCCCCATTATAGTTCCAGGAGCTATAGTCGTATGACCACCTACTAAAACGTAATCTCCAAATATTACTGGTTTTATAATCAAATATTTGCCGACAATCATAGAGGACATAATCGTAGCACCTTGACCAATTAAATTTTTCCTTCCAAAAGTAATAAATTCTCCATCACACCATGCATCATTAAGATGGCTTGAGAAGTCCATTTTTGTACCGAACCATCTAAATGCTAATACATCAAGCCATGGAAGTGGAGAATTTCTTAAAAACCATAGGGCGATTTTCTTTAATTCTGTACGTAACATCCAAAATTCATAATCTGTATCACCAATTTCGGCAATAAATATACCTTCCTTAGGTTTATGGATTAAATTTACGAGAATTAATAGTAATTTGCAAAATAGCAAAACTCCAAGAATAAAAATATATAACATAAGAATAATAGCTATAGGAAGATATAAAATTGAGTTTATATGAAAATGATTTGGATATAAATACCATCCTTTTGTTATCTCATACCAAAACAAACAAATAAACAAGCCAGTCAACCATAAGATCGGCAAGTATACTGCTAAGAATTTAATATTAACTCTGCTAATTGCACTCGTAGTTGTAAAATCTAAAGCTAAATCTTCTTTCGTCAAGTTTTCGATGTCGATATGCTCGAGCTCATTAACATCAAGCACTTCTTCTTCGTAATCATCCTCTTCTTCAAGCTCTTCTTCTTTAATAGCAGAATCACTCGAAATTTCTTTTTCTTCTTCTTTTTTCTTCTTTTTCTTAACATATTCCTCTGGATTTTCATTTTTCTTTAAATCTTCTTCAGTTATTCCTAGCCATCTCATAGTTTTTTTCCTAAAAATCTTCCTGAGGGGAAGACCAAAATAATAATTATTTTCTCCTTTAAGAACGCTATGTGCATTAGTTGATGCTAATGGAAGTAAATAAGCATCATTTTTAATATCAGATCCTGGTCCAACCTGATTCATAGCGGCAAAAGTAACATTATCTCCAATATAAATTTTAAAGTAATTAATATTGCCAAATATTCCAGTAAGGATATGACTAGCTAACGTTGAATTAACTCCGAAGTAGCAATTTTTTCCTACATCTATGAATTTGTCAGAGCCCACTGACTCTTCAATAGTTGTCCCTCTCCCAACCTTAGAATCAATCTGCTTGAGATACCAATTAGATAACCAAGGAAAAGCTCCTTTATTAAAGACATTTTTTCCGTATTTATACATGAAGCTTCTTAAATGGTAATAATTCGCTGTCTTACTCTTAATATTTCTGGGAATAATTCCATCTTTAGAAGGGGATATCTTCTCTGTAATTTTCCAAAAAATTCTTGTGATGATTCCAATTATAATTAACCTAACCAAATACCCTGCTATTATGATTAAGGGCATGCCTAGAAAGGACAGTAAAGGTTCTAATTCAGTAAATAAGGAGAAGAAATTTGCGGTTTCTAAAAAATTAGGAAGAAGAACATATAGAACATAACCAAAAAATATGAATCCTGGAACTAACCAAGAACCATAATAAATAATTAAAAATATTGATAGGTATAAATGAAATTGAAGGCTTACTTCTTCCTTAACTACTTCTTCTTCTTCACTTTTATCTGAATCTTCATTTTTTGTTGAATCTTCAGACATTTTTTTCATCAATTATAATTTTAAAAAGGTTAAATTAATACCTTATTAATATTTACTTAAAATTTCTGTGCTGTATTTATATTAGTTATTTTTTTTATCTTTTAAAGTTATATTATTAACATTTTCATGATTATTTTGAATTTAGAAATAGGTTATTAGTATTGATCATGAATGAAACAAAACAAATTTGCAAGAACTGCGGAAAATGTTGCCAAAAAACAGAAATGTTGTTATCAGAACAAGATATTCAGTTAATTGAACAAATTCATTTCGATTTAAAAAGAGATGGTTTTACAGTATTAAATAAAACAGGCAGGCGTCAATTAAAAAATAAAGATAACTCCTGCTTTTTCTTTGATAATATAACTAAACTGTGCAAAATATATAAGATCAGACCACAAGGTTGCAGATTTTATCCAATTATTTATGATAATGACCAAGGAATATGCATTTATGATAAAGACTGCCCAAGAGTTGAAAGATTCTACTTAAATGAGATCCAATTTAAGGAGATATGCAATAATATCAAAAACTTTTTAAAATCCGAATTAAAAATTAAATTGTAAAAATAGTTTTGATGTGATCTCTACTTATTTCGTATGAACTAAAGGCTTTATAAAATTTTTCTAAGGGATATTCTTTTGAGATTAGCTCTTTAACTTTAATTTGTCCTGATTTTATACCTTCTATAGCCTTTTCAAATGGTCCACATCTGCTAGTATACAAGGTGATCTCCCGTACAACCATATCTGTCAAATTTATTTTAGTATCTAATCCATGTGTGCTTTTTATATGTATTTTACCTCGAGTTTTACAGGATTTAATAATATCTGAAAGCGCATTTGGATTACCAGTAGCATCTAAAGTTATGTCCGCTCCTATACCATTTGTGATTTGTTTAATTTGATACGGCAAATCATTGACTTGAAGGCGGTTTATGGTGTGTTTTACACCAAAATTCCTTCCTAATTCAAGTTTTTTAGCAGATCCATCGATTAGAATCGTTTGTAATCCCTTTAAATTTGAAACTTGAGCAATTAGTAAACCCAACTTCCCAGCACCAAAGATAGCGATAGTTTTATCATTATCATTTAAGGGCATCATTTCAAAGATTTGATAAGCTGCAGCTAAGGGTTCAATAAACGTAGCTTCTTTAAAAGAAATTTCTTCTGGAATTTCGTGTAATAAGTAAGAATCGACGGCAAGATATTCGGCAAAAGCACCATCTATGTCAATTCCTATGGCTTTTCGTGATATGCACTGAGTAAATATTTTTTGTTGACAATAATTACAATTGAAATCAATATTAGCATTAATTTCTGATGTAACTCGTTTTCCCATCCAGTTAGAATTAACATTTCTACCTATTTCGACAACTTCACCAGCAAATTCATGACCCAAAACAATCGGTGTAGGTGTAGCTAAATCTCCTTTAGAAATTGCTAGATCTGTTCCACATATCCCTGCAGCTTTAACTTTGATTAAAATTTGATCATCTGAAATTTTAGGTTTTTCAATATCTTTTAGTGCTAATTTTTTTCCATCAAATAAAATAGCTCTCATAATTTCTTGAGTTGTTTTAATATTATAAATATAAAAAGCAAATTTCTCAAATTAATTTTAAGCTTTAGATGAAGCTTTTTTATGTAGAATAAGCCTTACCTACTTTAGCTTTCTTTATTTTAGATATATTAAAATAATAATAAAAATTATAAATGTGATTTTATGAAGAAACCAATATTAGCTTGGGAACTTATTGGTATGGTGTTTATTACTCTTTTAGGATCTTTTCTTCACTTTCTATTCGAATTATCTGGTTATTTTCCACCAGTAGGAGCAATAGCAGCAGTAAATGAAAGTGTATGGGAACATTTGAAGTTAGGATTTTGGCCCTTAGTGTTATTTTCGTTAATTGAGTATCGATTCATTAGAGAAGAGACGAATAATTTTGTAATTGCAAAAGCAATTGGTGCTTTTGTAATACCTATTGTAATTATTGTGTTCTTTTACTCATACACCGCGATTTTAGGATTTGATTCTCTCTTCTTAGACATTTTTAGCTTTGTCTTAGCAATAGTAATTGCTCAGTTGGTTAGTTATAAAATATTAACTTTACCAAAAATCTCAAATACTTACACTATTATTTCTTGGATTTCAATCCTCACCCTTGGAATCTTGTTTGTGGTCTTTACTTATATTCCACCTTACTTTCCTCTTTTTGAAGATCCAGTAACAAGCTCCTATGGAATTGTAATTCCCTCATAGGCAAAAAATTAATATTCAAATCAATTTACTTTTTTAATTCTTTTACATATATAACTATCTGAGATAGATTTTATTTGAATAAAATCATGAGCTCGTCAGATTTTGATAAAGAGGTTCAAACTTATTTTGATACTTCATTTTCCGATATAAAAAGAGTGAATTGGGAAGGATGGTTAGATATTTCAACAAGTGAAGAATATGAAGAGCTATCCTTAAAATTATCTGGGTTATCTTCAGTTGAGGGGCTTTTTGAAAAGTTAAATACTGAAACAACAGATTCAAAGCAAATTTCTTTGAATTTAGCAATATTTCTAAAAAATTTTGAAGATTCTTCCATTCCAGTATTATGTCATACTTCTGGAACGACTAATAGTGAGATATCGGCGTTAAAATGGTTTTTTATGTCTAAAGATATAGTCAAAAGAAGCTGGGCCCCTGGTATGCAAGCTATTTTTGAATCAAG
>JBHLLO010000035.1:0-28797 GCA_048885535.1 Candidatus Hermodarchaeota archaeon
TAAAGTGCATTCACTCGGCGGTCATTTATTATACTCTCTTGGAGCTGTCCCATCTGGTCTTCCATACAATATGATTTCAGCTAGTATATTACTTTTTTATGTTACGATAGTTAAATTAGACCCTATTCTATTTGGGATTGTATGGATTCTTTATGGAGTATGGAATGCTGTTAATGATCCATTAGTTGGATATTTAATGGATAAGCTTCAACTAAAGAAAGGCAGAAGAATTCCATATATTATATATGGAACAATTCCTTTAACACTAGGTTTTATTTTTCTATGGTGGGTGCCTTATCCCAACTCAGCTCAAAACTTAATTTTTGTACATTGCCTTATTATGCTATTCCTTTTTGATTTAGGATTTACTTTATGTATGGTAAGTTGGTCAGCATTATATACTGAGATGTATGAAACTGAGAAGGAGAGGGCCAGTGTGGTTGCTATAAAAGACTTGATAGCATTTATAGCCTCATTTATAGGAATACTTATACCACCTGCTTTAGCAGCAGCAATTAGTTGGGAGTTTACAGGACTTATCATAGGATTATTTATTCCTATTACAATGCTTCTTTCAATTCTTGGAAGTCAAGAAAAAAAAGAGTATCAGATTGATAAACCATTACCATTTCTATCAGCAATTAAAGAGACATTTTCAAATAAACCATTTGTAATTATTACCTTAACTTACACATTAATCGATTTTGCTTTTGGATTGACTCTTATGGTCTTACCCTTGTTTGCTAAATACGTACTTCTAGTTCCTACAGGTATGGAAGGGTTTGCTGCTGCAGGAGTAGCTATTGGTATTATTTTAAGTATTCCTTTATGGAGATGGATATATTCCAAGAAAGGTCCTAAATTTGGTTTATTATTTGCCTTAATCTTTTATACAGTAACAATTTATCCCTTATTTCTAATTGGAGATTTTATGACATTGCTACTCTTTACTATCATTCCAGGGATAGGGGTTTCTGGAATGCTCATGACTGAACCTGCTATTAGTACTGCGATCGATTATGATGAAATAAGAATTAACAAACGTAGAGAAGCCACCTATAATGGCATATTAACTTTAATTGCAAGACTTTCTCTTGTTCTTTCGGGAATTACTTTAATAATAGTGCAAGAAATCAGTGGGTTTGATCCAAATATAGAGGATCCATTATTGCAACCAAATTCGGCTATTGCTGGTTTGAAAATTTTAATTTCATTGGTACCGGTATTAGGAGGTTTCTGTGCAGCATTAACGTTTGCTTTTTTTCCAATTAATCTTAATCAATTTAATGAGATGCAAAAAAAGCTACAAATATTACATGAAGAAAGAAGGCAAACCTTAACTTAATTCCGAAATAAGAAACAAATGAAAAAAAAATTTATTTGATTAATTTTGAGCTTTTCTTTTAAAACGCTTTATTAGTTTTATCAATAAGATTAAACCAATTATAGCCATAGCAAATAAGATTATCGTACTGAAAGGCGTGAAAGAACAATGAGCATAATATCCTAAATAGCATGGTTTACTTGCTTCATCAGGCAATAAAGTGATTATACCTGATGAAATTCCACCTGCTATTAATCCGATTAAAAATATTAAATAAAATCCCAGTAATATTGCTTTAGTCACTTTTAATATTTTGTTTTTTACCAATTTTTCATGAATCTGCATACTTATTCACCCAATCTTTTTGAGTTAATTAATTATACACATATTTTATCATTTAATTCCATGTACGATAAGGATTAAACAGATTCATAAACCTATGATGTGGGAATCATATATATTTACATTATATAGCTAATAAAATCTAGATTTTACATTCCATTTATCACTCATGTGATTGAAATTCTAACTAAATTAAGCATCGAGATAAGTTATTTTGTTCTAATACAGCCTAACTTAGAATTATATCCACAAGCTTTCTATACATGAATTAAATATAAATGAGGTGATAAAAATTAATTTAATTTGCCCATGCCCTAAGAAAGCATGTTCAAATCATGGAAATTGTGAAGAATGTAATAAATATCATTCTAATGCTAATAATTTACCCTTTTGCAAGCGAGAGCATGGTTTTCTAACAAAATTACTTTATCGAAAAAACATTGAGATGGTCCAAATGTTAAAAAGTGAAGGAAAGATATGAAAAAAGTAATAGTATTATATGATTCTATTTATGGAAATACAAAAAAAGTAGCGATGCTGTTAACTCGCGGGTTAGAGGCGGGAAATGTATATGTAGACTGTATTTCTATTCAAAATTTTGATATAAGAGATATAAATAAATATGATGTAATTGGAATTGGCGTTTCAAGCCATTTATATGGAATTTCAAAACAATTACGATTACTCTTATCAAAATTTAAATGTTATAATTTAGAGGGTAAATTAGGATTTGTTTTTGAGATAAAGACACGTAAAGCTATATCACATTCAGCAGCCAAAAGAATAAAAAGAAGTTTAATAAAGAAGAAAGTCAAATTAATTCATCCGATTATTACTTTTAAAGTTCATAATAAAAGTCTGTTAGAAGACTCCAATTCCCGTGCAATGGAGCAAATTGGTTTAACACTCTCAGATAAATTAAATAATGGGCTATTACAATCCTAAAATTCTTATTTATATAATAGTTTTTCTTTCCAAGTTTCATGATAAAAGACTTTATACATAATATCAACTATGATTGAATCAATCTTTTCTTTTTTTATATTTTCAATCAAATCCGTTAACTCTTTCATATTATTAGCCCAGACCCAGCAAACAATTAAATTTGGTAAATTACTAAAAGTCCAACAGTAAAAGAGGTTAGGTTCATATTTATCATTCAAATGTTTGGCAAACTCATTTTTTTCAATAGAAGGGTTTACAGTAATTTGAAATAGGGCAAAGATATCATTAGAACCTTCAGGATTAAAATTAATAGATAAATCAATTATCCCTTCTTGAATTAGTCTAGTCAAGCGGCGGCGAATTGTATTTGAGGTGCTATTAAGATCGTCAGCAATCTCTGAGATAGGCTTTCGAGAATCTTTATTCAATGATTGAATTATTGCTAAATCTAGTTTATCATAATTCATAGATCTTGACTTTGGTACAATATAGGGCACTGGGGCATTATATTGCACCCCAGAAAGTAGTCCAATTTCAGGAGATTGAATATGAGCTGTATGAGAGATAAATGAGGAAAAGTCATCCAGTTGATGAATACTTTCCAACACCGCACCAATATACAAATAGTTTCTACTAGATAAAATTATTTGCCACGTGTTTTCATGTTTTCCTAGTTCAGGTATTATTTTATCTAAATCTTGAGCTTCACTTTGTCCAAAAATAAAACAATAGATCGCATTAATCGCATATGGTTTTAAACTTGCGGTAAACTTTTCAATAATATTTAAATCTATAAGACTTTGTATTCTCTTGTAAACAGCGTTTACAGATAGTCCTAGATAGTCTGAAATCTCTCTATATGTTAATCTTGAATTATTAAATAAAAGTAGAATAATCTTGAGATCAATTTCATCCATAGAGTATAAAAATTAAATAAGAAATAAATGTATTTAGTTCAATGTTTTGAAAAAAAATAACTATAAGTATTGAATTCTTCCATCCTTAATTATACACTTATCTTTCAATACTTTAGGATGATTTTTAATAGTTTGATTTATCAATTCTCTATACTTCTCTGAGGTTTCAATAATCTTATGGGGAGGATCTTCTCCAATTGCTCTTTGAACTAGCTCTAATATATGATATAATTCAATATTATTCTCTTTTGCAGGTTTTGCTAGCGCTAAACAACCCGTACAGCTAACAGCAATAGAAGTTGCTTCAATTTCCTTAACTTCCGAAATTCTCATCCCTGAAACAAAGTTGAAAAAGTCTTTATCTGAGTTTGCTAAAGACGAGCCGCAACAAAGAGTTTTATTGAAATTGTGCTTCATTTCAATTACTTCAGCCCCTAGGATCTCGAGTAATTCACGTGGAGCATCAAAAATCTTCTTATCTAAATTCCTCCAAGCACATGGATCATGAAAAGTTATACGTTCCTTAATCTGATTCTTAATCTTTAACTCATCTTTATGATATTTCTCAACAAGAAAAGCGCTAAATGTTTGAAGCTTAATACTTTTTTCAAATTCTGGAATAATATTGGAATAAATATACATCATTCTTAAACATCCTGGACAGAATATAATGAACTTTTCTATTCCAAATGCGCAAAACTCTTCCAATAAATTCCTTCCTTTTATTTCAATCTCATCTAATCCAAATAATTTCGTATAGGAGCCACAACAGAATTTCACTCCACCTATTTTTGGGAATTCATCCAATAATTTTGTATTTATTAAGTCTGTCTGAACATAAGACAGACCACATCCCAAATAGAACATCTGTTTACTTTTTGGTGGGTGTTGATATTGATGAACTTTTTTTTTTAGTCCCTCATCACCCAAATTCAATGCAATTGTTGCATCATTGATTTCTATCTCTTCATGTGGTAAGTAAAAACAAGGCAAACCTTGAGATTTAAACCTCTCTATGCTTGCTTCTCTTATAAGTTCCCTTGGATTAGATTTTGTAGGACATATAGCATCACAATATGCACAACCTATGCATCTTTTAATAGATTCGCCCAAAATCTTAGTTTCTATTAAATTAGTTATTTCTCTCTTAGCTTGTTCTGTAGATAAATCAGTCAGATAAGGGCATTCAGCTAAACATGTTCCACATCGTTCGCAATTCTCTTCAATGAAACTCACTTTATTTCACCAATGTTTTTCTCTATTATTTTCTAAAGTTTTAGTATTCACCGAGAAAAAACGTTTGGATAAAGATAAAGCACAATATTCACCACACATTGAACATACCTCTTGATTAATCGGATGCTTTTTTGATGGTTCTTCAGAATCTAGACTATACTCAAATTGTTTAGGCCAATTTTTCTGGAATCTATATTTAGAAAGATTTAAATCATTATCAAACAAATGATTTAGACCAAATTTCATGGAATCTCCCACATGAGCAGCTATCCTGCATGCAATTAATCCTTTTTTTATATCTTCGACTGAGGGTAGAGATAAATGTTCTGCTGGAGTAATGGCACATAAATAATCAGCACCATATCCCGAAGCAATTGCTCCACCTATTGCTGCGGAAATATGATCATATCCAGGTGCAAAATCCGTTGGGAGTGGTCCTGAAACAAATAATGGTCTATTTCTTGTTATTTTTTTATATAATTGAATCTTTTCCATTAAGTCTTTAGCCAGTACATGACCTCCTAAGCTTTCAATTATCACTTGTATCCCATTTGAATTTGCTCTTTTTGCAAGTTTAGAATTCATTTTAATTTCTGACAAATGAAATCCATCAACTCTATCGTGAACACAACCACTCCTCATAGCATTCCCTAGATTTAGTACAATATCATCCTCTCGTAGAATTTCCATTAGATAGTCAAAATTTTTTAAAAATGGGTTCTCAATTGATTGCTCTATCATTAATGCTATTGTCAAACTACCCCCTTTAGATACGATTCCCATTATTCTTTTTCCTTTCATTTTTCTTAAATCTTCAAGAGAAAAGCCACAATGCAATACCACAGAACTTATTCCATTCCTAATTTGTTCATTTATTAAATTGAAAATAGTGTCTTCTGTAATGTTTATTATTGACTTTGCTTCTGCAACAGCTTGATATATAGGTACTGTAGTAATCGGAACAATAGAACATTCTATTATTTTTTTTCGAATTGCACTAATATCTCCACCCATAGATAAATCTGATATTGTGTCAGCACCATACTTCTGAGCGATTCTCACTTTTTCAATTTCCTCATTTAAATTAATTAAAGAGGTAGATGTACCAATATTAACATTTATTTTGGTTCTAAAGTGCAAACCGATTCCTAAAGGGATTTGATTTCTTCTTTTCATTATTACTGATTGACCCTTTGAAATACTCTTCATAACAGTCTTAACATCAACCTTTTCAATTTCGGCGATTTGTAAAATTTCATGGTTTACCTTAGCCTTTAGCGCTTCTTCATATAATGTCATTTTATTTCCCGCTCCATATTTATAGAAATTAAGCTTTCAAGATATAATATAATCCATCAAATATATGTTATATATTTCTATGAAATAAATAAGCCATCAATTTCAAATTACTAAAAAAGTAAAAATTTAATTGCTTTTAATTCCTCTTTAACTTAGTTCTTTTTGAACTTTAATATATTTTAATTAAACAAGAAATTAGGTAATTTAATTGCAAGGCACCGTAAAATGGTTTAATAGCCGTAAAGGCTATGGATTCATAACCTCTGAAGAGGGAAATGATATTTTCGTTCATTTCTCTGCCATTGTAGGGGATGACAACGAATTTAAAACTTTAAATGAAAATGATAAAGTTGAATTCGAAGTTACTGAGGGTCAAAAAGGACCTCAAGCAAGTAATGTAGTAGTTACTGAAAAAGCCCCTCAACAAGGCAATCCCTATAATAGATTCTATTAATTTAATTGAAAATTAAAAATCTAAAAAAAGTAACAAATCAATATAAGTAGTAAGTAATAAGTAGTAAAATCCCTTTTACGATTATTATCAACACTTATCATTTTTTCCTTTATTTTAATTGTTTTTTCTTTATGCTTTTGAAGTTTCTATAGTGCCCAATATTGTATTAATTTCAGTATCAAATGTTTTCACTTGATTAAAAAATGTATTACTGACTTTAATCAATTGAGTGATAGCTAATTCAGGGGACTCTAATATTTGTTTAGCCATCTTAATCGCCTCATTAAGTACCTCCTGAGGTTCTACTAATTTGTTCACTAAATTCAACCTATAGGCTTCAGAACCCGAAAGATATGTATCTCTTGTCCCAGTATTGAGGGTTATTTCTAATGCTTTTCCACGTCCTACGATTGCCATGTAAGGAAAAAATAATGGGCAAGCACCAAACCTTATTTCTGGATGTCCAAATTGTGCGTTTTTTGAGGCAATGCGTAGGTGGCAAATAATAGCCAAATCAAAAGCTCCCGCTAAAGCAAAACCATTAATAGCTGCAATTAATAATTTAGGATAATCTAAAATTGTCTGGTGGAAAATGTGATTATTCTCTATAAATTGATCAAGATTTTCTTTACTCTGGACAACAGCTAATACTTCTTCTCTATCAAAACCTGCTGAAAAAAATTCTTCACCACCATAAAAAATCACACTTTTAATTCGCTTTTCTAACTTTAACTCATTTAATCCATTTATAATTTCAGTACGCATCTCAATATTCATAGCATTTTTTTTTTCGGGGCGATTTAATTTAAGAACACATATCTTTCCTCTACACTCTAATTTAATATATTTATATGAATTCTGACTCATTTTGATTACCATTTAATTTTATAGATATTTTAAGAACTATTAGTATATAAGAAAATTTCTTTTGGTTTGAAAATATTGTTAAGGAATTTATTAATCTAATTTTTGATAAATTGATTTTTTCTAAAAATTTATTATGTGTGTAATTTATTCCTACATAGTTCTTAAAAAGTTTTTTAAAATTAGAAATTTGGTTTTAAAGTTGGTAAATGGAACTGTTAAATGGTATAATCACAAAAAAGGCTATGGATTTATAACTTCTGAAGAAGGAAAAGACATCTTTGTTCATTATTCTGCTTTAGTAGGCAGGGATGATGAATATGTTACTCTTAATGAGAACGATAAGGTTACATTCGATATTGTTCAAGGTCAAAAAGGACCACAAGCAAGTAATGTTGTCATTACCGAGAAAGCTCCTCCTCAGCTTCGAAAAGGCGGCTTTCGTATTTAATTTAAGAAAGAATTATGAATCTATGAAATTTGGTAAAATTTTATAAGGAATAAATAAAAACTAAATGATTTTTATCGAACCTTATTATTTTTTTTTAATTTTCTAATAAGTATTATAAGAGAATCTGAAAAAATAAAGAATAACTTGGAGGATTCCCAGTGAGTATCGAAATTTGGTTATCTGGCTTTCTCTATCTGTTTATCCTAGTTCTACAAATTGCAATGGCTACATTTGGTTATATATTAGAACCAACGTCAAAACATTATGAATCAGATGATAAGCTGCAAAATTTTAACAGGAATCCAAAACGATTTAAAATAGGAGTTGGGTTAGCACTTATAGAACACATTTGCGTCATTACACTTGCTATAATATTGTTTTTTGTTATTAGTCCATATAGCATAATTTATGGAACTATTTGTATTATCTTTCGAGTTATAGAAGGCGGGATCCAAATCTATATTGAAAAAGACTACTTTGGGCTCCTTAATATAGCAGGAAAATACTCTGTTGCCAATGATATAGAGAAAGATTCGTTGATGGATTCATATCGTAGCATTCTTGAAACTAAAAGCACTAGATTTGCATATGCAATGGTTTGTTGGTCCATTGGTACAATCGCAATTTCAATTGTATTAGTTTTTTATGCGTTAGCAATCCCCTTTATTGGATGGCTAGGGATTATTGCTAGTATTTTAATTGGCTTTGCAAATGTGATGAAACTTGTGAAACCTAACGTTAAAGCTTATGTAAGTCTGTCATCTATCGCTGGTATGTTGAGTATTCTATTTGAAATACTCATCGGAATATCACTATTATTTTTTCCACCCATCATCCCATAGCTAATTCATAACATTGCTCTAATGATTTTTTTGAATATTTATTAAGGAATATGAAAAATAGGATTGTAGAATATGGAAGATCAATACATTTTTATTTCTTAGATCGTTTCGCAAAAAAGCAATGGAAATTGGTTCTATTAAAACAAACTAAAAATAATAGAAATGCATAAGTCTGAATACTACGCTTATGAAGAAAAAAGGGTGAAACAAGAAATGGATAACTATGATATAGTAATTGTTGGCGCTGGAACATCGAGCACAATTGCCGCTCGATTTGCTGCGTCAAATGGATTGAAAGTTTGCTTAATTGATGCAAAAAAGAAGGAGGAGATCGGTAATAAAGTGTGCGGAGATGTGGTCTTAGCCTCCATTTTTAACTTTTTAAAGATCGATCCCCCTCAAGGAAATGAAATATTGAGCATGAAGAAATTTATAAAGTTATATAACTCGGATCTTCAAGATCATCTTACAATTAATATGCCCATTTACTTGGTGGATAGATTAAGATTTGGGCAAAAATTTTTAAATGATGCGCTAGATTCGGGAGTAGCAGAATTTATAGATAACTCTAAGGTCATGGATCTGACTTATAAAAATGGTAATGTTAATGGAGTTACGGCTAGATTAAAAACTGGGGAAAAAGTGACCATAAACGCTAAAATTGTAATTGATGGCAGTGGAGCTCATTCTATTGTGCGAAAAAAAATCAAAAACGAAATTATACAAAATAAGATTTCAAAAGATGATTTGGTTATTTGTTATAGGGAAATCTTACAATTTAATGATAACGTGCGTCCAAACATACCCACAGATTCTTTAACTGTTGTGTTTGATTCCGATAATATTCCCGGAGGATATTTCTGGTACTTTCCCAAATCAGACACTATAGCCAATCAGGGTCTAGGTGTTGTCTTACATCAAAAAAGTAATTTGAAGCAGATTTATCAGAACTTTGTGTTAAATAAATTTTTAAGCACAAAGAATTATAAAATATTATCTTCAGGTGGAGATATCGTTCCCATTAGAAGACCCCTTCCTTCATGTGCTGACAATGGCATCATGTTTATAGGAGATGCGGGATGTCATGTTAACACGTCCAGTGGTGGAGGAATTCATACTGGAATGAAAGCTGGTTATTATGCTGCCATGATAGCTAAAAAAGCAATTGAAGCTGAAGATTATTCATTAAATGAATTATGGGATTATAATTGTCTTCTGATGAACGATTTTGGGATAGGACATGCAACTAATGATGTCGCTCGACTTCTCTTACAGCACATCACAACAAGTGATTTCAATTATATTGTAAAAAAGAAATTAATTGATGATAATGAGCTCACACAAATGTATTATGGTAAAATAATATCCCCATCGATTAGACAGTTGGTATTAAAATTATTTAAAGGGATATCCAAGCCCAAGTTGTTGCTTAAACTGAATTATCTTCTCAAGCAGATGAAACAAATTAATCAACATTATTTGCAATATCCTAAGAATGTCAGTGGTTATGAATCCTGGCGAGAAATTGAAAATGACATGTTTAACAAAATTTTTTTAAAAATAACTCCGAAGAACTAATACATTTTTCTTCAGATAAGAAGCAAAATGATTCCCAAATAGGTTTAGTTTAAAATTTAATTAGTAATTTCTTCTTTTCGATAATCTACATATGGGAGTTGTGCTACATCATAAGGTAGGGATGCATCATCTGGTATGGGATCAATATAAAAATGACGAAATTTTGCATTTTGCATCCTACAAGATGTAACACGATGTTTATAAGCAGGATGATGGATCATTTTTTTCCAAATATTTTTCAATGACATATCTCGAATATTTCCAAAAGATAAAGGAGTAAAATCACAAGGAGATACCTCCCCATATGCTGAAACGTAATATTGAATATGTGCTGCTAAACATCCAACACCTGCAAGATAAGATTCAATAGAATTTTGCCAAGATTGTGAAGAGAGAGGTGGAATTATTTTATTATTACTTATATTTGAAGAAAATTTACGAATTTCTTCACGTTGATCCGATGTTAGGAGTTCACTTGTATCTTTCAAGATTTTTCCCGTTGGAACTCCATCAAATAACATTACATTATGTAATCCCAATTCTTTTGCGAGTTCATAAATTTTTATATATTGTCCCTTTTTAGTAGATGATTGGGTCGCATAAGAAGAAAATCCAATAAATATGCCTTTTTCTTTCGCTCGTTTAATTCCTTCTATTGCGGTTTCAAAAAGACCTGCTACACCTCTTAATTTATTATGTTCGTCTGGAATTGGACTATCGATGCTTACAAAGAGTGAGTATAATCCCGCGTTAGCTAATTTATCTACATTTTCTTGAGTAAGAAGTAGACCATTAGTAAATAATATGGGAACCGTCTTTTTTTGATTGATATATGAGATCAACTCAAAAATATCTTCTCGTAATAAAGGTTCCCCACCCGTAAAAGCTATGATTGATATACCCAGCTTTTGACTTTCTTCAATCACTCTTTTTGCTTCTTCTGTATTTAATTCGGTAGTGTCAACTTTTTTATGCTTTCCTGCACTACAATGAACACAATTGCATTGGCATTTATAAGTAACCGCAAATGTCATTGCAATAGGCCGAGCATGCCTTAGAATTTTTCCTCTAATCACGTTTTTTATGGCACGAAACATAGCTCGGCTACCTATAGGGGGAGAAAATGTATTTGCTACTCTATGTCCACGCCATTGACCCAAATTATAAGTTTTATAGAATTTAGCCTGGAAAATAAGCATAATTATTAGGCGAAATCTATCTACAATTGGGTTTAGAAATCCAGTACCTACCGTTTCTCCATTCTCAAGCTGTTTATAACTCACTAATCGCTTACCAAAGAGTTGCCAAAATATGCGTTCCCTTACCATTTTAAGATTAGTGTTCTTTCCTTTATATTATTAAATATAATTCAACATTATCAAAAAAAAGTTACTTTTATTATCTTTTACTGAGAAGTAATTTTTTGCCTTATTTAAAAAAGCGATTTCCCAAAAGATTTTGGTATAGAGAAGCTCATAATTTATTATCTCTATAGAATAAAAAAGAGAATTAAAAAGAATAAAATTTAATATTTTTGAAGTTCTTCTTTCACTTTCTCATAGAAATCTAATGATTCTGGATTTCTCAACGCACCTCGATTTGCAACCGAAAGTCCATGGATTATCTTAGTAACTGCAATCTCAACCTTTTTATTACTAAATGTATAGGGAATACCATCCGAGGGTGCTTGCAAAATAACCTTAGGTACATGCCTTGGAGAAGTTTTTGTTCGGAGCTCTTTCTTAATTTTTTCTTTCAATTCATCGGTTAATTCATATCCTTCATTTAACAATACAAACATTACTATTCGGATATCACCACTGATTTTTTGTCCAATTACCAACGAATCGACAATTTCAGGTAATTGCTCGACTACATTGTATATCTCTGCTGTACCAATCCTAACACCTGAGGGTTTAAGTACGGCATCAGATCGTCCCCAGAAAGTTATTCCTCCCGTATCACTATGAATTACTATATAATCTCCATGTCTCCATACATTCTTCTCTTTATCTTTAAAAAAATCAAAATATGCAGTTTTATATTTTGTCATATTATCATCATCATCCCAGAAATACACTGGCATAGAAGGTGCGGGTACTTCACAGACCAACTCTGCTTGCTCATCTTCAACTGGTTCAGCATTATCATTATATGCTTCCACTTTCATCCCTAAAGCTCGACCTTGAAGTTCTCCAGAATATACTGGAAGTATGGGGATTGCTCCAGCAAAGCATCCATTAATATCAGTACCCCCGCTAATTGAATTGAAGAAGAGATCTTTCTTAATTTCTTTATATACATATTCAAAACCTTCGGGAGAGAGTGTTGAAGCTGTTTGTGAGATTTCTCTTAATAAGGATAAATCATATTTTTCAGCAGGTTTAACTCCAAGTCCCATTAAATAATGAATATAGGCAGCACTAGTTCCAAAAATTGTAATTTTATGTTTTTCTATTAATTCAAAAAATCTAAGGGGATCAGGATAAAGTGGATTACCATCATATAGAAAGATAGTTGCTCCAACTGCTAAAGCGCTAATTAACCAATTCCACATCATCCAACTTGGGGCCGTAATATAATTAATTATATCAGTTCTTTTGCAATCTGTAGAAAGTATAAGCTCCTTTAAATGATTGATAAGAACTCCACCAGCACTTTGTACAAGACATTTAGGAGCCCCCGTTGTTCCAGAAGAAAACATTATATAGACAGGATGACTGAATGGTAATTGTTCAAATTTAAGTGTTGGGTTTTCCTCCTTTGAAATAAAATCCTCCCAATTTATAGCATTTGGAATACCATTAATATCTCCTTTACTATCTGAAATATAAGATACTACGATTACTTTTTCAATAGAAGGGATGGCATTAATCACTGCTTTAACATTCTCTTTAATATCAAAAATTTGACCTCTGTAATAATACCCATCGACAGTAAAAAGCACTTTGGGTTCAATTTGGCCAAACCTGTCGATTACTGCACTTGGTTGAAGCTCTGCTCCACAAGATGCCCAAACAGCTCCTATAGCTGTAGCTGCAAGCATAGCGGTCGGAGTTTCAATAAGATTTGGAATGTACGATACTACTCGATCTCCAACCTCTACTCCAATTTTTTTTAAAGCTGCTGCAAGCTTAGCTACATTTTTATTTAACTCAGCATAGGTTATCTCCTTAGAAACTTTTGTTTCTCCACAAAAAATAAAAGCCAATTGATTATCTTTATACTTTAATAGGTTTTCAGCAAAATTAAGTTCTGATCCTGGAAACCATTTAGTTCCTGGAAATTCCTTGAGATTTTCAACAACCTTATCATACTTTTTTGATGCTACTATACCTCCAAAATCCCACATTGCTGCCCAAAAGTCGACTATGCTTTCAACAGACCATCGATAAAGTTGTTTTCCATCTTTAATGTTTTGATCATACTTTTTATTAACAAGCTCAATGAATCGAGTTACTTCAGCATTCTTTTTCCAATTATCTGACGGTTCCCATAATTTTTTCCTTATATCTGAAATAAATAACACCTCTATTTACGAAAATTTCTTAATTTTGTTTTAGTAATTATGGATAAATTTTAAAATTAAATATTTTTAAAACCAGTTTACATTATATTTTTCATTAAATTATATCTGAATGTAATAATTTTTTCTATTGAGCAAAATGACATATATCGAACATGAATTTGAAGTAATTAAAAACACACCCTTTCCAAACACGATTGACTCATTAAAACGAGATTTAGCACTTCTTGGAGTAAAAGAAGGTGCAATAATTATTATGCATAGCTCTCTGAGTAAAATTGGGTGGACAGTAGGAGGTCCAGTTTCTGTCATTAAAGCAATGATGGAACTATTAACTCCAAAAGGCACATTGGTTATGCCAGCTTTTACAGGAGATAATACTGAGCCTTCCAGATGGCAGAATCCTCCCGTACCAGAAAATTGGTGGCAAATTATAAGAGAGAGTATGCCTGGATTTGAACAAAAAATCACACCGACAAGGGGGATGGGAAGAATTGTTGAAACATTTCGAAATTTTCCGAAAGTCTTTAGAAGTGCCCACCCCGTTTCATCTTTTGTTGCATGGGGGAAATATGCAAAAAAAATAACGAAGAATCACGAATTAAACTCTGATCTGGGAGAAAATTCTCCACTATCCTGTATTTATGACCTTGATGGTCAAATCTTACTTTTAGGAGTTTCACATATGAGTAATACTTCTATCCATTTAGCTGAATATAGATGTGATTATAAAGGTAAACACTTCACATCTAATGCTTCTGCCATAAAAGTTAAAAATGGAAGAAAATGGGTAGTTTGGAATGAATTAAACCATAGTATCGATGATTTTGAACAATTAGGTCAAGATTTTGAACAATTAATCCAATATAAACCCAAAAAAGTAGGACTTGCAGAAAGTCGTTTATTATCTCAAAGAAAGATGGTTGATTTTGCTATGAAATGGATAACAGCAAATCGAATTTAAACTTAATGTAAATTAAAAAAAAATTATAACTTTGATTCATTAAAAAGCAATCAATTTGCAAATTAATGATGTCTGTTTAAAATGTCCACTGAAGATTCTTTGAAAGCTAAAACAAGGAGAATTTCTATCTCTGAGGGATCTTTTGGAGTTTTTAGTAATACAATCTCAGATAATTATATGATACCATTTGCACTCCACTTAAATTCAAATCCTTTTCAAATAGGCATTTTAACTTCTTTTAGCTTATTATGTTCACCTTTAGGACAAATATATGGCTCGCGAAGAATTGAGAGAAAGTCACGAAAGGGTGTGCTATTAAGTGGAGTATTTGGTCAAGCAATAATATGGCCTATATTTTTCTTAATTGCTTTTCTTTTTACATTAAAACTTGATCAGTCGATTTTACCATGGTTTCTTGTAGGTTTCTATTTATTGTATATGTTCTTTGCAGGAATAATGACACCACCATGGTTTTCTTTAATGGGAGACTCTGTTCCGGATAATTCTAGAGGACGATATTTCGCTAAACGAAACCTAATTACAAGTACTATCGCTTTGATTGGAACCATTATATTATCATTTTCGTTAGATTGGTTTAAAATTCAAGATAATTTATTTTTGGGGTTTAGTATTATATTCCTTTGTGGGTTTATAACGCGTCTTGTTTCAGTTTTTTTATTTACAAAACACTATTATCCTCACTTTGATTTTCAAATCTCAGATCATACAAAATTTATTCAATTTGCTAAGAACATCCCTAGAAGTAATTTTGGCAAATTTACTCTATTTGTATCATTATTAACTTTTGGTCAATGGATTGCAGGACCCTTCTTTTCAGTATATATGTTAAATGATTTACAGTTTAATTATTCGATCTTCATAATAATAAATTTATTCTCTTCCATTGTAGCGTTGTTTATATTTCCTATATTAGGTAGATTTTCGGATAAATTTGGTAATGTGAAAATGCTTAGAATTGGAGGAATTATTATTCCTATACTACCGATATTATGGCTATTTTTTAATACTCCCCTTGGTATCATTCTAGGGCCCCAATTGTTAGGAGGAATAGGCTGGACATCATTCAATTTAGCAACTTCTAACTTTATTTATGATAATATAGAACCTAAAAAAAGGGGTCAATATATTGCTCTTTATAATTTACTAGTTGGAATAGCAATTATACTAGGAGGTTTAACAGGGAGTATGATTATTACATTTATCCCAATTTGGTTTATGAACAAATACCTTTTCGTGTTTTTAATTTCAGGAATTATTCGAATTGTTATTGTAATAATAATTCTACCGAAAATTAAAGAAGTCAGAGTTCATACAAAGCCAATTTTAAATTTAAAGAATTTGGGTATACCAAAATGGCTCTATGATATCACTATTCGAAATCATCGTGAAGAAAAGGAGAAGAGAGAAGATTAGTTTTTTAATTTGTTAATAAATCTGACATAATCCATAATTTTAGCTAATGCATTTACGGGGCGATCCCATAATTTAAATAATATTGCTCCATTGTTGCGCAACATTTTTGACCACTGACTATTTAGATTCATCGGATTTACATATAATATTGGAATCGAATACTTTTTAGAATTTATAATTGTTGGTTGGATTAAGTCTTCAGCTAATTTGTTAACTTTTTCTTTGGACATCTGCTGAAATTTAGCATTTTTAATTATTTGTTCATATTTTAGATACTCATCCAAAACATCTTGGAATCCATACACACCATATTGAATGAGAGCATCTACTTCTCCTGATTTCATCAATATTTCAGGTAAAGTAATATAAAAATGTGAAAAATCTACATCAAATGTACAGTCTAGAGGATTCTTATAACTAGCTGTAGGGGGAACAATCTCTTTTAATTCTTTTTGAAGTGATTCTGAAAATTCTGGTATCAGTAAGCCATGTTTTTCTGCATTATTTGCAATCATTGCTCCTGGTCCTCCCGAATTGGTTATAATACCCAGTCTATTTCCCTTAGGTAATAGCCCCCTTGATAAAATAAGAGCGATGTCTAAAAATTCTTGTACGTAATCAGTTTTTATTATCCCAGCCTGTTTAAAAACACCTTCATAAATTTTAGAGTTACCTGATAAAGCTCCAGTATGACTCTGGGACGCTCGATTACCTGCATCGGTACCTCCCCCATAAATCGCGATTATTGGTTTTTTTGGCGTAATTGCCTTCGCTAATTCCATGAATTTTCTTCCCCTTTTAATTTCCTCTAAATATAATCCAATTATTTCTGTATATTTATCATCTTTATAGTACTCTAAACAATCTACTATATCAATATTTGCTTCATTTCCAACGGATAATGATCTACTCAAACCTAAATCCAAGTTTTGAGGATCCCACCATATATGGCAGGAAAGCGTGCCACTTTGAGAGGCTATAGAAAATTTACTCCTTGAAAGGTTTTCCCAGATGAATATATTGAATGATTTTTTTCTTTCCTCTGGTCCATACCAGTTATTGAATACACCTAAACAATTTGGACCAATAAATCTAATTCCGTATTTTTTAGCTATTTTATTGATATCTTCAGTGTAAGTATTTTTATGTTCCCCAATTAATTCACGAAAACCTCCTGAAGTTAGAATTATTCTCTTAACACCTTTTTCGCCACACTCTTCAAAAATTTGGGGAACTATTTTAGCAGGGAGAATAATTACTACCAAATCAGGAATCTCTGGAACATCATAAATGGATTTATAGGCTTTATATCCCATAACAGAATCTAACTTTAAATGGATTGGAAATATTTTACCTTCGTATCCGGACATAACTAAATTCATCATTTGGAAGGACCCTAATGAATTTCCCTTATTATTAGCTCCATAAAGTGCAATACTATTTGGGTTCAAAAAACAATGCAGGAAATGAGTCTCATTCATAAGTTTTCCCTTATTTTTAAAAAGATTTCATCACATTAAAATATAAAATAAAATACATCTACTGTAAATATGCCTAAAATATTTGATGGTTTAAGAATATTAGATTGTTCCCAGTTTATCTCTGGACCATGGACTAGCACATTTTTTGCGGATCAAGGAGCGGAAGTAATTAAGGTAGAATTTTTTCTCGCATTTAGCGATTAAACTATAACCTCCTCCTTTTGGTGAGGCTTTTCGCTTATTTGTACTCTATGATAAAACCATATTCCCCTTATTCTCAATCTTAAATCGGGGCAAAAAATCAATTTCACTTAATTTAAGAAAACCCGAAGCAAAACATATTTTCAAAAAATTAATTGAGAAATCAGACATATTGATTGAGAATTTTGTAAAAGGTACTATGGAAAAATGGGGATTAGGCTATGAGGTACTTAAGGAGATCAACCCAAGACTAATTTATACGAAAATTTCAGGATATGGAAATGAAGGGTTAGAAAGATATACTCAAAAAACTGCTTTTGATATCATCATTCAAGCTCAAGCAGGAATTTTGGATGCACTAGGTTTTAAGGAAGGTCCACCAAGATTACCCATAGCAGATTATACTGCAGGACATATTGCTGCAATCGGAATAAGTCAAGCCCTTTATTACAGAGAAAAAACAGGAGAGGGGCAATTCATAGATATCTCCATGCATGATATTATGTTTGCTATAAATATTAGAGCTCAAGCGAAAGAATTTATTCCTAGAGCTCAACACATCGATTTAGCTTCCAAATTTTTGCCTATTTACAATCAATATCGCTGTAAAGATGGTTTAATCGTATTAACAACTCTTACTGAGAATCAATTTCAAAGATTAGTTAAGTTTGTGTTGAAAAAACCTGAGCTTTTAGAAGATCCAAGACTTGACAATATAATAAAACGGTTTGATCATATAGAGGAATTGGATAAGATAATAGAGGATTGGAGCATAAATTTAACGAGAGAAGAAGCAATATTACAACTTGAATCTGTAAGAATCCCATGTGGTCATGTTTTAACCATTAATGAAGTTCATAGTCATCCAAATCTTAAAGAAAGAGGGATGTTGTGCGATCAATTTGATTTTTCTAAATGGGATGTTGAAAAAGCGACAATCCCTTCTGCTTTAATAAACTTTTCTCTATGTAAGGGAACCGTGGATAAACCAGGTCCAGAATTCAGAGAGAGTAATGAAGAAATTTATTGTGGATTGCTTGGATATACTAAAGAAGATTTAAAAAAATGGAAGCGAGAAAAATTAATTTAGGATTCAAAATTCCATAAAAATGAACTTCAATTTGTTTGGTACTACCAAAATTTTTAGAATTAAATAAAATCTTATATAAATAGGGATGAAGAGTAATGAGTAAAGTTTTAATCTTATTTGGAACAAGATATGGAACAAATAAAGAAATAACAGATGAAATTCAAAAAAAAATTCAAGAAGTAGGATTAACTACTGAAATCTATAATTTAGAAGAACATAACTCAAAAGAAATTCCACCATTACAAGACTATAATGGTATATTAATAGGTACAAGTATTAAAATGGGAAAGTGGACGAAGGGAGTTAAGAAATTTGTGCAAAAAAGAAAATCAGAACTAATTAAAACCCAAAGTAAACTTGGATTCTATGTATGTTGCGGAGAAGCTGCAAAAAAAACCGATATAAGTAATGCAATAAATAAGTACATTACTTCAAAATTACAGACATTAGGAATAAACCCCGCTCTAATTGAGGCATTTGGAGGGTGTTACGATTTGACTGAGGGGTCTCTTTTAAGTGGTATGACACGAAAAATTATTATTAGTGTTTTGAAGAATGAGGAGGGAATTGAGAATCCAGAAGGTAAAAAGCATGATTATAGAGACTGGGAACAAATCAAAGATTTTGCAAATAAATTTTGTTTACTTGTGAAAAATTGAATTTTTTTAATATTATAAAAATCCTAAAACCTAGAAAAAAAAAGAAAATAATATAAGAAAGATGATTAAGAATCTGAAAAACTTATTTAACATATGTGTAATTATTTTTCAGAAATATAAAATAAAAGAGTTCAAAAGGTAAATAAAAAATGAATAAAGAAGGAGAAGAAAAGAAAAAAAATTTAATTGATAAACTTAATGATGCTTTTATAGATTTTGTAGGAGGAGCATTTGGTGAAAGTGGAAGAGAATTCATTGAAGAAACATCAGAGAAAATAAAGGATTTTTCATCACAATCAATAAAAAAATTCATGGAATTTTCTGATTCTGTCTTGGAAAATCTTAAACTAACTGATAATGAGCAGGTAATGAAAGCTAGAGATTCTGTTGAGGACCTTTTAAAGCAAGCGGGACTTCTTGAGGAAGACGAAGAAGAATTTTAATTTAAATATTTTGAATATATCTTTTTTTATATCTATTTTAGTTTTGATTAAAAGAAGTGTTTTAAAGAGCTTTGGCATTCCTTAAGAAAGATTTAACCTCTTCTATGGTAGCATTGAAAAGCTCTGAAATCACAGTTAGACTTATATCTTGATTCATACCCGAAGATCTATAATCTTCGTATAATTTAATCCATGTCTGCTTCTGACTATATTTATCAGGATGTGTTTCTTGAACATGAACCCAATAAGGATGTTTTAACGCTACACCACAATAGGGGCAAAACCGAGATTCTTCCTCTTCATTTGACATATTTTGAGCTCCGCTCTGCTAAGTATCGTATTCAGATTATTAATATTAATTAATAATTTTTCTTAAATAATTTAATTAAAATAACAATAGTTTAAAAACTTTTAATTTACGACTTTTAAGAATTAAAATTTGAATTTAATTGTATCATATGCTGGAAGAAATTATTTGGATGTAGAATTTATCCTTATTAAGATAAAATTATTCTATTTTTATTAAAATAAATAGAACTTAATTCTCCAACTAATTCTCCTTTTCTTAAAAATTCCGTAATAATTATTATTTGTCAAATATTTTTTGAAGCTAATTTAATCCCTTATATTTAACAAAATTGACTCATTTACAGATAAGAAAAAATCAAACTAAGTTTGATTTGGTGATTAATCGGAGCAAATCGTTGGGAAAATTACTAACTTCTATTTTTGGATTATTGGAATATCACGTGTTTGAGGTCTTTCGATATATAGATAAAATTTTACAGGTAAATTCATTAGAATTTGTAATTAAGTACATTTTTAAGGATAAATGGGGTGGAAGAGTTATTCCGCTAAATCTAAATATTGAACCTCATGTCACATTTCTTCCATCTCAAGAAATTCTGGAATTAATAAGTAGATCTAATGTTGTAGGTGTAGCTACTTGTTATTGTAGAGATATACAAAGAAAACATGAAATTAAAAATAATTGCACTTATCCAATAAATACATGCCTTCATTTAGGATATGGAAAATCTTTATATGAAGTTCCTTTCAAATCCGAAGATTTAAAGATGGTCTCTAAGGATCGTGTCAAAAAACTTTTAACAAGATTCGATAAGATGGGTTTGGTACACCAAATAATTTTCTTTCCAAATCCTTATTATTACTATGTAATTTGTAATTGTTGTCCATGTTGCTGTTTTGTTTTAAGTAAATTTTTAAAAATGGGAGCTCCTCAGCTTATTAAAAGTGATTTCATTGCCAAGACTAATTTGGAAAAATGTAAAGGTTGTGGAACTTGTGCTATGTGCTATTTTGGAGCGAGAAAAGTAATAAACAAAAGGTTGAAGTTTAACGGCAATCTGTGTTTTGGATGTGGAATATGCGTGAGTAAATGTCCTGAGAAAGCGATTTTACTTCAAAAAAGATAATTTCTCCTAAAAGGAATTTCATGAAGATTAAAGTTTAAAATTAAATATGAAGACTTTTTCTATTTGTATAATATAGAATTCTAGCGATTTGATTTAATAATCTAAAAAATAATGAAAGGACTTTATGAACTTGGGATTGTTTTCAGAGGGTTTGTTTTAGTAAATTATAGCTTTAAAAATTTTGATGGTCAAGATGATTTCTGCGAAGGAAATAGAGATTTAAGGGGTGCTTTTATTTCAGCAATCGATACATTCG
The DNA here is from genome assembly GCA_048885535.1 of Candidatus Hermodarchaeota archaeon. Lineage (GTDB taxonomy): Archaea > Asgardarchaeota > Lokiarchaeia > Sigyniarchaeales > SOKP01 > SOKP01. The sequence goes on from JBHLLO010000035.1 coordinate 21,743, forward strand.
CCAAAAATGCCTTTAATAACCTTTCGCTAGAATATCTTGAATCTAATAATGTTTTGTTTATTTTCAAAGCCTCTGAGATTAAGACTTCTGATTATCATGAACCAGAACCCATAATTCTATACGGTCTAATAGACAAGAAAAAAAGGGATACTGATAAAATAGTAAAAAAATTTATTGGAAAATTTGAGATTCTCTTACAATTATTTATCTCAAGGTTTCAAAGTAAAGATTTTACAGAACGAAATCAATTCCATTCCTTTAAAAAAGAGATTGAGACCTTTTTTGTTTAGATCAATCAATAATTAGATAAATACCAACCCTTTGGATCTGACCGCGAATATGATATAATTCCTTGATCTTTTAATAACTCGATCTGGCTTTCTACTAAGTCTTTATCATACCCTAAAATGACAATATCTTCAATAAATTTAGTTTTAGATGCTATGATCCGATTCTTTTCTAAATGATGAATAATAATAGTTCTTAAATTTTCTTCTGTTATAGTTCCTTGCGGAGCTCTCTTATTTTGTACAGTTTCTATTTCCGGCTCTTTAGTTAAGGCATCAATCAAGGCTTCCCCTTTTGGTTTTTCTACCTCTTTTTCTATTACAATAGGCTTTATCTTTTTTCCTTTTTTAACAGGGGATCCAACAACTCCTCCTAATCCAATTTTGTCTTCGGGCAGAGTCCAAACTGAATATTCGACTTTTTCAAACATATCGTGCTTTTCACTAATCATCCTCTCAAATTCTTCAATAACTCTATCTTTAAGATAACCTCTCTTTTCTAAATCATTAGCAATCTCTTGTATTATCTTTTTATCAATCAAATCTTTAAAAATAAATTCTCTAATATTCGTAGGAACTGTTTCTAATTTCAGAGTTTTTTCAGGCGCTTTCTCTAGAGGTTGTACTTCTTGTTCTGATATAGTAATTTTTTGGGGAATTTCTAGTATTGGTTTCTCACCGCATTCAAAATCATTTATACATCTGAGACTTCTATCATAGCCTCCAAATATTATATTTGTTAATCCTTCTTTAGGATCTGGCATGGTTGAAACAATTTTAATGGAGGTAGAGGTCGATGTTTTCCACTTTAATTCAATATCGGTTGAATTTAATTTTGTGTTATGATAAATCCTTAAAGACCCATCAGCACATCCAACTAGAATCTCATTTGAATTATCAGCATCAATATCTGAAATTTTAATGGATATTGGGCGACCTTCTTCTATATTTATGATTTTAAGACTTTCCCCTTCACTATTTAAAATCGTAATATTAGAGTCATCAGTACCTACTACTATTTCGTGGTATCCATCATTAGTAACATCTCCTATCTGAATGGCATTTATTTGAGAACCGAAATTTTTTTGCCAAATTATATCTGGTTTACCCTCACTTGATTGAATTAGTTGAAGTAGCCCAATTTTTGTTCCTACTAATAATCCAAGTATCGGTTGGTCTACTTTTGGTAGTTTTAAATAACCTAAATTACATGCTGTTGCCCAAGAATCATAATAAAGTATGAATTTAGGTTCTTTTGAATCTATATTTTCAAAAATCTTAATTGTCTTATCTTCGCCACCATAAATCAACTCTATATTTCCGTCTCTGGTGAAATCACCTGCAGTCACACATAAGACTTTTCCCTTTGTCTTAAAGTTCATTATCCCTGCTAATTTATTAATGCCCTTAACAAATTTTACTACTAAAAAATTACCATCACCTGCTCCAACAAGAATTTCATCACATCCATCACCCGTAATATCAATTGGGTAAGTGGTTCTTACCCAGCCATCAAAACTAATGCTATCAAGTATATTCAATTCCTCATCCATTAAATACAAGGTTTTATCATGACCACCAAAAACTAAATAACACTTATCATCACATTTTAATGTGGAGCATGTTAGAACTGCTTCAGGGGCTTCAAACATCCAATTTAAGTTAAATTTTTTCTTAAGAGCTGACATTTTTCAAGTTTTTAATGCTATAGATTTAATATAGGGTTATTGAAAATAAATGCGTTTCTAATTTAAAGTTTATAATTAAAAAACAACGTAATTTAAGTCTATTTAATGTATTTGGTTTTAAAAAGATTATAAAAAAAAAATTATAAAAAAAAAATAAAAGAAGAATTATAATCCAAGTTGAGCATCGCTCGGACTATATTCACCAATACCGTTAATTTCGTAAGTTATTTCTACCTTTTCTCCTGCACTTAACAGTTCAATCTTCCATTTAAGTGTGTCTTCTCCGACCTCATCAGTTATCTCTGGTTTCTCGCTATAAGAACCGTATTCAAATTGATCAGGAACTTTATCCATTAAAACTAGGTTTTGGAGCGGAGCAGTACCAATATTTTCAACTGTCAATACAATTCGATAATTTCCTAAGTCACCAATAGGTACGACTTCCTTTCCAATCCTGAATTTCCTTCTTAAGTGTAATGCTTCAATTATCGGTACTTCAGGCATAAATTCCAATTCTTGAGAGAGGGGATATGTATTTGCTTTATAGATGATTTGAGATTCAAATGTGGCTTCTTGAACAGGATTAATGCAATGAATAGGATATTTAAAAGACAAACTTGATTCTGGCTTAAACATCCCAGTATCAGAGTTTCTCAAGTCTGTTAAGCTAATTTTAAATACACTACCATCAAAATTTACTGCTCCAGAAGGTAATTCAATTTCATCGCCATCCCAAAGCATTGTGATTTCTGATGCCTTTGGTGGTTGAAATTCATTTGTAAAGTATTGTTGAGAAACAATAACCTGATCTAAGGGAGCAGATCCGTTGTTTATCATTTTCAAAGTAGCGACAACATCTTGTTCTTTGTATGTAGGTACTTGTGTAATATCATATTTCATATCTCCAGTTATACTCGCAATCTCTAAAATTACATCAGAAATAGCTATTGTACCATTTACTGCAGTTTGAAAGTCTGGCATAACTCGAAATTCAAGCTTCTTTCTAAATGCGGGATATTCTTCTGATTCAAAACGCCACTTATTAGAATGCCACTGAGCTCCTGCTGGAAGCAGGGGGACATCTCGTGGATCTATATCCACGAACTTTTTAGTCTCATCATCGGGAGCATAGACATCAGCATTAAACAATTGTATAATAAATTCAGATGGATTTTCAAATACTAATTTGCAATCCCAAACTCCTGGTTCTTCGTCTCTTTCAACTACATCTACATAGAATTTATTTCTAGTATATGCATCATATTTATCAACAGCTAAACCTCCAGCAAATGAAGATGATCCCTGATATTTGACTTCAATTGGACCTGTTCTTCTTTTGGTTATGTCGGTAACCATAATGTTGCATGTAAATTTCAATAAAGCTGTCCTTTCAGATGGTAATTTATCAATTCTCCATACGACGGTATCTCCTTCGACTTCTGCCTTGCCAATATTAGTTTCTCTAACTAATGGATTTGCAAAATCGCTTGGAATACTCTTTCTAATCACTAACTCCGATATGGGTTTCTCAAAGAGGCTTGTCATCGCAATTGCAAATGTAACTGTATTTTCTTTATCAATAGAAATACCAAAAGATTGTAATGATGATGTTGAAGCAACATCATATAGGTCACTGTTTTCTTCTTCTTCATCCTCCTCTTCCTCTTCCTTCTCTACTTCGACTTTTTTCACTTCAACATTACGTTTCTTTACACTAGAACCTGCCTTAGCAGTTTTATTTTTTAATTTAATTAAATCGGCCTCAATATCTCGAATATTCAATACATCATCAGCACTAGGAAGAGTGTTAACATATTCTTTTATTAGCAAAAGATTAGCTGCTTCACCTTTGATTAAAAAGTCTTGAGCTTCTGAATTTGTATCCGGATCTGTGCCCAATTCTCGGATTTTTATATCTTTTGTCTTTATATTCGTTGCTTCGATATTCTTCAAACTTAAATCTATATCCCATAATCTATCTTCCTTACTTGGATTTTCTACACTAAATTTACCTTTAAAATTAATTGATTTAATATTACCATCATGATCAAGTTCAGTATTGACATCTTCCACAATTTTTACTAGTGCAAGTAAACCTTCGCGATTTCCGTCCTTCAATAAGATTGATCCTTCAAGTGCTCCAGTATCAGCATCATATGTCTCGATTACGGGTGTAGAAATATCTCTATCAACTAATCTAACTTTTCCTTCATCCATTTCAGTCCTTTTTAAGCCTTCAGCAACTTTTGATTCTTCTGCTTCAGTTACATCCCAACCCATTCGAGATTCTTCTCGTTTCTTCTTATCTTTCTTTCGCGCCATGTTAATTTACCTATTTTTACATTTTTGTGTATAAATATATTTATACATTAATAAATATTGAATTGTAAATTAAATATAAACACGATAGTTAAAAAAGATTTTTTCGCTAATTTAAAGAATTAAATAAATGATCTTTTTATCGATTAGAAAAAGTCCCGTTTCAACTCATCCCTTTTATCTGAGAAAAGATCGGGTTCTATGAACTTATGTCCACACATAGGGCAGACTGTTATTTTTTTCCTTGTTTTTGGATCAAAGATTCTGAAACTAAATCCACATACAGGACAAGTCCTTATTAAATTATTAGCGATTCCTTTAATTTTTATTCTTTCTTTATTTTTTTTCATTTTTCTGCATTGATTTTTATTTTATTGTGAAAGTATTACTAATATTAAATCATTGACATTGCTTCCAGTAGCCCCCGTAATTATTTCAGAATTAAACTTTTTAAAAAAAGAATTTGAATCATTATTTTTTATAAATTGTTTTAAATCAATAGTTCTTGAATTAATTTGATTAATTAAATGATTATCAATTAAAGCACCCATGGCTTTACTATTTCCTTCAAGACCATCGAAATTTACTGCAATTAACACAAAATTGTAGAATATATCCTTATTTCTAATGATATCTAAATAATTAAGAAGCATTTCCTGATTTCTACCACCAATACCATTTCCTTTGAGAGTCACAGTTAATTCTCCCGTCCCTATTAATGCTTTTTTTTTAGATAGCGTTATAACTTCATTTGAGATGATTTCATAGAGCTTCTTAGCATAATCTCTTGCTTCCCCATCAATTTGATTAGAGAAATACTCACAAATGAACCCTAGTTTATTTAAATGTTTAGAAATCTTTTGAACAGCTACTTCTACACTTCCTATTAAATAGTTGTGAACCTTCCTAAAATAAGCATCTCCCTGTTTAGGATTTTCAGGAATTATGCCATCCAATCCTTTCTCAATTGTTTCTTTTATTGAATAGGGTACTTTTTCATTTAATTTATACTTGGTCAAGATGTCGTAAGCATCTTGATAAGTTGTACTATCAGCAACAGTAGGACCTGAGGCAATTGTATCTAATTTATTACCAACAACGTCTGATATTATTAAACAAATTAATGTAGCGTTACAGTATTCATATACTTTTTTTACTAGATTACCTCCTTTAAAATCGGATATATGTTTCCGAATTGTATTTATTTCGTTAATTGATGCCCCAGAAGCTAGTAATAACCTGTTAATTTCTTGTAAATCTTTTAGAGAAATCCCTTTTTTCGGTAAAGCTAATAATGCTGAACCACCCCCTGAAATAAGGCAGATTATTAAATCTTTTTTAGAAGCTTTTTCAATCATACTAATCATAGCTTTGGTCCCATTTAAACCATTATAGTCAGGAGTAGGATGTGATGCAAAATTTAATTTGATTCTCTTTGGAATATCTTTCTCTGTTAACTCTAGATTAGATGGTACATTTACAATTCCTTCATAATCTATACCAAAATTTACAAGAAACTTTTTCTCTAGAGAGAGAGCCATTTCTGCTGTCGCTTTCCCTCCACCAATAATATATACTTTGTTATAATCCTTAAGATTGAAAAGATCTCCATTTATTATCAAATGATTATTATGGAATTTAACTGCCTTTTCAATTAATTTATCAGGTTTGATAGAATTAATAGCTTTTTCTAGTCCATTAAGTACAATTTCTCTCAAAATTTTATTACTTTGCGGTAATTCTTCAGATATTAATTGATCATAATTTTTAATAATCATTTGAGTCATATTTATTAAATCTCTCTGAATAATTTACAAATTCACATGTTTTATTAAACTTAAAATTAGTTGCATAATTTGATTTATTATTATTATTTAAAAAGATATTAAAACATTAAAATTTAAGATGTGGATTCTTAAATGAGTGAAACTAAACTATATGATATAGCAGTCATAGGGGCAGGACCAGGTGGATATCATGCTGCAATTAGGGCAGCACAGTTAGGGGCTAAAGTTGCTTTAATTGAAAAAGCAAAACTGGGTGGCACTTGTTTAAATTCAGGTTGTATTCCAACTAAAGCACTATATGCATCAGCAGAATTGATTCATAAAATTAAAGAAAAAGGAGAAGAATTTGGTATTTCTTGTAATCCTGAATTGGATTTTGCTAAAGCAGTTGAAAGAAAAAATAAAGTAGTAGAAGAACTTGTAGAAGGAATAGCAGGTTTGGAAAAGGCTTGGAAAAATGATGTTTTTAATGGATTTGGCAAAATTATTGGAGGTAATGCTGAGATTGGGTATGAAATATCAATAGAAGGTGCCGAAAAGAAAATAATTAAAGCAAAAAGAGTAATCATTGCTACAGGGTCTTCTCCCGCTATAATTCCTGCTTTTAATATAGATCACGATAGGATTCTAACTAGTGATGATATTCTTGACCCAAATTTTAAAACTGTTCCTAATCGATTGTTGATTATTGGTGCGGGAGTGATAGGATGTGAATTTGCTAATATCTTTTCTACATTTGGATCAAAGGTGGAAATATTAGAATATCTTCCAACTCCGATAGCTACAGAAGAACCTATGATCATAAAAGAATTACAAAAGAAATTGATTAATCTAGGGATACAATTACACGTTTCTCAAAATGTTTTGTCTGTTGAAAATACTGGATCAGGGGTTAAGGCTACTACTTGTTCAGCTGATGTTCCAAGAGATCAAATTGAAAGCGCAGAAAAGTTTTATTATGAGGCAGATTATTG
>JBHLLO010000036.1:0-17000 GCA_048885535.1 Candidatus Hermodarchaeota archaeon
AATCAAATTAAGATGAATAAGGATGCAATAGAATTGGGTTTACCTAGAAATCGCATAGTTATGGATCCAACTTGTGCAACATTAGGTTATGGGATGGAATATAGTTTCAGTATCTATCAAAGAATGCGAATTGCTGGATTGTTAGGTGAAGAGGATTTAGCTTATCCAATCAGTGGAGGAACCACAAACGCTTGGGGGGCTCGCGAAGCATGGATGAGTGAGAAGCAGGCTCCTGATTGGGGACCAAGAGCCTACAGGGGTCCCATCTGGGAAATAATCAATGCATTATCTTTATCGCTTGTGGGACTTGACCTCGCTATGATGTTCCACCCTGTTGCTGCAAAACATCTGAAAGATATTACTTCCCAATTCTTTGCTGAAATTCCAAAAGTAATGGAAGATAAAGGATATTACGATTGGGTATCGGCAAGAATAAAACGTTAAAACTGTATTCAATTTACTTTATTAAATTTAGTCCTTTTTTACGTCCTAATTTTCTCTTTCTTTAACTTATAAAGAAAGAGTAAAAAAAATATTATAATTATTTGTATTCCAAATACCAGATAAGGACAGCAACACAGAATATAATCAAAAGAACAAGGAACGTCCATCCAAATACTACCAAGTATAGTTCTCCAACGGCTTGTTCAGTACATGAAGGATCTCCAAATCCACAAATATTAGAAGCTATAATATTCGTTATGATAAATCCAACAATAAAGGAAATTATTACGATTACTACAAAAAAGATTAAGACTTTATACCCTCTTTTCATTTTTAAACACTTATAAATCTAAATAAATTAAAAGAAATTGATTTATATTATATATTTGGTTATATAAACATTTCCAAAAATGTATATAGTACGCAATCAACACTCTCTAAAAACGTTTCAAATCAAATTTAAAATTCAGCTTTAGTTATGATCTATATTCACAAGTTTTATATATTCTATTTAGCTATGTTACAATGAATAAAGTAATTTATTACGGGGGCACTTAAAATGAGATTAACAAAAATCTATACATATTTCCTAACAATTATAGGGGTTTCAGCTTTATTTGTTTTAGGCTATTTGTTTATACTTCTTGGTAGCCTTTTTTTCTAGTTAATTTAGTATATTCGAAATATATTGAATTTGTGATATATCTTTCAAACCATCCCATTTTTAATAATATTATAAAGGGGGTTGGGCATCAGGTCGAGATTCTGTAGCTGGTTTGCCTTCTATACCCCAGTGGCTCTTGGGAATTTCATGAACAACAACTTCTACAGCTCTGGCAGGGATGCCCATATCGATAAAGACCGTAGTTATTCCCGATATTATTTGTTTGACTTTTTCTTCGGAGATTCCTTTCCACATATTTACATGTACAATAGGCATACTTTTTTTCCTGATATATTTATTTTAAAATATATTTAATTGGAATATTATATAAGATTATCACAATTTCCTAATTTTAAATCTGAAAAAGAAAATAATGAATGAATAGGAATAGGAAACTAGGCTTTTTGTATTTTTATAGAAAAATCTTCCCCTTCGATTTTAAAATCAACGATTTTGTTTTGTGTTTTTAAAATATATCTTTTAATATTTTCACCTGCTTCGGCAAAATCTCCAGAAACTTCGAGAATATCACCACTCTCTAGCTCCATCAATTTTCTTTTAGTTTTTGCTACAGGCAAGGGACATACTAAACCATTACACTTTAATGTATGAGTGTTTGTCAAACTAATCACTAATATTTTTATCTTAACTAAATAAAATGTTATCTGCTTCCACACACATATCCACGAAATCATGCATGGTAGTTACTGATACGCCTTCCATAAGTTCATCTCCAGAAACACCTCTCGCTTTCATGCAAACAGAACAAGCTGCTACTTTTGCCCCCTCTTCGATTACATCTCCCATCCATTTTCCAACATTATCGTAATTAGCTGGTCCTTGATTTTTTTTTCCTACAAATATACCATCTTCAACTAAAAAGATATTTACTTTATGACCATCTAATAATGCAGTATAAACAAATCTTAACATTGTAAAAGGGCGTTCTTTGGTATAAGGACCATCAGCAATTACTACTGTGAATATTTTAAGTTTTTCAGCCAAGATTATTTACCAAAAAATTTTTTAAAGTTATTGTGATTTTAAAAGAAAAAAGATTTATTAGTTTTTTCGAAATTAAATATTTATTTTTTAGATAAAATGTTATATAATGGAATTCGTTATCTATAATAGAAAAATTCCATTTTTGAATAATAAAAATAATAGAAATGAAAAAGAAATGAATATTGAATATCTTCGGAATTTTATTAAATTAACCCAGTATAAAAGTTTCTCAGAATTAGCAAAGGATTTACCTATTTCTCAGAGTACTTTATCTCATCAAATTTCTCAGTTGGAAAAAGATTTCGGTGTCATATTGATAGAACGGACGACAAAAAAGTTCGATTTAACTGAAGCTGGACAAATACTCTTAAATTATGCAAAAAAGATTATAAAACTCTATGATTCATGTAAACAAGAATTGATCAAATTTAGTGATCAAAAGTTTGAAGAAATCGTTATTTCAGCCTCTACGATACCTGGTTCTCATATTCTACCAAAATATATTGCCGAATTTCGGAATTTGAATCCTAATGTTCATTTTAAAGTATTAATAAATAATTCTCAAAAATCGATAGAGAATTTAAAAAGAGGTTTAGCTGATTTTGCTGGAATCGGTAGTTTTATTAATTATGATAAAGCTGAGTTTGATTATATCGAAATAGGAGTAGATGAATTTAATTTCATATGCTCTCCCAGTCATGCTTTGCTGAATAATGGTACTGGTGAAATATCTTTCGATAGCCTTACAAAATATCCCTTTATATGGCGAGAATCTGGATCTGGAATGAGAGATACATTTCAAAAACAATTTCCAAATTATATAAAATTAAATATTAAACTTGAAATGAATGATAATGATTCCATTATAACAGTTGTAAGCGAATCAAATTATATTAGTGTGATGAGTGAAATGATGGTAATTAAGGCCGAAAAAGCAGGATTGATTAAGAAACTAAAAATTAAAGAATATCCAATTATCGTAAAACGACCTTTATATTTTATTAAATTGGAAGAGACAACAGAATTGAGTATATTAAAGAAGAAATTCTGGAATTATATTTCCCAAAAAACTAAAAAAAGATAAAGTTAAAAAATAAAATCCTATTTGATTATCATTCCTGTCTTGTCAAAATTTAAGAAGTAGCTAATTTTTTCCTTTAATGGATATAATCCTTCCTTAAATAATGTGATTAAGAAGATAACGACGAAAAAAATAGAACCTAATCCTGGAGCAAAATTGCTAATGAAATCTACAAAGGATGATGATGGATCTATAGAAAATATCGTGAAGATTAGAGATGCAACTGCTACAATTACAGAGAGGAATGAAATTATAGCAGCAGTCCTTTTGCTAATGTCAAGATGTATGGGACCTATATCTAGGTGAAAATGTTTGGGTTGTACGATTATTGAAAGAATTGTATGATTAATGATTTTCTCTTCAAAATCCACATATACATGCAAAAATCTTCTTTCTCCTTCTTTTTTCTCTTTTTTAGTTTTGCTTTTTTTCTTTATTGGAAAAATTGAGAAGATCATTACTGGAGGATTTACTGCATCCTTTTTTACTTCTACCTTACCATATAGTGGATGAACTTCAAATCCATCTCCTTCCACTCTCAAATTTAATATAGGGGGTTCTTTTTTGAGAGTTTCAATCCTAATTGTTGTCTCAAATACCGTTTTTCCCTCTTCATCTATTATTTTCAATTCCTTATGGGAAAAGTAAACATAAAATAAATAGCTCATCCGTTCCATCATTACAGAATAATATTGGAGCCCCATGTTGAGTTCATACACAGTTGGTTTAGGTGGTTCAGTAATTACGCTTTCTGCAACTTTCTCCTCATCTCTTAACATTCTCGCTGGAATGGGTCCTGCTGCAGGAGGAGCTTCTGCAGGGGCAGGTGGAGCTATAGAGGGTTTAGGTTCCATCTCTCGTAATTTCCTATTGTCATCAAAAGAAATTTCCTCTTCCACTTCTTCGTATGTTTCTAGAATATCTTCCTCTCCTTTAACATCAAAATAATCCTCTTTTAGAAGTTCTCTATCTTCTTTATCTGCCCTTTTTACTTCAGATTTAACCATAGAAGCTTTTTTAGCTTTTGCTTTTTCTCTCTTTTCTGGCTGTATTAATTGGTATTCTTTTTTAGGTTCTTCTTTCTTTTTTTCTGCTTCTCTCTTTGATAATAATTTTAATTTCTTTAATTTTATACTCTCTTTTATGGGGATACGAGTAACAAAATCCACAACGAACACATTCTCACGTGTTAATAAGACATCTACAAAAGAGTTATGTAAATCATCTAGAATTTTCCTTAATTTTGTAGATTTCTTATAATTTCCTATGAAAACGAAATCAAAAATGTATATGGATAATACTTCTGTTTTTTTATCATAAAAAATCTTATTGCTTTCGATTTCCAGTTTGTTTATAGTTTGTAGAGTTTCCATATTTAATTTTCATCTCAAATTTTTGATAACAGCTTTCTTGATTTAAAGCCATAATTTTTATTATTAATTATAAGAACTATAATATTTATGAACTTTTCTGAATATATATTAGAAGAAAGTAGTAAACTCAATTGAAAGTTAGTGAAAATAACAAATTCTTTATAAAATGGGAAGTAATAGAAACTTAATGCAACTTTTGTTAGGTTATTAAATCTCTAAAAAAAGATTTTATTTTTGGTAAGTAACTTTTTAGATCCCGCAGTTTATTTATTTCCTTATCATTCCCAATTACTTTTTCTATTGCTTCATTCATCAATTGAAGGTCTTTATAAGATCTATAACTCTCATGAGTTTGAGTCTCAAAATTGCCAAACCAAGGCTTTAACTTAGGAATTGATTCAATTTGCCTTAAATCCCAGTTTAATGATCTTTTATATTCATCAGTTAGGGGCTTTAAGTTTTCTGCAGTCCAGTTCATTACTACCCAAGGAGCATAATCATGTAATTTATCATAATCAATTTCTAGGTCATCTCTCCATTCGAATTGATGGTCCCAATTCGCGATTGCTAAATAATTTTCATTTAGGCTCTTTTCATACGGAAAAAATCTCCAAGAGTTTCTATCTATATTTTCACTTCTAAAGGGCTTACCTTCTCCATATTGAAAAAAAAATCCTAAAACATTTAACTTTTTAGGATCGTCTTTATCTTTTTTCAAATAAACTTCAATTTGGCCAATATCAATCTTACTTTTTAACAAAAACTCCTGATACAATTTGTATATAACGTTTTTAGCTTTATTTGGATGGCATTTCCCCGAAAAAACGGAGTAATAAGAAAAACAATAATATGTATCAGTTCCTCCAATTACACTTTCATATATTTCAATCCAACATTCAAGTGGTTTGATTCTGACATTTGAACGTATATAAATCAGCAATAATATTACATCTGTTATTACGGCAACTATTATAACTATAAGAAATAATGTCAAACTAAAATAAAATTCTATAAAAATTATGGATAATGCGATGTAGATAAGTAAAAATCCTGCAATAAAGAAAAAAGCTATCAAGGCATTATAAACTTCGGGCTCTTTGTCTTTTTTCGAATAGAGCATGGTAGGTGCTGTTTCAATTACAATACTTCTGTTGAAATTGTTAATAAAGTCTTGGAAGTTTACTTTATGCCATTCAGAATTAGACATAATTTAAGAAAAAATTTGGTGTTATATTTAAAAATCGTTTGATCTCATTAAAGGGTATTTATATTTATATTTTAGTACCTCGAATCCAATCTTTTTGGAAATGATTAAATTATCTCACTTTGAAATTTTTAATTTTTATAATACATTATTGAAATTGATTCTAATTATGTTTAATTTTGATGATTTTATTAATTACATTAAATCTAAAGATTTTTACAGCAATCAAATCTGTCATATAGAACACATTCCAGAATTAAAAGCTCGATATGACGAATTAGACAAACCATTAAATAAGCGTTTGCAGCATTGGTTATCTGAATCGAATAAAATAAAACTATGGCGTCATCAAGCAGACGCTATAAATTACATAAGGCAAGGTAAAAATACAGTTATCGTAACTTCAACAGCTTCCGGTAAATCATTATGTTATAACTTATCTGTTCTTGATGCAATATTAAATAATGATAAAACAACTGCAATTTATGTTTTTCCAACTAAAGCATTAGCAAGAGATCAGTATCATGTTTTAACAAAAATTTTAGATGATACAAATATCAAACAGCAAAGAGTTGGAGTTTACGATGGAGACGTTGAACCAAATGAAAAAAGAAAAGTATTAGCAAACGCAAACATAATAATTACTAACCCTTATGGGCTTCATTTCTATTTACCTTGGTTTAAACAAAATTGGAGAAGAGTGTGCATCAACCTAAAATATGTTGTCTTGGATGAGATACACATTTATAGAGGGATTTTTGGGTCGAATTTTGCATTATTAATAAGAAGATTAAAGAGAATTCTAAACAACTTTAACGTAAAACCCGTTTGGATATTATCGAGCGCCACAATTCATAATGCAAAAGAATTCTGTGAAAAATTAATTGGTGAAAAATTTGTTGTTATTGATAAAGATGATTCCCCTACTGGTCCTAAAAAAGTAATATTATGGGATTTACCATATGATAGTGTATCAAATAGATATAGTTCCGCACATCAAGAGACTAAAAACTTATTTATTGCGCATCTCACCTATAGAACTGGAATTCAAACGTTAAATTTCACACTTTCAAGAAAAATGGCTGAATTACAAGCTATTTGGACAAGAAAAGCCCTCCCATATTTGAAAGATAAAATTCATAGCTATCGAGCAGGGATAAGTAAAAAAAAGAGAAGAGAAATTGAAATAAAATTCAAAAACAAAGAAATCTTGGGAATTAGCTCTACTAATGCCTTAGAATTGGGTATAGATATTGGTTCGTTAGAAGCAACGATCAGCTCTGGATTCCCTGGAACCATCTCTAGCTTCAGACAGCAAATAGGTCGTTCGGGAAGAGGATCAGATTTATCAATTTCGACATTCATCCCTATGCAAAACCCTCTTGATTTATTTTATGTTCATAATCCTGATAAACTATTTGGACCTATTCAAGAAGATGCATTAATTACTCTAACTAATAAATACATCCTTAAAAATCATCTATGTTGTGCGTCTAAAGAAATCCCTTTAAAACAAGATGAATATGAGTCTTTTGACATTAAAGATAAAAACCTTTTCCAAAATTCTATTGAGGAGTTAATCTCAGAAGCTCTTCTAATGAAACGAGGTGATAAATATTACTGGAGAGGGGGATTTTTCCCAAATGAGCAATTTGGATTAAACGATTTATCATCTAAAAGTTATAAGGTTATATTAAGAAACCATGGACGTGAAGAACTCTTAACAGTTGAAGACGAAAGTTATGTATTCCGAGATCTACATCCTGGAGCAGTTTATCTTTATGAAGCAGATACTTATGTCGTTGAAGATTTGGATTTAAATGAAAGGATTGTGTATCTGAAAGGAACTAATGTAGAATATTATACCCAATCTTTAAAACATACAGAAATCACTCCACTTGAAGTAATATTAGAGACTAGTTTTGGTCCAGAAGAAATTATAAACATTTTTTATGGTAATGTAAAGGTTGAGCATGAATACTATTCATATAAAGTTATAGATACGCTAACTCAAGAAATTCTCTCTCGTCATCCATTAGACAACATTCCAATAGTAGAATTTGAAAGTCAAGCATTCTGGTTTGCTATCCCATTTGAATATCAAAAAGAACTAGAAATGAAAGGATTTGATCTGGGAGGAACTATTCATGCCATTGAACATGCGATAATAGCGATATCCCCCGCATTAGCCCAAATTTCAAGATGGGATTTAGGAGGAGTTTCTATAGATTTTGATCCTGTTAAACAACAACCGGTAATTTATATATATGATGCATACAGGGGAGGTATTGGTATATCAGAATTACTATATCAAAACATAAGGCAACTATTAGAGTTAACTTATAACTTAATTGAATCTTGTTCCTGTAACAATGCAAATGGATGCCCAGCTTGCATAATGAGCCCGAAATGCGGCAATAACAATGAACCTCTGGACAAAAAGGGTGCCCTTTTTCTTTTAGATAAGCTCCTTAATAAAATGACACATAACAGCTAAACAAAAATCTAAAACCCACAGACAAATTGAAATTCTTCTAACTCTCTTTCTTCCATTGATCAATCTTATACAAAATCTCCTTAAAAATTCTTGAAAAGTAAATCCAGAATCTAATTTCAATGAATTTCTAGTTCCTTATAAAGAGAAATAGCACTTGTCCTTTTAATAGCCTCCCATTTCATAGGATATTTTAAATATTGCTCTAATTGACTTAAAATTCTGATTGTGTTAGTCATGTATCCATAGAATAATTTATATGCGATTATATAAAACAAAATTCTTGGCTTTTCCCTTACATCCACATATATGGCATACGTGCTGATAGCTATTTCTATTATCAGAAAGAAAAAAAACCAGAAAAAATAAATTCTTGTATATATAAGAAATCCAGAAAATGGATTAAATATAAATATAAAAATCCAAATACCTGCGAAATAGTTAAACCAAGAAAAGATTAAGCCATTCAAAGATACCCATGGAATCATAAACAATCCTGTAGTTCCGTATTTTGGATTAAAAAACATACCTTTATGTTTAATTATTACTTGTAAAAATCCTCTATACCAACGATACCTTTGTTTAGCTAAATCAAAAATAGATATTGGAGCTTCTGTATATCCGATTGATTTAGGTTCATATTTTATTTTATATCCCGCTCTTAATATTTTGAAGGTTAAGTCTGCATCTTCTGCAAATGTATCTCCAGTATAGAAACCTACCTCTTTAATTATAGATCTTCTAAAAGCTCCTAAAGGACCTGGAACTACTGTTACTATTCCAAAAAATGCCTCACTTCTTCTTTGAATATTTAAATTAGAAATATATTCCAAAGCTTGTAATTTTGTAAGCAACTTATCTCGATTTCCAACTTTTATATTCCCTGCTACTGCTCCAACTTTACTATCACTGAAATGACTGACTAATGGCTGTATTGCGTTCTTATCTAAAACTGTATCCGCATCTATACATACTATAATATCTGATCTAGATAATTCTATCCCTTTATTTAGTGCATGCCATTTTCCACCATTCTTTTTTTTTGAAATGACCCTAATTGGATTATGAGTTTCCAAAAATTTCGCAATTTTTAAAGTATCATCCTTTGAGCCATCATCCACAACAATAATCTCTTTTTGACTATAACTCAGATCTAAAACAGATCTTATTGTTTTTTCAATCACTTTAGCCTCATTATACGCTGGTATAATTATTGAAACTGAGGGTGTGGTCTCAAACTCCTTAATTTTCGGACGTAACAAGAGTGAAGTAGATAAATTAACAAAAGTTTTAAAACCGAAAAATACTGATAATGTGATGAATATTATAGAAGTTAATTGATATAATAATTCTTGAGCGAATAGAGATAATATTAACTGAATGATTCCTAAAATTGTAATTATCGTAAGAATTATTTTAACAGAAGAAAATTTTTTTTTTTTGATTGGTGATGAAAACTTTTTTCTCGCGTTTCCATACCAAAATAAAGTAATAATGACGGTTAATACCCCAATAATAGCAGAGATATAGGTAATCCAATATACTACTGGATAAATATTAAGAAAATTAATAAAATCAATCATTAGTTCACTAGGGAATAGGATTAGTGAAATTATAATAATTAATATAACCACAATACTTCTTTTAGATGTCATATTATTTTGTTTCCCAGATAATAGGTTATCTTAAGAATAACTATTTTTAAGTATTAAGGTATAAAATTTTCCTTATTTGATGTGGAAAAATTAGATATAAAAAAAGATCCCACTAACACTCATATGAGCTCCTAATCTCAATTTGAGTAATTATTTTTAATATGAATATGAATAATGATAAATTAAAATTTATTGGATTCTAAACGAGATTATTCTGAATCAATTTATTAATAAGTTTCTATTACATAGTATCAAATAAGTATTCTATCTTCAGTTAATTTTCTTATTAAAATTGGAAATAGAAAATAAGAAAAAATCATTATTAAGGTTTTAGTGATGAATGAGGAATCAGAAGGTTATGATAAAAGGATTCTAGAAGATCCAACTTGTTATAAATGTGATTGTAGAAATCACTGTGCAATCGGAAAGCCAAGTAAAGAATTAGAGAATTGTCCAGTAAAAACAAGTCCTGATATTCAAAAAAAAGCACTTGAATTATATGAAACGGATGAATTCCTAAAAAAATCTAACATTGCTGCGACAATTGCGAACAGTCAAGGAAGTGTACCTCGTTTGAAGGATACTATAGAATATGCGAAAAGGATGGGATTTAGAAAGCTAGGAATTGCTTCTTGTGGTGCTTTACAAACCGAAACTAAAAAAACAGTAGAAATCCTTCAACATTATGGTTTTAAAGTTAGTTCTGTAAGTTGTCCAACGGGGGTTAATAAAAAAATCAACATAGAAATACCAGAGGAATTTAAACATTATTCAGAGAAGGGATACAATTTTGATTTCATATCATGTAACCCTGTCGCTCAGGCTTTATTACTGAATAAAGCTAAAACAGAAATGAATATAATAATTGGATTATGCGTAGGTCATGATGTTACTTTTACCCATCTTTCAGAAGCTCCAGTTATCACTTTAATAGCTAAAGATAGACTAATTCGACATAATCCATCAGAAACATTGGATTCCTTTTATAACGAATTTTAATAAAAAACCCAACTAAAATGGATCCTTCGGTTAACTTGGGTACAATATCCGCTTTGCTGAAGTGTCACAACAGATCTGAGAATTCTTTCTCAGTTCGGGCTTTAAAAAGTAAAAAAAATATGTTTAAATTAAATATTATTTATCTTGACATTTTTAAATTTTATTTCTTTTTTTTATCGTAATTACTCGGATCTCCACCTTCTTCAAGATATTCTGCGTATCTCTTTAAGCTCTCTAAATAAATTTCACCTGCTTTCAAGAGCATCTTCTCATTCTCTTCTTTTTCAAATTCGGCCCATAAGGTAACCATAGTGCCATCACCTTTTGGCTCTAAAACATTCCCATAGGCAGTCATCGGACTTCCTTCCTGAGTAGATGAGATCTTTTTGTTTGGAACACGTTCCTTAACAGTTGAAGTAATATCTCCAATATTAGTTTTTGAAAAATATTTGTCTGGTCCAATTTCTTTGATTTCATTTACGACAATGTTCCATATAGGGTAACTTAACGAATCTTCTAAAATACCATAAACTTTTTCAGGAGGTGCATTAATTTCTATTTTTCTCTCAGCTCGAGGCATAATTTTATCACACCATCGATTTAGTTTTTAGACTATTATTATAAAATTGGAAGTTCAAAATTTATTATGAATAATGTTTATTTAAAATTTATTAGATTTCAATCTTATAAAATAATTCCCTCAATTTTTTAAAGCTTGGTTTACCAGTAAAAGAATTTTTTTTTAATTATGATAACTTAAATTTCTATTATGGCAGCTAAAGATAAACTTAGCTGGAGTGATCTTGAATCACCCACTATGTCTTCAGACGAATATCTAAAGATCTATAAAGATAAAATCGAAATTAATTACAAAACTTATGAACCAAAAAGAGAAATTCTTAACAAACTTAATAAATTTTTAGAAAAAGAAAAAGAAGCATTAAATATTCTTGCATTAGGAGCTGATTGGTGCCCTGATTGTAATAGAAATATACCAAGATTAATCAAAATTATCAAGAAGTTAAATAATAAAGAAGTGACCTTTAAAATTTTATATGGAATTATGAAAGACGCTTTCCATAAACCTAATGAACCAATTTGGCACAAAAAGCGATCACCAAAAGAGGCTTTGAATCCGAAATTTGACTTAAAAGCTATTCCTACAATTTACTTCTTTAATAAGAAGGGAGATTATTTAGGCTCTATTATAGAGAATCCCAAAGAAAAATCAACTATTGAGGAAGATATGCTTGAAATACTCCAAGAGAACCTATAATTTTTACTTTCTTTATCATCTAATCAACATTTAAATTAATGGGAAGCTATAATAATTCTATGTCAAAACTAAAAGTAAAGAAAGTAATTATTTTCAAACATGGAGTTTCCTATTACATTCTTGAAGGAATTGTAAAAGGAACAGATACTTTTGAACTTGAGTTTAAAATAGATGAGATGGATGACATATTAAAGTCCCTTTTTGTTTTAGACACCAGTAAACAAGGTTATATTAGTTCTATATCTTATGATGCTGCATTAGATACATCACAATTACTAAAATCTATAATGCTAGATATTCCAGATACAGATTCATTTAGTTCGCTTGTAGCACAAATTAAAGGGGCAAGTGTTAATTTAACCATTGGTGGTGCTAAGAAGATTTCAGGAATAATTATGGGCATTGAAACCGTAGAAAAGGCTGTAAAAGATGAAAAAATCTTTGAAAAAAAACTTGTACTATTACAAGATGAGGATGTTGTTACAAAAATAGGTTTTGATGAAATTAAATTATTAGATATTCTAAACGAAGATATAAAGAAAGATTTAAAATTTTTCTTGAACACTGTTATATCTGGAAAAAAGAAAGATGCTAAAAAAATCATTATTAATTGTGAATCAGGCGGAGCTGATGATGTTGAAAGAAACGTGTTTGTATCATATATACGAGAAAGTCCCATTTGGAAAACCTCTTATCGGTTAATCATGAGTAAGCAACAAGCCTTAGAGAACAAGTGTTTATTATCCGGTTGGAGTTTAATTGAAAATACTACTAATCAAGATTGGGAAGATATTGAATTAAGTCTAGTTGCTGGAATGCCTGTTTCTTTCAAGTACGAATTCTATAGACCAATCTTTATTGAAAGGCCAGTAATTAGACCACCAAAAGTATTAAGTGCAAAACCATCAGATATTGAAGAAGGTTTGGAAGAAGAAAGATTCAAAGATTACGCTATGGCAAAAGAAGCAGCCCCTTCTAGAGTTCTTAAAAGAACCGCAAAATTGGGGCTTGTCGCACCATCAGCGTCAAAAGCGCCTGGAGGTTATGGTTTTACTGGAAGTGAATTATCTGATGAAGTTCTTATGGATAAAATTAAAACACAAACCCAGACTCAAACTAAAGACTTAGGAGAATTATTTGAGTATAATATTGTAAAACCCGTTTCAATTAAGAGAAAACAATCTGCTTTGGTGCCTATATTAACAGAATCGATTAAAGCAAAGAAAGTACTGTTATATAATAAAAACGAGCATGATAAAAACCCAAATGCTTGCTTAGAAATTACTAACAATACAAACTTAACTTTAGAGAGAGGTCCAGTAACCATTATCTATGATGATAACCTTGCTGGAGAAGCAATTATTCCATTCTTGAATAAAGATGATACCCGACTCTTAAATTATGCTGTCGAACAAGCTATAATAATAACCCATGAACAAAAATCAGAAAATCTTAGTGTACATAGGGTAACATTCGGAAATGGATATTCTTATGAACATTACTATACCAATATTACTACTATTTACAAAATAAATAATAAAACAGACGAAGAAAAAGAACTTTATTTAGATCATCCTAAAACTTATGAGTTTAAATTTATCGAAAAACCAGTAGAACCTGAAGAAACCCCAAATTATTGGCGATTTAAACTTACTTTAAAACCAAAAGATGCAATAAAATTCACATTAAAAGAACAAAGAGAAAACTATAGCAGCAATTACCTCTGGAATTGGTCGAAAGATGATTTTTTAAAACGTATTGGATATTATGTAAAAAAGAAATTTATCGATATGGCTCTTGAGAGCCAGTTAAAGGAAATAGCCGAGCAATTACAAATGTTAAATGATCTAAAAAGCAAACAAGAAAAACTATATGAAGAAAGAGACTTAATGACAGATGAACAGGCAAGACTTCGAGAAAATATCTCTGTCTTAGGAGATGACTCTCAATCAATAGCATTAAAAGAACGATATGTCAAAAAATTAGATGACCAAGAGAATAGATTTGAAAAAATCTCAACAGAATTAACCAAATTGGATAAGGACATCAATTCGTTAAATAAAGAAATTCAAAGGAAAATGGAAAAATTACCAACCTAATTACTTTTATTTAGAATAAACAATTAGTGGATCCCTTGGTAAAATTATATAATGGAAAAAAACTTAAATTATAAAATATTAAGTACTATTACATTTGAAGGTGTAAACCATGAATATTGAAGAACTTGAAGATCAAGTAGAAAAATTATTAGAAGAAAGAGATAAACTTGAAGAAATATGCGATACGCTCCCTGAATGTGAACAAGATGATGGTTGTGAAACTTGCAAGACTTATAAAAAGATATCTGACCTCGATGACAAAATTGAAGAATTAGAAGAAAAAATCGAGGAATTAATGGGAGGAGAAGAAGAAGAATAAGCAAATCTTTTTTCTGATAAATTTTAATTAATCTTCTTTTATTTTAATTTCTTTAATTCATTAATTGCTAAATCTATACCCTCAGATAATGAAATTTTTGATTTGAACCCAAGTTTTTTTTCTGCCTTTATTGTTTTAGCATAAAAATTACTAACATCATAGGATCTTGGTTTTGTGAATTTTATATTAGAATTACTCCCTGTTTTTTTGATAATTAATTCAGCTAAATTTCTTAAAGAGATCGGAATACCACTTGAAATGTTATAATTTTCAAATGATATATCACTTTTTGATACTTCTTGAATGCATGCATACACTCCTCGAACCGTGTCTTCAATATATGTAAAATCAAACAGCTCATCACCAGAGCCATTAATGACCAAATCCTCATCATTGAGAGCTTGAAGGATAAACTTTGGGATTACTCTATCTAATTGATCTTTAAGCCCTGTATATACATTTGAAAACCTTAGTACTCGTGTTTGTAATCCATAATGAGTAGAATAAACCTTACACATATCCTCTCCAGTAACTTTTGAAATTCCATAGATATTGATGCAGTTTCGAGGAGAATCTTCAGTAACAGGCAAAATAACTGATTCTCCATAAACTTCTCTTGATGATCCAAAAATAACCCAAGGATTATTGACATTCTCTTGTCTAACAGCTTCAAGAACATTAATTGTGCCCCCAATGTTAGTTTGAATGCATTCTAGTGGATTATCTTGAGCTAACTTTACCCTACTTACTGCTGCTAAATGAATAACACCATCTAAATTTTTAACCTTTACCTTTAAGCGATTTAAATCTTTTACATCATCTTTTGGATTATCTCTTATATCATAAGATACTATATCGACGCTATTTCGTTCAAGCATACCTTTAAGATGGGATCCTATAAATCCCTTACTTCCAGTTATCAATAGCTTCATATATGAATCAAATGTAAAATATCATTTAATGTTTAAGAAAAGTAGTCTTGAAAAAAACTTAAAAAATTACATTATATTTTCCTCATTATATTTATTTTCTAACAAGAACCAAATTAAAAAAAAAGTGATTTTAAAATGAGCGAAAAAAAAAAATTCGAAACTCAAGCTATTAATGATGAGATTTTAGAGAAATTAAGCTTAAAAAATCGCTATGCCTTCCTGAATAATAATCTAACTTCCATATTGTCCCCCAAAGAATTTAATTTCTTACGTGAAGTCCAACGTTTTTGTATGAAATTTGAGAAAAAGAATAATATCACTCATGGACCTGATGAAGATATCTATGAATGGGTTCCCGAATTCGGAGAAAAAGGTTATATTACACGACAACACACATTCGATGTGTGTGATGTGCATTATGATGAATGGGGGTTAGCTCCTGATTTTATGAGGAATATTGCCATTGATATGTTCGACCCGCAATTTGCAATGGGTGGAGGTGCCACAGTTTTAGCTATAAATCCTGTGTATGAACATCATGAACATGTATCAGTAAGATTGGAAGCCCTAAAAGAATTGGTCACAGGGAAAACTCCAGGTGCTATTCTTATCACCGAACCTGAACGAGGTTCCGATGCTGTCCATCAACTGACCACTTGTACTGAACAAGAGGATGGTAGTTTTCTCCTTAACGGAACTAAAATATATAATACTAATGCACCTAAGTCGAAATGGGTTGTATCCTATGCGGCAGCAGAGGCTAATAACGGTAATACTATGGCTCAATTCTTAATCAATACAAATTGGGACGGCTTTAAAGTTGAAAGAGTTAACATTCCATGGGTTCCTAAATTATTCCTTGGTAAAGAAACATTCACAAACCTAAAAGTCCCCAAGGATTATATATTGGGCCCTGTGGGAAAAGGTCGTGAACATCTCTTTGAAGGACTTGTACCTGAAAGAATCTCCATCGCAATCATGAGTATGAGTGAATGTTGGGGAGCTTTAGCTCATGCAGTTATTTATGCAAATCTTAGAAAGCAATTTGATCAAGAAATCCTGAAATTCCAGGGTGTAGGATTCTTACTGGCGGATATTTGGGCTCAAACCACCAATTTAACTATAGGTTTGCTTAAATTTTGCGAGGCATATGATGAAAAATTTGAGAAATTTGGAGGAGAAATCCCAAAAAATATCTCCCAAGCAATGGTCGCATCAGCAAGTCAATTTAAATATCATGCTGCTAAATTATCTAGGAAAGTATGTTACGAGAGCGCTAACGTAATGGGTGGTGCAGGACTCTGTGATAATACTTTAATGCATGATTATTTGAATATCTCAAGAATACAAGAAATAGTCGGAGGAAGTCGGCAAATTCAGATGTACATTATGTCCCTTTCGCTGAGGACGCTTTTCAAAATGTCTGTAGGCTAAGTTTGGGTTAATTTATCTAAT
>JBHLLO010000036.1:17100-28514 GCA_048885535.1 Candidatus Hermodarchaeota archaeon
TTTTTTAAGAAGTGCTCCGTGGTTTAGGCATAAAATTATACAACCATAATGCGAATTCACGAGGATTCCTTGATTGCATTATAACCCTTCCAGGACCTTTTAATTGAGTTATCAAGCCTTCACCTGAAAGAAATGTCGATTTTAAACCTCCTACTCTTTTAATATCAAAAGAGACCGTTGATTCCATTGCAACTAAATGCCCATTATCACAATTAAAAAGTTGATTGTCAGCTAGATTCATCTCTATAAATGCCCCCATAGCACCAACAAATAAGTCTCCGGGTCCATTTAACGCATCTATTTTTAAATAAAATGCTCTTTCCCCTCCAAAAATGGACCTTTTTAAACCCAAAAAACTTGTTTCTGTTTCGAAATGTATAGAGCTAGCAATAAAACACCCGCTAAAAAGTATCCAACTATCATTCTTTTCTAGGGAAAGATGCATTAAATCCCCCGGAAAAGAAGGGGCTAATCCTAGATTCCCAGCTTCATTAGCTTCAAAAGTGTTCATAAAAAAAGTCTCACCCGCTAAAACACGTTTTAATGATTTCAAAAAGCCTTTTGAAGCTTTTTTAGTAGAGATATTTAAAGTAGGATCAAAATATATCATCGTTCCGCCTTCACATTGTATTTGTTGTCCTTTACTTAAATGAACTTCTATATAAGAAAAAGTAGGACTTTTTAATATTTCATATTCATACTCTTTTCCTTTCGCCATAATCCTTCAAGATATTATTTTTTAATAAAAGAAGTATAAATTAATCTTAATAAACTTTTTTAAGATTACTTTAGCAACAAAAAAAGAAGTTATGCATTTTTTTTAATTAAAGACAGAAAATCATTAGTGGTTCTTCGCAAATATTAAGGACCTCAAAAATAGAAAAATAAACCACTCTACCTTATTTGGTTTAAAATTTTTAATGGTTATAAAAAAATTAAGAAAAAGATTAGTGAAAATTCTAAGTTATATACCAGTCATTTTGTATAATTGTCTCATGGCCATACTCATAATGTAACACTGGATTTGCCGGCTTCCTCCGACTATTTCCTGAATCCTGGAGATGTTTAGAAGATCGTGCATCAGTGTGTTATCAGACAATCCAGCACCGCCCATAAGGTTAGCAGCCTCGTAACAAATTTGCATTGAAAGCGATGTACAATGATATTTGAACATCGAAGCTGAAGCTACTAGCGCTTGCGATATATTTTTTGGTAGTTCACCGCCAAATTTCTCTACTTTTTCATCATACTTTTCACAAAACCTTAGAAGTCCAAGAGTTACATTAGTTAGTCGTGCCCAGAGATCTGTTAAAAGAAAGCCTACACCCTGGAATTTCAGGATTTCTTGATCAAATTGCTTTCGGTTGTTAACATAAATTGCTGCATGAGCGACAGCATTCCAACATTGGGAAGTAGAGTCTAAGGCAATACCAATTCGTTCCGGTACTAAACCTTCAAATAAATGTTCTCTACCCTTTCCAATTCCTCCTAAAACAAACTCTTTGGGAACTTGTAAATTCTTGAAAAATTCATGCCCGAGGAAAACGCGTGGAACCCAAGGAATAAAGACTCGCTCACAAACCCATCCATCTGAAGATGTATCAATGAGAAATTGAGCCATTGTATTACCGTTGTTAGCTTCAGCTGTAGCATAAGCAACTACATAATCTGACTTTGGAGCATTGGTATTGTATATTTTTTCTCCATTTAAAATGAAACTACCATCTGGTTGTTCTTCACATAGAGTAAGCATATGAACGGCATCTGATCCGCGTTCCGGTTCGGTGATTAGAATAGCACCTGGAGTTTCTCCGGTTACATACTTTTTTAAAATTTCCAATCTAATGGGGATATTTTCATGATGATAATAAACCGGATTTATAGCTAACACAGTTGCCCCACCTGCCATACTGAATTGTGGATCAAAGAAATTAAGAGCTAAACAACGTAATAATTCAATGGTCAGTCCATTTTCCGGATAATTAAGGTCAATCTCTTCATATGGATGCGCTCTGGAGATAAGACCTTCCTTTCCAAACTCCGGAATCCATTCATAGACGTCTTCATCAGTTCTATGAGTGATATTATTTTTTTTCTCAAATTTTATACAAAATTTTTCAGCTTTTTTTAGGAAATTAAGTTGTTCTGGTTCTAAAGTGGTCATTAGAGCAGTATTGAGGAATTGATATCTATTTTTTAAGCTTAATTTCTCTAAAATTTCATCATTAATAGCTTGACTCATAAATTTGGTTTCTTTCTCTTCCAATTTTAACTCCTCTTTAATTTATTTAATATTTTATAGGAATAGTATTATGATTAGAAAAGTAAGAATTGACTTTTTAATTTTGTTAAAATTTGATTTTCTACTTTGAAAAGTTTATGTCTATTTTTGAAAATTTTCTAAGAATTTGTTAAATGTTAGATAAGATTAAGTAAAACTATTTAGGATTCTAATTAATTGAATTTTTAATTTTTATCCTAAAATTCTGCTTTTTTTTAATACTAATTGTTTAAATTGCTAATAGATAATCCCTCTGAAAGAAAAGCATGACAAAAAAATGTAATACTATGTAATTAGACTTTTTAATCTTGTTGAAAATTTCTTAGAAATGATGAGGGCTGTTTCAAAAGGGCAACTCTTTCTAAATTGTATAATTGAGATAAAGTTGCCTATTCCCACTAAAGATAATATTCCATAGTCCTCAAGAGATATCAACTCGTGTATTCTAGAATTGCCTATAATAAAACGACTTTCTAGAAGCCTTATAATTTCTGACAAGACATTAGGATCTAAATACGAGAGAATAATTCGTCCTGTTTGAGTCAACAAGGCAGAAGAGATGACAAAAGAAGAAAAAGTATGTAATTCTTGGAATACATCAACAAGATCTCTTTGGATTTCCTCGGATATTAACTTTTTACTTCTCTCCATTATATCATGTATATTTTCTTCAAAATCTTGATATTTCGAAACTTCACCATCAAAATTTTCTGTGATTAGATTAAGATCAAATTTTTCTAAGAACTGAGTTTTAATTTCTTTTAATTGATTCCTAAGTTCTACTAAATTGTCTGTACGATCACTAAATAAAGCGAACATCAATTCGCTGGAATTTGCTTTTTCGATTTCAAAAATAAACCTGAATGGTCCGACTTCTATTTCTGATAATTCTTTAGTTCTAAGAGTTTGATTAACAAACGAAAAAATAGCACTTAAAAAGCTACTAGTGAGCTTAATGTTAAAAATATCCTCATAAGTTTTATAAAAGATTAATTCTCCTGTTGATTTCATAATGAAGATATTTTTAATCATTGCAATCAGAAAATAAATAGTTCTTAAAAAATAACTTTCTACATCATTTATGAAAATCCTTCTATAAAAATGCTTTTAAATATATAATAATAGTTGAAAGGCAACAAAAATAGAGAATCTATTATTGTAAAATTTTCAATTGAAGTAATTTTTAGAAAAGATCTTGTTAAATTTTGATTTATTACCTATTAAAATCCATCAAATTTAGCCCATTCATCATCTTCTTCAAATTCTTCTTCCTCTTCTTCAAATTCTTCGAATTTTTCTTGTTCTTCGCGATCTGTATATTCTTCCTCAGCTTCTCCATAATCATCATCAAAAGTAATTGATTTTTCTAAATCTGTTATTATCTCTGCCTGGCTAACTTGTACTTTTGGTATCTCTCTCTTTTCAGGTGCTTTCTTTTCTACTAGTTTTAAATAATCTCCATGAATTTTTATGGTTATAGGTGTTTCTTCTTGTAATAGTCTTACTACCACCTCTTCACTACTAGAAGTGTCATGAGGCATTCGCATCACAATAGCTCTTGCGCCTTCAAAAACTCCACTAATAATTTCTACAGTGTCTCCTTCCTCTAAATATTCTGTCACGCTTCTTGGGAGTAAAACATGTTTCAATTCCTTTAATTTAATATTTTGTACAATTCTTCCTTTAATATGAGGTATTCCTTGGACAGCTATTTGAACACTCCTCTTTTGGGGCGCCTCGAAAAAGATATATCCGGGTAACAATGGGCTAATTAACATTGCTCTAATATCTGGCACATTATCTAAAATCTTAAACCGATAAAAGATTTGCTTTAAAATGTTACTTTCTTGATTAATTGTAGTTCTAACAGCGAACAGAGTAGTAGAAGGGGATTCCTCCTCATCTAGATCGGTCGTAAGGCTAATATCATTCGCCCTTATTTCTTTTTCCTCATTTTCATTATCTTGATCTGTCAAATTTTTCACTTAATCCTTATTTGAATTCTCCAATATATTTAATTTTGTTAAAAATCTTGAAAAAAAAGTCTAAGATAATAAGGTATTGCTAAATTTTAAAATTTTGCTTTTAATCTAATAATAATTAAAATATTTAAGAGATTATAGGTTTTAAAAGGGAATGTTATTGACATCTAATATTTCGGGTATTCTTTTTTTACGTTCTAGCCACCCTATCTCAGCATTTGTATATCTCCAAGTAATTTCACACTTTCCAGATTCTTCAGCAGTTTGAGTTTCCCAATCCCACGGATTTACAATAACTAGATCGCCTTTACGAATCCACACCCTTTTTTTTATTTTGCCTCGAATTCTACCAATTCGATGTTTTCCATCTTCGCAAAACACACCCATACGATCATTTCCATATATCTCAACAACTCTTCCAAACATTTCTCCTAACTCTTTACTAGGAAATTTAACTCGGGTGATCACTGGAGGTTCACTACTTCCTCCACGACCTTTGCCTTTACCGCCTTTTTTTTTACTTTTCTTTGCCATACTTAATCATAATTATTAATTAATTATTATTCAATTTTATCATCTGGTTTATATTCTCCTTTAATGAACACAATTTTAATTGGTTTATCTGAATCATTTTTAATATTATGCATTTCCTTTGGCTCACATAGGAAGACACTGCCTTGTGGAGCAGGATATTCTTTATTATCAATAATCATTACACCATTACCTTCAAGAAAGTAAAAGGTTTCATCCACAACATTATGTCCATGAGCTTTTTCTCCCATCATCTCACCTGGTTTGAGTAAAATTAAGCCCCAATCAATACTTGGTCCTCGCATCAAATATTTTACTCCACTTTCACCTTTTCTAAATTCAAAATCACTTTCATGAACTTTTTTCATTTTAAATCCCAATAGACCTTCGATTATTATTACGAATTATCAAAATTAAGTTAAAAATCTTATTATAAAAACCTTAATGATTGAAGATTGCATTTAATACTAGTACACTTAAAAATATAATTAATATTATAATTAAAAAGGAAAAGGTTAGAATTTTGATACCCAATTTTAATTTCACAAGTACTCCTCAAATTATTTTCGGTCCTGGGACGATTAATCAACTTTTTAACATCATCCCTAAATTTGGAAGTAGTGTGTTGTATGTTATAGGAGAAGAATCCCTTAAAAAATCAGAAAAATGGAATGAAATTCTAGAAAAGTCAAACGAAAATTCTATCAATTTTACAACTGTTTCAGTATCAGATGAACCATCACCTAACCTTATTGACAATACTGTAGACCAGTATAGGAATGAAAAGTTTGATTTAATTATTGGAATCGGTGGAGGAAGCGTTATAGATGCTGGAAAAGCAATATCTGCTATGATCCTAAAAAAGGACTCAATAAGGAATTATTTAGAAGGCGTTGGGACTAAAACACATGATGGAATTAAAATACCATATATAGCAATTCCTACAACATCTGGAACTGGCAGTGAGGCGACAAAAAATGCTGTTATTAGTGAAATTGGACCTTATGGTTATAAAAAATCACTTAGGCATGACAATTTTGTCCCTGATTATGCCATAATTGACCCTGAGCTCGTAGTTTCTTGTCCCATAACAATTACTGCAGCGTGTGGTTTGGATGCATTTACTCAACTTTTAGAAGCTTACACATCAACTAAATCAACTCCTCTCACAGATTCCTTAGCTTATAATGGCATGGAATATATAAAGGATGCAATAATCCCAGTTTGCACAACCAACCCCCTAAGCTTGGATCTGAGAGCATATATGGCTTATGGTTCACTTTTGTCTGGTATTTGCTTAGCAAATGCAGGCCTAGGAATCGTCCACGGATTAGCGTCATCTATTGGAGGATTATTTCGAATACCTCATGGAGTCGTGTGTGGAACTCTACTAGCTGAAGGCACTAAAAAGAATATAATGAATTTAAAAAGGAAAGGTCCTTCTGGTAAAAAAGAGTTATATAAATATGCCAATGTGGGTGCTCTCTTCGATGGAAAGAAAGAGTTTGATCAAACTCAAGTTGATTACTATTGTTCATTGTTAATTGAAAATCTAGAAAAATGGACTACATATTTGAGAATTGAGCGTTTGGGGAAATATAGAATAAGGATTGATGATATTGAGAAAATAGTATCCAAAACTGGACTAAAGAATAATCCTGTTTCATTGAATAAAGAGGAGATTTATGATCTTGTTAAAAATCGTATTTAATACGACTTTTTTCAAAATTACTCACAATTTCTTCTGCTAATAATTTAAATGCTAAATCTACATTATCTCCTGTCTTACTTGATATTTTTAAATAATTAAAGAAGTTATGATGTTGCCTGAAACTGAAAAGAAAGTTGTCAGAAAGAAGCCCTGATTCTGCTAAATCTGATTTCGAACCAATAAACAAAATGGGTAAATTAGGATTTTCTGTTCTGCAAACTTCTACCCACTCCCCTATTTTTTCTAATGTGATTGGACGGGTTAAATCAAATAATAATAGAGCACCTTTGGCTCCTCTTGCATAATTTTTAAGAAGAAAACGGAATCTCTCTTGCCCTCCAAAATCCCAGATCTGTAAAACAACTTTTTCTCCATTAATATATATCTCTTTTAAGAAAAATTCAACGCCGATAGTCATTTGCATATTTTCTATGAATTTCCCTTCAATATACCTGTGAAGCATTGTGGTCTTCCCAACTCCACCATCACCAGCTATGATTGTTTTAAATACTTTTGGTTTGGACATTCGAGAGCACTTTTAGGATTTACTAGTTAAATGACTAGTTTATAATATTTGAAAAATTAAAGAGTAATAAATTTTATTCTTTATTTAATCAAAAGTTAAATATTTTTTTTGTCTTAGGAAAATAGTGCCAATTCCTAATCTTTTTACTTCCTTTCGCAACTTAGAATCATTAGTAGCTAAAAAAACACGCCAATTTTTTTCTTTTAAATTTATACATTGTTGAATTAAAAATTCATCTGTCGTTTCATATTTAGATTTCACTTTATTTTCAATTAAGAGCTTAAATCTCTGTTTGTTTGCTTCTATATATTTCAAACTTGATTTATACTCCCTTTGAAATTTAGTACTTTCTGATTCACGTATACATTTTGCTTCTAATTCGTCTAATATTTGTTTATATATTATAAAACATATCTTACCTTCGATATTTGAACTTATTTCATGAAAGTAGTCGATCTTAAATTGAAAAGGAAGTAAAATAAAATTAGAATCAATAACAATTACATTATTAAACATTATAAATTTAGGTCAAAAAATCTGTCTTTCTAATATCTTTTTTGTTAATAAATTAAAAGCTTGTTGTACATTCTCTCCCGATTTACTTGAAACTCGTAAGTAATCAAATAAGTTAAAATCATTCTTAAAATTTAATACATATTCATCATTGACCATGATTTCATCTTCTAAATCATTTTTCGTTCCTAGAAATAAGATTGGAAGATCCGGATTTCCCTTTCTGCAAATATTGACCCATTGTTCTAAATTTTCCAAAGTAATTGGACGGGTCAAGTCAAACATAAGTAAAGCTCCTTTCGCCCCCAATACATAACTTTCTAATAAAAATCTGAATCGTTCTTGTCCACCAAAATCCCAAAGTTGGAGAGTACAATATTGATCATCAAGTTCAATCTCTTTTAGGAAAAATTCCACTCCTATCGTCATTTTTGTTTCAGCTGAGAACCTCCCTTCAACATATCGATGCAAAAGAGTTGTTTTACCTACTCCTCCTTCTCCCGCTGTCAGAATTTTAAGTATAAATTTTTTAGGCACGATTGATTTACCTATTCAATTATTATATTTCAAGTATGCATTACTTTTGGCTTATTGCTTTTCTAATACTGTTGGTAATATAATTTAATGAATCCTATCTGAATTTTCTTTTACAGTTGTAAGTTTTTCTCTTCTAAGACTATTTACATATTTATAGATTTAAAGTTTTAAAACTTATCTTGTTAGATATTTGATATTAGATATTAGATAAAAATTTTTATTTTTTATTTTTTGGATTTGATTAAATTTAAATTAATCCTCAAATCAGGATCTTTTAACTAAAAACCGATATTAGGTATTCAATATATAGTTAAAGAGAAAAATATAAAGATTTAGATATATAAATTAAACACATACATTGTTATTAATACCAATTATTGTGGTTGATATGAAAAAGAAGAAACCAACTGCAGAACAATTAGAAGAATTAAATATTAATTCCTGGGGTATTTGGGAGAAGGAAAAAAGTGTTTTTGACTGGTCCTATAGCGATACAGAAACATGTTATATTCTAGAAGGTGAGGTTGAAGTTACTGATTCATCTTCAGGAGAAAAACTTGAGTTTAAAAAAGGAGATTTGGTTCAATTTCCAAAAGGTTTAAAGTGCGTATGGAATGTAAAAAAACCGGTAAGGAAATACTATACATTTGGAGATCTTGATATCTAATTCCTTTTTTTCATAATTTTATAATCTATTATTCATTAGCTTTTTTTTTTCAAAAATTAAAAAATACAAATTAGAAACTCTTAAATATACAAAGCTTGTAATAAATAAATGCACATAAATATAAATTATTCGATGCGAATTCATCTCTTTTGATTAAAGAATTTAATATTAAAAAGAAGATTTAAATGGAGTCTAGTGAAAGTAAGTTTATTACATCAGAGGTTAAAATTAAAGACTTTTTTAATAATATACCTATTCCTTCGTATGTCTGGCAAAAAGAAGGAGAGGATTTTATACTTATTGAATATAACATCGCTGCTGAAAAAGCTACTAATGGCAAAATCAAAGACTTTTTAGGTGAAAAAGCTTCTTTTTTTTATGAAAAAAAGCCCGAACTTATAAAAGAGCTACAAAAATGTATTAAAGAGCAGAAAGGAAGTGCTAAAGAATTAAAATATACAATGAAAACTACTGGAAAAGAATTATATTTGAGTATTAGATATTATTTTGTAGCTCCTGATTTAATAATTCTGCATACAGAAGATATCACTAATCGTAAAAAAGTTGAATTGGATCTTAAGAGTTCGGAAGAAAAATTTAGACACTTATTTCACCATTCACCATATGCTGTTGTTTTAGTTGATTTAGTGGGTACTATTTTGGATTGTAATGACTCAACTACTAGGTTATTCGGATATGAGAAAAGTGATTTAATTGGTTATAATTATCTGCATTTATCAATGTATCCTAAAGAACTTATCCCTACTCTTGAGTCAAGATTTAAAAAATTATTAGAATCTGAAACATTAGAACCATTCGAGCTCAAAATTACTAAAAAAGATGGTAATGAAGCATGGGTTCTTTCTAATTTATCAATTCTTAAATTAGGGGAAAAGAAACTTCTACATTCAATTATTATTGATATAACAGAACAAAAGAAATTTGAAGAGACAATAAAAAGAAAATTAGAGATTGAAAAATTCCTAACCACAATCTCTTCTAGATTTATAGGGAATGTTGATATTGATATGACTATTAATTTATCATTAATTGAAATGGGTAGATTATTAGAAGCGAATCGTGCGTATCTTCTATTATTTAATGAAGAAAATTCACTAGAATTTTTTACTCAACAGTGGTGTGTTGAAGATATTGAACCTGAGCACCTAGATTCAATGGTTATTCACGTTGAAAAATATCCTTGGTGTCTTAAACAGTGCAAAGAACAAGGTTTTGTCTATATTCCTGATGTCGGTGCACTTAGTGAAGAAGCATTATCAACAAAAGAAAAATTAGAGACTTTAAATATAAAGTCGTTTTTGGCATTTCCAGTAGTAATAAAGGGAGAATTATTTGGATTTATAGGATTTGATAATATTGAAAAGATGAAAACTTGGAATAAAGAAGATTTTTCTTTGCTTAAAACCTCTTCTGAAATTATAGGAAGTGTACTAGAACGCAAATGGGCCGAAGAAACCTTAAAAAGTAGTAATCAATTATTAGCAGGTATAATTTCTTCATTAACTGATTCTATTTGTTTAATTGATAAAGGCTTTAATATTATTTGGTGCAATTCTGTTGCAAAAAATAAGTTTGGTATTAATATAAATGGAAAAAAATGTTATGAAGCTATTATTAACCTAAATAAAAAATGTAAGAAATGCATTGCTGAAAAAACCTTTATTGACGGCAAGATTCATGAACAAGAAATAAATTTAGTTGACGTTAATGGAAACGTATCTTATGCTTGGTGTACTTCTAGTAGTGCAGCTTTAAATCTTGAAGGTGAAACAGAATTAATTATTCTGATTCTTAGAGATGTTATAACCAAAGAATTAGATTAAAACCAGATTATTTGTAAGAAATAATAATTCTAGGCAAATCTCTGTTTATCTCTATATTCTTTAACTGAAATGTGCCTTTTTGTTAACCTATCATTTTTAATAAGAGTTTCTTCGATAGCTTTAATTTCTACTCGAGTATTTACTTTATGCTTTTTAAGTTCTTCTAAAATTTCTTTTTCCCCAAATCCCTTATTATAGAGCTCTTTAAATTTTTCAATTATACTATCATTATAATAAATGTATTGCTTATTTAGAAAGATTATTAGCCAATTCTGTTTTCTTTGCTTTTGAGATAACTTAAACATTCTTTCTTGTATGTCTTCATACTTTCTTTTAAGACTTCTTGATATTGTTTTATCGTCAATTGAAGTTTGGTTCTTAAGAAACTTTTTTAACTTATTACCAAAAATCAAGTTTGGAATATATGAAAGGCCATATAAAATCAATGTGATGATTGTCATCCAGATACCTACTTGAAGATTAAATATAGCTACAATAATAATAATGAAAATAAGAATGAAAAACCACTTTCTTCCAATCGATTTTAAAATTACTGCTAACTTTCTTGGCATGTCTCTCCATTCAGTCAAAGATTAATTAGATAATAATATATTTTATTAATAAACACTTAAAAAAATTGTTTTTCATTCCATTAAAATTAGACATATTAGAAAAAAGAGTTTTAACCACAAAAATTTTAGCGTTTCTGGGTTCAGATGGGACCAGGTATTTTCCTGTTTTACCGTGACCGTAGCCTAAGCCACAGTTAGAAAGTTCCCACAAATCTCAATTGCAGTACTAATTTCAACGCAAAACAGTTTA
>JBHLLO010000037.1:0-11374 GCA_048885535.1 Candidatus Hermodarchaeota archaeon
CATTTAATCCCATTTTGGCATCTGGTGATTATATTAGTGAAGAACCTTCTTGGACGAAAGTCTGGAAAGAAGGAATCAGTTGGATCAGTAGTATTGACATTGATACTTCTAACAATATTAATGCATTAAGAGGTATTTTTGATTCTAACACACATGAAAGTTATTACTTTATTTCCAAACTTAGTAGTTTAGGAAGTTTAGAATGGGAAGTTCCTTTAGAAAATAATGAGGGAATTCAAACCTATTATCATACTATTAAAATTGATACTAATAATAATATCTTCATAGCTGGTAGTTTTGAAAATCTGGAAGATCAAAAACAATATATGACTCTTTTTAAATTTGACACTAATGGGAATCAAGTTTGGAATAGAAGCTGGGGAGGTTATGAATGGTTTGAAGGCTATGATATGGATATTGATTCATTAGGAAATATCTATATTGTTGGTTCCATAGAAAGCAAGGACCCTAACAACTATCTTGATATGTATCTTGTAAAATTGAATAATTCTGGGGCGATATTATGGAATCATACTTGGGGTGATGATAACTTTGATGTATACGATGCTATTGCGATTGATTCTTATGACAATATATATGTAGCAGGGATTTATAATGATAGATCAATATTAATGAAGTATAATTCTTCTGAAAATTATGAACTGATATTAATTTTGAGTAGTTCCAGTTATCATCATGGTTTAACAATAGATAATGAAGAAAACATCCTTTTTGCTACTAATGGTATAATAATAAAATTAAATTCTTCTGGAGGTCCATCGTGGAATTATCCATTAAATCTTTTTTTTGCCCCTAAACTGATTACAGATTCTCAAAATAATATATATCTAGCTGAAAGTCGATATATACCCTGTTATGACAATTTTTACTTCTTAGAGACTGCTTGTATATGTTTTTCAATTTATTTAGAAAAAATAAATTCATCGGGAGATTCAATTTGGGAAAAAAGGTGTACTGGGTGCGGTGATGCTAGTAGCTCTGACATAGCAATAGATGCTATAGGAAATGTATATATTTCAGGTCAATTAGGAACTGAATTCGGATGTATTACCCCTATAAATGATGCAATTTTAATGAAAAACCCTCAAGCTTTCGAAGGTTTATGTATTGAAATTTATTATGATTTACTATTTCTAATTATTACTCCTTTAGCTTTAAGTGGTTTAATTGTTGTAATTATACTAATCAAAAAACGTGATAAAAGTAAAAGAATAGCTGGAATTAAGAATAGCTAAATTACAACTATTTTTGAAGATTTTTAGATTTAATTCTAAAATTTATTAAATGATTTAAAAGATTTATTAGTTTTCGGAAATTCATAGCTATAAAATAATCAGGTAATTTTAATGAAATTCAAAAGTGTAAATACAAAAAAAGTGAAATTTGGAAATTATCCGTTAATATATCCTATTCCTATTGTGTTAGCAGGGTCGCTTGTTAAAGAAAAACCCAATTTTGAAACTCTCGGAGATGTTGGAATTATGGGAATTAATCCTCCTATTGTATATATCTCATCTGGTAAGGATCATTATACAAATCTAGGTATTATAGAACATGGAACTTTTAGTATAAACTTTCCATCAACAAAAACCCTCCCCAAAGTAGATTATTGTGGAATTGTCTCTGGTTATGATATCGATAAATCAAATCTTTTTGAAGTTTTTTATGGGGAATTGCGTACAGCTCCATTAATTAAAGAGTGTCCCGTTAATATCGAATGTCAAGTTATAAAGGAATTTTCAATACAACATAGACAAATTTTTGTTGGAAAGGTTGCGCAAACCTATGTTGATGAAGAATTCGTAAATATTAGCAATGAAAATAAGAGTATTGCAGATTTAACAGATTTAGATCCAATAATATATGCATTAGATAATAAATATTACCAAATCGGTAAATCAATTGGATTTGGATATCAAGAAGGAAAGAAAATTATGGATTAGTGAAAGGAATTTTTTTAGATTTTATTAGAGTTTTAGCCATTTCGTAAAAAGCATTTTCGACATTTTGGCCAGTTAAAGCTGAGATCTCAATATATTTAAGACTTAGACCATCAGCTAAATTTTGAGCAGTCGAGTTTTTTACTCTTCTCTCTTCTATTAGATCAACCTTATTTCCAAAGATATAGCCTATTATAGACGCCTTTTCACCCAGATGAGTTCTTATATCCCTATACCATGCTGATATGCTTTCAAAACTTTTAGGATTGGTTAAGTCATAGATTAAAATAACACCATTAGCACCTTGATAGAAATGCTTACGCATTGTACCAAATTTAGCTTGACCTGCTATATCCCATAATATAAGCTCAACAAAATCCCTATCTACTCTAAAGTTCTTATCACTAATGTTTGTGCCCATTGTAGGTATATAAACTCTACTAAATGCATTATCAGTAAATCTTAATATTGTTGATGTTTTTCCTACACCAGGGTCTCCGACAACTACTAATTTGAATTTATAATCTGCCCTAAATTCTTTCTTGCCTTTATCTTCTGGAAATTCCTCTAATTCTGATGGCGTTAATTCTTTTTGTCTTAATTCTTCAAGCAGATTAAGAATGTTAGATCTTAAATGGCTTACTTCTTCATAAATTTTCCTATCTGCTTCGATAGCATCTGCTTCAGATTTTTCTATATCAATAATTTTCCTTGAAGTGCTTGAAAATAAGGTTTCTAGATAGGTAACATATTTATAAAATATTATATCATCAGATTCTCTAAATAAGAAAGTAATCGCTGATCTTGCTGACTTTCCTCTTTTTCTATCATCTTTTCTTTCAATATATTTTACTATTCCTTTTAATTTAATAGAAGGGAATGGAAAAATGATTAAAGATTCAGGTACATACCCATAACTACCTGAGAGCAATGTTACAGTTTTGATACTAACTAACATACGTACATTTTCCGATACATCAGAAGGATCCCAATAAACTGGATTTGGTCCAAGTTCATCATGTAGATCTGTGTAAATAATTGCATTTATACACTCTAGATTTGACATTATGTTCTAATTCAATCCGATAGTAATTGAAATGAATTAATAAATACATAAAATGTTATGATTATTTATATATGGGTAAATCAAAATGAAAAAGAAAATTATGATGGATTTCAATTAATAGAGAATATACATTTAATCGTCTGCTTAAGATATAGTTCTTTTTTAATCAAAAATACATTAAATAATATTGATGTTGCTTTTATTCTTATCAATTCGAAAGCATTATAGTATAGGAAATAATAAATTATAACCTTAATACTTAATTTCTTTATATGTCTCGTTAATATAAGTAAATATTAACCTTATTATAACAAAAATGTGAAGACCTATTAACTCAAAGCCGATAATTCCAGAAAAAAAATTCGAAAAACACCTTCTTATTATTTTTATGATTCAATTTACGGAAGTTTTAGGCTTTAGCAGTGTGATGCCTATAATCCCCTTTCTTGGATTATCTTTGGGTTTGAATGCATTTGAAATTGGATTAATTCTTAGTATCTTTAGTATATGTCAACTTTTCGCCAGTCCAATTACTGGTAAACTTAGTGATAAATACGGAAGAAAACCTTTACTGTTATTCAGTCAAACAAGCACTCTTATAGGATTTATTCTTCTTGGGTTAGCCTATAATGTTTGGATATTAATTGCTGCACGTTTAGTAGATGGCCTTCTAGGAAGTAACATGACAGTTAGTCAAGCATATATTAGTGATGTGACAACTCCTAAATATCGCACTAAAATTTTTGGTTATTCAAGCGCTATTTTTGGTGCAGGGTTAATTTTTGGGCCAGTTATTGGAGGAGTACTTTTATCAATAAGTTTCTCAGCTCCTTTTTTCTTTGCTGCTGGAATTAGTCTTCTATCAATTATTCTAGTAATAATATTTTTACCCGAATCGTTAAAAAAAAAGGAGGATAAAATAGAATTTAAGTTTAGAGATATAATTCCTATTAAAGAAGCCCAACACTTCTTTAAATCGACTATAATTAGGGGGATAATCCTAGTCTTTTTCATCTATAATTTTGGTTTTTTTCTATTTATTAGCACTTTTGCTTTAT
Organism: Candidatus Hermodarchaeota archaeon; assembly: GCA_048885535.1. Taxonomy (GTDB): domain Archaea; phylum Asgardarchaeota; class Lokiarchaeia; order Sigyniarchaeales; family SOKP01; genus SOKP01. The sequence goes on from JBHLLO010000037.1 coordinate 4,086, forward strand.
TTGCTGAAAAACAAATTAATGCTACTCCTCAACAAGTAAGTTTTTATATGGCTTGGATTGGTGTCCTCAGAGTTATTTTTCAAAGTATTCTAATTAATCCTTTATTGAAAAAGGTAAGGGAAAATAAAATATTAGCCATAGGCATATTTACTATGATATTTGCTATGATTTTCCTTATATTTTCAAATAGTTACTGGATAGTTTATCTTCCATTTTTCCTTTTAGCATTTGGAACAGGCGTAGCACGCCCCATTCTTACAAGTAAATTGACTAACACGGTTGGAAAAGAAGAGACTGGCAGTTTACTTGGAGTAAATAACGCTTTAACTAGTATTGGTCAAATAGTAACCCCAATTCTAGGAGGAATAATGTTACAATTTCTCCCTACTCAAATACTACCACTTATTTCAGCAATTATTTTTATTCTTATCATAATCTTATGGAAATGGATGATTATTACACCTCATGAAGATCAAGATAAATAGCTAATAAAGAAAGGTGATTAAGATCAAATACTATAGTTTTAACTATAATATTAAATCGTGAAACTCAGCTTTCACGAAGATTCCAAATAAATTTGCAGAAAGATTCAATGGGAAAGACTTTCTTGAAATAAATTCTCCGCTTCTTCGAAAAAAAGGGCATTTATTTGTGGCAAAAAGTTGTTTATTAATTCACTGTCGTATACAAGAGCAGAGCCTCGATTAAACATAAGGATTACCCCAAATGAACCTTCATTAGTTTCTTTGAAATAAATATTAGTACTAAAACCAGGCGTAGCTCCTCCATGACCTTTAACATTATCAGAGAAAAGAAACCATCCAAGTCCGTAACCATTAATAGTAAAACCTTCTGTTGAAGTTCCGCTGAGTGGAATGTGATTATAATGCATTAAATCGACTGACTGAGAACTTAATATCTGGTTCTCATTATATTTTCCTTGATTCATAAATGTAATTAAATAATTTGCCATATCTCCAATCGTGCTTCTTAAATTACCTGCTCCTGTAACATTGAGGTTGTAAATAGGATACTCAATGTTAGTAGCATTATGCCGTTCATAAGGTATAGCATTATTTTCACCAAAATCTGTGTAATATTCTCCAGTATTCGTCATGTTTAATGGTTCACAGATATGTTCTTGAATATAATCTATGTAGGATTGATTTGTGATCTCTTCAATTAAATACCCAAGTAATTGAAAACCTGCATTTGAATACAGAAATTCCGATCCAGGTCTACTTTGCCAATTGTATGAATCATAATATTCTCCTTCAGGATTTAAACTCTCATTTAAAAACTCCCCTAATGAAGGGCGATCTTCAAATTTAATAATATCCCCACCTCCTAAATCTATATTGTTGTTAATCCAATCTATTGTTTGATTATCGAAGTAAAATTCAAGAGACCAATACAAATTTGTTGGTAGCCCTGCTGTATGTGTTAAAAGCATATAAGGTGTTATGGCTCTACTGGGGTAATTTGGATTTCTTACATCAAACGGTAAATAATTGTTAATATCCTCATTAAAGTCAAGTAAACCACTTTCATTAAGTTGAAGTATAGCAGTGGAAGTAAAAGTTTTGGTTATTGACCCTATCATATATACTGTGTCTAAAGAAGGTTGTTCGCCATATCCTTTGGCCCATATAAGACTATCATTGATAACTATCCCTCCTACCAATGATGGAATGTTATTATTTGCCATAAGACCCTGAATTCTAGAATCGAATGAATTCTTGTGATATAGACTGGTAATGATTAAAAAGGAAAAAAAAGAAATAATCCCTGCAGAAATTACTAATGAGCTAATAACTATTATAATAATGAGTTTCTTTCTCATATGATCCTCTTATAATTATTAAAAATTATATCTTGGTAAGGATTTAGAAACTTTTAAAAATTATCTAGAATTGGACTTAGATCAAGTTATTTAAATGATTGATATAACTTTTCAGCTAATTTATTAAATGCGAAGTCAACATTATCGCCACTTAGAGCACTAGCCTCAATATACCCTAATTTACGAGAAACCGCTAAGTCCATAGCTTTACTTGAATTAACTTTTATCTCATTTATTAAATCATTTTTATTTCCAACAATAAAACCAATTAGATCTGTAGATTTTTTTAACTGGTTTTTCACATCCAAATACCAATTAGATATATTTTCAAAAGATTTTTCATTAGTTAAGTCAAAAACTAAAAGAATAGCATCTGATCCAAGATAAAATTGCTGTCGCATCGTTTCAAATTTTACTTGACCAGCAATATCCCATAAAACTAATTGAATAGTTGAGTCTTCGACCTTAAATACTTTATCTGAGACTACAACACCTAACGTTGGGAGATATTGTCTTCGGAATGCATTATTTGTATACCTTAAAATAAGAGATGTTTTACCAACCCCAGGATCTCCAACAATCGCGATTTTAAACTTATAATCAATTAAACCTGCATCTTTCAACTTTTGTTCGGGGAACTCTTCTTCCTGAGCCAGTGAAAGTTCCTTAGTTTTGAGTCCTTCTAGCATATTTGTCAGATTTGTCATAAAATTTTGTATTAACTCTGAATAATTCTCTTTAGGAGCATTACTTGTTTCGAAAGTTATTATTTGTTGAGTAATATCATTGAAAGGAGAGTTTAGCTTATCCATATATTTATAGAATATAACATCATCCATTTCTTTAAACAATAAAGTTATAGCTGATTGTCCTATTCCACCTCGCCTATTTTCATCATCCCATTTAATATATTTAATTAAACCTTTAAGCTTTAAAGATGGAAATGGAAGAATCACTAAGGATTCGGGAATTAAACCCTGTTCACCGGAAAGCACGGTAATTACTTTAATTACAATATGCATTATTTCATTAGGGGGATAATCAGATGGTATCCAAACTAGAGGATTTGGTCCTAATTCATCATCAAGCTGGGCATACAATACGGTTGTAATAATTGGTTCTGTCATCCTTACTTAGTGTCTAAGTTCTGTATTATATTAAAAACTTAATAAATATAATTTTTAGAAATATAAATTTTAACCTTTAAAATATTAAACTCTGTCAGTCCTAAAAAAGGTTTAGAATCACAAAAATTAAATTTTATTATAATTTTAAAAATATAGGCTATTTTTATTATTTCATAATTAATATCATTGGAATGGTGAAATTCTCCTTGTCCAAAAAAAAGGTGAATGAGGAAGTTCAGAAGGCTTTTAATAATGTCATAAAATTGCTCGAAGGTATGTTAAATGATAGAGCTGTCCCCAGAAATATAAAAAGGATTGCTCAGAGAGGAATTAATGAATTACAGAGAGAGGATGAATCCCCTGCGGTAATTGCGAGCAATCTTATGTATTGGTTTGATGATTTAACGCTTGATCCTAATCTTCCGTTTCACAGTCGAACTACTATTTATCGGATTCTATCAATTTTAGAAAAGATAAAAGATGTTTAAGAATAATTAAAGTAATTAGAAGATCCCAAATAATCTTATTTTCTTATTAAGGGTTGGGATCAAATCTTCAAATTCTTTAATCCGAATGTGATATTGTTCATATATTTTATCAAAATTATTAATCTGCTCTTGATTTATGTCTTTAATGAAATTATAGGAGATACTAGAGAGTTCTTGAAATATAAGATCAAATTTTGAAGTAGTCTCTTGAAGTTCGGTATTTACATCTTTAAGTTGTTTACGTACCATGTTTCGTAATTTTCCCCTAGGAATTCTTATAGATTCTATTAAATTATCACATATATCAAGTAGATTATAAGCTTTTATTTTACTTTCTAGCCTCAATTTTGATTCTATGATTTCAGTTCTATAGGTATTGATCCTACCACGGGCATACGTATCAAAATTTAAAGATATTGAATCAATCTTTTCGCGAACTAAAAATCTCAAAAACTCAGGGTCATCACTAGGTGCTTGACCACAAATTCCTACTTTTCTTCCATATTTATGGGCAGTTTCTATCAAATGGTTAAGTGATCGTCGCATTGCTTCGCTATTGGTGGTATAACCATACTTTTTCGCGATCGGAATAAGTTTAGCTTCATCTCTGTCAGTTCCAAAAGTCAGCATTGTAAGATCATTTGATCCTACGGAAAAGCCATCTACATATTCACAAAATAAATCTGCACAAATAATATTTGATGGAATTTCTGCCATAACATAAACCTTTAGGTCATCTTTACCCCGAACTAAACCTTCACTTTCCATTATTTCGATAATCTTTTTACATTCTTCAGGCGATCGACAAAACGGAAGCATTGGTGTCACATTCTTGAGCCCCCAACTTCTTGCCTTTTTAATAGCTTTCAATTCTAGCAAAAATGCGTTTTGAAAGTCATCAGATACATACCGTGAGCAACCCCTCCATCCTAACAGAGGGTTATTTTCCTCGCTTTCATAAATCCATCCACCAATCAAATTTTGATATTCATTAGTCTTGAAATCAGAGAGTCTTACAATGCAAGAAGCTATTGTGCCATCTGGAAGAGTTTTCCATACTCCAGCGGCTATCGTCGCAATACCCTCAGCTAATTTTTCAATGTAAAACGCTTCTTTATCATCATAACCGACTGTTAATTCTCTGATTTTATCGAGAGTTTCTTTTAATCGTTTTATTTGTTGGTTGAATGCATCTTTATAATGAAGATCGCTTTTTTTAATAATTTCAATCTTTTTTCTTTGTTCTAAAAGAACATCATATCTCATTACAAGACTATCAAAATCTATGAGAGCATTTGGATGAATTTGAATCTCATCATTAATAATAAATTCTAGCCTAGCTAATCCAGTTCCATCTGGATACTTCCCAGATGATAATGCTCCTTTAGGGATTCCCAAGTTGACTAATACTTGAGTTTTTGTTTGAGGAAGTTTAGCAAACTCAATAGTATCAAAATCGTATTCGACTTCTTTTTTCCAAATTCTTGGTGTTCCTTCACTACAGTCTATAGTTACTGCTTCAAGACCTTTTTCGCGTTGTATTTCTTTTATCACTTCAATAATATTATCTGCTCCTACTATTGAAGCAATATTTAGTTCTCTTGAGACAATTGCCGCGTGACAGGTTGGACCACCCCTCTCAGTGATAACCCCCCCTAAGTTAGCCATATAACTTGTCCAATCTGGGTTAGTTTCGGCAGTAATTAAAATATCGCCTTCCTCCAAAAGATGAGCCTCATTTATAGACTCAATGACTTTTATACTTCCATAACCTATTCGACGTCCAATTGCGGTTCCAGAATTTTCTATTAAAAATCCCTCATTTATCAATTTTTGAGGATCTTCTAATAAGTAAAAAATTTCTTCTATATCTCCTCTCTGAGAATGTACTGTTTCAGGTCTTGCTTGGACTATGTATATCTTTCCATTATTTCCAAGAGCCCATTCAATATCCATTGGTCTTTCATAATGATTACGAATTTTTATCGCAAATTCTGATAAAATTCTTACTTGATCCTCATTCAAACAAAAAAAATCTTGCTTTTCTTTCTCAACAGGAATAGTAAGAGTTCCACCCTTTTCTTTATCGAATACCATCATTTTTTCTTTCTTGACTAAGCTCTTGCTAATTATTTTTAATTTTGGACCATGTTTAAATACAATGAATTCATCTCCTTTTTCAATTCCTTGTACAATAAGTTCGCCAAGACCAAATGTACCTCTTATTACTAGCACATTTGGGTTTCCAGAATCTGGATCCTCAGTAAACATAACACCAGATGCTTTTACACCAGCGAGACCTCCTGCCATTTCTTGTACTCCCACGCTTAACTTTACGGAAAAATGATCAAAGTTAGCTCTTTCTCGATACATAGTTGCTCGGGTGGTAAACACAGAAGCCATGTCTTTAAGAATGTATTCCAATATTTGGGTTTCACCAGAGATATTTAAATGAGTGTCTTGTTGCCCCGCAAATGAAGCATCAGGAAGGTCTTCAGCAGTAGCAGAACTTCTTATTGCAAAAGTGGTTTCTTCTCCTATACGTTCAATAAGTTTGTGATACGCATCTAAAATCTCATCTGCGAGACTATCTGGTATCTTAGCTTGTTCTATGGAATATCTAATATCCGCGCAAAATTTATCTACAGTTTTAATTGATTTAATATCTTCTTTCTTCAATTCATCAGATATTTTTTCTATGTTTCGTTTTATATACTCCTTGAGTGAAATCTCCTCTTCTTTAATCCTATAATAATTAGTTTCCAAGATATAATCATATGCTTTAGCAGTTACAGCAAAACCAGGAGGAACAGGACAACCAAACGAAAGGAGTTCACCTAATGAGCTATTTTTTCCACCTACAAGACCTACATCATTCGATCTAACATCATCAAAAAATTTTATATACATATACTCGTTTTCTGTCATACCAAGGGTAGTCCTCTACTAATTATAATTAAATAATTTTTATTTCTTTTTGATTTTAAGTTTAATTATAAGAGATAAGTAAATATAATTTACTCCTCTTATTCTCAACTTAAAACTTTCTATTAAACAAAAAGGAAAAAATTAGATTAATTATACTAAAGGAGACTATATTTATTTTTCTAGTATTCCAAATCTCTTTTTATAAAAATAAATTCCAATTGCTGAAATTATTAAGGCATAGAAAGAATATGCTTTTGTGAAGCTTGTAGGAATCCCTATGGCTTCTAAAATCGTTATTACATTAAATCGATAATAGTCATCGTAGGCAACCATAAAAATTGAGAAGAATAATACCCCCCATAATAAATATTTTTTACTGACAGGGACTTTAGGATGAAAAACAAGGAACATTTGAAAAATTGCAATTGCGCCATGTAACACAGGTGCAACCATTAAACTAAAAAAGTCGTAAACTTTTGGGATGAGGCCTACCGTAATAGTAGTGAACCCAAAAAAAGTTATACAAGTGATTGTATTTAAAAAAACTGATTCTAGCTTGAAAATACATGTGAAGCTAATTAAAAGAATTGCAATATATGTTGTGTACAATACCGGTTCATATAATGGGAAAATGAACATATAATATATCCAATAAATGACACATCCAATAAAAATGCCCCAACCTGCTAGTTGAAACATTTTTTTTATTCTCTCATCGAAAAGTTTGATATGCAGTTTTTCTTTCTTGAAAAATAATCTAATTTTTTCGATTATGCTTTTTTTTTCAGAATCTTCTCCCATTTAAAATCACACTCAAGATCTTTGTATTTTACCTATATTTCTTTTGGACGTCCTAAATAGTGATTACATAGAAGTTTTAAAAATTTTTCTGACAAGAATGTG
>JBHLLO010000037.1:11474-26780 GCA_048885535.1 Candidatus Hermodarchaeota archaeon
CCAGCTACGCCTCCTCCTAAAATTAATTGAGAGTTTGCGGCATTAACTATTACATCGGTATCCATTTCTGTGATATCGCCTTGAACCAATTTAATTTCCGAATTTTTAACTTTTAGTTCTTTCATGTTTAATAAAAAGTGAAGTTATAACTTAATAAATTATTCATTTGAGTCTGGCTTGGTCTTCTTGAAAATTTCATCTAATTTTTCTCTATCTTCCTCACTCATCTTACTCATGACTTCTAAATTTTGACGCATTAAATCCATCATTATCTTTTGTGAGAGTACTTGATTTAATACAGGTAAGGCAATTCTCATTCTTGTTAATTCATAATACATCATTTTGGCTGAATCTCGCATTTCTTTAAGCTCCTCCTTACTCATGCCTACCTCACCTACACCAGGACAATCTACGTCAACAATACTAAAGTTTTTTCCATCAAATTCCAATGGATACACCCTACAACTTAAGGGGCGATTATCATAAACTAGACATTTTTTATCATCTTTGTTGTAGAGTGGGCATTTCACTTCCAATAGTTCTTCTATGGATGTAGTCTCAAAGGGAGTTTTTTGAGTTCCTTCTTGTCCTTCCTCTGGTGGTGGAGGTATTGGTTTTAATATAAGATCTATACCACCATCAGGTTTATTATAGACATCTAAATAAGGTAAAAAGTTTGATATTACACCATTTCGAGCCCATAGCTCTAAATCCCAAAAAGTAATAGGGATTGGCCCTCGTTCTTGGCAACATTTATCACAGCGCGTACATTTGAAAGTAAATTTAGTTTTAGGTACTTCTTCATCTTTTTCTTCTGGCTTAACCTCATCGGTATCTGATATACTTACTTCTTCCTCCTTTTCACTATTTTGAGACTTTTTTTCCTCTTCAGGCATTTTTTATTACCCTTATTTAATTATTTTTAACTTAACCATGCAAATTCATAATGGAAAAAAAAATTTATTCTTAATTCAAAAATGTTGGAAACTACGTTCAAATCCTAGTTATAATTTAAAATTAAAAAATTCATTTTAATATAGATTTTATGTCATAAAGCTTTTTACAATTTAAATATTAACTTTCCTATTATTAGATTATTTTACCCTCACAATGAAATTTTCAGAATTAAATAAATATTTTATATGGTTGATGCAATCTGTAAATTTGATTGCTGAGTTTTTTATAGGGTATTATATTTCATCAAACCATTCTGTAATTATAAAATCTGTTTTAGTAGTAATAGGAATTGTTGTATTACTATTTCAATGTCTAATTGTTTTTAAATCATTTATAGGAACTTTACCTAATCGAAAAAAAGTAAGCGTTATATTAATATTTACTATGAATTCAATATTTTCATTTGTTATTGGATTTACAATCCCACAATTAGAATCAAATAGCAAAAACAATTTTGCCTTTGTTATGCTTCCACTCCTAATAATTTTAGAGTTAGTAATTATCGATAAATTCTTTAAAGATGTGGAATATATAAGAATTCCAAAATTAGATGGGAAGGAGAAACAAGAATTTAATCAACCAGTTATCGAATTTGAAGGAAAAAAATTTGTTTTTTCAATTAAATCATTAATAGCTCTTGGAGTTGGAGCTCCTCTATTGGCTTTGGCTATTTACTACTTCTTCGATTGGGAAGCAATGTATTGGCTTCATGAGATTGTGGTCAAACAAACTGTCTTTTTCTTAAACTTGTTTTTTAATATGGGTGCTAATTCTAATTATACTCCTGGATTTATTCACGAATGGAGTTTTTTAATACCTGGAAAAAATAGTATATTTTTTGAAACCTTTTGTACCGGAATTCAAGCAATCTGTGTATTTGCTGGAATTATATTGTTTATCCCTCATTCTAAAGCAAAAGAAACAAGTAGGGATATAATTTGGAGAAAAACAAAATCCCTTGTAGTTTCCTCACTAATATTTTATATTGTAAATATAGTTCGTATGTTGATTCAGATCGAATTATATTATATAGGGTATCCATGGGATTCAATTCATGTATCCATCTCAGCAGCCTCATCATTTATTGCTGCGATAATAATTTTATTACTTCATAAATGGATTCCAGAATTTATAATTAGTATAATTTATACTGGAACCTTAATTAAAAAGAGATTTGGAAAGAAAAGCACTTTAAAAGAAAAAAAGGAAGATTAAATATAAATAATGTTTGAATAAAGAGAAGCTTTACCATGTTAAATTATGAACGAGAACAGAAGGTAATTAAAGTAGGTAATGTGAAAATTGGAGGGCAACCTGGAGAAAACCCTACTGTCATGATTGGTACCGTTTTTTACGCAAAACATGCTGCTTTATTGGATGAAAAAACTGGTAAGGTTGATAAGGACCTTCTTGAGAGAGAATTAAATGAATTTACTGATATTATTGAAGACACAAAAATGCAGGGAATCATCGACATTGTTGGTGCTTATTCAGAAGCACTTATAAAAGAATGCGAATTAGTGGCTGAAATTGTTGACTATCCTTTTCTAGTTGATGGATTGAATGACGAATCTCGTATTCCCACAATGGAGGCTTTAAAAGAAATTGGTTTGTTAGACAGAGCAATATTGAATAGTGTCGATGAGAATACCTCTGAAAATAGCATAATAAAACTAAAAGAAATTGGGGTTAAATACGCTGTTCTATTAACCTTTGGCTCTAAGTATATTTTTCCACATCAAAAGATCGACTTTTTAAGAAACGAACTTATTCCTAAAGTTGAACGTGCTAATATTGAAAACTATATAATTGATACTGCTGTCTTAGACTTACCTTCTATTGGGATTAATGTTGAGACAACACGAATGGTAAAGAATGAACTTGGTATACCCGTAGGATTTGCTCCTGCAAATGCTATATATGGGTGGGATTATATAAAAAAATTTGGAGAAAGTTCCAGGTGTGGAGCAATTGCTTCTATAATGACCTATTGTCTAACTAGTGGAAGTGATTTCGTTTTATTTGGTCCTATTAAATTTGCAAAATGCATTGTTCCAGCACTTTCTTTAATTTCGGGGATTAACTCATATTATAGAAAAAGAATTTTAAGGAGAGATATTTCTGAGAAGTCTCCATTAAAAAAAATCTTTTAAGAAATATATCTAATTAGTAAATCTTGAGTGCGATTCAAAAAATTTGGTAATAGAGAATTAATTTTTTCCTTCTTAGACTCGTCGTCTAAGAGAAATAATACATACATTTCATATAAGTATATGTTTATCCTTTTAAAAAGAATTGTAGCATCTGCTACCTTAAATATAGCCTCATTCTCTTTCAATGCCTTATATTTGGAAAATATTTTAAACAAGATCGCAAATTGAGGGGCTGTAATTTCAAAAATATTCAATAACTCATCCGATTGAGGGATATTTGTTAAAGAAACCGCTTCAGGCGAATAATCTTCAGCTAAAACTAATCCATCATTACTTAACATCAAAATTAAATAAGTACCCGTTTCTATTGAAAAATTTTTCAGGTTATGTCCAATCAACTCTTTATTAGGGCTTAATTTTGAAATACCGAAAGAAAAAGCTCTTAAAATCGAATATATATGAAAAATGGTGGTTACAAAAATATCTTGAGTTTTTGGCTCTAGGCTCTTTAGTTTTTCTTTCATTAATATCAGATTTTCTTGAATATCTTTGGATTCAATAATATCTGGATCTCCTTTTGATAGGATATATATAATAGGTGTATCTTGCTTAAAATTCTTTAATACTTTCATTATATTTTGAAGGTAATCAATGCTCTCATCAAATCTACGTTTATTTCTGATATCAATAAAATAATAAATCAAATCTGCTTCGTATAAATAAATCTGAGCTCTTTCAATATATCTCTTCCTCAAGCTTAATTGTCCGCCTAAATCCCATAAAAATATAGTAGCTCCAAGTGCTTCAATAGAGTTTACTTGAGCTCCAACTGTTGGTTTCAAACCCATTAATTGAGAAAACTTTCTATCTATTGATAATAAAAATGAAGTTTTACCCGAATCATCTAACCCTGCAAAAATGATCTTCATTTTTCTCTGGGTTGTAAATGGAGTCAAGGGGGTTTTTTCAATTTTAAGGACATTGTCTAAATGTCTCTTAAAGAAACGCTCTACTTCATACTGAGGTTTAAAATTATCAATAATTTTTTTATCAAATTCCTGAAAAAAATCTAAAGTTATATTTTTCAGCCTATTAATATTATTATATAAAAAATTTCTCTTGTTTTCATCAACCAGTAGAGAAAATGCCGTTGCTAAGGGTTTTTCTGCAAATTTTACATTTATGAAATGAAAAAAAGTTAAAGAAGTTAAATTAAAATCAGGAAAGGGAATTATTCCAAAATATTGATATTTTTCAACACCGCCTTTATCAAGGATTGTACCATCACCAATTAAAAGGCTTAAATTCTTAATTGCCATTTGAGTATAGTCTCTTAGAGTTAAGCTTAAGATTTCTTCTGTTGTTTTATTTTTTTCTGTTGCTTGATTTTGATCTTGTGGCTCTGGAAACATGTAAATTGGCTGAGGTCCTAATTTTTCATATACACTGAATAAAAGCCCTCTTACTAATGTAGATTTAAGTAGTTTTTCCATTCCCTATAACTTTTTTATTATTTAAGATCAAATTTATATTATTTTTAATGTATTTATATTATTTTTAATGTCTCTTTTTTTTAATTTTTATTCTGATTATAAATTGTGAACTTTAATATTTAGTTTCAAATATTAACCTTACAAAAGCTTTAACATCGATGAATCAATCTCATCATAAAAATCTTTTGACTTTATGAAAGATGAACTTTATCATATTTTTTCGCTTTTTCGGAATATTCATAATATTAAAAAAAAAAAATTTAGATTAACATAATAAAAAAGTTTGCTTCATTTTCCTATTCTCATTGTTTTTTAAAAAAATGTCAATCTTAAAAGATTTATTTTAAATCTAGTAAATAATTGCGATAATCTTCTTTAGATGCAAATTTAAGAGTATTTTTTGCACCACAACTCTCACAATACTCCCTCAAAGTATGAGAAAATTTATGACAATTACTGCAAATATATTTGAAGGTTTTCATATAATTTTTTGTCATGTCATCTAATTCTTTATCTAAGATTTTAGGTTTTGTCTCAATTGATCTATGTTCGATATGTTTGTGTCTAATATAAAAAATCATCACTACAGAAATTATGCCAAAGATAAGTATAATGACTATTACAGTTATTAGTTCATTCGGATTTGAGTCATTAATCAAATAAGTGAGTCCATGGGAGTAATAAATATCCATATTATAATTTCTTCCCTCAGACCAAGCTATATGCGGGATATTATTACTATCAAGTTGAATGGTAAAATATTCTCCAGGTCGGGTAAATATACTGGATGTAAAACTCCGTGCAATCGCAATTTCTTCAGAAAATACTGGTATATTTCGATAAGATCCCGTAAAATTCAGAGTTCGATAATATGGCTTGTATCTACCTTCTTCTTCACTATAATAAACAATATGAAGTCTACCTGATCTATCAATTGCTATATCGGGGTTCCATTGATGTCCCGTAATTGAGGGATTGATTCTTATTCGATTACTCCAAGTTGTTCCAAAGTCATCAGAATATCTTAAATAAACATCCCATGTATCTCCTTGTTGATCGAATTTATCAGCCCATACTACATAAAGCCGCCCGTGTTGATCGAATTCAAGAACAGGTAAAGTTATTTTGCTAGGTTCATCATCAATTTCCTCAAACATGCAATAATTACCATCTTGATTTATAAGTTTTGGAGGATCAAAATTTTGACCATCATTTGAACTCTTGGTAAAATAGAGATTTCCTCCTGATTCAGGAGCCCAAGTCCACGCAATAAAGATATCTTCAGTACTATTTAAAGTCACATATGGACCAATGAAGTCAATATCTGCTCCTAAGCTTTTGATTTCTTGGTATGAAAGGCCTCCATTTATTGAATAACTCACTCGTACAGTTGTATTACCTGTCTCCATATCTGAATCACCATAGACGACATAAATGGTATTATTTTCACCAACTATGAATGTTTCCTTATTTGCAAAGTAATTTCCATTAGTTGCTTTAACAGGTGTCCAAGTTTCTCCATTATTATCACTTTTAGCTACTGTTATTTGTGTTAGATACTCTCCTTCTGGTAGGATTTCTTCATGCTCTACATATGCATAATATATTGTATCATCGTACCAATAGAGCCATGGATGTGTTTGCCTAGTAGAGTGCTCTTCAAACATTGGCATATCGTATGGATATGTCCATATTTCGCCCCCATCAAGAGATCTTACAAAACTTACTCTCGCTCCTCCTCCATTATGACTATTTGAGTTCTTCCATCCCACGAAAATTATTCCATCATCACTTATTGCCATTGAGACTCCTACATGATGTGGATAAATACTATCGTCAATAGATAAACACTTATCACTCGAGAATGAAAGTATCTCTGGATATGTCTCTTGAGAGAGATTCTTAATATCATACTCAAGATTAAATTTAATATTAGAATTTGCCAAAAAGGGCAATAATAATAAAATTGCGAATATAATTACAACAAATAACTTTAATAATTTGAATCTAATTGATGCTTTCATCTTCTTTGAGTATAAACATTGTAAACTTATAATGATTATGTAAATTATAATTAAGTACATTAACTTTAGAACTAAATACTATTATTTGCTGAACAGTTATAACATTTTTAAAATTCCTTAATAATCTAAAAATTAATAATATATGCTTGTAGCTTTTTTCGCAGAAAACTACATACAAGCGTAAAGATTTTAGGATAAATAATTATTTATATATTAGATTTGTCTATGTTAGAAAGTATTGCTAAATGCATAAGAATTAATAAAAATATTATTGAAAAGAAAGAGATTAATCCTATAGTTCAATTCATTAACGAATATTCATTTAAAAATGAACGCATTTATTCCGATATAGGTGAAGACTCAGCAGCTATTAAGGATAATAAAAACTACATTTTATTAACTACTGACCGAATTAAAACCGAATTTGTTGAAAACTATCCTCATGGAGCTGGGTTTAGTTCTTTAGTAGTTGGAATAGATGATATTTACTGCTGTGGCGGAATCCCTCTTGCGGCAAGCATTATTCTCTCATATAAAGACGCAACTATCGGCCAAAAAATTATTGAAGGGATATGTGAAGCATCTCAAAAGTTTCAATTACCAGTTATACGAGGGCATACTAAGCCAGATAGTAATTGTTATGAACTTAGTTCTACTATAATTGGAGAAATAAAGAAAGAAAATTATATCTCTGCTTTAAATGCTCAAGTTAATGATGATATAATTTTAGCTGTTGATTTTGACGGAAAAGTTGGAAAAGCGAGTGAACTTTATTGGGATACTGTAACCTTCAAAGATTCTGATCAAGTTCTACAAAAAAGAAAGTCAATGAATCAAATTGCTGAGCAACATCTAGTTAATTCCTCAAAAGATATCTCTAATGGAGGAATTTTTGGGACTGTTTTTCAATTAATTAAATATTCTAAAGTAGGTGCCAACATAAATCTTAACAGTATAGAGATTCCTAAAATTTTAAGACAACAAAATTATTCTTTAGAAAAATATATACAAATGTATTTAACCACTTCATACATTTTAACAGCATCAAAACAAAATTCAGATAAAATTTTGGAAATTTTTTCACAATTCGGTCTTTCTTCCAAGATTATTGGCAAAATAATAAAAGGAAACCAATTACTAATAAATAATGGTAAAGACTCATTGTCAGTAATGAGTCATTAAAAAAATTTAGGTTGATAAATTTATGGAGTCTAATTTCAAAGATAAATTTAAAGGAATAGTTTCAGTAATTGGTGCTAGTGAAATAGATAGTAAAACCAAAAAAATTACAATTAAATTAGGAAAATTATTAGCTCGAAATCAGTATGCTATTGTTTGTGGTGGACTAACTGGAGTAATGGAGTCAGTTTGTGAAGGTGCGAAAGAAGAAGGAGGTTTAACAATAGGTGTTATTCCATTTGTAGAAAAATCTGCAGCAAATAGATATGTTGACATCATAATTCCTGTGCCATTTTCACAAGCAAGAAACATTGTGGTTGTATTAACTGGAGATATATGCGTGGCAATAGGAGGAAAAGCCGGAACATTATCTGAGCTCTGTTTTGCATGGATATATCAAAAACCTATCATTGCTTTGTCAAATATTGAAGGATGGTCATCAAAAATTTCGAATCAAAAACTTGATGACAGAAGACCAGATAAAATTCATGGTGTTGAAACTCCAGAACAAGTGATTGAAAAAATTAATGAATTAATTAATTTAAACATAAAGTTTAATCAAAATGTAAATGATAAATTTTAAGTAGATAAGAAGAGGTTAAGGGTAATGGTTAAAATTTCAGGTGGTAATGGAACATCCTATGAAGATGCAATTATAATTTCAGACTGTTCTAATATTGAAGGTGTTGAACAGGAATATATTGAATTGAGGAAAAGATTTGGTAATTATCGATTAATAAAACAAAGCTTAATTCAGAACAATGGAAAAGTATACGATTTGTTAGAGATAGAATTAGAAGATGGGACAATAACTTCGGTTTATTTTGATATAACCAATTTCTTTGGAAAAGGATTTGACTTTTAATAAAGAAGAGTTCTAAATTGTAATTTTTATTTAAATATGTCAATATTTTAGTAAATTTTTGCAAAAGAAATTTATAGCATAAGATAATCTTTTTTTTTATAGAATATATTTATATTTTATTTTTATTATCTCAAAGCTTAGATAGGTGAATTAGTTGTCAATCCAATATTTAACTAAGAAAAAGGAAGAAAAACCTGATGAACCTTCTAAGATACTTTTTACTGGATTAGATTATGCTGGAAAAACAACAATAATTAAAGGGTTGCAACGAGAATTTTCTAAAATTGCTCTACTTAAACCGACAAGAGGAGCACAAAGACGCATATTCGAATTTTTAGGGAGAGACATAGCAGAATGGGACCTTGGTGGACAAGTGAGTTATCGAATTGCTTACTTAAAAAATCCGGGAAAATATTTTGATGGTACTGAAGTCGCAATATATGTAATAGATATACAAAGTAAGAGTAGATTTTCGGAAGCAATAAGTTATTTTAAAGATGTAGTAGAACAATTCAAAAAACTGGGAATTAGTCCCCCCATATATGTATTTCTCCACAAATACGATCCAGCACTAAAACGAAATGCTCCCAATGAATTAAAGGCTTTGGAAGCAGAAATAAAGGAAAAAATAAAAAGTCTTGTTGATTATAAGAAGGTTTATTATTATAACACATCGATTTATGACTTAGCTTCAATAATCAAGGCAATGTCTGAAATTTTGTTGAATCTTTATCCGAAAGCAGACCTAATTGAAAAAACAGTATTTCAGTTTGCTGAAAAAGTCAACTCAGAAGGAGTTGTGATTCTTGATGACAATTCTCTGATTGTTGGGGCTTATTATAAGAATGATGAAGCTCGTAATTTATTATCTGCTTCGACTCCTTATTTCCTAGCTTTAAACGATAATTTACAATTCACAGAGGTCTTACCTGGAAAGGAATATGATGAGAGTAAAATGGTTATTCAAAGGTTTGGAAGGAATTTTATATTTAAACAATTATCATTAAGGGAAGGTAGCCCTCCGTACTACTTAGTAATGTTGAAGCAAGATCCTAACATACTTAGGGAAGACTTTGATACTTTCTCCAATTTATTAAAAGAACTTCTTTATAAATAATATTATTTTTTATTTAAGCCAATTAGTCTAATTTTGAATCTTTGTATTAAATAAGATTAATTAGATTGAATTTTTATTAATATATTACATACTATCAAAAAATATAATGTTGAGTATAAGTTAATGATAATATGTTCAAACTGTGGTACAACAAATCCATCTAATGAACGAATATGCAGAACATGTGGAGCACTTCTACCAGTTTCAAGTAAGGCTCCACGTATAAAGATTGGAGGCGAAAAGAAGACTTCTAAATCAACCAAATCCAAGACTCCATCTAGTAAGCAAGAAAAGTTTAGCGAAATATCGCCACTAGATCTTCAAGAAATACCAACAGAATATAATGACACAGAATTAGAAGAAAATGAAATACAAAATTCGCAAGAACTTTTAGACCTAGGGGAAGAGAAAGAAATTTTAAAGGAAATTACTCCAAAACCGTTTAAAGGTTCAATTATTGCTTCAAAAGCAGTATTTGGAACTCCAGTTAAGAAAAAACCTAAAAAAATTCCACAAGAACGGGATAAAAGTCTAGAATCTACATTAATGAAGCAAAAGCAATTAGAGGAAGATATGACAAAAGTCCTTAAATTTCTTTCCAAAAAAGTCACAGTTGAAAAATTACCTTCAGAGAAGAAGAAAGAGGAGGAGAAAACAAAGCAAGAAGTAATTTCGCCATCAAGTATGAATGAAATTTTAAAGGAATTATTGAAACTTGATTTACACATTGAAGCATCGGCAATTATAAAAAGTGACGGAACGATCCTTGCGTCTGCGATTTCATCTCGTATATCTGATTCTTTATTTGCAACAATTGGTCAAAGTCTTTCTTTGATTGGAATGGATATAATTGAAAGTCTAAGTGCAGGTAAACTTTTAAACATATCACTAAGAGGTACAAATGGAGTTTTAGATTTAGCACCTATAGATACAAAAATACCAAAATTTAACGATATGATTTTAGTAATCCTTTCTAATCCAAAAGTTAAGAGTGGAATTATTCATTTTGCAGCAAATATAGTTAAAAAGCAAGTAAAAGAATATTTAGGATTTTCAAAATAATTAAATAACTTGCTTTTGAATAGACATCTTATTTATTTTAATATTCCTAAAATGTGATAAATGTAATTTTAAATCTTGCAGAAAGGAATTTAATTTATAAATTGAAACTAATGGTACTAAATTTTCATTAACTCTCAACCAATTTTCTTCGAATGTGACTAGGAGAGGGATAATGATTAATGGTAATTTAATTTTTGAATAAGTTTTCGGACCAATAAGAGAATGAATTAAGTTTGAAAGAATTTCAGGATTTTTTTTTAGGATTATTGCCCTTTGATATTGTTTATTTGCTGCTTTGTTAAGCGCGCTGTATACATCTCTTTTTTTCCATTGCTTTGCATCAATTAGAAGGAGATAATCATATTTCCATCCAACTACATCAATTTCATATTTGGTTTGTTTCGTTTTTTTTCTGTAGTATGTTCTATCTGAAAATCTAAAATTTTTTATTGTATTATAATTATGTTTTGTAAGAATTTCTTGGATTAGTTGTTCAAAACCATTAAAGTCAATTAAATTAGATAATTTTTTGATGTCAAATTCTAGAACTTGAATTGCTTCAATAATGAATAAGATTTTATTGATAGAATAAAAATTCGTGTAAGATCCCTTTTGTTTTGAAATAAATTCGAAATTATTAATCAAATTTTCTAATTTTAATTCATCAAATTCTTTTAAAAAATTAATTTCATACGTCTCACACCATATCTCAATTGCATCTTTAGCTGATTTTAAAAGAATATGATAAATCTCAGTAAAAAAGTCTTTTAAAGATAGATCTAAAGATTGATTTAGCATATGAATATTTCTTAATGAGGGTAAAATAAATTTAAGAGACTTTAAGAATTATGATTTTGAATTCAATTTTTCTATTTAGTACATAATTTAATTAAATTATTGTAAATTTTATGTCTTAGGGACTTACCTCTCTTATTATTTAAGAATTAATTGGATTATTTAAATTGAAAATGAGTCAAAATAGATCATATTTAAAGAAATTAATGCCAAAGGTATTTAGGACTGAAGGAGATGTTGTATCTTTTGAT
Source organism: Candidatus Hermodarchaeota archaeon (assembly GCA_048885535.1). Taxonomy (GTDB): domain Archaea; phylum Asgardarchaeota; class Lokiarchaeia; order Sigyniarchaeales; family SOKP01; genus SOKP01. The sequence goes on from JBHLLO010000037.1 coordinate 23,371, forward strand.
CCTAATATAATCGAACAGAGTTTAATAAAAGAAACAGGACTGGATAAACATATTGCTGGAAAGATAACTGAGCTAGTAGTACGAAGGATTATATCTTCGGGAATAAAATTTCTCTCTGGTCCACACATAAGAGAAATTGTATGTTCTATTTTATCTGAACAACATTACGAAGAAGAGCGTAAATTATATACTAGAATTGGAATGCCTTTAATGGATTATGAGGAAATTCTTGAGAAAAACTTTAAAAGTAGTCTGGACGAAGTTGTTAATCCAGATAAAATCCATCATATAGCCGCTAATCAGTTAGCAGAGGAATACTCCCTTTTGAGAGTATTATCAGATGAAGAAGCTCATGCTCATTTGTATGGTGATATTTATATTCATCATTTGAAATACTTTGATTTAAGGCCTTATTCAGAGGTATGGGATGCGAGAATGATTTTAAAATATGGATTGCCACCAGTAAAAAATTGGAACTTCAGCTCTAGATTAGGTCCAGCAAAAAACTTATTAGATGCGACTTATCAGCTTGCTCAATGGTTAGGTTTTGTTCAAAGTGAATTTAGTAGTGAGCAGAAACTCGAACATTTAACAGTTTTTTTGGCGCCATATGTTAAAGGTATATCAGATAATGAAATTGCGAATATTTTAAGAAATTTTATCTACAAAATTGATCAATTAACTATGATTACAGCAAAAAATACATCAAAAACTTCAATTTCTTGCGCTCCTTCAATAACACAACCCCTTTGGAACCTTTCGGCTATTACACCGAATGGAGAAGAATCAGGAGTTTATGGTGATTATCAAGTAGAATGTTTGAAAATCTTTGAAATCTTAAGTTCTATATTTATGAAAGGAGATTACAATAACAATTGTTTTTTATATCCTAACCATATTGTATTCTTTAATGATAAATTACTGCAGAAGTATAAGGAATCCTATTTTCAAGTATTTAATGAAGCTCTGAAAACTAAAAATCTTTACTTCATTAATTCCTGCCCTAATTGGGTTAAAAAGTCATATTTTGAATATGGTACTAAGTTCAATAATCATGGAATACTCCAAAAAGTATCTTTAAATCTACCACGAATAGCTTATAAGGAGAAGGATGAGGATAAATTTTTAGAAAATTTAGGTAGCCTAATGAGACTAACTTCTGGAATCTTAAAGAAGAAAGTAGACATAATCCAGAAGAGATTAAAGACAAGTCATCTTCCACTTTGTAGTAATTTAAACAGAGAATTTTTATTCAATTTAGAAAATCAAAAGTTATGTATTGGATTTGTAGGATTAAGCGAAACTTTAAAACTCTTAACAAATTTAGATTTTTCTGAGCTATTAAATGCATTCAATTTAGCTCAAAAAATAATAACTGAAATGAAGAAGTTTTGTATAGAAAATTCAAGTGAATTAAATCCATTTTGCATAACTGGTAACTCGTCAAATAAGGCTTTAAGCCGTTTTGCTCGATTAGATAAAAAACATTTTAGTAAAGATGCAATTCCTCATTTTGATGGAAAAAATTTAGTTTATTCAGCATCCTATCAACTGACTAAAAACCTTAAAATACCCCTTTTAGAGCGTGTCAATAAACATGGAATTTTTCATTCAATAATTCAAAATGATACCATTGAACAGATATCTCTTAGTAAATATAATAAGGAATTGAGTAATGCTCAACAAATTTATGATTTTCTTAGAAGAATCTGTGAGACATCTCAAATTTCATATCTCAAAATTATTGAATAGGGTTAAAAGATTTATAAGTAAGAAAACTATGTTTGATATATTAGAAGAATTGGGAATTGTAAAATGAATGGTCCTAATGCAACTATCATAAAAGCTGTCGTTTTGAGTTTTTTTGATGAGGAAGGACCGACTGCAAAAATTTTTTGGCCTGAAGATATGGAAGAGTCTGCTCGGTTATTAGTTGCTATGAAAACGATTAGTCTCTTAATGGGAGATGCGGTCTATCAAAATGGGACTGAAATAGAAGGTGTTAATTATTTTGGTATTTTACCATTCCCAGATTTAAAAATGAACGGATTAACCTATTTCTTTTTAATACCAGATGCAAAAGCGCGTGGAAATGCCACAGCCGCAACTATTACGTGTTTAATTGATGAAGAAAATAAAATATTCTTCTACGAAAATATGAAATATTTAAGAATAATAATTGATAAAGCGGCTTCAAGAATCCAATTATCAAAAGAAGTTGAAAATAATAAACTTATTATTGAAGATCTAAGGGAAGAATTATTTGAATTCGGTAGCAAAATAAAAGATCCATTATCTATTAAAAAAGTGCTAAAAATTTTGTTCGTAGGTTTAGATCGCGCAGGAAAATCTAGCTTCTTATTGGGTGTAAGGAAAAAATATTCTGAGATCATTAAAGCATTGCCTACTAAAGGAGTTGCAAGAACAGAAGAGAAAATATTTGAAGAACAGAATTCGACAATCTCGATCTGGGATTTAGGTGGACAATTAAAATATCGAGAAAAATATCTTGAGCAAAGTAAGTTATACCTCTATAATGTTGATTTACTCTTTTACTTTATTGATATCCAAGATATAAAAAGAAATGAAGAAACAATTACATTGTTTAAAAAGGTTTTAGATTCTCTAAGACAATTAAATGAATTTCCACCTATTGTTATTTGCTTAAATAAATTTGATCCTGATTTAAAGAAATCAAAAAGTATCAAAAAAAATATCAAATATCTTGAACAAGAAATTTTAGAAAGCTCACCTAACTTCTTTTTAAAGATTTTTCATACTTCAATCTTTGATCATTATTCTTTAATCTCAGCTTATTCCTATGGACTCTCACAACTTAGTCCAAACCGAGAATTGTTTGAAAATCAATTAAAATTTTTAGCTAAAAAGACAAAATCTGATGCTATTTTACTACTTAATGATAATGGTATAATTTTATCAAATTATTCGCAATCAGAAATTTCTGAAAAGGTATTTGAAATCTCTGCCCCTCACTTTCAAACTCTTTATAAAACGTTTAAAGAGTTTAAATTACTAAAACAAGATTTCATTATTACATCAGGTATAACAGAGGAGGAAAAGAAAATTATTTTCAAAAAAATTGAAGTAGATAAATATAAGTTATATTTACTTCTATTTATGGAAGAATTTGAAAGTGTTAAAAAAATTGAAAAGCATTTACCAAAATTTATTAAGAATGTCAGAGAATTAATCCAAACTTACATTTAATCCTATATAATCTTTAAATAAAAAAAAATTGTTTTTAGTAATAGCCTTCTTCCATCTTTTTTTTTGTCCTCTTTTTATTTCTTCTACTAATGACTATAACCAAAATTATAATTGAAACTAATCCTACAATTGTCCCTACAATTATAACAATTGCTAATAAATTCAAAGGTGAGCTTGTGGAT
>JBHLLO010000038.1:0-9943 GCA_048885535.1 Candidatus Hermodarchaeota archaeon
TTGCAAGTTGTCCAGTATAAGGAACATCTTTTTAATCAATATAAACAAAGTGCAATCGCACAATCTTTAGAAATTGACAAAACTATTGCAACAATAACAAACGCGACAATTATTATCAATGGAGAAGTCCTAACTGATACATCTATTCAAATTTTTCTTTCTAATGATAATGGGAATAATTGGGAATCTGTAACAAATAATAGTCTTCATATTTTTAGTTTTATAGGGTCACAGTTAGTATGGAAAATCATATTTTCAACTATTAATGATTTATTAAGCCCTAAAATATTCGCACTCTCAATTAGTTACTCTGCTATAAATACTCCACCAATAATTCTAAATCCAAATCAACTTCAAAACTTAGCAATTTGGACTCAACCAGAAGATTTTGGATTTTTTGAAATTGACTTGTCTTCCTATAAAGACGATAATGAGTTTAGTGCGGAATATTTATACTGGTCAATTGAAAATTTGGATATTTCGCTTGTCTCTGTTCTTCAAGACAGTTTGAATCAAGATATCTTTAGATTCTATTCTATTGATAATGTATATGGGATGGATGAATTTAATTTAACCCTTAAGGATGAAGCAGGAGCGAGTGTTTCATTAAATATTTCATTAGAAGTCTATAGTGTTAATGACGCTCCTTTCTTTATAGAAAATAATATTAATATCCAGGTTTTAAGTAATCAAAGGATAAGTATAGAATACGAAGCTAACGATGTAGATAATTTAATTTCAGAACTTAACTTTAGTATATATTATGGATCAGGGAATAATTGGCATCTAATAGTTGAGAACTATAAAGAATTGACATATGAATGGGACGTTAGTGATATTCCCCAAGGTGTTTACTATATAAAAATTCTAGTGAGTGATGGAATAGATAATAGCACATGGATTTCAACACAGCCCTATATGATTAGTCGTGATTCTTCTCTTATTACCTTAATAGTAATATTCACAGTCTTCGGTGGGGGAATAGGGTTAAGTATCACTATTGCTATATATTCCCGAAGAAGGAAAAGGAAAAAAACATTCCTTCCTATTAAAAAGTAATCTTTCTTATGTTAAAATTTCTTCCTGATTTATAAATAACTTTATTTCTCTTCCTTGATGTAATAATGAAATTATATTCTTTCTTGATAGCTTATCAATATGATACTTTACAGAGCTTCGAGTGATATTTAATTTTTTAGCGATCGAAAATGAATTAATACCAGGATTATTTTCAATAATATCTAGAATTTCTAATGTTGTTTTTGATTTAGCAATTAACCTACGTAAGCTTTTTTCTTGTGTCTTATCTGTAAATGTTGGAAAAAACATAACATATTGCCCCAATTTTTCTTTTTTTATTATCCCATATTCTAAAAGCACTTCAAGATGCCATTGCAACTGTCCTTTTTGTAAATCACATTGTCTGAGAAGCTCATTATGGTGAATTCCAGGTTCATGAAGAATTCTTTCAATTATTCTCCTACGGGTCTCATTTTTAAATACATCCTCGAGAGATAAATAAGTAAATCTTTCAGTTATAATACTTTTACTTCTGAAATAGTCTCTATATTGATTAACAGTTAATACAATGAAGTAAGATGTTAAAATAATAATGAAAAATGATAAGGCTCCAACCAATAACCATACATAATCGCTCGGTTCAAAAAATATTCCAAATGAAGATACAAGAACAAGAATAGCTATTAAAGAAATAAAAATAAAGATGATTATAATTGATAGTTTAACATAGAATAACCAACTATATTTCCATACCTTGTCTTTCCTACTCATAGTAAATAAAAAAAATTATAATTAAATACTTTAAATTATTCTATATCCTCTAAGGTTTCTTTTTTAGCGTAATACGTGGAATCATAAAACCCACAGAATTTTGATATGCTACATACTCATCTCCAAACTTATTTTTCAAGGCAAAATCTTCAATTTTGGCTAATAGTATATAAGCCAAAACTTCTAAAATCCAAATAATTAAAATCATTGAATAGGCGTCTAGAAAAGGAGAATTCAACATAGGCGTAGTTTCAAATGCTACTAATGTCATCCCAAAAGTCATAATTATAAAAGCAACATATTGAGGGTGTCTAATAATTTTATAAGGTCCCTTGTTAATTAATTGTTTTCTGTGAGTCAATTGAAATATAAAGGAATATATAAAGATTGTAAAACCAAACAATGCAATATATGTCCCTGGCGTCCTTAATAGAAACTGTATATCGTAAATCAAAATACTTGGATCTCGAAAGACTAAGAAAATGTAAGCTATAACTGGAACACTCATTATGCCAAACCATACCGCAGTTACAGGCACATACTGAAAGATTGGAATAAAAATTGAAGATAGGCTAGTTGTAATTGATATCATTTTATTTTTAATTTTATCACTTCTATAACTCATTCTTTTTCACTCCATAATTTGTATTTAACAAGAAAATTAATAACATGCTTATAAAACTTATAGGTGCACTTGTAATACAATTCTTTGAAATTCGAGCTATTCTATGAACTAATCTGGTGAGATTTGCGATTATATGAAATTCTCAGATTTATTGCCAATTACTCTGTTTTTTTAATTTATAGTTTTTCCTGATAATTACAATGACAATTACAATTAGTATTAGAGTAAAGCTTCCTCCAATAGTAAAAACAGGCACAAGGGAATTTCCCCCTAAATCACTAATTTTAATCTCAATATACGTAAAGGGTCCAAGTCCATTTTCATTTGGAGGAGGTGGTGTTTGCTTAAATATATAACTTGTAATGATATATAGATCGTTAATCATAGAGCCAGAAATATTCTCTATAATCATATTATTTCCTACGTTATGAAGATTTTGAAATATATGCCATCCCAAATCATCATGAAAAGCAATAGATAAGCCTATTGTTTTATCAGGATCTTTTTCAATCTGAATTGTAAATTTATTTGGAGGAGATTGAATTTTATGAACATTAAATCCGTAATAATAAAGTTTTACTTCACTTATGATAAAATCTTCCCTAATAAGAGTATATTGAGTGACTCGAGCATCCAGATTTTTAAAGCCATAGAGGTCGTTTTTAAATCCCAATTCATCTAAAGTTAGTGCAGTAATCCAATTTAAATATAACTCATTGAAAGAAATATTATTACCTGCTTTTTTTAAAATATTTTCTATTCCATACGCTCCATCTGAAGGTTCCGTTATCAAGTCTCGGAGAATATCAACACCGTATTTTTCAGCTATATAAAAGGCAAACAAATAGGCTCCTCCATAATCGATGGAATTTAGCATGTTCCAATATAGAAGAGAATCTTCGGGATGATCAAGAAAAAGATCTACTTGAGGACATTTATTGTCATATGGAGCTAAATAACCAGCATGATACATAGCATATTCAGCTAAAGCTTCCAGAGTAAAGTGAGGCTCATCCATTTCATTGTTAAACCAAATAAGGTGATGTAATTCATGAGCAATTGTAGGTATCCATGTTCTGTAATTAAAATGGAACATCTCACATAGATTCGAATATTCTATATCTAACTCATTTCTCTGATCATAATAACTGTATGGATTTTGCGAAACTAAAATTATGATTCTTGGATCACCATCTATATCGCCTAGCGTTCCGTTGGGATGTCCAGCTAAGTTAGTAATTCGAGGGTAAATTATATTATCGAATTCATTGCAAATATGTTCTGTCTGTTGAATTGCAGTATATTCTCCTAATTCTGTAATACATTGATCTTGCATGTAGACATAACATTTTTCTCCTGTTGAGAGCAAGGTTGCATTTATTTTGCTATATGAAGAACTAGTAAAGTCGTAAATCCAAAAAGTTCGTTGAGGTCTATTATTGAAAAAAGTTTCTTGCCGAGTTAAACGTTGATTATTATTAGAATGTTGATGTAGGAGATCCTCTTGAAAAATTTGATAATATTGCAAGTCATTATTAATTTCTGGGCAGAGTTGTATGTTTGATTCATTCAGTTGAATCTCTTCATTAGTCATAAAAATACAATTTGAACAACATAACAACATAGAAAATATAAAGAAAAGCTTAAGACAGATTAGATAATTTAATTTAAAAGATTTCAACAGCATACTTAATAGAAAACTTAAAAGAAAATTTATAAAAGATAAGGTGCACTTGTCTAACTTTTTCGAACTTTTTAAATGTGCTAAGATTGATTTATTATTAATTAAAATGATATTAACATGAGTAATTATGTCAAAGGAAAAAGTTAACGATATTGAAATGTATTATGAATTGGCGGGAGAAGGTGATCCATTATTATTAATTCATGGTTTAGGATCTAGTACACGTGATTGGGAATATCAAGTACCTGTATTTTCTCAAAAGTATCAAGTTATTACTATTGATCTTAGGGGTCATGGAAAATCAGACAAACCTAAAGGACCTTACAATATGCGAATGTTTGCTGGAGATATTGCTGAACTACTTAAAAAATTACAAATTGAATCAGTTCACATTTTAGGGATTTCTTTAGGCGGGGGTATTGCTTTTCAATTTGCTGTAGATTATCCTGATTTAGTAAAAAGCCTTATAATCGTTAATGCGGGTATTGAGATCCCAACAGATTCGTTTAAAATGAAATTTGAAGCATTTAAACGTACATTTATAGTAAAATTAGTTGGAATGAAAAAAATGGGAGAAGTTCTAGCTCCCCGATTGTTTATAAAACCTGAACAAGAAGAACTGCGAGCGAAACTTATTGAAAGATGGCAAGAAAACGATAAAAAGGCATATCTTTCAGCAATGCGAGCATTAATCGGTTGGAGCGTTCGAGATCAATTAGGTAAAATTAAATGTCCAACATTAGTCATCGGATCTGACCAAGATTATGCACCCTCTTCAATTAAAGAAGAATATACAAAATTGCTTTCAAATGCAAAATTTATAGAAATTAAAGATGCTAGACATGCTGTTGCTATTGAAAAACCAGAGGAATTCAATAAAATAGTTATGAAGTTCTTATCAGAACAAGGTTAAATAAGCTTTATCAACGGAGAAAGTTGATGAGTATTTACAAAGAAAATATATCTGATGCTAAAGAACGCTTAAAAGCATGGTGGGATCATGAGATCATCGATAGGCCTTGCATTGCCTATCACAGTCTTAAAGATATTGGAAAAGCATCTAATTTTGCAGCTTTTATTGATTATGTTAATCCATGGTATTTAGCTCAACATTGGGATGATATTGAAGAATGTTTGGATAATTTTGAAGAAGGATTAAAACATATTGAGCTAGGTGGAGAAGCAATTCCACGGTTCTTTCCTAATTATGGCCCTGGAATTGTGGCTTCTATTTTTGGAATTATACCCAAATTTCAATCAAATACTGTTTGGTTCCAAAAAGAAACACTTGATACTGAAATTGTATCACTTCTTGAAAGTGTAAAATTAAATAGGAATAATCCTTGGTACGATAGGCTACTAAGAGTCACAGAATTTTCCGTAAAACGCTCAAATCACCAATATTCGATAGCATTAACGGATCTTGGGGGTGTATTGGACATCCTTTCCTCATTTCTGGGTCCAACCAAAATAATTCTCGCTATGAAGAGAAATCCAGATCTTATAGATACCTGTCGCTCCATTTTACTTGAAAAATTACTTGTTATTTACGATGCTCTTCAAAAACTTATTGAGAAAAATGGAAATGGGTGTATTACATGGTTACCAATCTGGTGTCCCAAAAGATGGTATCCAATTCAATGTGATTTCGCTAGTATGCTTTCACCAAAATATTTTAGAAGATTTGTATTACCAGATCTAATTACACAAGCTGAATATATGGATTACGCGATTTTTCATTTAGATGGACCTCTCCTCTTAACTCACTTAGATGATTTATTGATGCAGCCTTCAATTATGGGAATACAATGGGCTCCAGGAGCAGGAGAGGAAAACTGTAATTCAAATAAATGGTTGCCACTCTATAGAAAGATTCAAGCGGCTGGAAAAAATTTAGTTATAGGTAACCCAGGAGAAACTGATAACTTTTCTTCTCAACTCTATAAAAAATTGGACCCAAGAGGTTTATTTATGCATTTAATGTTTTCTAAGAAATTGGATACTCTGTACTATATACCAGAATTTATAGGGGGAAATGGAGCAGAAGGAGATTATAAAACTTTTAAAAAAAGTTACAGATATTCTAAAAAAATGAGTTAGTCTTTCTTTTTAATTTCAAAATTCACATTTTCGAATTTATCATGGATTGTTCGATAAATCTTAAACTTCCCATCATCTAAAGCATTATTTATAATATTATTAATCTCATTTTCATCGATAAGACGTTTAGAGATTACTTCTTCTACTTTAGAATATATCAATTCCTTAATTTTATATTTAAAACGTGTCTTTCTCTTTTCATCTATTAATCCTGACAACTCAACATGATTTTTATGATCATTGATATTTTGAATAAGTTCTTCTATTCCTTCACCATTAATTGCATCAGTCATACTAACTGGCGGTCTCCAACCACTTTGAAATATTGTATCATCAAGCATCATTTCGATTTGAACCGCTATATCCTCACCTCCAAGATCCGATTTGTTAATATCATAAATATCTCCGATTTCTATTATTCCCGCTTTTTGCATCTGAATAGCATCTCCATATCCAGGCACAAGAACAACAATAACAGTATATGCTAAGTTGTATATGTCAAATTCTGCTTGCCCAACACCCACTGTCTCTATAATAATAATATCCATACCCCAGGCTTCATATAAAAGGCTTATATCAAAAACTGCTCTTGAAATTCCTCCCTTATAACCTCTTGAAGCAAGACTGCGTAAAAAAACATTTGGATGTAAAGAGATATTAGTCATCCTAACACGGTCACCAAGGAAACTGCCTCCGCTGAATGGAGATGTAGGATCTACACAAATTATGCCAACAGATTTTCCCGCATCCAAAAATTTTTGAGAAATCGCTCCAGTTAAAGTACTCTTACCCACTCCTGGAGACCCAGTGATCCCTATTATATAGGAATCATGTTTTATATTCTCAAAATGTTTAAAGATTTCATGAACCCTATTTGGTTCGTTCTCAATCACAGAAATTAATCTTGCTAGAGCAATCTTATCTTTTTTCTTGAATTTTTCTACTAATGAATCGATATCATAATTACTTTTCAAATTTTTACTTCCCCGTAATGCGATAAGCAATTTTAATTAGGCAATTTAAAAAAATATTACAAGATTTTTTTATTTTTTGACATGTGTTTTTATGAAGTTGACTATATCTGAAGTCATTGATCCAGGTCCATATACATTAGCAACTCCCATCTCCTTTAATTTGCTAAAATCTTTGGCTGGAATCACTCCACCAACAAGAATGGTTATATGATCAAAGACGCCGCGTTCTTTCAAAAGATCAATGACTTGTTGAGCGTAAGCAAAATGTGCACCAGAGTGGATACTTAAGCCAATTACATCTACATCTTCCTGAATAGCAGCTTCTACAATTTGTTGTGTATTTTGAAAACCTCCAAAAATGAGTTCCATTCCAGCGTCCCTTAATGCTCGTGATACAACTATACCTCCACGCCAATGTCCATCTATGCCTGGCTTACTCATTAAAACCCTTATTTTCTTTTCAGTCATTGTTACCACCCTCATAGTTAGATTGCGAGCGGAGGCTCCCAGATTCCATAGATTTCTCGGTAGATATCACAAACTTCTTGTACTGTAGCTCCTTCTTTTGTTGCTTCCATCACAACAGGCATTACATTCTCTTCTTTTTCACAGACTTTCCTTAATTTGTCTAAAATTTTTTCTAGCTTTGCATTGTCACGCCGTTCTTTTAATTTTTTAATTCTGTTGACTTCAATATCAATTGCCTCTTGATTAGTCCTAAAGACATCGGTTACAGTGTCATAAGATACAGGATATTTATTAACTCCTAATGTTATTTCCTCACCACTTTCTATCCGCATTCTTCTTTTATGAAATGCGTCTCTCATCTCCTTGTATAACCAACCAGTTGATAAGGCTTTATCGATTGTACCCACTTTACCTATTTTATCAATGTATTTCCATACCCTATCCTCAACCTCATCTGTTAACCATTCAATATAATACGATCCTGCTAATGGATCAATAGTATTAGTAATCCTTGTCTCATCTGCAATGACTTGTTGTGTTCTTAGAGCGACTAAGGCGGCTTCTTTGCTGGGCAAACATATTGCCTCGTCATAACTGTTAGTATGAAGTGATTGACATCCTCCTAAATTAGCTTCTAGTGCTTGAATGGCAGTTCTAACAACGTTAATCATTGGCATTTGGGCAGTTAATGAACTTCCTGCTGTTTGAACATGAAATCGAAATTCTAAACTTCTTGGGTCCTGAGCATTGTATTTATCTTTCATCAATTTTGCCCAAATCCTTCTAGCTGCTCGATATTTAGCGATCTCTTCAAAAAAATCCTTGTGAGCTGCCAAATGAAAAGCTAATCTATTCACAAAATCATCAATATTCCAGCCTCTTTCGATTAGATTATCAATATGAGAACAAGCGCTAGCAAATACGAATCCTAGCTCTTGAATTGCATCTATTCCCCCTTCACGATAATTATATCCTGTGAAATTTATTGGATGCCACAAAGGCACGTTTTTCATTGGAACAGTCCACTCTATAAAGTCACATGCTAATCGGAGTAAGTGATTGGGAGGACAATTTTTATAGGGGATATATCCTACGGTCATTGTTAAGATGTCGTTCTGTGTCGTTCCCATTAACTTCGATATGTCATATCCACGCATTTGAGCCATATTAAAATACATGGAACACACAGGAGCACATGTAAAAGGTTCTACTACCAGAGCTACACTTACCTTATCAATTGGAATATTCTCTGTAAGTGCGAATAAACTATCAATACAGTATAAAGGAACTCCGCTCGTTCCAACTTCAGGAGCTCCATCTGGATTGGTTGGATCTATTCCATTGAATGTTAAAGCGTCTACAGCAGCGCTAAAACCAGTTTCTCCATTTTCATATAAATATTTCCATCTTTTATTAGTTTCTTCTGGTGTACCGTGGCCAGAAAATAATCTCATGGTCCACAATCGCCCTCTATACATTGAAGGATAAACTCCCCTTGTGTAGGGAGGAGTACCGGGAAAACCTATTTTTTCGAAATAATCCCCTTTTATATCTAATGGCGTATATAAAGGCTTAATAGGGATTTCTGAATCGGTGACATACTTCACGTCCCTATGTTTTAACTTTTTATACTTTTCTTCCCATTCTTGCTTTTTCAATTCTAATTTATACAGATAATTTTTGTCAAACAAGAGATAATCACACAATATTATTTATTTTATTTGATGTAATAACAAGTTAATTTATTGTTATTTACTAAAATACTTAATTGTTTAAATTTGTTTAAATTATTCATTCTTTTCCTCATGAAGTGGGATTTTAACCAATTTTTATAGCTTAACAACAAGTAAAATTATATCATATAAAAAAATTATTGCATATACTTTCCAAAGCAGCCGATTTCTGCTCTTTTTCACATAAAATATTATAAGAAGATTTATAGCAATCATTAAAACCTAGAATCTAAAGACTATTATATTTTCTTTATGAAGGTGATTAATAAATGAGTTTGAAATGTAGTGGATGTGGGAGAAATGTTGAAACTTTACCAATAGAATGTGGCTATACTATTTCATATAATGAACAAAACCAAACTTGGGATTGTTACATGGAAAATTGTGGTTTTATATCATTTAATGAGTTTCTTTGTGAGGATTGTTGTAAAAAAAGAGGAAAGAATTCCTAAAAAGGGAATCTTTTTATTTTATTAATAGTTTCTGAATCAAATTTTGAGAGAGCGTAAGCTGCTACAGGTACAATACAACCACAATTTTCACATAATAAAGATGAATTACCCATTAC
>JBHLLO010000038.1:10043-26718 GCA_048885535.1 Candidatus Hermodarchaeota archaeon
TTGCTATGGTATTTAAAGATTTTAAGCCATTGTTCGTCGGTTAATTCTAACCTGTTTCTAGCTGAATCAGTCGACAATTCGTTACTAGAAGCTATAAAGTAACAATGATTACATCTTAAATTGCATTGCCATGTTAAATCATAGTTAACCCCTAGCGGGATATTTTTAGTTTTATGTTTTAAGAAGTAAAATCCCCCATGAATTCCTTTTTTAATGTTTTTCGGTGTTAATAATTTAGACTTAGAATTTGATTTCATTTTCAAATTTATTCATCGTTTATTGAAATATAATACCTAAATTTACCATTAGGATCATCAATTTGCCAACAATGAAAAAATTCAAACATTATTTTAGTTTCCCATAGAGAATCAATACTTTTTATGCCATTATGAAGATCTGTTAAAAGGGTAATATCACAAGGGTAATTTCTATGAGAAGGATAAAGCTCCGTAATTTCTTGCTTTTCACATAAATCTATAAGTTTAGAGAGAGTTCCAAGTACTTGCGGGAAATTATCTTTTTTCGGTAAAAATTGATCTCCATAATATGCTACATCACTTGTGAATAGTTCATTATTACTTGTTAGTAGACATATAGAGCCTGGAGAATGTCCTGGACAGTGAATAACCTCAATGGTAATTCCATCTAAATCAAAAAGATCTCCATCCTTTAAGGTTTTAATACTTTCTGCGGGATGTATTAAAAAATTTTGTTTGGCGTAGATATTTACTATTTCATTTGGAGAATCTTTAAAGTATGATACATCATATGGTTTTGAAACTATATCCTTTTCGTTTTCATGAACATGAACTTCATCAAATTCGATGTTACCAAGTATATGGTCCCAGTGTGTGTGAGTATTTACCACCAATAGCTTCCTTTTACCAATCAGTTTGTCAACAATTGGTTTTAGAGGATATAATCCACATCCAGTATCAAGTAAAACAGCAGAGTGACTTCCTAATATTAAATACATATTAAGAGGATCATTAGTATAAACAGGATGAACAATAGAGATATTTTCTTGAATCACATATAGATAATCCTTATGTTTTACAATTTTGAAATATTCGTTCTTTACTTTCATAACTCAAATATTGGATATAGCAGATTTAATTATAATAGTTTATTAAATTATTTAATTGTTTAAATTAAATTAAATTAATTTGATGTTAAAAACTAAATATTGATGATTTGTATGGATTTTTCATTAACTGAGAAACAAAAAATGATTAGAGAGAAAACCAGAGAATTTTGTGAACAATTTATAATTCCAGTAGCCGAAGAGTCTGATCAAAAATCTGAATTAGACCCAAATGTTATGAAAAAAATGAAAGAAATGAACTATTTTGGCTCATGTATCCCTGAAGAATATGGTGGCGCGGGTCTACATAATGATACAATAGCTTTTTCTATCATCACTGAAGAAATAGGTAGAGTAGATGCATCATGGTCTATTACTACTGGAGTTCATTGCAGTGTTTGCACTTACCCTGTTTATAAATTTGGGACTGAAGAACAAAGGCAGAAATTTCTTATTGATCTTGCTAAAGGAAATAAAATCGGCGCATTTTGTTTAACTGAAGCAAATGCAGGATCTGATGCCGGCGGTGTGCAACTAACAGCTGAAAAAGATAAAGATGAGTACATACTAAATGGAAGTAAGATTTTTGCTACTAATGGCGGGATTGCTGAGACATTGTTAGTGGTTGCTAAAACGGGCGAAAAAGGAGCTAGGAAAGAGCTAACTATCTTTATTGTAGATACTGACACCCCAGGTTATTCGGTAGGAGTAAAAGAGGATAAATTAGGTGTGAGAGCCTCAAATACCTCTGAATTGGTGTTTGATAATGTTAGAGTTCCTCAAGAGAATATTTTAGGACAACTAGGAGCTGGATTTAAATTGGGTTTACAAATACTTGATTATGGAAGGATATCTATTGCTTCTCAATGTCTTGGTCTAGCCCAAGGCTGTTTAGAGGCAGCTATTAAATATGCAAATGAAAGAGAGCAATTTGGAAAAAAAATTGCTGCTTTTCAAGGAATTCAATGGAAGATTGCTGATATAAGTACTGCGGTGGAATCTTCTCGACTATTAACTTATAAGGCAGCGTGGATGTGCGATAAAGGAATGGATTATGGGTTAGCTGCATCAATGGCTAAATTGGTTGCATCAGAAGCAGGAATGATGGCAGCACATCAGGCAGTTCAAATTCATGGAGGATATGGATTAATGAAGGCTTATCCAGTAGAAAGGATGTTTCGTGATGCGAAAATGGGTGAGATTTATGAGGGTACAAGCGAAATCCAGAGAATGGTTATTGCAAATCACATGTTAAGAAAAAGCTTCTAAAGAAAGGAAATTTTACTTTTCTCTTTTTGTTTATCTAATTATATCTATTAAGGTATTATTCATTATTCATATTTCTCTCTGATTCATTAAACTCTTCTATTGAAATGAATCCTTTTGAGATTAATTTCTTTTTAATTTGCTCTAAAAGAAAATTCTTGCTAGAAAATTTTAATTTTTGAAGATGATTCTCTAATTCCTCAACTTTTTTTTTAAGATTAATATTTTCAAGCTTAATCTGAGACATTTTTTTACTCTTTAACTTAAACTTGTTATCAATTTCCTTAATTTCTTTACTATAAAAATTTAATTTTAATTCCAACTTTTTTAAGGTATTTTTTAATTTATTTACCTCTTCTTTAGCGTAATCTAATTTGGCTTTAGATTCTCGATATCTAGTATCGTTCTCTTTTGAGGTTTCATTAAGTTCATTAATTATTTCATTCTTTTCTTTAATATCTAAATCTTTTTGGATTAATATTTGTTCTAAATTCATCATCATTTCATTAATATCTTCTTTCTTGTATGGCCAATCGATTGACATCGTAAAATTTATCCTTTCTTTATTAAAAGTTACTAATAATATGGAAAACAAGTAAATATAATTGAAAAATTAAAGATAAGGAATGAAACTAATTATTTCAAATTTTCCTCATTTTCATTAACGTTCTTTTTTTAAAGATAGAATTCAGTAAATTTTTTTGATTATCAGTCAATAATAATGGATTCATTTCAGAAACAACTTCTTTTTTTAGAATTTGATACGCTTTATCATCTTTATTCGAGATAATTTTATGAATTGTAATAATCGGAATAGTTGGAGTTATTAAACAGTAATAACAAAAACACCGTTTCTTTGTGATATCCAGGATTTCTAATAACTTTTCCACACTCGCATCACTGTCGACTATTAACTCAATTTGATAATTATCGATCATTGGAACGTTGTCTTCAATTCCAAAACCAGTCGTTAAATCAATATATTGCTTTACTTTTATTTTCATACTTCTTAATTCGATTCCTTCGAGTGCTGCCCATTTAGCATATCCTGCACAGAAATTTCCAGCTAATCCAGCCATACAGAGATGAACTGGATGAAATGAAGTTCCTCCACCTCCCAAAATTATTGTTTCATCTGTTTGAATAAGTATATCTCCTGCCCGCTCAGTTGATAATGTTGTTTGATATTGAGGACCATATTCTACATCCAATCTCCACGTACCCTCAATGTCTAAAACTTTTTTACATAGAGATCGATTTTTTGAATACTCATTCTGAATATTCTTAAATCCCTCTATATTTATTCTATTTAATTTTTGACTTTTAGCATCAGATTTTCTATCCTCTAATTTCAAACTCTGACTTTCATCAATAATATATTCTTTTTTTAAGATTACATTTGGAAAAATTGGAGTTGCTGCACAATAATAACAAAAACATCTTTTTTTCGTAAGTTCTAAAATTTCACGCAATTTTTCCATATTAGTATCGCTTTCAATGAAAAGATCCAAATGATAGCTATCTATCATGGGAACACCATCTTCAATTCCAAAACTACTTGTTAAATCAATATCGGCTCTGGCTTTAATTTTTAAGATTTTCAATTCTATTTCTTGCATAGCTGCCCATTTAGCGAAAGCTGCTGTAAAACACCCTCCAAATCCTGCCATACATAGAGAAATCGGATGGATTGCTGTCCCTCCTCCTCCTAGCATTATGATTTCATCGGTTTGAACAAGAATTTCACCTGCCCTTTCAGTCCTTAGTGGCATTTCAAATTGTGGTCCATATTGAACATCTAATCTCCATTTTCCTTCAACCTCTAAATACTTTTTACATAGAGAGTGATCCTGAGTGTATTTTCTTTGAATTTCCTTAAAACCTTCTAGATTAATCCTATTAATAATTTGCTTCTTCTTAATCTCTGAAGCTTTACTTTCATAGTAAAGCATTTTTTCTTCAAGTTTCTTTAAGATCTCACTAAAACTTTCTTTATCTGTTTGATCTTCCATAATGCACCTTTCCTATCTCCTTATTCAACCAATAAAGATTTGTATAGATAAATAATCTAAATTCCTTTTTTTCTAATTATTGATAAAAGTACGATTTTTTATAATTAACGAGTTTATTATTTAAACGATAAAATAAACTAAAAATTTAAAAATCAGACAGACCTCATCAAGAAATAAAATACTTAAATCAGATTAAGGGAATTTATATTTCCTCTCCTTTCTCTAACTTTTCATACTCTTTATCAGAAAGAAAGCCTTTCTGAGTTAGAATTTCTTTTATTTTTTTGACAATTTCATGAGATTTAGAGTCAGATAAATCTTGAATCTGTTTTTCCTTTTTGGAGATTGACTCTTTTAATTCCTTACTTTCTAAATTTAATTTAGACAATTCTTCCTCTTTTTGCTTTAATTTATTTAATAAAGTTTCCTTCTCTAAAATTAAGGCAGATAATTTTGTGTTTGATGAAATTAATTTCTCTTCCACTTCTGACATTTTTTGTGTAGCAAATTCTAATTTCGCTTCGAGTTCGTTAATTTTATTTCTTGATAATTCTAAATTTTTGTTTAAATTGTCTATTTTTTCACTTTTTTGCTTTAATTCAGTCTCTTTTTGAGATATGAGTTTCTCAAAATCTTCGATTATTTGTTCAGGATCACGTGGAGTATAAGGCCAATCGTCTGACATTTTTCTTCATCATTAAATTATTTAACTTCGTTTATTTTAGCTAGAAAAAGATTATATCAATCTAGAGTTTAATTGTTATGTTAATAAGATTATTATAAATTCTTCTTTTAAATATTTCTACCACAATTAACCCACTTAATTCTTGGTTTGATTATATTCTTTTAAAGAATCAAGGATTTCTTCTTCAAATCCTAAAAATGGCTTTATATTACAATCCCAATCGTCAAAGATATCTGGAGGGTAGGTATTAAAGAACTTATCAATAATTTTATCTAATTCTCTAATGATTTTCTTTTCTTTTTTCTTCTCTGAACTATCAGTCACAAATAAAAGATTCTTCTTCTTTTTTATATAAATGGTTTTATCACTGATTACAAAATTAGAAATAATATCCTCAAATAATCCTTTTTCAGCAAAAGCATTAAGGGAAGAAATAATTGCTCCAAAAAGCTGTTCGTCAATGATCGGATCATATTTTCGATGGAAGATAACTGATCCAGTATTAGTCAGTATCCAAATATTTTGTAAAATTTTTCCCATAATATCTTTAATTTCTCAATTTCTTTAAAAATAAATCCTTCCTCTATAATTAGGTGGAAATAATTCATATTTTTAAATAATATGATTTAGTAAAAAAATTAAATTTGTTTTAATGATTCAGAAAGAGAAACAGTATTATATTCCTCATCAATTTTTAAAATATCCTTTGCTTGCATTTGCTTAATTATTCTTAATGCTAAAATTGGAGGTAATTCAATTTGATTTTTTAAGTCATCTAAATTATAAATTTGGCTTTCAATAAGTTTTAAGATAATCTCGAATTCAGGAATTTTATCATCTGAATTTTCAATTAAAAATAATGTAAAGAAATTATTACTCTTAAACTCGGTAAATTCATCCTCCATTTCAAGAATCTTATTTGAACAATCTTTTTTTGAGTCTTCTATTTTTTTTAAATTCATTGAATCCAATTCTTTTACTTTTTTTTCATTTTCAATTTTAAATTCTTCTAAATTTTTAGAATGAATTGTTAATACTTGTTTTTGCTTATCTTCATTATTTTTTTTCTTTTGCTCTAAAACTTCCTTCTCAGATTCCTTAGCAGAAATGTTTGATACCACTTTCGCTAATTCCAATTTATACTCCTGTAACTCTTTATTACTTTCAAGTAATTCATTATCAATTTTATTATAAGTTTTTTCTAAATTCTCAATTTCCAAGATTATTTCATTAGTTTTTTTCTTTAAATTTTGGATATTTTTATTAAGTTCTTCATATTGAATTTGTAATTTGAATAAATTAGTATCTAAATCACGGACTTCATCCTCTAACTTTATGTTTTCACCTTTTTCTTCATTCAATTTATTTAAAACTCCTCTTAAATTCTCAATTAACTTTTCACTGTTATCTTGAAAGGATTGATCACCTTTTTCATTGCTAGAAATCAGAAATAATTGCTGTATAATTTTCTGTGAAAATTGTTCAATTAAATCGAGATACATGCTCATTTATTGAATTCAACCTCCTTCTGTAAAGTTAATACTCCATTCTTTGAATCAAAATTAACAGGTCCACCTTTTTCTATCATATTTTTCACAATAATCTCTGCTTTTTTTACATCTAAATTCAATGTTTGGCATATAAATTTTAAATCTAAAGGTTGATTTTTCTCTAAAGCTTTAATAAAATTATAAAGGTCAGAATGGATTAACCCATTTTTAATCAATAAACTCATAGCTTTTATTTTTAGTTTTTCAGCATTAACTTTATCTAAACGTTCATTATACCTTTTTAGTTCCTCAGTTTCAAATTCCTTTAATTTCTGTTCAATTTCTTCCTCTTTTTTGGTAAAAATTTGATTATATTCTGATTTTAAAGTATTGACATCACGATTAAATTTTTCTTCCAATTTCGATATTTCTTGGATTTTTTCTTCAACAAGATTCCAAGATTTATTAAGTTCTAATTCAATGTCTCTAAGAATTTGTATTTTTTTATTAAATTCTGAGCTAATTTTCTTAATCTCTTGGCGAACCTCATCTAATTCCTTCTCTTTTGGTTCTAATTCACTTTTAACTTCCATATGTTTTTTAGAATATTCCTTAAATTCTAACTCTAGTTTTGGAATCTCTTGATTAAGTTGAAATATTTCATTCTTTAAGTTTTCAATTCCATCTTTATTTGATTTTATCTTCTGAAGATTACTATTTTTCTCCTTATTAAAGCTTTCAATTGCGTTAAAAATTTCATTTGCTTCTGCTTCTAACTTAAGCTTATCGTCTTTAACTGAATCATTTATTCTATTTATTAAATTGAAGATTTCTTTTAAATTTGGAATTAAGTCAATTAATTGAGACATTTTTATTCTTACTTTAAAATTTAAATAGACTTTCTAATAATATAGAAAAATGCCATTATTAAAATCTTCTTATTCAGAAAGAAATTTACTCAATTACAAGATAATATGAAACTAAAAAATTTTTAAAAGGCAAGAAATAATTTAAAGATTTAACTTCCAAGTACAATATTCTTCGAAAAGGATACCCATATTACTAATTCGATATAATTTTTTTCCTTTTTCCGTTTCATCTATTAAAAATTTAGCCTTATTTTGTTCTTTTATACTTCTTATCATCCTTATTACTCTCATGTGAGGGAAAAAGAAAGGAAAAAGTCTATTTTTCATTCCAATCTCATCAGGTGCCATCCAACCTTTGTTTTTTTCCATATAAAGATAGAGAGTATGTATAATTTTTATTTGTTCTTCATTTAACTGAAGAATAATTGATTCGAAATCTGTTTTTTCTTTCAAAAATCGTGTTGGTAATTCATTCTGATTAAATAGTTTTTCATCTAGTAGATTTTCGTTATGAACATTAATAACTAGTTCAGTGACATCATATTCTTCTATGTTTTCTTTCCAATAATTAATATTTTCATTTAGACTAAACTTTATATTATTTTGAGCACAAGCTCCATAATATGGACAAAATAATATGCTATTTTCCGTAAATTTTTCTAATCTATAGATAAAACCCATCAGTTCCAAACGAGATAAAATTAAAGCTTCCTTTTGAAATGTTTTTTCATTAATAATGAAAAAACCGTTTGGTTTATCAATAGGTTTTTTTTCCATGAACTGAATTAAATTATCAAAAATCAGTTTATCAATTTTTAATTCAAGCTCAGAAAAATAGTAATTCGATTTTTCCCCTTTTAATAGGGATTTAAAATAATCCTTATATAAAAATTCTTTAAAAACAAAACCTGAGGCTTCCCGAATTTTATCTACAGAGAGTTTGATTTTCATTTGTAAAGTCATTATAGTTTTCGGACGTGTAAGGATTATTCCTAATAATATAGGATTTCCCATTGTTAGAAAAAATAGTTCTTTAAAGAAAAGATTAAATTCATCAAAAATAATTGCTAGATTTTTTACCTCTCTAAATGTTTCAGGTGCAGCTATATTAAGTCGCTTAAAGACTATTCGAGTAATAAGTTCAATTCCTAATCGAACTTTTTCTTCATAAGTTTGTTTTAAATATAAGTTATACCAATCTAAATAGATAACTTGATAATCTTGAATTGGCTTTAATGAACTAATATAGTACAAATCAGGATAACATGCAACACAAAAACATAAATCGTTAATACTCCTAAATAAAGGTTCAATAAAACCATCAATGATAAATTTTTGATTAATAATAGAAATTTCTGAGAAATCATCTATTAAAAAGTGAATATAATTTAATGGCATCTCCTTAACTAACTTCAAATCATCAATAAGCTTTTTGCATACGCTTAAATTCACTAAATTCTTGAATTTTGCATCAAAGTGTTTCTTATTTTTTATATCTAATATAAGCTTTTCATTTTGGTCAGAAAAAGAAACTTTCTGAATGCTATTTTTAAATTTTGCATAAAAATCTTGTAAATCATCACTTTCTTCTAAGAAAATAGGTTTTGCTTTTTCTAACTTTCCTATCTGATTTTTAATTATATTTTCAATTTTTAAAAAAATAGAATTATTAATAGCACCAAGTTCGCGTAACTCATCATACGTGTTCTCAATTTGCCTAAGAAATTCAATATTCATGTTTTTAACCAAATTATTTAAATCTTCAGCATCATCTCCATCTAGAGAAGTCTTTTCAAGTACATTAAAGAAGAAAGTTCGTATATCAATATATACGGGTAGGACCATTTTTTCATCTTTTAGGTATTCTAAATCTTTTCTAATAAAAAAAGATTCAAGACATTCTATTTTTGCTCTTTTTAGTGTAGTAGTTTTTCCAGATCCACGTTTTCCTACTAAAAAATTAATTTTTCTATCAATTTTTGGATGAAAAAGTGCTTTAATACATGTATCATCTGGGATGATTGGTACATAAGTTTTCTTCTTCTTTACTAATTCATCATATGGTTCTCGTTCTACATTACTGTAACTTGCTAACTCCTCGAAGCTTTGTATTATTTTTTCAATCTGTTTATCATTTAGATTAGCTAAAGACATTTCTTCCACTTAATATTTCTAGTTGAATTTTAAATTAATAATTCTAAAAAATCTATTAATTAATAGTATCTATGGTTAAATTAATATTTACAATAAAAAAAATTTTAATTATCTAAAATAAAAAAAAACAATAAAAACTATAATTCTGCCATTTTGAAATAAAGATCAATTTTATCTTTAAATTTATCAAAAAAAGATACATCGCCATCCCAATTACTTATATCTTCAAAACTAAACATATCATCGAAAATATCTGCGATAATTCTACATATTTTTTGAATTTTTTTATCCTTTACTTCTATTGGTGATTTGCAAACAAGAATAGTACTATCTTGAACACATGTAGTAAAGGTATATTTATCATTTCCTACATTTAATGACTTAAGTTGTCCCTTTGATACCTCATTTACGAAAGTTTTTATAGCGGATATAAAGCTACCTAACATAGACTTATCTACACCACCAATTCTGGCAAAATCGATTATAGGTATCCCATCTTTAGAAAAAATCCAAATTTCATCAAGTAAGGATGGCATATTAATTTTTTATTTTTTATTTTTCCTTTTTCGAAACAGGCTCCATTAAGATTGTTTTATAGGTTTTGAAACTAAGGTTAATAACAATTAGGACAAATAAAGCTCCAAAGATATAGACAATGGCAGTCATAATAGCTATAA
The DNA here is from genome assembly GCA_048885535.1 of Candidatus Hermodarchaeota archaeon. GTDB lineage: Archaea > Asgardarchaeota > Lokiarchaeia > Sigyniarchaeales > SOKP01 > SOKP01. The sequence continues at coordinate 20,281 of JBHLLO010000038.1, forward strand.
TTCCAGTATATGCATCTCCTAAGGATAAAAATACTATATTAAATACATACCCAAATAAAAACAATATAATTAATATCTGTATTATTATCCATTTTCTGTTAATCTTAGAACCAGGAAATAACCCTTTTATTTTAGTAATAATATATAAACTAATTAGAAAAAAGGCTGCTCCAGCAATCGAACATACAAAACTAAAAATATAAATTATTGGATCCATGAAGATTCTACTCTTATTTTAAGATTTTTCATTGATTATTTAATTAATCTTTTTTCAAAATTTTAAATTTTTTTATCTTTAATTTCTAGGTAAGTTTGGAATATTATAGAATATAATATTGAGTTAATATATTAACTTAAATACGATTCTGCAAAAAATCAATTTTTTTCTGTAATATTTTTACCTTATTTGAATTATTCAATCCTAATTTTTTCAAAGTATCTTTTGACTGACTTGCGAATTTAATAGATTTAGAATAATCATTTTTTATGTAATATACCCCCGCAATATTATTATAAAAATCTGCTTTAAGTTCAAGATTTTCAGATTCTATTGCTAGCTTTAAACCGGCTTTAAAAAATTTTAAGGCTTCAGAATAATCTTCTAAAAAGAAAAAGGTCTTGCCAATATTATTAAGTTGAATTGATCTCATTTCGATATTATTTATTAATTCAGATATTTGAAGTGCATCTTTATAACTTTCTAAAGCTTTAATATAATCTTTTTGATTGTAATGGATATTACCGATTTTATGAAGTAAGGACATTTCTTCATCTAAATTACCAATTTGCTCATTTATACGAAAAGCGATATCGAATAATTTCAAAGCTTGACTATTATTTTGTAGTTTATAGTAACACGTTCCAAGATTGTTAAGACTAATTGTTCTAGTTTTTAAGTTGTTGATTTGGTTTAATATCCCATAAGAGATTTCAAAGAATTTTAGAGCTTTAGAGAAGTCTTCATTTTTAAAATGAAGTATAGCAATATTATTAAGATAAATTGCTTTATTTTCTATATCTCCCAATTTTTCAGCAATTTCTACTGCCTCTTTGTATCTTTCTAATGATTTTGTAAAATCACCTTTAAGTTCGTATATTTCTATAATGATATTAATAAAGTTTATTTGTCCAACCATATCGTTTAAGTTTTTACTTAATTCAAAACCATTTTCAAGAAGAAATAATGCCTCATCAACTTTATTTAGCTTGAAATAAATTTTTCCGATCTTATATAAATAAAGAGATTTTTTTTCAAAATCATCAAACTCATCCGAAAGATTAAGTGCTTTTTGATACCACTTTAGAGCTTCATTATAATTATTTTGTTTAGTATATAATTTTCCGATGTTATTTATGCATAAAATTTTTGCTTCAAAGTCGTCTAAATTGTAGGTTAGATTATAGGCATACTCAAATTTTTTTAGGGCTTCATTGTAATCTTCCTTTTCGAGATAAATTTTACCTATATTACTCAAAACAGAAATTTTGTGAGTAGAATTTTTGACCTTATCAAGTAAACCTAATGATTGTTCAAATTTTTCTAATGCTTTATTATATTTTTTTTGTGTAAAATAAACAATTCCAATTTTATTGAGGATTAAAGGCTTTAACTCGTTATCATTAACTTTTTCACAATATTTAAGTATATCATTATATTTATCCAGTGCATTATAATAGTCTTTTTGCTTAAGATAGAGTTCTCCAATTTCATTTTCAATTTCTATTATCTTCTTGACATTACCTAATTTTGCTTCAATTTTAATCGCAGATTCGAACTTTTTTAAAGATTCTGGGAAAAAAGATTGCTTATTATACAAAAAACCTAATTTCACTAGCAAATCCGCAATTTTCCTCAAATTTCTTAACTTTTGATTAATTTCTAATTTTTCTTCATATGTTTTTATAGCTTCATTAAATTCTTTAAACTTTTCCTGAATTAAGCCAATTTTAGAGAGAAAGTAGATCTTCTTAGTAATATCTCCATTATTGTCGGCTAATATATTGCCTTCTCTATAAAGTTCGAGAGCTTTTTCATAATTCTTAAATTCTTCCCAAATTAAACCAATATCAGAAATGAGGTTTAGTCTTAAGTTTGTCTGGTTTGGATTGTTAGTAATTCTAATAAGTTCCTCTCCACATCTTAAAGCTTCGTCAAACATTTCATAATTAATATATATTTTAAAAGGAATGAATTTCTTAGTTATATAGTCTGGTTTTTGGATATTAGACTGCATCCATTGCATTAACTTTTTAGAAGAATCATCTATTAAGTTAGGATGTTTAATGGTTAGAAAGCTTCTAAAAAAACTTGTAGTATTAACATTTAATCTATAAATTTTTGTATTTGGGTGATTATTCTTAATTTCTAAAAGAAGTTTATCAATTTGATCATATTCTAACGTGATAAATTGTGGATTATTATCTAATGTATAAAAATCACTTTCAATTTGCCCTGAAGTATGGTTGATCCAAAAAATATTAAGTAGATCATCTACCTCATCTAACATAGGTAATATATCCAAATCATTCTGTCCAGAATAACCAATAACTATTAAAGAGCTTCCATTTAAAATGTCTGTTAAAATTTCCTTTTTAAAAGTTTCTATTTGGTAAAGTGATAACTTTTGCTTTATTTTCCCAAGTTTATGAATTGTGTTAATCAGAGAGGATTTTGTATTTTCACCAGTGATAATATTGTTAATTGAACCATGTAACTTATATACAAATAGCTTCCCCTTCTTTAATGCCTTTTTATAGCTTTCTATTTGCGCATAATCTTTTTCTGTAATTAAAGGGACAACCATTTTTTTTGAAACATTAGATTGAATTAAAGCTTCTTCAATTAAAGAATCAAAATTCGTAGTCATAACAGAATGACCATTTCGAATCATCTCTGCAAGGAAAAAATGTAAATAATTGGGTTTTGTAGAGCTTGCATAAAAATCACTTACTTTCAAGTCTGGATCTAATTCCTCCTGTATAATATATAAGATTTTTTCAAGTGTAAGGTTATGAATTGATAAAATTCTGTCGATTTCATATTTCTCACATAATAATTTAATAACTTGCTGAAGGAATTCATTTCCATCAGGCAAATTGGATGGAGGATCCATAGAACACCCCGCACCAACAAGGAATACTAATTTTTCACCATTGCTTAATAGAGTTTTAATATTTTGAATGATCTCTTTCATTTTAATTGCGAAAATATCCGATTTTATAAATAATAAAATAACTTCTATAAATAATTTTCTTTCAAATTACTGGTTTCCTTTAATCTGATATTTAAAACTAAAGTTGATTTCTATAAGCTAAGTCAATATTATATAGATGTTTTAATTTCAAGATTTTTTACAAAGATATCCTTTTTTTTGTAAAAATATACGGTTTAAAAGTGTTTAAATATTTTATAGTACTAAAAAAGCGTTGGTTTAGTGATAATTATTGAAAATTTTCGTCTGCATTAAGCAAGTTCCTGGAATAAGTGAAGTAAAAATTGATCCCAAAACTAATACCTTAATTCGTTCTGGTATTCCTTCGATTGTAAATCCACATGATAAACATGCACTTGAATTAGGTCTTGTAATAAGAGAAAGATACGGTGGGGAAGTGATAGCCATTAGTATGGGACCCCCACAAGCAGAAGAAGCATTGCGAGAGGCTTTATCCATGGGTGTTGATAAAGCATATCTATTAACAGATAAAGCTTTTGCAGGTGCGGATACCTTAGCAACTTCTCATACATTATCATTGGCCATAAAAAAGTTATTAAAAGGTTTAACTAAGGGAGAAAAATATATTGTAATATGTGGTACTCAGGCAATTGATGGAGATACTGCTCAAGTTGGTCCTGAGCTCGCAGAAGAGTTAGGCATCCCCCAAATTACTTATGTTTTAAGTTTTCAGTTAGAAGGAGACAAATTGATTGTAGAGCGAGCTTTTAGACCAGAAGAAGTTATACTAATTGAAACAAAATTACCTGCATTGATTTCAGTACTTAAGGAAATTAATACCCCACGAAATCCAGGAATAAGAGGAATAGTAGATGCTTATGAAAAGAAGAAAGTAATTTTTTGGAATGCTGAAGATTTAGAAGCTAATCATGATGAGATTGGAATTGATGGCTCAATGACAGAGGTTTGGAAGATATTTATCCCTGAAAGAAAAGGAGAACACATAAAGCTTGAAGGTAGTTTCGAGGAGATGTCAAAACAACTAGTAAGTCATTTAAAGGATGATAAAGTCATTTAAGAGGAGAATTTCATGAGCATAGTTATTGATGATGAGAGGTGTACAGGCTGCGAATCTTGTGTAAATTCATGTCCATACGGTGGTATTGAGGTTATAAACAACAGGGCATTAATTACAGAAGAATGTAACTTATGTGGAGCTTGCGTGGATATTTGCCCAGTTGATGCTATTATCATAGAACGTGAAAAATATATAGATAAAGTAGATAAAAGTCAGTTTAAAGGTGTTTGGGTAATTGCTGAACACTTTAAAAAGGAATTTAATAAAGTAGCTTTTCAACTTTTAGGAAAGGGGCGGGAATTGGCCGATATCTTGCATGTAAAATTAAGTTTAGTAGTTTTAGGAGACAAGATAGATAATCAATTACAGGAATTTGGTGAATTTGGAGCGGATGAAGTTATTTACGTGAAGTCAGCTATATTGAGGGATTATTACTCAGATTTGTACGTTAATATTTTAACAGATTTAATTAAACAATATAGACCTGAGATTATTTTAATAGGTGCGACTCCTACGGGAAGAGATTTTGCACCAAGAGTTGCTAAAAGGTTAAATGCTGGATTGACTGCTGATTGTACAGGGTTGAATATTGAAGAGGAGACAGGAAATTTGCTGCAAACTAGACCAACTTTTGGGGGAAATATTATGGCTACTATTAGAACCCCCACAAGTAGACCACAAATGGCTACTGTAAGACCAGGAATTTTCAAGGCTAGCAGAGAGTATCCAAAGCAAGTAAAGATTAATGTAATTGAAAAGGATTATAAAGAACAAGATAGTGTTGTAAAGATTATTAAAATAATTAGTAAAGAAAAAACACAAGTAAACTTAGAGGATGCTGATATTATAGTTGCTGGTGGAAGAGGTGTTGGATCAAAAGAAGGATTCAAATTAATTGAAGATTTAGCTGAAGAACTAGGAGCAGAATTAGCAGGTTCAAGAGTAACCATTGAATTGAATTGGTTGGGGCAAGATAGGCAGATTGGTCAAACAGGTAAAACAGTTTCTCCAAAATTATATATAGCTTGTGGAGTTTCAGGAGCTATCCAGCATTTAGTAGGAATGCAGAACTCTGAAATTATCGTTGCTATTAATAAGGATCCTAATGCTCCCATTTTTAGTGTAGCACATTATGGAATTGTTGCTGATTTACATAAAATTATTCCTATGCTTATAGAGGAAATCAAGAAAGTAAAAACTGAAGAATAAAGCAATGTTAGATTTGGTTGTTTCTACTGTATTTTTATACAAAATTGAAAGTTGATTTTCAACTTTTTCCCAAATGTAGAGCAAAATTATCTTTAAATCATTAATATTTTAATTAGATAAATCAAAAGAAGAAAAAAAGTTGTAATGGAATGAGATTTTAAGCCGAATTCGTGGAGGAATAATTATGGCCAAAATTTGACATTCCACTACATTGATAGAAAAAACTTTTTTTCTACAATATTCACAATAGTGACCCAACTATAAAAAGTTTTCGTCGATTTTATAAACGTTCTATTTAAATAATCGATAAATTTACACTTTACAAATATATTTGAAATACTGTATAGTCTAATTTAGAACCATGTTCCTATTTTTCTATAGAAAAGCTAAGACGGTTCATAATTTTAATTAAAAAAAAAATTTTTTCTCAAAATTCATAGGACATAGTGCAATTTTTATAAAAAATATATTCCCAATTTGAACACAAATTTTCTATAATGATGTTATTAACCAATCCAAAATAACATTTTATTAAGATCTTAATAAGCAAAAAGTCTTAGTCTGGTTTTTGAATTAATAAAAAAGCTTAATTTATTGACCTAAACGTTAATCCTGTAGCAAAAGACTGTGTTTTTTGCAATCCAATTTAAAGTATTAAGAAGAGGAGATAGAAGTTAGAAATTGTAAAAAAAAACTTATAAATTACTTCAATTCCCTTATGATTGCTTTTACTACATTTCTAGCTCCAACAGCAACACCCGTTACTCCACCACCAGACTCACTATATGCACCAATGTACCATAAGCCATCTATTGGTAATCGATGAGGTGGATTTTCTTCACCCAATACCGGAGCAGTTCCACCAAAACTATGACGGATCACATTTATTCTTTCTTTAAAGTCATCAGGACTCATAATAATTATAACCTCCGAGCCTTCATATAATCCTGGAATAATTTTTTCAGCTTCCCTTATCAA
>JBHLLO010000039.1:0-26098 GCA_048885535.1 Candidatus Hermodarchaeota archaeon
TTAAAAGCAAAAGAGTTGCTGAATCAGGGAATTATTGGAGAACTCTTAAATTTTCGAATAAATACTATTGTAACTGGTGGTCCTGGGATTACTATTTATACAAGGGGTTTATCATCACTAGTTTGGAGAATTAAAGTGGAAACTTGTGGAGGTGGTCCCTATATTTATGATGATGGAATACATAAATTTTCAATGGCACTTTGGTTAATGGGAGAATCCCATGTAGAGAAGGTTTATAGCTGGATAGACTATTTTACAGGAGTCTGGGATATTCCAAGTTATATTTTTTGGAAATATCCTGATAAAAATTCAAATAAGCCTTCAAAATATGGTTCAATGCAGTTCACATTAGCTCAAAATGTGTATTATCCTAGTAATTATTATGATTGTGACGAATATATTGAAATTTCGGGAACTAAAGGTATAATGTGGTTGAATCAGTGCACTTCAGGAGGAAATTTTGTTTCTAAAAGTCCACAGTTTCCACCTATAATTGTATATGTGAATGGAGAGGTGAAATCATTTGGAAAGAATTTACCGAGAGACTGGAGATATTCATTTATTAATTCCACTGAACATTTTATTAACATCGTTAAAGATGGAGGAACTCCCATTTATACGGGTGAGGAAGGAAAAAATTTATGTATTTTTGCTAAAATGCCCTATATATCCCAACAGCAAAAGCGCCCAATTTACTGGGAGGAAATCAATGCAGAAAATGAGCAAAATAGGAATTGTATTGTAGAACAACCTGAAAATCGAGATTTTAGTGGTTTAGCAAGATATAACAGAATGAAAAAAAGAGATTTACGTAAGGCTGCGAGAAATGGTTTGAAGCATCAACAATTCAGACATGAATACGAGGATTAAAACTCATTAAGTGAAACTTCTTTTCCTAATGCTGATGATTTGATAGCAGCTAAGTTAAATTTCAAAATTTTTTTTGCATATTCTCCAGATAAAATTGGTTCGATATTACCCTTTACAGCTTCAATAAAATGGTTAGTTGCATTAATGAAACTAAATTTCCAATCATTCTCAAAATCCCTATAAATTTCTACTTTACCATCTCTTATTATCACAATTGGAGTAAAAATTTCTGATTCTGTCATGGTATTCCCAATTGAAGTTCCTTGATTTATCCTCATTATTCCTCGACTTGCTATAATCTCTATAAATTCATCTGTTGGGTAATATTTCGACGGTAATAGCATTTCTGGCAATAATGTAAATTCCATATGCCCATACTGAGGGACTAAGTGTTCTTTACCCTGTTTATATTTAAACATTACATAAGCAGGAGTATCCATACCTTTAAAATCACCCGTCCAAGCAAATACTTTGTCAATTTCTTCATTAAAAAACCATGATGCTAATACAAAATCATGCCATCCATTATCAAATAAAACTGGTGAACCGCTCTTTAGCCCTCCGATTTTTTTTGGATCTTTTCTCCAATCTTCTGCGCTTTTCAAGATAGTCCAACCGCCTTTACCTGCCATAACAGTTTTAATTCGAATTGATGATGGATCTCCAATGTAATCTTGGTCTAATAATTCTTTAGCCTTCATAATATGAGGGGCAAAAATAAAATTTTCATAGATTGATAATAACGACCCAGATTCTTTACAAGCATTAATCATTGAATTTGCTTCACCCAAATTTAATGCCATTGGCTTCTGTACAGAAAGACCTTTAACGCCACTCTCTGCGGCTGAGATCGTAGCTTGAGCATGCAAATGGTGAGGAAGTAGTATCTCTACGATATCTAACTCCTCCTTCTTTAACATTTCTTTATAATCAGAATATATTGAAATATCGTTATTCAAATCAAATTTATTTATTTTTTCTTTTGCCTTTTGAATTGTTCTATTACATAATGAAACGATTTTTACCTCATCATTATTTAGATATCCAAGAACATTCAAATCAAAAATTACACCAGTACCTATAAAACCAACTCTAAGCATGACTTTCAAAAGTATTTGATTAAATTTATATCAATCTATAATTGTAATTATTACATTTATCTATATATTGAATGAATAATGAATTTTAAAATTAAAGTCTTTAAATGGGAACTTTATGATGAAATATAGCAAAGAATTAAACCCAAATAAAGCATATGAGCGAGCTTTATATTTAGGGTGTGGTTATTCTTACGAAGATTTAGCAAAAGCTAAAATAGCAGTTGTTAATTCCTGGAATGAGTTAAATCCGGGTCATATTCATTTAAGAAAACTAGCTGAAATAGTAAAAATAGGAATTAAAGAAAAAGGTGGGACCCCTATGGAGTTCAATACGATTGCAATCTGTGATGGAATCGCAAACTCAGGGGGTTTTTCAAAATATGTTTTACCTACAAGAGATATAATTGCAGCCTCAATTGAATGTACTTTAAAAGCCTATGGATTCGATGGGATGGTAATGTTATGTTCTTGCGATAAAATTATACCAGGAATGCTTCTAGCTGCCGCAAGATGCAACTTACCTACAATATTTTTAACTGGGGGGATAATGGAACCAAAATATTTCAAAGATGGTCCTTTAAAAGGAAAAACTTTTGTTACGTCCGATATAAAAGAAGCTATAGGTAAATATAAAGTGGGCGATCTTAATAAAGAACAATTTTACCTTATAGAATCTCAAACTTGTTGTTCCCCAGGAGCATGCAATATGATGGGTACTGCGAATACAATGGCGTGTATAGTTGAAGCTATGGGACTTTCATTACCAGGTTGTGCGACTTTAAGCGCAATTGGAAATGAACGTGAAAATTTATGTAAAGAAACTGGTGAGAGAATCATGCAGTTGGTTGAAAAAGAAATAAAGGCATTAGATTTAATAAATGAATCATCAATAGAAAATGCATGTAAAGTCGCTCTTTCATTTGGTGGTTCTACTAATATGGTTTTACATATGTGCGCTTTATCTCAAGAAATTGGTGGTAGCTTAAATCATTGCGACTTTGATAGTTTAAATAAATCTGTTCCATTATTAGCAAAGTTTAAGCCCGCTTCAGAATATACTCTTACGGAGTTCCATGAAGCAGGTGGTGTAAAGGTTTTAATGAAAAAATTATCAAAATATTTGGATTTATCAGTTAAAAATGTATTAGGACTTACTTTGAAGGACTTCCTTAGTAAAGTAGAGTACATAGATTATCAAGTTATCCGAAATCCAGAGGATCCAATTGAGGTTGAAGGTGGAATTGCTATCTTAAGGGGAAATCTAGCACCGGAGGGAGCTGTAATAAAAAGTAGTGCTGTTAACCCAAAAATGCAATATCATAAAGGGTTTGCCAAGGTTTTTGAAAATGAAGAAGATGTTAAAGAAGCTTTCTTAAATAATAAAATCGAAGGTGGTGACGTTTTGGTAATAAGATATGAAGGTCCCAAAGGTTCCCCTGGTATGCGAGAATTATCCTTACCAGCAGCAATGTTAATTGGCATGGGATTTGCTGATTCAGTTGCTATGATTACTGATGGCCGTTTCTCAGGAGCTACAAGGGGACCTTGTATAGGTCATGTGTGTCCTGAAGCTTATGAAGGTGGTCCAATTGCAGTTGTTAATGATGGAGATCTTATTGAAATTGATATTAAAAATCGAAGGTTAAGTTTGTTGATTTCTAATGAAGAACTCTCTAATAGAATGAAAGATTGGAAAAGACCCCTCCCAAAAATTCAAACAGGTTTCCTAAATATATATAGAAAAATCGTAAGTTCTGCCAAATATGGAGCTTACTTAAAATAAATTCAAAAAAGTAAACAAAAAACTCATTATTTCTTAGATTATCTAGTATGAGAATATTAAAAGATTATGCCACAAATTTTAATACTTCTTAAGGTTTAGTGAATTCAGAGGTAATTATTTTTTAGTATTAAAATTTGACAGAATTTAATGAAAAGGAATTAGGAGCAGTTATTACTCCTCAAGAGACAGCAAAATATATTGTGTCAAAATTAGGTAAAATTGAGCTAAATCAAAAGATTTTAGATCCTTGTGTTGGTCCTGGAATCTTTATCAAAACACTATTAAGTTTAGGAGTTAAAAAAAATCAGATTTATGCTTATGATATTAATCCCATCTATAAAGGAAGTATTGAAAAATTGGGAGTCAATTTTTCAATACGGGATGCATTAATGTTAATTGATACTGATTCATTTAATGAGTTTGATTTTATAATCGGTAATCCTCCTTACCTAAATAAATCAAGTTCTTATGTGAGAAAGAATAGGTCAAAATTAAAGCAAATTTATGGTCATATCAGCACTCACGAGACATATTCTATGTTTATTGTGAATAGTATTTGGAGATTAAAAGAAGGTGGTAAATTAGGCTTTATTACTAGTGATTCATTCTTGACTTTAATAACACATAAGAAACTTAGAAAATTCTTACTTGAAAATACAATATTAAATGAAATCATATTACCTCCTAAAGATTTGTTTTCTAATCAGGGAGTAAGTACTAGCCCTGTTATTGTTGTATTAACCAAATGTACAGGAAAACATAATAGTGCCAAAAGAGAAAAAAATGTAGTAAAAGTTATTACACGTCTTAAAAGTGAGGTGGAGTATTGGAACCCTCCACTGAATTTTGAAGTGAAACAAAAGAGCTATCACTCCTTACCTTTCAATATATTTTACATTGATATAGAACCTCAAATAATCAAGATGTTTGAAAAATCAGCTAAATTAAAAGATTTTATTGTGGGGTATATTGGAATGCATACTCATAACAACAAAAAGTTTATTGCAGCTATTAAAGGTACTAAATTAGCTGAGATGTTTGAAAAGAGAAATCAAAAGATTCAAAACTTGGAAAAAAAATATAAAATCATCTCCAGAAATGAACTAGAAAAAAATTGGAAGCCATATTTGAAGCGTGGAGGAGCTGACCAATATTTCAGACCAATTATTGAAGCAATCGTGTGGGATAAAGAATCTATATCATTTTATGATATCCCTAAAAATGTGCCTTTTCAACAAGAAGGAATCGTTATAAGTGGAGTAAGTTCAAGATTAGCAGCACGCTATATGCCTAGTGGATGTTATTGGGATTCAAATAAAGCTATCGGTTTTATTGTTAAAGATAAGTCTTTTTCTATAAACTATTTCCTAGGACTGTTGAATAGTTCACTGTATAATTATCTTGCTAAAGGGATTATTAATAACACAAATAGCATACAAATTTCTGGGATCCATACATTACCGATTATCCCACCAGATGAACATACAAAGAATTCTATTGAAATAGTCGTAAATAATATAATTGAAAATAAGAAAAGTAATTTAGAATATGATTACCGATCCGAACAAAAAGAAATTGATGATCTTATTTATGAGTTTTATGATACTAAATTTTTCTTTCCTAGAAGCTTAAAAAAGAAATTAAAGGAGAGTTTTTCAGCTTATTCTTAAGCCTTATACATGAAATTCTTTTTACCAAAAAAGATATTTTTTTAACTCCCAACTTTTTTCATTCCCATTTTTTTTGGCTTTTTCATATTCATCGAGTTCCTTCTCCTTGATTTCTAAGAATATCTTTACGAATTCTTTTCCCAATACCTTTTTGATCAACTGATTTTTCTCAAATGCAACTAATGATTGATCTAAGCTACGTGGAAGTTGCTTGATTCCCAAAATATCTCGTTTTTCCTTGTTTAAACTATCAATATTTTCTTTAATTGGACTATTTGGCTCTATTTTGTTTTTAATTCCGTCTAAACCAGAAGCCATTAATAGAGCTGTTCCAAGATATATATTCATCGCAGCATCTCCTGCACGATATTCAACTCTCGCTGACTTTTCATATCCAGGTATTCGAATCAATGCAGTTCTATTGCCTATTCCCCATGTATTATATACAGGAGCTTCATGGTTAGGTATGAGTCTTTTATATGAATTAGTAATAGGATTTAAAATAGCTGAGATGGCATCTACATGTTTTTGTATACCTCCAACATAATATCTAAGGAGACTACTAACTCCTTGTTCTTTATCAGCAAAAATATTTCTCCCTTCTTGAGTAAGATATTGGTGTATATGTAATCCATTTCCGGCTTCTAATGGAAAAGGTTTAGGAATAAAAGTAGCAATTAGATCTTCATAAAAAGATTCAGTTTTAATAATTACTTTTGCTGTCTGAACGTTATCTGCTTGATATAGAGCATTAGATGATAAAAATTCGATTTCATGCTGCCCAGGAGCTACTTCATGATGAATAGTTTTTATTCCAATTCCCATTTCAAGCATATCATCTGTAATTTGACGTCTTAATTCATGAAGACTATCTAAAGGAGACATATCCATATATGTTCCATTATCAGCAGGTAGTAGATCGTTTGTCAAGAAATACCATTCTAATTCAGGTCTCATCAAAAATTCGTATCCTAAAGACTTTACTACCTCAAGTTGTTTCTTTAATATACTTCGGGGACACATAGAATAAGCAATACCTTTATAATCTGTAATATCACAAATAAATCTTCCGATTCTCGCGTTCCAAGGAATGATACTGAATGTTTTTAAATCTGGAACAATCTGCATATCACTTTGTTCAGTCTTTAAAAAGCCTATACTTGACCCATCAATACCTGTGCCTTCTTTCATTTCATCCCATATATTCACAGGAAATTCAACTTCCTTAAATTCTCCAAGTAAAGTTGTAAATTGAAACTGAATATAATCTATGCCCTTTTCTTCAAAAATCTTCGAAAAATCTTTCATAATAACTAATTAAAAATGATAAGTGTAAGATGTTAAAAGAAATGTTAGATTAAAGTTTTTCCCCTTTAATTTCCTCTTCATATGTCTTTCTGCGATCTTTCAAATAAGTTGGAATCGATACATCCCACCATCCAATGGCGGGAGATCCAGTATAAGGATATTCTTGCTGAACTTCAACTTCTATTACTGCTGGTTTATTTGATTTTTTAGCTCGCTCTAAAGCTGGAATAATTTCATTTTTTTTGGAAATCTTTTCTGAATAACAACCAAATGCCTCACCTATTTTTGCAAAGTCGGGACTATAACTATTGCCTTCGTTATTTTCAAAAGCAGTGCCATAACCACGTTCCTCTCCAAAAGCGGCTTGTTGTAAATCTTTTATAGCTATCCAACCATGATTATTTAAAACAATGAAGAATATATTTGTTAGACCTAATTGTACAGCAACTGATAGTTCTGAAATTGTCATCATGAAATCACCATCTCCTACTAACGCAACAACTTGTCTATCAGGTTTTCCAATATCAATTAATCCTAATTTGGCGCCTATCGCAGCTGGAACACTATATCCCATGGTTGAGAATCCACCTGCAGTTAAGCAAGTTTTTGGTTCGTAAAATTCTAATTCTTGGAGCATCTGGGCTTGAACATTACCAGAGCTCGTTACTATAACCGCATTTCTATCAAAAAATTTCCTAACTTCTTGTAAAACAGTTGATATCATAACGGGAACTTTAGAATCGTCACGATGTTGATTTAAAAATTCAATCCATTTTTTTTTCTCCTCTTGTATTTCTTTATAATAAGCTGTAGATTGGTAATCTTTCTGAAAATCTCTTAATTCATCAATAATCTGGTTTAAGCATATTTTTGCATCACCAATAATTCCTACTGTTACAGGATAATTTTTGCCGATTTCATGAGGATCCAAATCAATTTGAAGTAATTTTGTAGGGGGAATTGAAAAACTCACACCCTCTTTATAGGAACTTGCTGTTTCATCTGCAAATCTACATCCTACAGCAAGAATGACATCAGCAGTAGAAGTCATCTTTAACCCAACAGTCGTTCCTTTCGAACCGGCTGACCAACAATAAAGCGGATTAGTATTATCTATAATATCTTTCCCCATCATAGTGACCACTACAGCAGCCCCTAGTTTTTCAGCTAATTTTTTAACTTCCTCGCTAGTATTTGAAGCAATAGCTCCCCCACCTATAAACAGTACTGGTCTTTTGGCAGATTTAAGTAATATTGAAGCTTCCTTGATTAATTCAGGATCTGCTACAAATTTTCCTTTGTATCTTCTCTCTGCGGGTTCTGGAATTTCTACGTCTATACTGTTTGCTTGAACATCCATAGGAAGATCAATGTGAACAGGTCCTTTTCTTCCTGTTAGCATAATATTGAAGGCTCTCTGCATGATTGTGGGTAATTGACTGACTGTATCAACCTCGAAACTACGCTTTACAATTGGTTCAAGAATTTGGGGCATACTTGAATCTTTTTTTCGTTCTATTTCTTGTAAAACACCCTTACCTCTCATATGTACATGTGTATCTCCTGTGATTATAAGACAGGGGAATGAATCTACAAAAGCATCAGCGACACCAATCGCAGTATTAATTGCTCCAGGTCCTATCGAGGTAAATACAACTAATGGTTTTCCTGTTATTCTGTAATATCCTACAGCCATATGTACACCAGACATTTCCTGTTTAGGTTGAATCAATTTCAATCGACTCTTGTCCTTAAAAAATGCATCTACTAAGGCTAAACATCCATGTCCGGGAATCCCAATAACATAGTTTACTCCTTCTTTTATAAGGTATTTAGCTATGATTTCTCCTCCAGTATATTCTGGCATCTTTTCAGCAACTAAGTAGTTATTTTTGAATCAATAGTATTATGAATATAATAGTAAAATTAAATTTTTTTTATTGACTTTTAAAATTCAATAATCCCCTCCAGTTTATAAGTTGACCAATAAAATATTAAAATATATCTATAATGAATTTGATGATCTTAAATTTGCCATCTACCTTAGAAAAAATTCGAGTTTTGGGAGAAAATTCTAAATATGATATATGTGCTAGCACTGCTTCCAGTCGTACAAAAAAATATCCAAAATTATTTGGAGATTCAAAGAAATGGATAGGTGCTACAGCAAATGCTGGAATTTGCCATAGCTATACACCTGATGGGCGCTGTATGAGTCTTTTCAAAACGTTGTATACCAATAAATGTATTTATAATTGTAAGTACTGTTTTTCTCACAGTTGTAAGCAAAAAATGAGCTTTACGCCAGAGGAATATGCTCGTACTTTCATGAAATTATATTCAATGAACGTGGTAGAAGGCGTATTTATTTCATCAGCAGTGTGTGGTAGTGCTGATGAAACCACAGAAGACATGTTAGAAGCAATTAAACTTTTAAGATTCAAATATAAATTTCAGGGATACATCCACTTTAAGTGTTTACCTGGGGTAAGTCAATACCTACTTAAAGAAGCTATATCTTTGGCTGATCGCATTTCTATTAACTCAGAGGCATCAAGCAAGGAGCATCTTACCGAAATTGCTGAACAAAAGGACTTTAATAATGATATTTTAACACGTCAAAAATGGATTAAACAAATTAGGATTAAACACAATAGAGATACTCTAAAAGTCTTGAAAGATTTAAAAGAAGATTTTAAGCTCAATTTTCAGGAAAAAATGATTGAAACTCATCGAAAGGATGGATATAAAAGTTTTCGTTGGGATGGCGCTCCCATTCTAAATAGTGGTCAAACTACCCAGTTTGTTGTAGGTGCTAATGAGAATGAAACTGACTACGATTTACTTAAAAGAATTGACTGGGGATATAAAGAAATTGACCTCAGACGTGCTTATTTCTCTTCATTTATACCCATAGAGGGCACTCCCTTACAAGATAGGCAAGCAACTCCACTAACAAGAGAGCACAAATTATATCAATGTGATTGGCTCTTGAGGATATATCATTATACATTAAGAGAATTAAAAGAAATAATTACAGATGAGGGAAATTTACCAGATGGAGATCCAAAGATGCATTTGGCAAGACAATATTTTAGGGAGTTTGGACCAATTGATCCAAACATTGCTTCATATTATGATTTACTTCGTATACCTGGTATTGGCCCAATTTCTGCTAAAAGAATTATTAATCTAAGGGCTAAAAAATTCAAATTCAAGAGTCGTGCTGAGTTAAAATCTGTTGGAGTGGTACTTAAAAGGGCAGATTCTTTTATTTTGTTAAATGGACAAAATCAGAAAACCTTAACTAGCTTTGTTTAAGATTTTTATAATCATAATTAATGTTAAATAAAATGAAAGAAAAAAAATTCAAAGACCCATTAGAAGTAATGGGGTGTGCAAAAGGCTATTCTCGTGAAGAATTAGTTAAAAATCTGAAGAGACATGCTCGATTTACATCAAAATTAATCAGACAAATTAATGAGATACCTGATGTTGTTTTACGCAATTTAGGAACGCCTCAAGCAAGAAAGATTAATAGAATGATGCGAGAAGTATTTACTGAAGCTTACAGAGCAAAACAGTTTACTCGAACAGAAATAAATAATCGTGGTGTATTATATGGGGTAGTATTTCTAAAACATCAAGTTATTGATTTTGTGTTAAAATATTTTCATGAAAGATGGTCTGAATGTGTTATTTGTCTTTATAATGAATATAATAAAATTACTAGCACTATTAATGAAAGAGGTGAAATACAAGAAATTAAATTGCCCTTAATGGTGGTTGTTGATCAAATTAGTAAAGATCGACCCATAATTCCATACTTCGAAGATATTCAATTTTCTGGAAACGAAATATTTGAGACTTTATATAAATCTCAATTTATTAAGGAGAGAGAAAATAATTCATACTATAAAAAAATGATTCCAAAGCAGTGCTTTGAGCTACCTGGTCTGAGGAAAGGAATTGAAAGAAAACATTGGCAGAAATACAGAAGCCTTGATTCCTTCTATAAATAAGGCAAGAAGTTTTTAAAAAGATTAAAAAAATTAGTTCTTATTTTCTCTTTCTTTTTCTTAGTTGATATAGGACTACCAATCCTATAATTGTACCTCCACCCACCACTGAAACAGTAGAAGTAAAATCTACAACATCACGAAGAATGAATGGAAACATTTTGTGGATAAAAAAAGAGAAGTATTTTGTCTTCTGAGTCTATAATGTTGAAGTGTACTCTGACAAGAGTACTTTTAAACCTTGTGGGTACAAAAGATATTTTAAAAATATAATCTGTTTTAAAATTTTTAATTAATAAAATCAAACCTTTTATGAATTCCTTATTTTCTATAATATAGTACAAAAGAAGATGGTAAAATTAATGGAACCAAAAGTTATTTCATTTAGTGGAAAAGGAGGGGTTGGAAAATCAACCTTACTTGTGTTGATGTTAAAATACATTCTAGAGACTAAACAATTTGAGAACATCCTCGTAATTGATGCTGATCCTGATGCGAATATTGGAGATATGGTTGGTAAAGAAATAAAATTTGGAGAAACTGTGGGGGGAAAAATGACCAAATTGCAGGAGAGAATCCAAAACCGTGAAATTCCATTAGATGTTTCGAAAAATCAGATTATTGAGTCAGAAGTATTTGAGGCTTTAATAGAAATGGATGATTTTGACTTGATCGAGATGGGAAGAGGGGAAGGAGAAGGTTGTTACTGCAGTGTTAATAATTCTTTGAAACGTATAATTGACGTCTTAGCTAAAAATTATGATATTGTTTTGATTGATGCTCCAGCAGGTTTAGAATATTTTGCACGAAAAACTGGTCAGGATGTAACGGATTTGATTATTGTAACAGATCCGAGTAAAATGGGTTTTCATACGATGGAACGGATAGTAGAAGTAAGTAATGAAGTTAAATTAAAATTTAAACAAATTTTAATAATCGGAAATAGATTCTCGAAAGATTTAGTTAGCATAATTTCAAAACGAGTTCTAAATGTCAATGATGATAGGGTAAAATTCTTAGGAATATTGCCTTATGATGAAGAAATAAGTAAATTTAATCTTACAGGAAATAATCTATTGGAATTAGAAAAAGATAATAAAATGTATATAGAAGCAAAAAAATTATATGCAAAAGTTATCTAATCCTATTTAGTTAAAGAAAGTCTTTGAGTTTATTTGGAATTTGCTTTTTTAACTTGAGAGTAAATATAGAACGTTCTTATTCCTGTCTATAGACAGGAACGATTTTTGAAGTGAAGTCTTCAAGAGTATAAGGGAATTCATCCTCGCTTGAGATTTTCCCCAATTCCAACATAACTTGTCTTGCTAATAACCAAAATGCTAAACCCAATGCTTTTTTGCCACGATTATTTGCAGGAACAGCAAGATCAATTCCATCAAGAATATCATCAGTATCAAATAAAGAGACTACTGGAATACGTGCCAATTTGGCTTCACGAAGGATAACTTTATCTGCATGAGGATCTACAATAACAACGACAGAAGCATCTTTGATATAATCATCAATCTGTGGATTAGTTAATGAGCCAGGTATAAATCTATCAACAATAGCTTTGCATCCTAAAGCTTCACAAAATTTTCGGACTGGTTCTTTACCATATCTCCTAACGGATGTTACAATTACACGATCACTTCCTTCTTCGATATATTTACTTAAAAATTTCGCAGCAATTTTTAACCTCTCATCTGTCTTTGTTAAATCGATAACATATAGTCCGTAATTAGTCTGCCTATAAATAAATCTCCGTGCATCTCCAGATAACAATTTCGTTCCAATATGTATCCCACAACTCAAATATAGTTGTTTTTGTTCTTCATCTTTATCAATAATTTTTTGAGCAGTAATATCGTCTTCTTCAATACTTTCAGCATCAAGTAGGTCTAGTTCTTCAACTAGATCGAGATCCTCTTCGAAGTCTTCAACAAAATCTTCTTCAAATTCATTATCTTCTATCTTTTCCTTTGTTTCTGTTTTTTTAGCATCATCAGTTTTTTTCTTCTTTTTAGCCAAGATATAACCCTAAAAGTTAATAAATTAATAAGTTAATTAAATAATCTCAAATATATTAAATAAAATACTATAATTTTAATATTTTATTAAAAGAAGTCAATGATCTGCTTTAGAACTAAAGAATTAAAATATCATATTAATTTCTATTTATAGTAAATTTCATAAATATTTAAAATATGGTTTAAACTATGGTCTCATACCGATTGGTAATTGGAATCATTGTAGGGATAATTTTCAGTTTTTTCACTGCTTTATTTTTTGATATGGATGGCATTCTTCCAGTTATCCAAGTTACAGCCGGATCCGATTTTTTAAAAATAGTTACTATATTAAGCGGTTGGAACTTTGAATATGATATCATTTCTTTTTTCATTGAGAGCCCTTCTATTGTTGAATTTTTCGCTCCTCAGCTATTAGCTTGTATTTTTGTTGGATATTTAAGTGGATCTATTTCAAAGGGATTTAAAAGAGGATTAATTGCAAGTTCATTAGTTACTGCGGTGAATTTAGCAATTTGGATGCTACTTAGTGTGTTGTTAGGTGAAGATTTAGCAGCATTATTTCAAGGGGCTCAATTGATTGCTACAGTAGGAGGGATTCTAAGTGCATTAATTGGAGCTATTCTAGGAGGAATTACTGGTGGCTTAATTAGTGGTCCTTACGAAGAAGTTTATTAATATAGAAATTATGATTTTATTAGTAAATTAAATTGTTTTTGCCTTATTTATGAAATTGTAGCTAAACCTTAAAGCTTATTCTTAATATATAAAAAGTAATGGATAATACTCAGATTTTGCCATCTAGGGAATTTGCGTTTGAATTTTTAAAAAAAATGAAAGTTCCATATCATGTCAGGCGTCATTCTCTTAAAGTTACAGATAAGGCTTTAGAAATAGCAGAAAAAATAACAAAAATTGAAGTTGATGTTAATTTAATTGAAATCGGGGCATTACTACACGATGTTGGCAGGGCAAAAACACATGGATTTAAACATGCAATAATAGGAGCACAAATATTAAGAGAACATGGCTTTCCTGAGAAACTTGCAAGAATCTGTGAAACCCATATCTTAGGTGGATTAGATAAAATCGATGCTGTCAGTGTTAATCTGCCTGAAAGAGATTTTTTACCTCAATCTATTGAAGAAAAAATAATTTGTTTGGCTGATAAACATATGGCTGGAACTCGAGAAGTGTCTATTAAACAAAGATTTGACAAGTGGTTCCTAAAGTATGGAAAGACAGAGATACTTATAAAAGCTAAGAAGAGAATTGAAGACATTCAAGATGAGTTGAAAAGTTTAATGTAATACAGATTTACTTGTTTTTTAGTGGTGTTGTTATGAAGATCTGATATAAGTGATTTAGATTATTAAATAAATTTGTCAATTCTTCAATTTTTCATAATCCTTATCAATAAATAATATTACTTGTTTTGTAATCTGACAAGCATTAGATAAAATTTTGGGATCTACTTTATCTGGAGTATCAATTTCGTTATGTGCAAATTTGATAGCGTCTCGAGTTATAATATCAATCGCATTATACTTCCTAAGATGAAACGGTACGGTATCAGTGTGTGCTCCAGTTGATAAGTGAAAAGTTTTAATAACTAAATTCTCTTTTAATGCTGCCTTTTCAAAATATTTTCCTAAGAGAGGAGATAATATTCTTCTAGGTAATACACCATAAGATTTTATATATTGAACGTAATTATTTTTTGCTTCTGGTGCTGATACCATATCAAAATTAATATGAAAGACTTTTCCTTTATCGAATATTTCCTCATATTTTTTTACAAAAAATCTAGATCCCATTGTCCCCAATTCTTCTGCTGAAAATTGGCAAAACCATAAATTAAAATTCTCTAAGGGACATGTTTGGAAGTAATCACTTAATTCAAAAACAATCGCCATACCTGAACCATTATCATTTGCTCCTGGTGATTTATTATCAGTATATAAAAACATTAAGGCTATATTTGATATTGAGATAAAGACCACTATAATCCAGATGAAAGGTTCTATAAATGAAAATTCAAAGTTAAAAATTTTTATTTTAACCAAAGGTAGCATTGAAAATCTCATCCACTCCACATAGATGATTTGCAGAATATAGAGTATTCCAAAAATTATTCCACTAAATAACCAAATCTTGTATACTATAATGCGCCAATAGGTTCTGAAGGTTTGAGATTTAGAATCTAAATGAGCGGAAATAATGATATTTCCAACGCTTTCATTTTCATTTTTTGATGGAATTTCTACGAATACATTTGTTGCTTCTATTTTATTTCCAAAATATTCACCCCAAAATCCTGGATTTTCTGGAAATTTAATCCCATTATAAATTAAGTGAACAAGAATAGCCATAATCCCGATAAATAAAATTTTTATGTAGAAAAAAATATATCCAAAGAAAAATAGGAATAGAATAGAAGTAAGACTCATGATTGAGATAAATTGAATCATAGTTGTAGAGTAAAAATCTGAAAAAGTAAAGTTTTGTTTATGAATGTGATCTTTATTATGTCCAATTTTTCTGAATGTTTTATAGCATATATCAACAGCTTGTCTTTCTCCCATTGTACCAGCTAACCTTGGAAAGCTGAATAGCTTAACATACTCAAATAATTTTGTAATATTAAAAAATCCTTTTTCACGGGATTGGTTTTGATCAGTTTTATTCAATTTTTTCAGAAGGCTGCTTTAACTTTTAAAATAAATCTTATTATGTTCTACAACTAAATAAATTAAATTTCCCATATTAAACTTTAATCCTCTTTTCCTTTAATTTTTGTAACACTATTTCTTGTATCTTTTGTTGGACAAATTCAATAATTTCATTTGTGTCAATAATAAAGTATCCCTCTTCTTTTGCCCGTTCAAGGTAAAGGTTTCTTACTTTGTTTAAAAAGGTATCATTCTCAAATTTTTCAAAGCTAGTTGGCTTTCTTGCTAAAGATATCTCAGGATCAATATCTAATATAATAGTCAAATCTGCTTTTCCAACAAATTTATTTATTATTTTTACCCAGTCAATTGAAATTTCATCTGATTGTATTGATTGATATACTATTGATGATTCAATATATCTGTCAGAAATAACAATAAAGCCTTTAGATAGATATTTTTTAATTTCCATTCTATAGTGAAGGTCTCTATCGGCTGCAAACATCAGAGCATCCGTAGTTGGTGGAATATTTTGATTTTTAAGGTTTTTCCTTATTAATTGGCCTATTTCACTGTCTGAAGGTTCTTTAGTTAAATGAACTTTAAGACCCATTGATTCTAAAAAGCCATATAGAAGTTTACTATGAGTCGTAGTACCCGAGCCATCAATTCCATCTAATACGATAAATAGGGAATTGATTTTATTAAGCTTATTAATACTATTCATTTTTTTGCACTTTAGTCATTATAAGAATTACTTAACTTCTTGTAATCCAAAAAGAATTCATTTTATAAAAAGCAACTTAAATTATTAATTTATATTCATCTCAAAAAAGGCATGATAATTGACTTAAAGATTTCTTAAATCCTTTGTGAAGCCTGCACATAGATCCTACACCTTATACTAAATATAAAACTTTCATGAAGAGAGAAAATACCTTTGCCTTTTTCTTTACGTAAATAATCTCTGTTTCCAGATAAAAATTCACAAACTCTAAAGTATATTCTATCATTTTCAAGCCAAATTTTATCAACCAATAAATTAAGATCAATATTAGTTTCATGACTGTATACATGAAATGAAGTTATTTTTTCCGTTTTCAACTCCTCAGAGGTAGTAATCATAAAAAATTATATAGATAATTATAAGAACTACACTCTTTAATTTGAATTAAAAGGATATGCTCTTGTCATTTTTTTAAAATCTTTATAAACTCATAGAAATACTCGTAAGATACTTTAAAGTGATTATCCTCTCTTGAATAATTTAAACCATCATAAAACAAATCGATAAACCCCTGTTTATCTTTACTTTGTATGATTATTATATACTCTTTTAATAAATTTTCAAATTCATCTAATACTTTTTGAAATTCCTTGTTTTGTATTTGAATTTCACCAAACATTTCCATTTCTCTTTGGATAATACTTTCAGCAAAGACTTTTTGAAGTAAAAATGTCGTACCAGCATATTTTGTCAATTCACTTAATGGTTCATTTATTCTTCTCAAAAGATTTAGAAAAAGAATATTAAACATATGAGGTATTCCTAATGTCATTGCTATGTATTTATCATGTAATTCTGGGGTGGTTTCAGTAACTACTATACCATCTGATTTGAATAAACTCAATAAATCATCCACTTTCTTACTGTAACTTTCTGTACCACCAATTTTTAAAAGAAGAATATTATAATTCTTCATATCTTTAATTCCAGGACCAAACATAGGGTGAAGTGAAAGGCAGTTGATTGGATATTCTCTCCTAATTTGTTCAAATACTCTGACTACATCACTTTTTAATGAAGTGATATCAAAAATTAATGAATCATTTTTTAAGAACGGAGCTACTTTTCTTATTAAATCTGCTGTTTGAGTAATAGGAACTGAGACCATGACTATATCTGCATCTTTAACACTTTTTTCAAGAGATAAGTCAAAATTTACATTCAATTCATAAGCAGCGCGTTTTAAAATATCTTCATTACGAGCATGTAAAGTTATATTAAATCCATGTTTTTTAAAATATTTAGCAAAGACTTTCCCCATCCCTCCTGAACCCCCTATTATTGTTAAATTATTTCCTAACATTAAACACTACCTAAATATTCAATTACTTTTGTTTTCATTAATTCTATATTTGGTTTCTTATTTGTCCACCATTCAAACGCTAGAGCTCCTTGGTTTACCAACATGTCTAAACCACCTAGAATTCGACAACCAATCTCCTTCGAATCCCTAAGTAACTGGGTTTCTAAAGGATTATAAATTACATCAAAAACAAATAATCTATTATGTAAATAATTTTTCGAAATTGGTGATATTTCTTTATTTGGAAACATCCCTATTGGAGTTGTATTTATTAAAATATCCGAACTATTTATTTCTTCTCTTATTATTGCGTCAGTATATTCTTTACTTTCGATATCGAACTCTATTTCGTTTTTCAAATCATTTACCAATCTCTTAGCTCGATCTTTAGTTCTATTAATTATTATAATTTTTTCAACTTCAGATGCTATAGCGTAAGAAATAGCCTTTGCAGCGCCTCCAGCTCCTAATAAAAGAACTTGTTTCCCAGCAATTTTACATCCCGCATCCAATAAAGCTTTTTTGGCTCCTTCCACATCTGTATTTCTACCCTTTAAAATTCCATCTTCATTCTTAATTGTATTTATAGTTTTGATTTTTTGTGCAATATCATCAAGTACATCTACAAATTTTATTATCCTTTCTTTATGTGGAAGTGTAACATTTACACCTTTAATATTAAGTGTTTTTATTCCTTTTATTGCCTTTTTTAATGTATTTGGGTGTATGTCAAATGCTATATAGACATAATTCAATCTAAGATCCTGGATAGCAGCATTATGCATAATTGGGCTCATACTATGTTCAATTGGATGACCAATAACACCAAGGATTTTTGTTTGTGCTGTGAAATAATTCCTAACTAACATCTACAAATAAATCAATAAATTAATAACTATTAATATGTTTAAGGATAAAATTAATTTATAATTATTTAGCTAATATTGAAAATGAATAAGAAATGAATCCTAAAATGAGAAAATTAACTCTTAAACCAAGTGTAAGTGTATTTCCCATGCCTACTGCTGTTATATCTGTAGGAAAAGGGGATGAAGCGAATTTAATTACCCTTGCTTATTTAGGGAAAGTTTGTTTAAATCCTCCTATTGTAGTGATCTCAATTCAACCAAAACGTCATTCTTATAAGCTGATTGAAAAACATGGTGAATTTGTAATCAACTATCCGACAATTAACCAATTAAAAGAAATTGATTATTGTGGAATGCATTCAGGAAGAGATGTAAATAAATGGGAAGCTTTAAATCTGACAAAAGAGCCTGCATCAATAGTTCAAGTGCCTATGGTAAAAGAATTTCCGTGGAATATGGAATGCAAAGTGATCAATCGAATTAAATTAGGTTCTCATGTTTGTTTTTTTGGAGAAGTAGTGGCTACACACTCAGATCCTAAATATGTGAAAGGTGACAATTTAAATCCTGATGAATTTAATTTTTGTGCCTATATATCAGGAAATTATCTTGAAATAAAGAAGGGATTATTGGAGAAGCATGGCTTTTCTATTAATTAAAGGAATCATTCTATATTTATTATATTAAGCGAAATGCTATGATTAAGGATTCTATTGCACTTATTGGATTTATGGCAGCTGGTAAAACAGTAATTGGAAAAAAGCTTGCAAAGGATTTAGGAAATGATTATAAATTCGTAGAAACTGATCATATTATTACAGAGCTTGCTGGTAAATCAATAATTCGAATTTTTAAAGAAGATGGAGAACAAAAGTTTAGGGAACTTGAAAGTAAGGCTTGTAAAAAAGTATCAAAATTAAGAAAAGCCGTTATTTCATGTGGTGGGGGCGTTGCTCTAAATAAAGAGAATATTATCTATTTGAAAGGAAATTGTCTTATTATATTGCTAAACGCATCGTTTGATGAACTCTATGATAGAATAATGAGGAATGGGAAAGAAAAACGACCACTAATAGATAAAAATGATCCTAAAAAAGAAATAGCAAAGATTTTACAGTATAGACAACCTTTTTATATTGCTGCAGCAGACATCATTATAGATACTATAAGCAAAAAAATTAATGATGTTGTTGATGAAATTATCACTAAAATCATGGAGTATCAATCAAACTAGAGTTTCTCACATAAAATTTTATTCAAAAAGCTACATTTAAATTCAGGAAGTATTACTATTTAATAAAAAGCAAAGGTTTTGTAGAATGACAGAATCATATAAAAGGTTTAGATGTGCACAGTGTGGAGAAGAAAATCCTAGAAAGCTTCATGAAGAACCAGATAAGACTCAAGTGATTTATTTTTCCATGCAAGGAGCACCTGTTTATAAGAAAAAGATACGATGCGGTTCGTGTGGAACGATATTTGATAAAATTTAATGAATATAAACTATTTTGTTTCTTTTTCCTATTTTTTTATAATGTTAAAACTATTCTATTGTGAGCTTTTAACATATCTCTCATGATGAGTTCCATAGCTTCTTTAATATCTGGAATATTATCAGGTAGGCTTCGCTTTGCGTTAACACTTGCCATTAAAATTTCATTCAATCCGCGTAATATCATATCTGGATTATACCATGGCCTTTGTGAGGCCCACCATTGTTGACAACTATGAATTCCCCTATCAAGTAAATTTCGTGCGTTGTCAAAGGTCCTCTTTTTTTCATCATCCATACTTTCTCTGTATTTTGCGGATAAATGAACCAAGGTCAAAGCATACATAAAAAAACGCTGCTGTTCTCTATGGATATCATTATTGGGGTCAAACCATAACGGAAATGGTATATCATGTGCTAAATCATATGGCAATGTTGACCAACTGGATTGACGAGGAACTTGTTTGTGTCCCTTTGGAAATTTATCTATAATCTCTGAAATTGTGCAGATTTTTATGTCATGCCTATGAGGTATACTTTGAAATAGAGGAATTAAAAAATCATTGATGGCATGTTTGACATGATGACCAAATGTTTCACCATCCATAGCAAGAATTACATAATAATCATCTGAAGTATGTTTATAATAAAGACGGGAAATAAATGAGTCAATATTGTTAATTTTATCAAATGCACAATCAATAGAGATATAATCATCACGAAAAATTAAGTTTAAACCATTCATGTGCTGAGAAATATACGTTGTTGGAAATTCTGGTAATGTATTTGCAATTCCACTTATAATTATCCAATTAAAGCCTAATTTTTTTACAGTTTCAAGGACTTCTTCAGAGACTGCCATCTCAGGAGGAAAAAAGCCACGAGGATTGTAGAGTTTTCCGAAAAATTTACGACTAGTTTCATCGTTCAGCTTAATTTGGCGTTCAATTTCTGGTTCGGGAATAAGTGGTAAAATTGGATGAAACTTTGCTGAACCTGTAAATTCAATCTGGCTTCGGGAAGCGACTAATTTAATAGATTGAATTAAATCGTCATAACCAAAATCATGAAGTTGTTCTGTCAATGTACCATTAATATTTAGTGTTATTTTAGCATCTGGATGATTTATCAGTGCATCAATAATAGGTTTATATGATTCACTTACAATTTGTCTGATGACCTGCGGTATTTGCACTGGGGGTTGATATATATGAAATAAAAATGCAAAATATATGACCATATAAATCAATTTTAGTTATTTATATTATAATTTTAAGTATAGATTCATTATTCATTTGAGATTAACTCATATAATTCTTGCATTGTTTTCACATAAATTTGTCCTGGTGCTGTTTGTTCCTCCAATGTGGCATATGTTAGAAATGAGCCTAATTTTACACACATCAATCTCGAGAGTATTCCTAAATAATCCATACAAAAGGATATAACCTTTTTGTTATTTCTTGATAAATCTTGGCAAAGTTTTAAAGGAGTTATGTTATCTTCAAAATTCTGTGCTGTGAATATTAGTTTATACACGCTTTTCCCCAGAATATCAAATTCATTCATTCTATTTTTAATTACTGTCTCTTCAAATCTTAAAATTATTTCTTTTACTATTTCATAATCTGGAGTTTCTTCAAGGTTATGATAAGAAAAGATTAGATTAACTTTTTTCATATAAGATAAATTTATAATACATCTAAGAGTGTCTAAATCTGAGTTCATTTCTATATCAAGAAAGTCTGGTTGGCTACCAATTAAAACTTCTAGCTTTTCTATTCTATGAGATTTTTCGATTTTATTTCTTCCCCCTTCAGAATCGTGTCTAAGAGTAAAAATACAATAAGCTTGATTTTCAATCAAGTCTTTTATTTGTCTAACAAATTTTTCAGTTAAATATTCAAGTTTATTAATATAATCGAATCTAAATTCAATAAATGCAGGATTGAATGTTAAGGCTTTGTCCACTAATGTTTTAATTTCTATAAAATTATCATTTTTAATTGGAATAGAGATGCAAATATTATACATTATCATAATATAAAAAGAATAAAAATAAAAATAAAGTTATAGTTCTAATACTCTTCTGACTTCTTCTTCAGTCAATTTATTTTCATAATTAATTTCTTTTACTGTTCCTTTGCTTTTATAATAATCCAGAAGAGGTTTTGCATTTTCTTTATAGACATTAAGTCGATTTCTTAATATTTCTTCATTATCATCGCTTCTTTGTTCAAATTTTATTGATGCTCCACATTTATCACATGTACCCTCTTTCTTTGGTTTCATAAAATATTTATTATAGAGTTCACCACAGTTAGGACATGAATATCTGCCGAGAATTCTTTTAATTATAATCTCCTCATCTACTTTTAATAGAATAACAAAATCTATTTCAGTTATATCTGACAACGCCTCTGCTTGAGACAAGGTCCGTGGAAAACCATCGAGCACAAAACCATTATCTTTAACATCTTCCCTATTCAATCTATCCTTTATCATTTCAATAACAATTCTATCTGGGACCAACTCTCCCTTTTCCATAAATTTTTTAGCTTCTAAACCTAAAGAAGTTTCATTTTTCAAGTTTTCTCGAAAAATATCACCTGTACTGATGTGAATTATTTCGGGTAACACTTGCTTAATTTGTGCTGAAAATGTACCTTTTCCAGCTCCAGGAGGACCAAAAAGAACTATTCTTTTCAAATTCAATTCACTTTAATAAATTTAATAGTAGTTTTAAATATGCTAATCAAAATTAATTTTACTATTTGATATCATTTATTATCAAATGAAATAAAAAATTAAAAAAAAGATGATTATCTTTCTTCCTGAATTTCTTCTAACCACTTTCCTTTTGGTTCATAAGGTTTCAAGAATAGTATGAATAGAGGAATTATCATCAATATACCAGGAATAACTCAAAACATTACCACATCTGGATCTGAAGAAGTTGTTTAAGTCCTCCGATTTGGTTAGGTTTGACCCCCCCTTAGAGAAAGAAATCGGGGATAAGTTTAGAGCCAGATACTATGGAATATCTTTCTAAATTTGTAACACCATGCTCAATTAAGACTTCATCATCGATGAAAAAATTTCCCGTACATTCTCTACTAGATTTTGTTAATATTATGTAAGCTGCATCAGCAACGATCTCTGGTTTCCTTGAATGTTTGATTGTTGCCTCTCCACCTAATAAATTTTTGACTGCCGCAGTAGCTATAGCTGTACGAGGCCAAAGAGCATTAACAGCAATCCTATCCTTCTTAAATTCTTCAGCCATCCCTAGTACACACATACTCATCCCATATTTAGACATCGTATAAGCAACATGAAGTGCAAACCATTTAGGATCCATATTTAATGGAGGAGAGAGATTTAGAATATGTGGATTTTCAGATTTTTTCAAATAAGGAAGACATAGTTTTGAACATAAGAATGTACCCCGTACATTAACTGAGAACATAAGATCAAATCTTTTCATGGTTGTACCTAATGTTGGAGTTAAGCTTATAGCACTTGCGTCATTGACTAATATATCAATTCCCCCAAATTCACTAATGGTGGCATCCACAGCTGCTTCGACTTGATCTTCGAATCTTATATCTGCTATACATGCAAGACCTTTTCCACCGGCTTTATTGATATCCTCTACTGCACTATATACCGTACCCTCTAACTTGGGATGTGGTTCAGCAGTTTTAGCAACAACGGCGATTCTTGCCCCATCTTGGGCGGCTCTCATAGCAATTGCTTTTCCTATACCTCGACTTGCCCCTGTAATGAATAGGATTTTATCTTTTAGACTTATCATTTTAATCATCTACCCTACATTCATGAATTAATCTTCCCTTCTCACTTAAATTCATAACTACAACTTTAGGACGACTCATCGCTTCTATCGAATATTTTATGCCTTGTGTTCCCAATCCTGAGGATTTTGTTCCTAAAAATGGAAAATGATCGGGACCTCTTTCACTTTGACCATTAATCTGTACTGTTCCAACTTCTAACTCTTGTGCAATGTTAAAGGCAAGATCAATATTATTTGTAAATATCATCCCTTGTAATCCATATTCTGACTTATTTGAAATTTCAATCGCTTCTTCAGCGCTACGAATACGAATGAAAGGCAATACTGGACCAAAAGGTTCCTCCCATGCGATCCGCATATCTGTTGTTACATTATCAAGAACAGTAGGCCACATTATGTTTCCTTCTCTTCGATTTCCACATTTTAAAATAGCCCCCTTACTCAAAGCATCATCAATTAAACCTTGGACATAATCACACCTTTTTGAATTTATTAAAGGTCCAATTGCTTTATTTTCGGCTGGATTCCCAATACTTAAATTTAATACTTCTTTAACAATTCTTTCCACCAAAATATCAGCAATTCGTGGCATTGGTAAAACTCTTTTAACAGCAGTGCATCTCTGTCCACTAAAAGAAAAAGCTCCTTTAACAATCGCTTTTGCGGTTAATTCTAAATTTGCGTCATCAAGAACTATAGCAGCATCTTTTCCACCTAATTCTAATAGTAGTGGTTTCATTCCTGCTACATTAGCAAGATGTTTTCCTGTTTCTGAAGATCCAGTAAAACTTATCATATCTATTTTTGGATGAGCAGTTAAGTAATCTCCAATTTCTGAACCACGACCTGTAACAATATTGAATACTCCTGGTGGAATCCCAGCTTCTTCCAAAATCACGCCAAAGTATAATGGGGTTATAGCTCCTTCACTTGGTGGCTTCATTATAACACTGTTTCCAGCTACGAGTGCTGGAGCTATTTTTGAACCTGTTAAATTAAATGGGTAATTAAATGGTCCTATACATAAAATAACTCCTAAAGGAACTCTATAAGTCATCGAGATCTTATCTTTTGTAAAGCCTTTAAAAGCATCTCCCATAATTGTTTCACCAACTATTTGAGATCCTGCATCCGCTGTTGCATTAAAAATATCTGCTGTTCTTCTAATTTCTGAAACAGCGCTTTTTAGTGGTTTTCCTACTTCTTGCATTAGAATTCTTCCTATAGGTTCAGCCCATTTAATCATTAAATCTGCTGCTCTTCTTAAAACTTTCACTCTTTCTTCTAATGGTGTGTTTTCCCAGCAATCTACATTTTCTTTAGCATAATCGATCACATCATCAACATCTTCTTTACTACATGATTGAACGTACCCAATCAAATCATTATTATAAGGATTGTAGATAGCAATTATTTCACCTGATTTGGATACTTTCCATTTTCCATTAGTATAATATTTGTAACTTAATCCGTCTTTCATTGGAGAAAATTCTTTAGTCTCATTCATTTTTTATCGTGATATTATTAAAATTAATATTATAAGAGATTTTTGTTAAAAATTTAAGGTTATCCCTAATTTTTTATAAAAAATAGTTCGATTTTATGAAATTCAAGCAGTGACTCTGAGATTTTTATATTTATTCCGTTTTTATGGCATTCTTTAGGTGTCTAGTTAAAAACTCAACTCTTTTGCGTTCTTTAATACTTAATAACTTTGAAAAATTTTTCTTGATTGAATAACCATAATAAGAATTCCCAAAAAAAGTATTAGTTTTAAATATAGTCCTTAGAATATAATCTTTGCTTCCCAAATGAAGATAAATTGATAAATCGTTCAAAACTAAAATAGAGGTAGGATTTTCGTTAAATATTTGTAAGATATTAGATGTTATTTTATAATTGTGACATAGATTTTTATATAAATCCTCTTTATTATCTGCTCTTAGTCGAGGTGGAATTATCTCTCCCTTGTATTTAATATAATTACAATTCTTGCTATCTTTGAAATAATCTTTAATTCTACCTCCAATCTTCAAATTGTCAATGTAAGTTAATTTTGGGGCAAAATCTATTATAGAAATCTCTTTAGGCTCCACATTCTCCAATTTCATTAAATACTCAACAAATTTTGAGGTTAAATAGGTTTTTTGAGTGTCATTTTCTCCGTATAATAGAGTATATTGCCCAATAAATTTCTGAAAATCTAAATTATTTAAATTAATCATAAATCTTAGTAAATTATAATATAGTTACTCAAAATAATCATTTCTTGTTATTCCTGCCTTTCTTAAGATTTTCAAAGTTAAATATCCTAATATACTCCCAGGTAAACTACTCGCTCCAAATAAGACCCAGAAAGTTAATAATCCTATAAAAAA
>JBHLLO010000040.1:0-25366 GCA_048885535.1 Candidatus Hermodarchaeota archaeon
GAAGGTGTGCTTTTTCATGATGGTACACCTTTTAATGCTACAGCAGCGAAATGGAATCTAGACAGGCTGTTATATCTTACTAATTGTTCTGGTACCCTTCCAATAACAACACCAATCGCAAAAACAAGTTCGTTATGGAGATTTCCAAATGGTACCGCAATAATTAATCAGGTGGATGTTATTAATCAAACTAGTATCCGCATTCATTTAAATGGAGTTTATAGCCCCCTTTTGGATTTATTAAGTTATACTAATGCCTATATGTTATCACCTACATCCACTCCTGCAACCGATTATATTGATCTTACTACAGGAGATTTAGTAGGAACTGGTCCCTTTGTCTATGATGGTTATATTCCTGATATTGAAATAAATTTTCATGCTTTTGAAAACTATTGGCAGGGAATGGCAAACATAACTAATATGGTGTTTTCAATAATATTTGATGCGAATACAAGAAATAATGCTATGCTGGCATATGATATTGATTTCCTACAAGGACATCTTGATGCCTATGTTCCAAGCTTTGAGCTTGATCCCGAAATTACTGTAATGCATTATACGGAAACTTATGGTATCTCTAGTTTAATATACTATTATCTAGGGTTCAATAATGAGAGAATAAATAAAACCTGGAGAAAAGCAATATCTTATGCGATTAATTATAGTTATATTGTTGACGAATTGCAAAATGGAGAGGTTGTTAGGGCTAATTCGCCCATATCTCCCGGTTTTGGAGATGCTTACAATTCTTCAACTAACGCAGCGACGTGGAATTTGGCAAAAGCACGACAAATTCTTATAGATGCAGGTATTCCTGGTACAGCTGGACTAACTGCGAATAATAATACAATTGGACCTGTGGCGGATGCATGGAAAGCTGCTAACCTTGCTTCATTTAACTATACCTATAATATCGGAAATGTCTTTAGAGAAGATTTGTTAATCTTGCTCCAGGACAATCTTGATCAAATAGGAATTACCCTAATAGACGCTGGAATGACCTTCTCTGAGTTTCTTGATAGATTATTTTTCTATCATAATAAATTAGAACTTTTTTGGATAGGTTGGGGTCCAGATTATTATGATCCCTATAATATGCTTTATCCAATATTTGATCCAATATCATATGGTAATGCTGCTCAAGTTAATGACCCTAAGTTAAATACTATGCTAGAAAGCGCATTACAAGAAATCGATGATGTTATTAGGGACATTATCTATAAAAACATTCAAAGCTATTTAGCGATACAATTATATCCACATGCTTTTGGTTATCATCCTAAAATTACGTATGTTTATAGCGCTAACTTAACTAAGTATCCTCATAATGCACTGAATAGATTATACTTCTATCCTTGTGAATGGGAGACCGGAGAAATTACACCATCACCTCCACCTTCACCAATATTTAAGGTGGGTGTGAGATCAAGCCCTGTAGAACTCGATCCTGTGAATACTTGGGATAGTACCTCTATGGATGTTATAGAGCAAGTATGCGAAGGACTTTTTAGATATAATTTGTCAGATCCAAATTTACCACGTATTAATTGGTTAGCGGAAGATTATCGGTGGATAGATGATGTAACACTTCTTATAAAGTTGAGAGAAGGAGTGATCTTTCATGATGATACACCATTTGATGCTACAGCAGCGAAATGGAACCTTGATAGGCTATTATATTTTACAAACTGTTCTGGAACCCTTCCTCCAACAACTCAGGAGGCATTACCCAGTGAACTATGGAAATTTCCAAATGATACGGCAATAATTAGTCAGGTTGATGTTGTTAACCAAACTAATATTCTTATTCATTTAAATGGTGCTTATAGCCCCCTCTTGGATTTATTAACTTTTACTTCTGCCTATATGCTATCACCATCATCCACTCCTGGGACTGATTATATTGATCTTACTACTGGAGATTTAGTAGGAACAGGTCCGTTTGTTTATGATGGTTATACTACTGATATTGAGACTAGTTTTCACGCTTTTGAAAACTACTGGCAAGGAAAAGCAAACATTAATGAAATGGTTTTTACAATAATACCTGACTCTAATAACAGAAATGATGCTATGTTGGCTGGTGATATTGACTTCTTGCAGGGACATCTCAATACATATATCCCCAGCTTTGAGGCAGATCCAAATATTACCGTAATGCATTATACAGACATATATGGTATTCCTGGTTTAGTTTACTACTTTCTTGGATTTAATAATTCAAATATAAATGCAACTTGGAGAAAAGCAATGTCTTACGCGATAAATTATAGTTATATTATAGATGTAATGCAAAACGGAGAGGTTGTTAGGGCTAATTCACCTGTTTCTCCAGGCTATGGAGATGCGTATAATGCATCAACTAAGGCAGCTACTTGGAATTTGGCAAAAGCACGACAAGTTCTTATAGATGCAGGTATTCCTGGTACAGCTGGGTTGATTGCTAATAATGATACAACTGGACTAGTGGCAGATGCATGGAAAGCCGCCAACCTTGCCTCATTTAATTATACTTATAATGTTGATAATCAATTCAGAAGTGATCTTTATATCGTGTTAGCTGATTGGTTTGATCAAATTGGTATTACATTAGTTGATGATGGAGTAACTTGGACTGAATTTATTTATAGATTATTTGTTTACCGAAATAAATTACAGCTTTATTGGATAGGTTGGCTTCCAGATTATCTCGATCCTTATAATATTCTTTATTACCTATTTGATCCCATATCATATAGTAATACTGCCCAAGTAAATGACCCAAAATTGAATAATATGTTAGAAAATGCTTTACAAGAAACCAATGATAGTCTACGGGACATTATCTATAAAAATATTCAAAGCTATTTAGCGACACAATTATATCCGCATGCTTTCGGATATCATCCTAAAATAACTTATGTCTATAGCGCCAATTTGACCAATTATCCGCATAATGCATTGCAGAGATTGTATTTCTATCCTTGTGAATGGGAGACTGGAGAAATTACTCCACCTCCTCCACCAACTACAGCTATAATCTTCATTGATGATTCTGATCCCAACTATAATTGGAGTAAAACCGCATTAGAAAATGATTGGTGTAGTGGTTCAGGAACTTGGAACGATCCATATGTCATAAAAGACCTCAATTTTGATGGTCAATACATGTACACCGGGATTGAAATCTGGAATTCGAGTGTTTATTTTAGAATTGAAAACTGTACGTTTAATAATTGCCTTGGTGGAATACATCTTACTGATACTAATAATTCATTAATATATAACAATAGTTTCTATGATACAAAAGCAATATGGGGCACTATTGCATTACAATACAGCCATAATAATTCGATCATCCTAAATAGAATAAGCAATGTAACGAGTGAGATGGGGTATGCTTCAGGAATTTTCAACAGGTATGGGAATGATTGTATCTATGATCAAAATGTAATTACAGAAACATATGTAGCAATCATGAGCGGTTATAATAGTGGTACAATGATAACTAATAATGAGGTAAGCTTTTCTCTTGTCGGTGTTACTACTGGATTTGTCACTAATGCTACAATAAAAGAAAACCATGCTTTCAATAACACCTATGGAATTGTTTTACAATTTACGAACGACACCTTGGTAAAATTGAATCAAGCTTTTGATAATGATTTTGTTGGAATATACATAATGGGAGGTCCGTTTGGCCTATTCTATGGGTGTCATTATAATACGATTACGGAAAATCAAGTATACGATAATATTCAATATGGCCTTGTATTCAGTGAAGTAACCAGTCATAATACAGTTTATCTTAACATGTTTATAGGAAATGGAATGAATGCTCAAGATAATGGCACTTTGAATAACTGGGATAACGGAGCGATTGGGAATTCTTGGGATGATTATGTTGGTGTAGATGCAAACGATGATGGAATTGGAGACACACCATATCTAATTGATGGATCAGCGGGAAGTATGGACAACTTTCCTATTTTTGATGATGGTCCTGATCTCGATATTACACCTCCCATTATAGTTATCAACGAACCAGACATGGGGGATGAGTTTACCACTACAGCACCAATTTATGCGATTGAGATAACAGAACCAAATTTAGATTCTATGTGGTATACCGTGGATGGGGGAATTACTAATAATACCATTACATCTTTAGCAGGAACTATTGATCAAACTGTTTGGAACAATTTGCCTTATGGTGTAGTAACGATTACTTTTTATGCTAATGATACTTATGGTAATGTTGGGTCAGCATCAGTCTTAGTATATAAAAATGCACCGGTCGCCCCACCGGGAATCCCTGGAATTAATCCAATTTTCCTAATAATAATGATATCGATTGGAATAATAGGTTTAATCTGGCAATTTAAACAAAAAAAATTTAAATAATTTTTTTTTTCTAAAAGATTTTTAAATTACTATTTATCTTTGAGAAAATTAACCAAAGCTCCTAAAAGTGTAGGGGAAAAGTTTATAACTTATATTTAATATTTATTAACTTGCCAAAGTGCTAATTTTTGGCAAGTGACAGAGATTGAAATATCAATCATATGTAAATACTTGTTCTTATGGAAAGTGTTTAGTTGCTGCTAATAATATATCATCTAATTGTGTTGTTGAAAAAATAGAGGGATATACGATAAATAGGGAAGAAATTCCACAAGAGGAGATTTATCATGCAATTCTAATTGCTAGAGATAAATGGATGGTAATTCAAACAAACGCTAGGTATATAAATCATTCATGTTCTCCAAATTGCTATATTAATGATGACCTGGAAGTAATAACAAAAGTAGATGTTAAAAAAGGAGAAGAATTAACAATAGCCTATAATATCGTTCGTACTGGTGAGGATCCAGGACAATGGGACGAAAGGTGGAGTTTTAGATGTCTTTGTGGATCAAGAAATTGTCAGGGGATTATTGATAAGTATATCACTGAAGATGGATTACCCTATAATCCGAATCTTAATCAATCTTTTGAGAAGGTTCAAATAACCACAAGTGAGAATAGTGTAAAAAGCGCTTTCAACACAACCTTAGAAGTAGAATAATTAAAATATAATTTTTTTAATCACTATTTTTTCAGACTTCTTCCTTTTTTATAGGATCGATTAAATCTAGAACTTATAAGTAATAAATATCTAACTCCTGTTTTGTATGACAAAAACCAATTTATTTCACATAAAGCATGGAGATTTCATTAAAAATGGAAATTCAGGACTTACAACATTTATTCACGCTAGTGATCTACATTTAGGAAGCCATCAATATAGAAATGAGTATCGAGCAGACGACTTTATAAAAGCATTTCAACAAATTTTAGATATTTCTATATTAAATCAAGCTGATTTCATTTTATTAGGAGGAGATGTATTTACTTCATTAGAAATGCTTCCTGGAAAACTTATCAAAATTATAAACATAATAAAAGAATTTATTGAATATACCAATGAATCTATTCCAATTATTGCAATAGAAGGAAATCATGATATTCGTAGATTTTCAAGGGGTGCAAGATTTTCTAAACGTGGACAATCGTGGTTAAAGGTTATGTGCAATCTAGGTTTGTTGATCCTACTTGATGGTGATTTAGAGGGTTTACCTAATTCAGCATATTTACCATACGACTTTAATTGCAATAGCGGTGGTAAGATAAGAATTAAAAATGTTATTATTTATGGCAATCATTATCTTGGTGAGAATCCAGAAGGCTATATTCAGAAAATAACAGAAGCAATAGAGAAAGAGGAAGGCTTATTTTGTGTTCTTTTACAACACTTTGGTGTAGATGGACAAATGCAAAATGTACCAGGTATCAGGTTCGATAAGTTAATTCCTTTGAAAGAGAAAGTTGATTATTTAGCTTTAGGGCATTATCATTTACAGTTTATATTAGATAATTGGGTTTACAATCCCGGTTCATCTGAGGCAGCTTGTTCAGTAGATTCAAATTTTAATCGTGGTATCTTTATTGTGAAAATAAAGCGGGATAAAAAATTTGTAAAAGAGGTTCATTCTATTAAATTGGTTAACAGAACTCATATCTGGAAAACAATTAATTTCAATTATTCATTTAAAAGTCAGAAAGAAATCATTGATTACGTCATTACCAAATTGAATTCTGAATTGAATTATAAAAATTCTAATAATGATGATCTATCAAATCCTAATATACCTATATTGTATCTTGTATTGAAAGGCAGAAAGCCCTTACAAAATAGAAAAGTAAACGAAAAAGAGTTAAAAGCAGAAATTTTAAAGTCTGTTTCTATTGTAGATGTAAGAATTTATCAAAAATTCTCTAAAGATGAAAAGAGTTTGTATGAATATCTTTATATCCAATAGCTTTTAAAAGATAGAGATTAATTAAATCTTTTTAAGTTAAAACGTTTAAAGATATAATTATGAAATTGAAAACATTCATAAAGAAAAATAAGTTCTTCAGCATCCTTACTTTAGTATTTATAACTTGGATTGCTTTTCTGATAATCTTAGCAATAATTAATAAAAAAACAGTTATATTTTGGGATAATATCACCAATACGGACGTTTCTTCATATTATTCGATTGTTCTACCAGTATCAAGATATATTTTAGAGCCGATTGCTCAATTATCATTTATTTTAGAAATGGAATTTACCTGGATGTTTCTCTTTTTTATAATATATCCTATATTACGTATAATCTATCTAGTATTAAGGAAAAAAGGGAGGTTTCAATCAGAAAAGTATAAATTGTTGTCAATACCTTTAACCGACATAGTAAAATTCTCTTTTAAAATCTTAACCTCCACTGTACTGATTATTGCTTTGATTATGCTTATTGGATACTTAATTCAAGGTTACTTTTTCGTTGCAAGATATTTCATGATTCCCATTCAGATAGGGATACACTTATGCATTATTCTTATTGCTATTAAGATCTTATATACTTTTTTAAAACTCTTTCATCCTAAGTTACGATTTAACTATTCTAAAAAACTACAAAAGATATCTAGAAGAAAAGGCAATAAAAGATTAAATAATATAAAAAGAGAACTAATTTATTTAGTCGGCATAGGTTCTATACTTCTAAGTTCCAATATAGTACTAATTTCATTTCCATTTCCCACCCAAAAAATTGTACCAACAATTCCTCTAGATGATGATGAATTTCTCCTTGATTTTCACGTTCACACAATTTATTCTGATGGTTGGCTCACTCCTGAAGAGAGAGTGCTATGGTATATAGAGCAAGGAATTTCAGGAGCAGCGTTCTCAGATCATGATAATATTAGGGGTGCTTTAGCAGCTCAACAATTTGTCGAAGAAAATGGATTAAACTTTTTAATCTTTATGGCAGAAGAATGGACAGATAATGATAATGATATTCATATGAACTATTATGGTGTGGCAGAAGAATTGATGCCTGTTCAATATTATACGCCTGGAGGACCCCTAGCGCTTAATATTTCAGACACAATAAATTATGTAAAAAGTCAAGGAGGATATATTGTTGTAAATCATTATAATACTAACCCGAATCCCAATGGAGGGTATGGTGTTCCCTATAACTTAACTCAATTACGCGATTGGGGGGTGGATGGCTTTGAAATTGTTAATGGAGGTAGTTATGGTGGAAAATATCAACAAATAAGGGACTTTTGTGTTTTGAATAATTTGATTTGTATAGGAGGGAGTGATATTCACACTAATGAACCATTAAATACCTTTGTTAAGATAAAATTAGCAGATCCTTCAAATTTAACAATTGCAAATATTTTCGAAACCATGAAAAATAATACAAATCATGAAGTTATTGCAATTGATTTAAATCCAAAAATAGTTGACTTTCCAAATGATTTAAATGATCTTGGCTTCTATATCTTTGAAGATTTCATTAACTATTATCTAAATATGGATCCATACCAGTGTATATCGTGGATAGTGTGGTCTTGGGTCATATATGTGATAATTTTCCTACTTTATAGAAAAACTAAAAAGGTGGATATAGAACTGTTAAAACATAAAATCCTATAAAAAAAGTTTAATCCTTTTTTATTTTAAATGTAGTAAAAAGATTTGTCATCATCGTATTTATCTTGATCATCATCATTTTCATCATCGTCATCATTAAGAAATTTTTTTGATAGAAATTTCAAAATTTCTTCTGGATCAATGTCAGGATCAAAATCTTTTAAATCATTTAAATTAATAGGTATGATTCCTCCTTTTTTAAATGGAATGGTTCTTGCTTTAATCTCCTTTTCGATTTTTTCTTGTCTTTTAGCGTTTAAGGCTAATTCTTTTCTCATTAATTCTCTAAGCTGATCAGCAACCAATTCATCTAATTCTTCTGGAGTTAGGTTCAAAAGCATGTCTGTGCCATAAAGTTTGGTAAGCTTTTTTAAGGCTTTCTCTTTCTTGCTTACGGGTATTTCTCTAATTGATTTTAATCCCAGGATATTTATAATATTTAACCAATCTAATTGATGAGTCCAAGCTTCTTCTTCTGACATTTTTATAACAGTTCGGTTATCAAATTTTAAAATTTTAGATGCTTGTTAAATGTTTATCTTTTTCTCTATAAAAAAAATATGTTGATATAAATTTATGGTTTGTAATCTATTAAAGTTTTACATACATTGGTTAATATGATTAAGGAAGATTAATCACGAAAGAATTTTTTAAAATTTGAGATAATCACTTCCGGTTTATCGTGAATAACCCAATGAGATGCATTTTCTACTCGCTGCACTTTTAAGTCTTTCACATATTCCGATAATCCATTCAGATTTTGGGGTAAAACCGCTTGATCTTGCATACCATGAATCACCAAAGTGGGTACGTTTATTATGCCAGTTAATTTATCAAAATTAACATTTGCTCTATAATAATTCACGCCACTTACTATTGCATCCGTTTGAGACCAAGCTTCTAGGTATTTTTGTTTGGTAAATTCATCAAAAGCATCTTTATTCTTTGCAGCTCCGAAAACTGCCGCTTTCAATGCCTTAAAATTATCAGTTAATAAAAATTTCTCTCCTTGCGGTTTAAGAAACTCAAAAATGTAAAAACTAGCTTTTTGTTGTTCTTTATTAGTCCTTAAATTATATTGAAATATCTTTGGGTGAGGTCCATTTAAAGTTGCTAATTTCTTAACCATTTCTGGATACTTTTCTGTAAAAGCCCAAGCAATAACGGCTCCCCAATCTTGCGCTCCTAAATAGAATTTCTTCAAGTTTAGCTTTTCACTTAGTCCTTTTAGATCTTCTACCAATATATCGAGTAAATAATTTTCCTTTCCTTGAGGTTTATCAGATAAATTATACCCTCTCAGATCTGGTATTATTAATCTATAACTTTTTCTGAGTTCTG
This sequence comes from Candidatus Hermodarchaeota archaeon, assembly GCA_048885535.1. Taxonomy (GTDB): domain Archaea; phylum Asgardarchaeota; class Lokiarchaeia; order Sigyniarchaeales; family SOKP01; genus SOKP01. The sequence continues at coordinate 9,356 of JBHLLO010000040.1, forward strand.
GAATAATTGGTGCCCATCCAAACCAAAAATCTGGAAACCCATGAAGTAAAATTAAAGGAGCTCCAGATCCGATCATTGCAGTATGCAACTTGACTCCGTTAGTTAAAATATATTCATGTTTAACTTCCTTTAACCAATCCATTTTTTATCCTCAATTATAAGAATATGAATATAGTATTATTGAATTATCCTTTCATCTAAAAAGTAAATGGCTATAATTCAAAAGTAATTAAAAGAAGGAAATATGGAGGTTATGGATATATTTTTAAAAGATGAGAGCATAGTATGTAGTTTGTTGAATAAGAATCTTAATAGTGAATATAATAAAATAGAGTAATTTAATGAAAATAATTAAAAGAAACAATAAAATATCATTAACTAAAAAAATTTTATACCTATCCTATTCAAAATAAGCTCGGAATGATTCTTCAAAATCATCAACAGATTCACTATTCAGTTCAGCAAATTTATAACGACCACGTGGCAATTTTTCCTTTTTATTGAAGTGTTTCTTAAGAGAACTCTCAAAATCACTGGCGCTCATACTCTTTTCTTCAGCAAATTTGATTTCACCAAAATGCTTCAGGTATTCAGGATCTGGTTCACTCATTTTTTTATCACTTTATATTTTTGTTCAAATGTTTGTTTAATCAAATAAATGTTAACATAAATAAATCCGATTCAACTATTTAAACCTTTTCATACAAATAAACTTATGAAAAAATTTTATTCGGAAAAGATTCCCACTTTTCTTACATTAAACTTTTTAGGAAATATGTTGTAATTTTTAATTAATAACAAAACTACTTCCCTATCTCCGTTTATTAGATCAATTCCGACAAAAAATATTAACATATATTAATAAATGGATTTCGAATTTAGAACTTTTTAAATAGATAGAATAAAATCATTTCTTTATTTTAGACATATAAGTTAATTTATTAATAGACTAATGGATATAATAATCAATGATGAAACGAAAAAAGACTATAAAAAAAATTAGTGTTGTATGATGAGGAAAGTAGATAATAAAGTATTCTTAAATTATTTGCTACAATCTCTAAATGTTGATGAGTTAAAACAGCTTTGTCGAGATTTTAAGATAAAAGGATTTTCAAAATGGAAAAAAATTGAGTTAGTTGAGAACATTTTAAGTATTTTATCTGATGAAGAAATAGAAACCCTGATAAGAGAAAGAGAGATGGATATTATATCAACTTCAATAAACGACGCAATAAAAATAATTAAAGGTGGGGGTAGAGAAAAACTAAGTGAAATTAGAATTGTAAATGAAGAAGAGCATATAGTTGAATTTGATTTCAAGGGTTTTAACTGGGAGACCTCTTCTTATTTATCTATTAATCCTCAAAATATCAATAATCCGGAGAGAGATTGTGATTGTCGAGTTGGTATTAATATGGGACTTTGTAGTCATTTTTGGGTGGGTTTTATTTTATCATTAAAGCGTAATTACTTTAAATTATCAGAATGGAATTTAACTCTACTGCCAGATGATTTTGAAGAAATGATTCAATCAATAGAAATATCAGCTATACCTCACGAAAAGAAGGAAGAGCAAATAACGCTAATAGATTCTAGTTCTGATACCACACATTATATGAAATATTTAGATCAGAGTGTCACAATTTACGAAGGCAAAATATCCAAAATTGAGAAAAAAACTCAACAATTCCAAGAAATTGAAACTATATACTATTTAGTATCCTTAGTAAAGGTGAAAATTGGTCCACGCATCCAAAAAAAAAGTGATTTTAAAGAGGAAGATATTGAAACTCTAGATGAATTAAATATTCGAATAAGTGATAGACTATATGAAGATATGAAATTAAAAGAAGGAGATAAAATAACTGTTAATGGAAGATTAACCAGAGATGACTTTCTAAAGTTATATGTTGTTAAAAACATCAGAAAAATCACTAAAATTAACAGTTAATCCTTAAAAAGTTATTTATATTAATTTTATTAATAATATGTAATTGTTAATAACTTTACTTATCTATTAGGATAAGGTAATTTTATATGAATTATGTAAGATCTGGTTTTATTGACGACAATAACATGATTTTAGCCACTGATTTTTATCAATTAACAATGAGTGCTGCTTATTATCAATATAATTTGGAGAATAATATTAATGAGAATGATGAAAAAGCCACCTTTGAATTATTTATAAGACATTTTCCGAAAAATCGAAATTATATGATTTTTGCTGGTTTAGAGCCCGCCATTTACTATTTATTAAATGCAAGTTTTTCAGAACGCGTTATAAGCTTTTTGAGAGAGAAGAAGGTATTCAGAAACATCGATTCAAGTTTTTTCAATGAGTATTTACCCAATTTTAGATTTAAGGTTAATGTTTGGGCAATGAGAGAAGGAGAATTTTTTTTTCCAAATGAGCCTATAGTTCGTGTTCAAGGTCCAATTATTCATGCCCAATTAGCTGAGACATATTTATTGAATGTAATTAATTATCAAAGTTTAATAGCTTCTAAAGCATCTAAAATAAGAAACGTCGCTCCAGATAAAATCCTACTTGAATTTGGTACAAGAAGATCACATAGCCCGCTTGCAGGAGTGTATGCTGCTCGGGCAAGTTATATCGCTGGTTTTAATGGCACTAGTAATGTAATTGCAGATTTGGAATTGAAAATTAATTCTACAGGAACTATGGCTCACAGTTTTATACAAAGATTTGAAAGTGAAGATGAGAGTTTTAACCTATATTACAATCTTTATGGAAAGGACTCAATTCTATTGATTGATACTTACAATACCGAAATAGGTGCAAAAAGATCAAGCAAATATGGGAACAAAATAAGAGGAGTTAGAATAGATTCTGGAGATATTATTGAACATTCCAAAAAAGTTCGAAAAATTTTAGATGACCATAATTGTAAAGATGTTATAATAGTTGCAAGTTCAGATTTAAATGAATATAAGATTAAAGATATCATCGAAAAGAAAGCCCCTATAGATGCCTTTGGAGTAGGGACTGAATTGACAACCTCAAGTGATGATCCAACCATTTCAGGAGTCTACAAATTAATCGATTATAATGGTATCCCAAAAATTAAAACAAGTGAAGAAAAGCTTACATACCCAGGTGTTAAACAAGTGTTTAGGATTTATGATAAAAATGACTTATTTAAAGAAGACATCTTAGCTTTAGAGAATGAAACAAAACCTCATGATTCAGAACCTTTATTAATCCCAATTATGCAAAATGGAGAAATAGTTTATAAATTTCCAAAAATAAGTGAAATTCGTCAGTTTTACTTGAAAAACATTAAAAAGTTACCAGAAAATTATAAAGAACTTGAGCAGAATCAGCTTTTTAAATTAAAAATCACGAAAAAGTTAAGAAATTTAACTAATTCATTAAAAGAAAATTCTTACTAATTATTATCAAATAAAAATTTTATATATGATTTCTGAATAAAATTTAATATTAAAATTTAAAACGTTTTGAGGTTAAGAGATGTGAACGATAAGCCAAAATTAGGATTTAAAATTACTGGTTTAATAAAAAGCGTTAAAGGCACTTGTTCAGCGGGCCATAAAGTAGGGGACAAGATAGAATTGAGCGGGTATGATTCTGGAGGATTATGTGGATTTTTTTATCATGATATCTTCCCATATATTATAATGCTCCAATTTGGGGGATCATTTCCATCAGATTGGGGTAATGATCCTGATATTGTGGAACTCGAATGCATTGATAAAATTAATACAGTTACAATTGAATTGAGAAGAGTAAAAGAAGACTAAAAAATTTTCTTTAGAAGTGTATTTAAAAACTTTTCTAAAATATTTATGATTTAATATTTCATTTGAGTCAAATTTTTATTTCTTTATTCTGGAAGATCCCTAATAAGATTTAATTTTGTCGTCAAAATATTTTTTAAGGAGTGAGGTATATATATGGAGAATGAATCAAAATTACCTCCAGATCACCATATTCTTTCTTGTCCATTTCTGAATAGTTGTAATCTACCAAAATCTCAAAATTTATGCAACTTCCCTGAATATAAAATATGTCCAGATTATCAGTCTAAACTAAATAATCTAAAACAATCTTCAAAAGTATTGCATTAAAAAGATTTCAAAAAATACTTCCTAATAAATTCAGAAATTTATACTAGTCTCTTCTAAATTTGATTTTTATTTAATTAAAAAACAATTTATAATTCAAGTAATATTTCTAGATCTTGATTTTTAATTAGGAAATGAATCAAAAGTGTTAAATTTGAAAGTTAATAATATTATCGATACATTCCTTAACCCAAAGTCGGTGGCTGTTATTGGAGCATCCAAAAATCCTTTAAAGGGAGGACATCGTATCTTAAAAAATTTAATAGCAAATAATTTCAAAGGAGATATTTATCCAGTCAATATTAATTCAACTGGTAAAGTTCTAGGTTTAGAATTTAAAAAATCTGTTCTTGATATTGAAAATGATCTAGATGTGGTCGTTTTTTACGTACCAAATCAGTCTATTCCCACAATACTAGAAGAATGTGTCCAAAAAGGAGTGAAAGGAGCAATCATCGAAGCATCAGGATTTGAAGAAGTTGGAAATAAGGGACTTGAATTAAGGGATCAAATTGTTGATATAACAGAAAACTTTTCTAAGATTCGAATAGTTGGACCTAATTGTATGGGCCTTACCAGAATTGATGGAGATAGTGATAACGAGGATAAAGGGGGCTTTTTTACTTCTTTTTTAGTGTTCAATGAGTATAAAAGGGGAAATATCGCTATTATAAGTCAATCAGGCATGTTAAATGGTGGATATTTCACTCACTTAGTTACAAAATATCCTTATCTTGGGTTTAGGTATATTTGTACTATTGGAAATAAAATGGATTTAAGTGAGTTAGAGTTTCTGGATTATTTCTTATCAGATCCTGAGATAAAGGTCATTGCAATGTACCTTGAATCATTTAAGGATCCCAGGAAATTTATTAAGTTATGTGAAAAAGCAAAAGATTTACAGAATAAAACTATAATCTTAACTAAAGGAGGATTAACTTCCCAAGGTCAAAAATCTACTATAAGTCATACAGCCTCACTTTCAGAAAACTCTAAATTAACTGAAGCTACTATTAAACAGTCAGGTATTATTCAGGCTAGGAACTTTTATGATTTATTCGAATTTGCAAGAACATTCTCATGGATGTATGCCACCAATAAAACCTTACCAAAACATGGTGGTGTGGCGCAAATCTTTGGATCAGGAGGAGCCGGCACGATTTCAGCAGACCTCACAATGCAATATGGCTTAAAACTTCCTTTATTTAAGGAGGAGACATATTCAGTACTTGTGGATTTATTTCCAGAGTGGATGCCACCCAATAAATTCGCGTTTGTAGATATATGGCCAGCACTGGAAAAGGCAATGACAATTGGCATTAATCCAGGTGATATAATAAGAAAGGTTTATGCTACTTTATTAGAGGAACCAGAAATTGAAGGGATTTTTAATATGTTATTTTGCTCTAAACAATTTAGAGTAGTAAATGATGTGAATTATCTAATTGATATTATCTCTACTTATCCTAAACCTGTTTTTCTATTCTTAGTTGGAGAATATGATGAAGTTCGCCTAGTCACTCAACAATTAAGTAAGCATAGCATTCCTAGTTTCTCAAACTTGGAAGATATGGTGAAAAATTTTCGTATATTACTTCAAGATTCAAATAAGAAATTGATAAAATAAAAAAAATAAATTGCTCTCATTAAATTTGAAGGCAATTAAGATCTTTTTTTACCAATGGAATATCCTATGATAACTAAGATAAAAGCTCCAAATAGTAAATATAAAGCAGGACCTATAGATACATCAAGCCAAAAACTACCATACCCTAAAATTCTGCTCAATATCTCAAATGAAATAATATAACTTAAAACTCCTCCTATACTCACAAATCCAAATGCAAATATTACATTTGAATAGTATTTCCCTGATTTTCTTAACCTCGCGGATTGAATAATAATAATGATTGCAGAAGTTAAAATTATCACTGTACTTATTATAGATATTGTCAGTTCTATTGGGCTAGTAGTCCAACCTGAAGATATCCCATAACCTATTTGAAAAATTACGATTAATCCAAAAATAAATCCTAAAAACACAGTTCCAAACCCTAATGTTTTATACAAGACGGGAGTTATCAGACCAATTAAGCTAATTATTCCTGCAATTAATGACAAAATCCAATACTTATGAGTTCCTTTAGCTTTGATGCTAGGTTCTATAGGCTTATAAACAGATTCAACTGAGGATGGCGTTATTGATGGAGATATATCCCCTGAAACCGATTTAAAATCCTCAACTGGTTTCACTGTTAGGCGACTTCCACAATTAGCACATACATTCCAGTCTTCTTCCACTGGGCTTCCACAATTAGAACAAAATCTTGCCATAGTACATATTCAATTTTACATTATTTAAATTTTTATTATGTCTTATTAGACGAAAATTTCTTTCAAACTTTAATTTTAATAAAAAGAAGGGTAATACTAGCTTTTTATGAATATTACTAACATTGAGAATATTAAATGTAATATAATATTCGGAATCATCGGAATACGTTTAAATAACTTCAAATGTATTTCTCTTTAATTAAAGAATTATTTTAATAAAACTTGGAGAAAAATTAATATGTATCATTTAGACGGTATAGACGTCTTAGAAGCTAAATACTACAGAAAAACTTTTAGTATATGCCCAGAATGTTTAGAACGTATCCCCGCAGAAGTATATGAAGATGACAATGAAGAGATATGGATGAAAAAAAATTGTCCCGATCATGGGGATTTTAAGGACAAAATCAGTTCCTCTGCTAAATATTATAAATGGACGCACCATGCAATGAAAGATAAAGACGGAAAGATTATATGGCAATTTGATAAGGATGGAGAAGCCAATCCTCCTGATTGTGCGCCAGAAGATTCACGAGGTTGTCCTTATAACTGTGGACTTTGCCCCGAACATTTGTCTACTTGTTCCCTAGCGCTTATTGACTTGACTAATCGCTGTAATTTTAGCTGTAATTTTTGTTATGCTAATGTGGAGAAAGCTGGTTATTTAGTCGAACCAACTTTTGAAGAAATCGGGATAATAATGGACCATTTTAGAAATAAACCAATGCCTGCTATAGCTATCATGTTCACCGGAGGAGAACCAACAGTAAGAAAGGACTTTCCTGAGATTTGCAAAATGGCAAAAGATAAGGGATTTAAAGAGGTTATTGTAGCAACAAATGGATATGGGTTCCAGCGCAAGGACGGTGGATTAGAATTTACCAAAAAATGTTGGGAATTAGGTTTAGATACCTTATATTTCCAATTTGATGGAATTAATGATATTACTTATGAAAAAACACGTGGAATTAAAAATCTTATGGCATACAAGCAAAGAGTCATCGATAACTGTCGAAAGGCAGGTCTTAGTTCGGTAGTTTTAGTAGCCACAATTGCTAAGGGTGTTACTGATATTGAAATTGGGAACATTATCCAATATGCGATTGATAATATTGATGTGGTTAGAGGTATTACTTTTCAACCGGTTTCGCTATGTGGAAGGATTACAGCAGAAGAGATGGATGATCTCCGAATAACTAATGCGGATGTTCTCAAAGCAATCGAGGAACAAACTGGTGGAAAGCTTAGCATGGAAAATGCATGGTATCCACTCACAACTATTGTAGAGTTTGGTAGACTTATCGCATACTTAGCGGATGTAGAGCCTATCGAATTTACATGTCATCCTGACTGTGGATTTGCAACATATCTTTCAGTAGATCCTGACACTGGGACGATGGTTCCCATCATGGATTATTTTGATCCACTGAAAGTAATTGACTTTGCTAATAGATTCTGGGAAAAAGTGAAACATAAAGAGAAAGAGCAGATTAAATTCTTTGAAAACTTTCTTGGCGATTTTGGAAAAACATTAGATAAAGGACTGAACTTTTTAGATAAGCAACAGCTTCGAGCAAGATTTCTACTAGGTGTATTGCAGTATATGAAGAAACCAGGAAAACTTATGGAAATGTTTGGTAGACTAATAATGAACGGAGATTGGGAGAGTATCAGCTCATTCAGCCATGGAACACTTCTATTATCAAGCATGCACTTCCAAGATGCATATAATATGGATCTTGAAAGAGCAAAAAGATGCATTGTTCATTTCGGAGTAGCTATGCCCGATAAAACAGTAAAGGAGATTTCGTTCTGTACTATGAACACACTACACCGCCCTAATATAGAAAAACAAATAGCTAAAAAGGTTTCCCAAAAGGTTCGAGACGAATTTGATACTTCAGTTGGTCAAGCTAGAGAAGATCTTGAAGACTTTGAACAGAAAGTAGAGCCAGAAGTTGCTCAAAATGGTGGTATAAATATAGATGAACTAGAAGAGGAGGAGGAATAGATGCCAGAAGAAATCATAAAAACTAAAGATGGACTAAAACTTCGTAAACTAACTGAGTTAAAAACCTCAACCGCGAAAGAATACGAAGATGCGATGTTAAATCGAGTAGAATACTTCAAGAAGAAAAATGAAGAAAAAAGTGGGTTTAATAGTGTTTTACAAAACTCATTTTTTAAAGCTTTCAGGAGTGCTTTAGACCTTAAGGTAAATATAGATAAAGCCATAGGAGAGGAAAATTTGAAGAAAATTCATGAAGTAATAGATAATATTCTCTTATTTGGCTTATAAATTATTTTTTGATACTTTTTTATTTAATTTTGGTTTTTTTAATTCATAATAGAATATTATTAATTTTGCAGATAAATTAAATTCCTATCAATAAAAGCTCTTTATAGACATAACCAAAATTTATACTAAGATGTCAATATCAATTGTATTATATGGAGATTTAAAACAAAAAATGCAAAATTATGCTGATAATAATAGCAATCCATTGATAGTTAATCTTCCATATGAGAAAATAAATAATATTTATGATATTTTAGAGAAGTTAAACATTAAAGAAGATGAGATAAGCCATATATTTGTAAACCATAATTATTGTGGTCCAGGGATAGAAGTTAAAAATGGAGATAGAGTTGCATTATTTCCAAGAAGAATGAGTATTATGTTTGAAGAAATCCCTCACTCAAATTCAATAAGGGTTATAGTAAAGCTTTCTGCCGAATTGAGAGATTATAAAACTGAAATATCTGTGGTGGACATTCCAAAGGGGAGTAATATAGCAATGCTTATAAAAAAAATTAATATTCCTTTTAGCAGAGACAAGTTAAATATATTGGTGAATGAAGTTCCTTGCAATGATAGTAAGTATACTTTAAAAGAACAAGATGTTATTAAGTTCTTCTTTTAAGTATATCTTGTGTTTTCTTTTTCAAAACTTATTTTTGAAATATTTCTTTAAATTAGATTATAATGGTATTAAATTTCTTTACCTTAATTGTAACAATATTTTTTGTTCTAAATGGATTTACTCAACTTTTTTTTGCAATAAAGTTGAGAAAGAAGTTTCATGAAAAACATAATTTTCAAAATTCAATTTTAATATTTCTCTTATGGATCCTCGCCGGGTTATTATATCCATTTTTTTATTTGAGAGATGACTTCTACATAAGGTGGTTTCAGGCTTTGTCAATGCAGATTATTTGTATCTATGCCCCACTTCTTATTCTTGGAATATTATTTTACCAATATCAATTTGTCACAAAGAAATATCAAGAAATAAAATTGAATAGAACTATTGAAACATTCCAAAACAAGATGATTTTATTATATAATGAGAAATCGAATAATAAGAACTATCCTTTAATTACAGATTTACATAGGAAGGCTTTTCATCTGATCCCTGCAGTGGTAATTATTTTTTTATGGTTTTTTGCTGTATATTTATGGGATGGACTATGGAATGCAGATCTTTTTTGGGGTATAACTGGTGAAGAATATAGTATGTTTTTAATTCTAACAGTTGGATATACAGGTATTATCATATTTGCAGCATTAGATTATATCAGATTGTCTTATATATTTGAAAGTAAGAGTATTTATCATTTAATGCCGGATAATGTTTCGAATTTGTTAGTAAAGACCTTAAAACCTAGTGAAATCTATGAGTTCACTAAACCAGTTCCTTTAGTTCTCTCATTTGTTCCAATATTTTTCTTACCAATTAGTATCTTCTCGGCAGCAGCACTGATTTCAACTCTAGGTGATGCTGCAGCTTCTATCTTTGGGATATGTTTCGGTAAAAAAAATTTTCCAAAATCAAGTAAAAAAACCATAATTGGATACATTGCAGGATTTTTAACTTCATTTTTATGTAGCTTATTTACGATATGGCTCTTTGAACCAATAATTCCATTAACAAAAATATTGGTTATCACTATTAGTGGGGCATTAGTTTTCTTAATAGTTGATTTAATGAGTTTAAAAGTTGATGATAATATTCTAAATCCAATCTTCTGTGGATTAGCCATGTATCTTCTCTATTTATATATTTAAGGTTCTTGTGAAAGTTAGTAATAGCATATATTTATTCTAAAGAAAAGCATCAATCCTTTTTATACCACGTATTTCATCATAAGATATACCAAGAGCATCCAAAATCTGCTCTAAAGCTGACTGTAAACGTTCTTTATATTTTTTTGAATCTATATCTTGAAGATTTGCAATTTGTTTTGCTTTAGCTCCAATGTTTCCTCTAGTAAGCACGATACTTATTGTTTCTCCTTTTTGGTATTTCTTTCCAGTTATTTTTTCTACTTCTAAAGCCGCTTTTACATGCTGAGGAACAACCTTTATGTATTTATTCAAGGGTTTTTGGATTGTCATATTTATTGCATAATCATCCAAACTAAAAGTTCCAACTTTTCCAATCTTCTTTAAATTTCCCCTTACAGTTGTTATAATCTCTTGTCTTGCTTTCTTGAATTCTTCATTATTTTTGACATTTTTAAGAATTTCTAACAATTCATTAAAAACCTTTTTAATAAATTCTGGAGTATTCCTTTTTTTCGCTACTAATCCTTTTACATCAATGTATTTTGTGTCTTTATAAATACCTAAATAATTTTTCTTCCTCTGAGAAAGTGCCAGGAATTGGTAAGTTTTTTCTTCCTCTAGATCTAGATCAAGTTCCTTTCTGCTCCAATCAGAGATTTGTTTCATTTGTTGTTTGGAAGGGTTTAATAAAAACACAGAATCCGTATCTCCGTACAATACTTTTACTCCTAGTTCTTCAGCTTTTTTAATAGTCTGCTTAATAGAATATTGACCTATCCCTGTGGTACTTTCTGCAACTGGTAAGCAGAATAAAGGAAAATTTTGACTTCCAAAAACCCCGTAGCTTCCATTAATAAAAACTTTAAGTGCTTGTTGAATTGTTTGATAGTAATCTCTCTGTTTTTCGGATAAGGTTTTATCTCCTGATTTGGGTTTGAAGTATTTGACTCTTATATCACGGAAGAATCCCACTACATAAGCAAATATTCCTGTTTTATGAGTACATATGTAATAGGGAGTACCTTTCACAAGATTATCTTCATCATCTTTATGTGGACATAAAACAGTTTCATATGATAAATTATATTCTTTAATTATTGAGGGATAAAGTGAGGAGAAATCCATTACTACAACATTAAAATGAATTCCAGGCACCGGTTCTACCACGTAGGCTCCTAAGAATTTTTCATCATCAAATTTAGACATTAATTGACCTCCTTTCTTTGATTCAGAGATTTCGGCTCTTCTTGGGATAAGAAATCCCTTTCTTCTATGCTCAAAATAGAAGATATTTTGTATCCAGGTTGAAATTTGGCGTCTAACCATTTCATGGATGGGCATTTTTGTTATTCGACATAATAGAATTATCAAATTCCAAACTAAAGAATTATTAAATTGGGTCAATTCAAGAGTTAAAATTGAATCTTTGAGATTATACCAAGAAAGGATATCATATTCCATTTTATGAATATCTTCTTCATGCTCATATTTTTTCCTACCTAATAGCGCTGCACTTATAGCATTAAGCGAAGAACTTTCATAAGCACCTCCAAATGCATATCCGGAAATACTTCGGTTAAAGAAAAAATTAAACAAATCAATATGAATCCCTTTCCTTAAATCACAATCTGATTGTGATAAGAGACCAAATCCTCTTTTAACATGGATAGGATTTATGCTTCTTTTTATCTTTAATTTATTTGCTCTATGGAACATATAATTCAAATCAAAATTATCTCCATTAAATGTGATGATTATTGGGTATTTCCATAAAATCCTAAAAGATTCTTTTAGTAATTCTTTCTCATCTTTAAAATACAGTATCTTACCATCAGCGGGAAACTCTTTATGAGGTTTGCGATACGAAAAGTCCTTTCGTTCTAAAACATATACTAATTTAAGTCCATCATTTGAAACAAATGAAACACTGATTATAGCTTGATTAGCAAGTTGAGGATCTGGTATGATTATATCTTCAGGTCCTAAACTCACTTCAATATCCATTGCCAAGCGTTTAACATCTGGAATGGGTGTAAGAAAAATATCCAAAAATCTATTTGAAAATTCTTGAATTTCTGGAGATTCATCTTTAAAAAGATTACTCAACTCTTGGATCATTTTCTCAGACTCTGCTGATTCTTTTTCGAAGCTTACACGCTCTAATTTACCCTTTTTAATTTTATATATCAATCCTGGAATTAATTGTGTATCAAAAATATAATTTAAATGATATCTAATATCTGCCTCCCAAGCCTTTATTTCATTTTTTCCTAAAATATTTTTAATATTTAATCCTGATCCACCTATATTTGTGGGAGTTTTACCATATATCTTGGTAATCTTAACTTTATTGTCACTTATTAAATCGTAACGCTCTGTTTCTTCAAATCTTCTGAATCCGTCATATTCAGTCAATTTTTTTTCTATCGCATGTTCATTAACTCTCTCATCATAATATAAATCATTTAGTTTTGAAACGGGTTCTTTACTTAAACAGTACGGCTCATGTCCAGTTGTATCAATCCATATTTTTATATCATCAGAATCTAGATCATAAAATTTACAATATGCTTTATTTTGTCCACCGTCATAATCTACATCGAGTAATAACCCCCTTTCTAAATTTTCCACTATTTCACCTTTTTCAATTAAATACCGAATATATTTTGAAGTCATTGATTCACGCAGGACTTTTTCTAATTTTATATTGTCTACTTGCAATCCGATTGGATCATCGTTTGTTTTAAAAAAAAGTTCCTTAGGTATTGCTTTTATCTCTGGTTCTTCAATTTCTTCTTCTTTAACTTCAACTTTCTGATCTTCTTCTTCTTTTTCTGCTTCTTTTTTAGTGGATTTCTTTTCTTTTTCTTTATTATCTACAAATGAGAAAAGAGACTTCTGCTTTTGGTCGGAGCTATCCTTTTTTTTCGATTTTTTCGAATTTGTCAATTTGATTACCGCTTAGAATTAAATTTGATTTACTATTTAATATTATTCAAATATTTATTTTATTCTCAACTATTTTTTGTTTAATAATCTTATAAAGGGAAAAGAATTAATAGTACTCTTATTAAACTAACTTTATTCAAAGAAATTAAAATTTTAACTATTTACTTTTTTTACTGAAATAAATTATTAATGTTATTTGAAAATCAATGAATCTTTCTATTTCCTTGAATGATTTTTTTTATCTCTTCTAAGAGGAGTTGTTTTTCAGCAATAAACCAGTGTAATTTAGATTTCTCAGGGTGTTCAAGGTAAATTAGTTTGGCAAGTTCTTTAATTTCTTCATCTGGAGGTTTAATAACTTCCCCGTTTACATCATCTCTTATCAATAACACTAAATTATCAGTTTCAAGGGGTTTTATATCAAATCCATTTTTAACATTTTTATTAATTGTTACGCACAATTCTGCAAGAAACCACACACTTTTGTCATAATCTTCATCCGATTTATATCTCTGATAAGCTAATATTTCCACATCTTCTTTTGTAAACAATTTCTTAAACAACTCCTTTATTCATATAATTTTAGAAGGATATATATTATCAAAAAAGATATTTTTACATTTAATTATTTGTATTCATTTTAAAAAGCTGTCAAAACCAGAAAATTATTCCTTATTTTGGTTTTTATTCCAGATTTTGGCACTAAATAACTTTCAATAAAAAATCTTTTATATAGGTTAAGTATAAAATAATTTTATACTAAAAAATTTGGAAAGTTTGAGGTATGTTAAAGTATAAGATTATTTTAGCTGGAGATAAAAATGTTGGGAAAAGTTCTCTTATAGCAAGATTCTGTGATAATGTTTTTCAAGAAGATATGAAAGCTACAATTGGTGTGGATTTCAAGAGAAAAGTGATTGATTTAAAAGGTGAACATAAAGAATTTTCTATAGATTTAAATATATGGGACTTTGCTGGTGAAGAGAAATATCGTACATTATTCCCATCTTATGCAAATGGAGCTGCTGCAGCGTTGATTCTATTTGATACTACTAATAAAAAATCGCTATATGATATAGATAACTGGATAAAAATCATTGAGGAAAATGCACTAGAAAATGTAGTAAAAATAATAATTGCAACAAAAATCGATCTAAAAGATGTACGAGAAGTTTCTAAAAAAGATGCTAAAGATTTCTGTAAAAAGTATGACTGGTGCGAAAATTTCATTAGTACTTCTTCAAAGACTGGGGAAAATGTCGAAGAAGCGTTTTTACATGTGGCAAGTGAAATTGTAAAAAAAACCCTGCAATTCTGCAAATCTTGTGGAGAAATTTTTAATCGTAAACTGAAGCATTGCCAGTATTGTGGAGAAAAGGTAGGAATTGAAATCTCGCCTATTTAAACTTCGCTATAAATCTTCTTCTTCTCTATTATATAGGGAAGGAGGAGGTTTTGCCTTTTCTAACGGTTTACTTTTAATTCTATTAATGAATGCTTCGAGTTCCATTTTAGCATTGATTATTGAATTATTTATCTCTTCTTTAACCTCTTTTTCGTCTAAAACAGAGATTCCGTGACTAGGATAAAAACTTTTAATCTTTAGCGTATTTAAAATTTCAAGCGAATCTATATACTCAGAGATTGAACCTGATTCGTATATATTTGTTATAGCTCCTTTATACAAAGTGTCACCAGAGAACAAGTAGTTTTGATAAGGTTCGTATAGACATATACATCCAGAGGTATGTCCTGGAGTCTCAACAACTTTTAGAACTGTATTACCTAAATCTATTATATTTCTATCTTCTAACCAAATATTGATACGAAGATCAGTTAAATCTATACCCCATTTTTTACCCTTTGTAATTAATTCGTCACTATTATGGATCTTTGCAGCTGCCCATCTATGAGCAGCAAAGGGGCAATGAAAGTAGGCATTAGAACTAATATGATCAAAATGTTCATGGGTGTTAATAACTAAGTCAATATCTTCGACTTTTAAACCTATTTCTGTAGTAATTAAATAATTAAAACTGTTGAATTTTGTAATAATTCCTGTATCTATCAAAAGATTTAGCTCTTCTCCCACAATAAGATAAACATGGCAACCTGCTCCTCCGGAATAAAATTGATATACATTTGGTCTTAATAAGTTTAAGATATATCCATTCTTGGTTCCATATAAATCATCTTCTTTAATAAGACGGGGTTTAAAATGTTTTGTATTGCTCGGAGTAATATTTCTTCACTTTTCTAAATTAGAATTAAGTATTAAAATTAATGAATAAAGTAAAATATAAAAATCAAATTAATATTCGATTCAATGCAAAAATACGCATAACAAAATTATTTTTATACATATTTATTTTAAAAAGCTGCCAATACCACAAAATTAAAAATCTATTAAATTTTATTATACTTTATAAAGTACCTAATTATTGCCTCCGTAGCTTAGCGGTATAGCATTCGACTTGTAATCGAAAGGTCGGGGGTTCAAATCCCCCCGGGGGCTTTCATTCTAAAATAAATCTCTTTCCACGATT
>JBHLLO010000041.1:0-24505 GCA_048885535.1 Candidatus Hermodarchaeota archaeon
CTGGTTCTAATATTACTTTCAAGGAATTTTTTGCTTCACAGACAACCTTAAAAGCTTCATCTGCTTTACTTAAAGGATATCTGTGAGTTATTAAATCTTCTACATTAATTCTTTTCGCTAAAATCCATGTGTAGGCTTCTTGTAAATCATCAGGAGCGGCTCCATAAGAGGTCATAATTGTAATCTCATTTCTCCAATAATCATTGATAGGAATTTCTAATTTGATATCTGGTTCTGGTACAGCAAAAAATATGATAATTCCACCTGGAGCTACACATTCTAAAGCTTGTTTTGCTGCTGAAATTGCTCCTGTACATACAATTACAACATCAGCTAAGTAGTGATTGTTAAATTCTTTAATTTTTGAAGGAATGTCATCATAGGTAGCATGAAATATAATATCAGCCCCAAACTTTTTAGCCATATTTAATCTAAAATCATCCAAATCTGTAGCAAAAATTTTTTCTGCTCCTCTCAATTTAGCTAATTGAATATTAAGAATTCCTGAAACTCCAGCACCTAAAACTAGAATAGTCAAACCTTTTCTTATATTAGCTAGCCTTTGAGCACGACAAACACATCCTAATGGTTCAATAAATACTGCTTCTTCGTATGATATTGATGTATCTAAAATGTAAACTCCTTTGTTTTCAATATTAATTTTAGGTATTCTTACGTATTCAGCAAAACCACCTGGATCAAAATTGGTATTATGTAATAGATTGCATGCCGTATGATGTCCTTGATTACAATAATGACAATCAAAACAAGGTACATGATGAGAAACAAATACACGATCTCCTACTTTAAATTTTTTTACCCCTTCTCCAACTTCAACAATATCACCAGCAATTTCGTGACCGAGAATTAAACTATCAACCCCAAGTTTTTTCATTTTTGCGAACCTATAATATTCTAAAATATCAGAACCACAAATTCCTGATTTTTTTATTTTTACTAATAGTTCTCCAGGACCAATAGTTGGTTTTGGAATTTCATCTTGTCTTATATCATCATTACTATAATATCTTGCTATTTTCATTATTCCATCAAAAAGTAATCACAATTCATATCTTAAAGATATTATGATGTGAAGTTATTTATATATTAAGAAGAAATTATTCTATCTAATAAAAACAAAAAATATAGGACCAAAAAGAAAAATGGTGGAAGTAAAAGAAGAACTTTTAGCTCCTTGCGGGTTGTACTGTGGAGTATGTTCGATTTATATAGCCCATAGAGATAATAATGAGAAGTTTAAGCAAGTTTTATTGCCCGTGTATAAATCTTTTGCCAAAACCGTTGAAGATATAGCTTGTACGGGTTGTTTATCTTCTGGTGTTGTTTTTCCTGTATGTCGGGCATGTCAAATTAAGAAATGTAATGCAAATAAAGGGATTAAAGGCTGTTATCAATGTAATGATTTTCCATGTAAGTTTATCGATAATTTCCCTATCCCTGTTGCCAAGAAAGTTATATTACGTACCATTCCATTTTGGAAAGAATATGGTACAGAAAAATTTGTGGAGGAAGAAGAAAAGAGGTATACTTGTCCTGAATGTGGAAATTCTCTATTTCGTGGTGTAAAGAAATGTAATAAATGTGGACTATTAGTTAATTTGGATTAAAATCCTTAAAAAATTAAAAAATAAAAATAGTTTTTTACTTGTTATTTAAGCTACTTCGTAAGAGTATTTTAAATGATGTATCTTCTAAATTCTTATACATTTCCAGCTCATCTTTTAAGAAATCTCTTAAAGCAATTCTAATAGCTTCACTTCTTGACGGATATACTCCTAAGTCATTTAAAGTTTGAATTGCTGCTAAATACTTTTCTGGTAGATTTATTGTTATGATCTTCAACTTTTTCAACCCTTAATTAATAAAACATGGAATTATTGTATGGGATTAAGTTAATTAATAATTATATTTTGTCGGATGATATATAAATCAATTCTATTAATCCTTTAATGGTGTTAATGACTTAATTTATAACGAATATGAAAGAAAAAAGGTATTTGATAAATTTTTATTTTTTTTGACTTAATAGAGTCTTTCAAAAGATTTTACTCTTAAGACTAAAGAATATGCTGATTTATATAATTCTGAATGACTAACTTCTTTAATATCTGTTAGAAATTTGATTGTATGATCTTCCTCGCGCTTTATATAAGTAATACCTCTCGTTTTATATTCATAATCTAAGTAAACGTCAATTTTTAAAACGTTTTCATCTAATTTGCTAGGTAGCTGAGGCATCATATTAAATGTAAAGATTAAATCTGGCTCAGATTTACTTTTGGCATTTATTACAAATACTATGTTAGGTTGCAAATATGAAGTAAAAGATTCTATAGAATGGAAGAGATCATCAACTTTAATGGTTAATATAGAATTATCTAAAGCGCTACAATCGCTAATTAAGGGAAGAGAAAATTTTTCTTTACCTCGAAAAGCTAAAGCCATCTCATTGGAATTCAGATATTTTTTAAAAATTTCATGTTCTTTTTCTAAGAGAAATTTATCAGAAATAGGATCGTTTTTACAATAAATTATCATAGTACCGGCAGAAAACAAATTTATTTTTTGAAAATATATTTTATGTATGGGACTGTAGGGTAAATTAATAATCTCTTTACTCCCCCCTAATCCAAGTTGTGCCATAACATCCATAGACACTTGACTAGTAAGGGTAAATAGAAGGAAGGATCTGAAATCTGTCACTTCAATAAAATTGGTAAAATTTGAGAAATAATTGTTAACTACTTCAATGTTTTCTTTAAGTTTCTGGGACATTTTAAATCAATATAAGAATTTGATATTTGAGAATTTTGAAGGAATAATATTAATTAAGTTTATTCTATATAATTAGAAAGAAATTTCTTAAGAGAATTTTTTATATCTTGAGTAATATGATGTTCAATTTCATGGGTTATTTTTTCAACAACTTGATCATCTTCAATTTTTAATACTTCTTTAAAGAAAATTCTTAGGAGCTCGTGAATTTCATCTAGCTGAATAGCGATTTTTTTTCCCTCTTCAGTAAGTCGTATTGCTTTTCTAGGTTCCCATCTTATGTAGCCTCTCTTTTTCAGTTTTTCAAGCATACCAGATACAGAAGCAGGTTCAACTTCAAGAGTTTCAGCAATTTCTTTATTTGAGACCCAACCTCCTTTTTTTTTTTTAGAGATTTGAAAAATAACATCTAAATATCTCTGGAAACTTTCTCTAACATCTAATATATCAGAGTCTTCAAATTGAGTATTGTTTTTCATAATAAGGGATGATCTTAAAATTAATACTATGTATAATATCAATAACTATTAATAAATCTCTTATTATTTTTTCTAGTTAAGATAGAATTAATTCCCATGAAAGATAGAGATTATGAGAAAAAAATTCAAAGGAACTTTATTTTTAGTAGTTGGTAATTCTGGTTCAGGGAAAGATTCAATTATTCAAGGAGCTATTGAAAGATACCCTACTAGTTTAAAAAAGTTATATGCTCCAAAAAGATATATAACACGCCCTCCCTCAGAAACAGAAGATAATATTTCCGTTTCACCTGAAGAATTTCAAGTTTTATCCCAAGAGGGAAAGTTCGCTTTAGAATGGCATATTTATGGATTGGATTATGGAGTTCCTATTGAAATTGATGATTTATTACAAAAGGGTCATCCTGTAGCTATAAATGTAAGCAGAAAGATTGTGTCAAAAGCAAGAGAGACTTATGAAAACATTAAAGTTATATTTATAGAAGTGCCACTTGAAATTACTTTAAAGCGTCTGAGAAAACGTGCCAGAGAGACTGGAAATCGATTGAATGAGAGGATAGAAAGAGCAAAAAATAATCAAAATTATCCAGAGGCTGACTTTACTATTGATAACACTGGTCACCTTGAAGATGCTGTTAATATGTTTTTAAACTATATTTTAAAACAAAATATATAGTCTTTATTAATACTTTTTTAGTGGTTTTGCTTTCTTACTTGTTTTCGCTTAAATTTCAAGGTGATTAGATAAATTGAAATTCCAACCAATATGCAAGAGATAAAAGACAAATAGTAATTTACTATAATCCATGGATTACTACTAAAATTTAGAATTTCTAAACCATCTTCCCCATCAGCGAAATATACATAATTCCCCAAAACAAATAGATTCTCGGCATCTCCCCCATCATCAAATTGTCCTACTTTAAACGGAAATTTAGGATTGGAAATGTCTATAATCTGTAATCCATTATAATAATTAGTTACAAAGGCATAAAACTCAGAGACATGAACACCATATATTCCGCCCACTCTACAACTCCCTATCAGTTTGGGTGAAGATGGAACAGAAATATCGATAATTTCTAACCCAGAAAGGCCAGTTCCTACATAAGCATACTTACCAGACACATAGATATCATTTAAACGATTGTGGGAAGCAAAAGCATAATCTCCTACCTTTTGAGGCCTGGATGGAAAAAAGATGTCGATAATTTCAAATCCTTCATCATACTGACCAACAAAAGCGTATTTATCAGATAGAGATATATGAGCCGCATGTCTTGTATAATATTGCCCTACTAAGAACGGTTCAAAACAATCATGAACATTAATGATCCGTAAACCATAATTCCCAACTGTGTAAGCATATTGTTTACCACGTTTGTAATCAATAACATGAATATCAGAGATATGTGCAGAATTATTCTGATATAACAATGTTGGTGTGTAAGGGTTAGAAATATTAATAATTGCAAAACCTTGATCTCCAGCAGCTATATAAGCAAAACCACGATCCACAAATACTTTCTGAGCATCACCAGTTTCACATCCTCCAATAAATTTTGGTGTTGATGGATTGGAAATATTAATAATACGCAATCCTCTTCCTAACGCTGCCAAATAAGCATAATCACCAGATACATAAACATCATTTATAAAACTAATATCATCATATTGGTTAACTTTAGCAAGTGAGGATGAATTAGAAACGTTAATTATTGCTAAACCGTCTCGCCCTTGGGCAACATAGGCATAATTTCCTGAAAAAAATATTCCTTTAGCATAATTACCATCGTTATATTGACCTATTTTGGTTAGAAAGTAAGGGTTAGAGATATTAATAATTTCTAAACCATCCATTCCATCTGCAATATAAGCAATAGATTCATTGATAATAATATCATTTGCTCGCCCCATTCCTCCTTCAATATACTCTCCAGCTTTTACTGGGGCTGAAGGATTGGTAATATCGATAATTTCAATACCCTCACCCCCAAAAGCCGTTTCTAAAGCTAGATAAGCAAAAGATCCAGAAACACAAACTGCAGCAGGTAAACTCCCATCATAATATTGCCCGATCTCTTGGGGGGAAATGGGGTTGGAAATATCAATTATTTTTAAACCATAAAAATTAATTGTTAGATAAGCATAATGTCCAGAGATATAAATTCCTGTCGCACTTTCCCACATTCCAACAATATCCATTTGTGCAACTTTTTTCGGTGCGGAAGGATTAGATACATCAATAATTTTGAATCCTTCAGGTCCATTTACAAGATACGCATAAGGTCCATTAACAACTACATCATTGGCGTAACTCTCATCATAATATACCCCAATTTCATTTGGAGAAAATGGATCAGAGATATCGATTATCTTTAGTCCAAAGTTTTTAATTGTTAGATACGCATGGTTCCCCGAAATGCTAATCCCTGTTATATATCCGCCCTTATCATATTCGGAAATCTTGGTTAAATTATAAACATCTGTTATATTAATTATCTTAAGACCTCCAGGTCCTGCCGCACAATAAGCTAAATTATCTATTACAATTAAGTCTTCTAGATTTCCGTCCAAAATATCAGCAATTTTTATAATTTCCACTGATCTTGTCATTGGATTTAAATTCTCAAATGCATTAGGACGAATATTTTTATACTTATAACCCTCTACATTAATGAGAGAAAATTGGCTAATTGTTATAATGCAAATTAATAAGCCATGAAAATATGGTATAAACTTAGCTTTCAACTGAATATTTTTCTTGGTTATTATTGAATTTGATGTTAATTAAATATTCTTTATTCAATGCTACTTTATTAATTTATTCTACTTATCCGCTGTAAATAGGTAAATTATGATATTTAGAAAAAGGAAGAATTCTAATAAACAATAAATTTTTTTTCTAGTAATAATTATTGTTCATACCCTAAATTTTTTCTTTAATGGCTCGGTTCGTATAGTGGTTAGTATTGGGGACAAATATGGAAAAAATTTCCATAACGCCCTAATGTGAATCCTTAGAGAATGAG
This sequence comes from Candidatus Hermodarchaeota archaeon, assembly GCA_048885535.1. Taxonomy (GTDB): domain Archaea; phylum Asgardarchaeota; class Lokiarchaeia; order Sigyniarchaeales; family SOKP01; genus SOKP01. Next base: position 6,308 of record JBHLLO010000041.1, read on the forward strand.
AGAATTCCTCTCTTTTCGAGGAGACGGGGGTTCGATTCCCCCACCGAGCCCTATAAGCTTTACAAGGTTACTTTTCATTAAACTTTCGCAAAATGGAAGATTAAAAACTCTTTAACTATTTTTATTATTATTGTAATCATCTTTTATTTAAATTATGGGGAAATTAGATCGAAAAAAAATCAGAGATATTCCAGGGTGGGAAAAGAACGCCCCAATTCATATATGTATGGGTGCTGACTATCGTGGGTTAACATTTTGTTGCAAACCAGGGCACTCTCTGGCATTCGAGTTTAAATGTAAGAGAGATGAAACTCTTCGAGAGATTGGGTTATCTTCGAAAGACTTTATTAAAATAAAAGAGGCATTTTCAAAAGAAAACCAATGGGATAGCGATTTAGTGTGTTTTGGGTCACTTTCTTACTGTTGTATGAGGAGGGGTGGATGTGAAAGGAGGGATCCAGCCTTAGAACTGAGATATCCCAATAAATCTAAGGATGAAAGGATGGAAATATATTTCAGAAAAAAGAAAGAGTTATCTAAAAAAATTTTAGAAGCTGTTTCAGATCCAAAAGGAAAAAAGAAAGTTAAACCATATTTAAAATATTTTTAAGAATGTAATTTGCGAAAACTAATATGATTATTTCAATAACTCATGAGCATGATTTAGACGGAATAGCATCTCAAGCAATTATAAAAAGATTTTTTAATTTATTTCCTCAGAAAGATACCCATATATTTAAACAATTCTTTGCTCATTATTTAGATTTTGTTGATAAAGTTAAAAATGTCTTAAAATTGGGTTCTACCCCACACAAATTAATAATAACAGATATTGGTTTTAATAAGGATTTTCTAGAACTATTTCCTATATTTGAAGAACTTAAAAAAAAAGGTTGTAAATTATTTTGGTTTGACCACCATATAGTTAATAAGAAAATTAAAGACAGGATTAAGAATGTTACAAATCTTTATGTAAATGACCCTTTAAAGTGTGCTGCCGAAATAGTTAAAGATCATTACTTACCTAATGATTCTGTAGCATTAAAGCTTGCTGAATTAGCTAGGGACTCTGATTTTAAAAATAATAAGTATCCATTTGCAAATGAGTTACAATTAATTATTGGATATAATAGGGGAGAAAACAAATATCAAGAGAAGATTAAGTTAGTTTCACTACTATCGAAAGGAAGTTTTCAAAATCGATGGTATAGAACACAATTAGAGGAATTACAATCTTGGTTTAAAGAAGAATCAGCTTCCGCTTTAAAACGTGCTGAGATTATAACTATTGAGGATTTTGGAAATATAGCAATTTCATTTTCAAAAATAAGTGGAGGAAAAGTTACTGATTTACTTAAGAATCAATATCCAGATATAAAAGTTTATATTGGAATTGACACAAGGTTTAATGAAATTATTATTTCTAGTAATTATATCAACTGTAGGGATTTTGCAACCGAATTTGGTGGAGGAGGTCATAATGCTAGAGCAGGATTTAAATATAATAACATTTTTGTGGAAAAAGAAAATATAAACCCACAATTTATTAAGGACCTCAAGGAAAAATTCAGAAGATTTCATATTAACTGATTAATATTGAATAGAATAATATGTAAATAGTACACCAATATAGCGAATTAGACGTGAAATTGGCGTTTCACGAAGATCAAAAAGATCTAAAAGCCTAATACTTATATCCTAAAAGTTTTTACTTTTTTGATAATCATTTAAATTGTCAAGTAATCACCAACAGAATTTAGTTTTGAAACTAAAAGTCTAAATATCTTAATTAGAGCTAAAGATATTAACATTTTCGTTTTAAATTTAGCTTTTTTTAGTAAAACATCTTGTTGAAATTATGTTCCCTTTTTTCGAATGAAAAAACGAAAATTTTTTTAATATCAAAGGTTACATCTAAAATTAACATGGATTGGGAAAAAGTTATTTCACACGGACAAAGAGAAGAGCTATATATCTATAAAGTTCTAACACCACATGATAAGATAGAAGAGGCCGACAAAAACATTTTGAAAAGTATACTCTTAGAAGAAGTCGCAAAAGAGGAAGAAGAGTAACTTTTTTTGTAGTTCTTAATTGTCGTGTTAATCAATTTTTATATTAGTTTTCTTCTCATCAATCTTTTTTAACTTTATTTCAAGTATACCATTAACATAACGCGCTTTAGCGTAATCAGAATTGATTGCAGTAGGTAATTTTACTTCTTTAAAGTATTTTCTATTTGAGTCTGGTTTAGTTGATATGGTTAAAGAGCGCGTTGTTGCTTTTAATTCTATATCATCCCTAGTAACTCCTGGCATCTCTGCCACAACTATGATTTGATTTGCATCCTCGCTAACTTCTACTAATGGCTCTCTTTCTTTTTTTACCTTCGTTTTCCCAGTGAAGGTTTCGGGTTTTATTGTACCAAAAGAATCAATAATTGGCTTTCCATCAGGTCCAGAGGTAATATTGAAGCCATACATTATTGGTCCTTTAAAATATTTATGTCGATTCTTCCAAATCTCTCTTGTAATTTCCTCTGGAGACATGTTTTGAAAATCTTTTGGCAAATCTTTCATAATTTGTTTGAAAACTTCCTTGAATATCTGTTGAAATTGCTCCGGATTAAAGAATTGTCCAATATCGAAATTCTTAAAAATCTTTTCTGGATCTCCAAACTTTTTAAAAATATTAAATGGATCTTCAGATTCATCCTCATCCTCTTCATCTTCATCTCTTTCTTCTGGTGGCATGAATTCACTTCTCACCTAATAATTATTTGCTTGAATAAATTTTTAAATTTGAATTTTAATATAAATACATAAAAGCTAAAAAACTAACAGCTTATATTCTAGAAAAAATTGAATAGATTAATAAATTTATTCCAAATAAAAGTTTTGAAATTTAATATTAATAATGGTTAGAAAAAAGTAAACGGGATAGAATTTTATGTATGATTCGCTTTCAGAAGATGACAAAGAAATGTATCTAGATGTTTTACGAGAAGCACCAATCCTACCCTTCTCAAATTTCGTCTCAAGGGGAGATATCCCCGATCGTATCGATGTAGCTCGCCCTCGAAGTTACATAGATAGAGAAGTGTATAGATTAGTTCGCCAAACTTATCGAGATCGAAGTAGTCGATTAATTCCAATCCTCGGAAGTGCTGGAACAGGTAAAACACATGCATACCACTCCTTTAAGGATAAAGAACGTGAAAATAAGAAAAAGATGGAACAAACTGAAGAGGAAGAGGAAATCGAAGTAAGTCAGATGGAACCAGTAGATTGGAACATAGTCTATGTACCTAGCCCTCCAGCAAGTATTAGGGTTTTACTTCATGTATATACATGCCTGATTGAAGAATTAGGTGCTGAAATTCTTGATAAAGTCTCAGAAAAGTTAGTAAGAGAGAAATGGGGTGGAAAAAAAGGGGGCATTTTTCAAAAACCCAAAGTTGACGAAGTAATCCAAAAGGGAATAAGAGAATTCCCTGGTGTTTTCGCAGATTGTGTTAAAGCCTTAGTCCTATACCAACTTGACAAAAGTAAGAAAGCTTTAGCAGAACGATGGCTACTTGGCGAGGATTTAGAGGATGAAGAGCTAACTGAACTAGGAATTAATAGCGTCGTCGAGGAGGATGATGTGTGCCTAGCTATGATTAAAATTATTACAGAGAATTTGGATACTGTTCTTATTTTATATTTTGATGAATTAGAATCTCCATATCGTATGCTTGGTGAAGCTGCTGAACAAAAATTTCTTGAAATATTAAAGAGATTATATAATGAAGTAAAAGGCTTAGTTATTATTGTTGCGGTTTTGAAGGAGATTTGGCCTCGTATTCTAGAAATAGCAGACCAACCTCTACGCTCACGAATGGAACCTGAGCAAGATCTAAAGCCATTCAGTCTTAATGATCTAAAAATATTTTATTCAAGAACAATGGAGACTTTTTGGGATGATAATAATTTGAATCCTCCTCTCTATCCATTGTTCCCCTTAAATGAAAAAATAATTGAAATGATTTATGAAAAAACTCAAGGAAATCCAAGGGGTTCTATTAAACTCTGCAGAAGGTTCATCGAAAAAATTGTAATGGAAGAGATGAGTGTAGAAGAACTAATGGAGGTTGGAGCTGAAATAGTTGCATCTCCAAAACCGCCTACAATTGAGGAGGAAGAAATTGTTGATTTTTCAAAACCTCGAGAGGTTATAAAGAAAACGATTGAAGAAATTCTAGCAGAAGAAGAGTATGCCATAGATGTGAACCCATCTTCTGTAGCTGGAGCAACTTTAAAGAGTATTATCAAGATTGGTGAAGAAAAAGGCAAGAAGTTTAAAACACAGATGGAATATAAGTTCATGTTGGGTAAAAGAAGTCAGACATTAGCGGCTTTAGTTGAAGTTGGTGATAAGAAATGGGGTCTTGAAATACCTTCAATAAAAACATTTGATCGAAGTGCAGGAGTCGCAGGGTATTATGCTGCCAAACGCTTAAAGGATGCTATCGACACAGATGCAATTGATGCCGCTATACTAATAGTCCCAACAGGAAGTGCTGGAGCGAAATTTGAATTGATATTGGAAAATAATCCAAATATTCACAAATTCGAGCTTGATAATAAGACAGGTGAAGAATTAATCTCTAATGCGCTTACTTATCCTAGTAAAGAAGGTTGGAATATCGCAAAGATTTTATTCCCAGATATAGGAGAATATAAACCTCCTGAGGAGGAAGCCCCTTCTGAGGATTTAGAAAGTTAAAATCATGTTATATTTGGGTTTTTTACTATTTATTTTTGAAAATTTTGGAAATAATCTTTAAATTTCTTATCCAAACTGAATAATTCTTTCGCTAGTTGATCAGCTCTTTTAATATCATCAGAAATTTTAGACAAAGATTCAGATATACCTGGTTCTTCAAAAGAATTTGATATGTTGATTAATCTATTTACTGGTTTTATCATTTCATGGTATAAATGGAGCTTATTTTGATGGAACAGTTCTATTAGCCTTTCAACCTCTTTTAGCATTAAATCACGCTCTTTGATTAATTCGGGAAATGCATCAACTTGTTCCGCTTTACTTTCCAAAAAAGATTGTATTTCTAACTCTTGAATAGTTCCCGCTAATTCTGCTGCTTTTAAAAAGCTTTTTTTAGCTTTTTTGTACATTTTTTCATTAAGAAGTTGTTCAGCAAGTACAACTTCTTCTGATAATTTTTCAGGTACCTCTTCACCAAGGGCAATCAATTCTCTTGCTTCTTGTAGTTTACCGTTGTCTAGCATTTTTTTAGTTTTCTCATTTATGGTATCTTTAATTAAAGTAGGCTCTTTTAATCTTTCTATCAATGAAAAAATCGAATTCAATTCGCTCTTTAATAAATCTTCCATTCGGGTTCTATCTTTAGAAAAGTTTTGGATTATTTTACCTGCAATCTGCTTTATCACGCTTTTCATTGACACTAGATCTTCTTCTTCTTTTAGAATAAATGCTATGTATAGATTATCTTTTTCAATAGTTTTTGCATCAACCTTGCTAGAAAAATACCTTAATTCATTTTTTCGCACGGAAACATTCAGAAATTCCTTCTCAATATGATTTTCTATAAATTCCTTTAAAATTTCAGCTGATATTTTGTTACTTTCGGTTAAGTAATATTCCGCACGGATATTAGGTCCAAAAGATTCATCTATTTCATAAAGAACAATTCCAACTGGTGACATTTTAACTAACTCATTATCATTTATTTATTAAAACTAAATATAATTAATAGTTAAATTGCATTTAATTTTAAAATTTGTTTCCTTCTTAATTTCTCATTATTAAAAATAAATTGAGAGCCATAGTTTATCTAATTGAAGATCTTTCTTTACTTCTTGTATTTAAAAACTTCTTCTCCTTTCATGGAATTAATAGAAAGTCCATTTTTATATCTTGCATATTTCTCGTATTTCTCTTCAAAAACGTGATCTATTTCTTCTAAAGGTAAATCAGCATAAATTCCTCTATCTTTTATATATTCCCCAAAAAGATTACCTTCATCATCATAGGGGGGGAAAACCGCATCAGATTCACCATCAAATTCCACCATCGGAAGGAAACCTCCTTTTTTAGCAGTTGCAGTATCGAAAGACGGTGTTAACTTTAACCATTTCCCATCTAAATAAAATTCACTATATCCATGGTAATACATAACATTATGGCCCATGAAATCAATAACCCTTTGAGAAACTTTATGATTTATTAAATCAGCTAAATGAATACGAGCAGGAATTTCAATAGCTCTTGCAAAGGAAGATAATAAAATAGATTTAGACACACAAAAACCGTTTCTTCTTCGTAAAGTAACACTTGCCTTGAAATTAGATTTTGAATTGGGTAAATATGTTGCCATATTGTATTTAATTTCATTTCTTACCCAATAAAATAATGCAATAGCTTTTTCTTTGACGGTTTCTAACCCTTTAACGATATCATTTACTTGGTTTTTTACGATTCTTTTGTCAAAGTCAAAGAATTCCGTAGGTTGCAGATAAATTGAAAAATCCTCCATGATAAAATAAAATCGAGATCCTTTTATAATATTTTTATTCTCTTTAAAGTATTAGCTAAAATTTCTTTATTAAGAGAACTTGATTAATGATAATACCGATTTGAGAAAATAAAAAAATTAGAGAGATTTTAAGGCTTCTATTAGAGATTTTTCAAATAGTTCGCATACCTTATCAGTTTCTTCGTCATTTATAACAAGTGGGGGTTTTATTTTTAAAGTGTTTTGGATGTAATAGCCCGCTGTAGACATAATCTGCATCTGTTCACCAAAAAAGATTCCATTTTTCCACCCAATGTGAATCATCTTGTTTAATAACTCATTATGAGGTTCACGAGATTCAACATCTTTTATAAACTCAACTCCAATAAATAACCCAGGTCCCCTGATATCACCAATCTGTGGAAGTTCTTCTGAGAGATCCTTGATAAATGAGGAGATTTTACTACCCTGCTTTGCAGCATTTTCAGGTATCTTATGTTTTAGTAAAATTTCAATGTTTATTAAACATGAGGCCATTGCTAATGGAGGTGAGGAAAAAGTTGAATGTTCTTCAAATTCTGTCAATCCACGTAATTTAGGTGAAGCTATAGTAATTCCTATTGGAACTCCCGCTGCTGCAGCTTTAGTTAACGTCATAATATCTGGAGAAACGTCTTTATTATAAGTTGATTCATACCATTCCGTTGCAAACATTTTTCCAGTACGTCCAAATCCAGTTTGAGCCTCATCATATATCAATAAAATGTTATTCTTTTTACATAATTCTTTTAAACCCATTAAAAAATCTACTGGAGCAGGAATTTGCCCTCCTGGACCTTGCATTGGTTCAATGATACACCCAATTGGAGTGCCGTTTGCATACATCTCTATTTTTTGGCGAACCATTTCTAAACATTCAAGGTTACATGATTTATCGCGTAATCCCCTATAACCTTCTTGATAATTCCAGGGGCATCGATAACAATATGGATAAAAAACTCGCATCCAGTGTTCACGTCCAAAACCAGAAAACCTCATGGGTAAACGCTGAGAAGCACCCATCATTACTAAACTTGAACCGTGATAAGCCCTTCTAAAAACGATAAACTGATCTCCTCTCTTATTATTGATCATTGCTACTCTCAATGAACACTCAAGAGCCCACCCACCTCCGGAGTTGTTAACACTCACCCTACCACCTTTTAATTGACCAGGGGCGATCTCTGCTATCTTATTAGTGAATCTTATTCTAACTGGAGTTAAAAAATAGGACCATGTATGAGTATTTATTTGAGATTGCAAACCTAAAGTATAACTAATATCTGGATTGTTATGTCCTAAATTGAATACCCAAGCCTGAGATGTACAGTCTAAAATCTCACGACCTTCTTTAGTTTTGAAATATATCGATCCTGGTTCAGTACTCCCCGTAACTATATGCTCTCGAACGTTTACTAAGAGATGATTTTTGCTACATTTATTAATTTCATCTTCAGTTAAAGGAGCTGTTAATAAATTGTGTATCTCTTCTTCTGTTAAATACTTCGGTTTATGCATTTAACTTCAACAAATTTGTAATGTAAAATTTTTTTTAAAAAATATATAGAACTTCATGATATATAATACTTCTCTGAGGTAATTTTATACAGGAAAAAGGAGAATCTCGAGTTTTAAATTTATAAAATCAAAGATTTAATGTGAAAACAATGAATTTTTATAAAGAAAAATCAAAAAGGAGATAATTTTTTAAATAGGTATTTTTAAAAGATTGGTTTTAGAATGTATTTATTGGAATTAGGAGTACTAAATAATAATTATACATGGTGGTCATAAATATGAAAAAAAGTCTTAAAAGTATAAAATCCAGAATATATGATGATTCGGTTCTAATAAAAGCAAATGAATTGAATGAACTTGATCATTATAAAAAGGAATTAATAGAAGAGGAAAAAGATTGGGATGAAGAATTTAAAGAAGAAGAAGAAAGGGGATACAATGATTATAATTGGCATGAAGGAGATTATGATTCTTAGATTTTGGAAGCAACAAAATCAATAATGTCCATTATTTTTATCTTATTTTCAGCTGCCTGATTCATCTCTCTAAGGGAGTCATTTAAATTCCCGATGCAAAACGGACAACTGGTTAACAGTACTTGGGCACCAGAGTCAATTGCTTCTTGAACCCTTTCCATTGATATTTTAATTGCCAAGTCAGAAAACTGGCTTTTTACCCCTCCCCCTGCTCCGCAACACCATGCATTTTTTCTATTTCTTTTCATTTCAATTAGCTCTATTCCAGGGATCATTTTTATTACTTCTCTTGGAACATCATATAAATTCATATGGCGCCCTAAGTGACAAGGATCATGATATGTGACCTTAACTTTATCTCCAAATTCGCTTTTAAATGCAATTTGTTTGTTTCTAAGCAAGTCTATTAATATCTCTGTTATATGTTTTACTTCAAATGGCAATTTATCACCAATTATTTCGGGATAATCTTTTTTCCATGTTCGATAACATCCCGCACAGGCAGTAAATAAAGTTTTAGTCCCCTTACTTTTAAAGACATTAACATTATGCTTAATTAATTCAGATAAAGATTTTTCGTCACCAATCCGTAGGGCTATAGATCCACAGCACCATTCATCCCTAGATATGGCAATATTTTTTCCTGCTGTTGTTAAAATCTTCATCATATTCTTCAAAGTAGTTACTTGTCTCAAGGGCATTGTACACCCACCAAAAAACATCAATTCTCCAGCTCCCTTAAGTTCAGGAAATTGATTTATCCAGTCGAGTTTTTTCTTTTTCTCCTCTCCATATGGATTCCTCATCTTATCTTCATTCATATATTCAAGCAAACTATCATGTCGTACAAGAGGTGCAAAGCCAGCTTCGACTAAATCTTTCCTTAATGCCTCCCATACTTTAACATGATCAATCCAGTTACAGGTAGGAAGTATTATGTTTTCATTTTGAGTCATATGGCAAACTTCAGTGCAATTTTTACACTCACTACACTGGTAAACCCATTCAGCCAATTCCTTACTCAGAGGAATCTGTCCCTGTAGAATGCTTTTAAGAACATTCATTCTACCTCGCGAAAAGTAGAGTTCGAATCCTTCATCTTCCTTTGCTTCTTTAACGGGACAAGTTAAATATCTTCCAACGGCAGTTCTAATGGCATAACCACAATCTCCGCATCCCATCTGCACACTTTAGTAAATCTAAAGTCTTATACATGAGAAGATTGCTTTCCATTCTTTCCTTAAATATTTTAATTCACTCATTTTGTTTAATATTAATATTATTTTTTTATATTAACCAACTTTTGACTAATCTCCCACAGTTTATATTGTAGAGATTCTTCATATGTTAATTTATGTGATTTTACAGGTTTACAATTCTTGAAATATTTGCCAGTGACTCCTTCTACTTCAGGTGATGAAGCGAGATATACTGACGTTTTTGCTGCTTCTTCTGGGCTTTTTATCATTGGCGACATTAAGGATAAAAAGATTTTGGAAATTTTTTTGGTTGGAATTGTCATTTTTGTTCTCGCATGACCAGGATGAAGTGCATTAACAGTTACACCTGTCCCATTTAATCTACGAGCTAATTCATAAGTGAATAATACTAGCGCAAATTTAGCATTTGCATATGCTTTTTGAGAAGAATATTTTTTTTCAGACATTAAATCATCAAAATTTATTTTAAAATAAAGATGAATATTAGATGACACATTTATAATTCGGGAAGGGGCGCTGCTCTTAATTATATTAAGTAATAGATTTGTTAGTAAGAAATGTGCCAAATAATCGATGGCAAAAGTACACTCATATCCGTCTTCAGTCTCTTTTCGAGTTCTATTGAACACTCCTGCATTGTTTATTAGAACATGTAAGCATTCATATTTTTGTATATATTCTTTAGCTACATTTTCTACTGATTTTAAAGATGCGAGGTCACCAATTAAAAGATCGATATTTTGATTTTTTGTTTTTTCCTTTATTTCAGTTTGGACAAATTCTGTTTTCTCTTGATTTCGACATATCATTACTATATAATATCCCATCCTTGCTAGTTGTAAGGCTGTTTCTTTACCAATCCCTGAAGTAGCTCCTGTGATTACACAAATCTTATTCCTATTCATGATTCTTGTATTATTTATATTAATTATCACCTTTAACCCCAAAAGTTAAATTTTCCTCTACTTAAAATCATATTCGGATCTAATAATTTTTTAATAGATTTCATTAAGTTGTAATAATCTTCTGAATAGGCTCCAATATCAACCATCAAACGAGACATATAATCTCCCATCATATACCATTGCACTCCATATTTAGTAACCCTTTCTAATAATGATCTCCATAGCTTAAAATTTAACTCTTCAATAATTTTGTGTATTTTTCCATCGTAATAACTCCAAAAACTTGTAAATCCGCAAGTTATTTCTACATTGTTTCCATCTATTAACATTATTGGTCCACTTCCTGATATTGGGCGAATATTCGTGATTTCAAATATTTTTCTCATATCCGGATCGTGTTCTATGTCCCATTGGTCAATATCATCTAAAATTTTAGGATAAATATCGATTGGCGCGAAACATTCTGCGGATAAAGGCTGCATTGTTGGAAAAATACCCCACAAATTATGATAGAATTGCCAATGACCTTGTTCGGTATAATGCCACTTTGCAATATTCCCATCAGAAATTTCAGGACCTAGCGGTTCAGTTTTGTTGTTTTCCATAATTCTGTCTAACTTTTTAACTTCTTGCTTTAATTCTTCTTCTGAATTGGCTTCAATCGTATAGAAAATTATTCCTCTTTTTTTCTTTAAGTGGTCCCATAGTGGCATAAATTTTTCTTGTGCTCCAATTCTTAGAAAAAGATCCATCATATACATTAGATCATAGACATCTATCCCTTTTTGTCTAACCTGCTTCATAATATTGGCAGAGATTTCCCTTTCCTTCCTTGGGAGTTGAAACGATTTGTAGGCAGCATATTCTGGTTTAGGAAATATTTGTAAAGAAATTTTTGTTTTCACGCCAAAAATGCCGTTATCTCCACAAAATAGCCCAGCTAAGTCAGGCCCATTTCCAAATCTATTAAAAGGGTATTTTGAATGCTTATTTGCTTGAGACCCTGTCTCGATAATTTCACCAGTAGGTAGAACGACCTCTAATGAAACTAATTGATTAGTACAAGCGCCATACTTGGCACAACCTCCTCCTCCAACAGAATGATGAGAAATTCCTCCTCCCACTGAGGCAGACAATCCAGATCCAGGTCCCATGCATCCTGTGTAAAGTCCATATTGGCATAAATATTCATTTAATTTTCCCCATGAAATACCAGCTTCAACAGTAACTATTAAATTATCATGATCTAATGTAATTACATTATTCATCCTTTTCATATCTAAAACAATACCATTGTTTCCAATCGGCTTACTACCGCCAAATTCACATATTCCAGCCCCACGGGGTATAACAGGAATATTTTCTTCATTCGCAACTTTTAAAATTTCTGAGATTTCTTTAGAATCTTTAGGTCTTATTACTACATCAGGTATACCTTGCAGTACTAAGTCTACATTTCTCGAATAAGCATGTCTTACGTAAATACTATTTGAGATATTTTTTGCAGAAACAATTTTTTCCAATTTTTGATATATTTCTGTCATATTTTTGACTCAAATGGCTAATTTAACGATCTATCTTACTTTAATTAATTAAGATTAATCTTTTTAATATTTATAACTTGACCAGTAAAAATTTTCATATTAGATGTATTATTATTGATTAAACACTAAGAGTTTCCAAAAAGGTTTAAGCGGATTTGAATAAGAAAATAAAGTATATAACTATTCTTTTCATATTTTTACTACTAACAATTCCAGTTTATTTTGGTATATTTATAGACTTCTTTCTCGTAGGAGAATTTAATCTAATAGTAGTTCTGATTCTTATATTTGGATACTTATTCCTTTTTGGACTAGGAAAAATTATTGAAATTTATGGTTATAATACAGAAATTATCGAAATAATGAAAAAGCATGATGTCATTAATTCTTTTATAGAAAATAATAATAAGCTTGTGAGATGGCTAGGTTTTCTAATAATTATGACTATTGAAGAATTAATCTTTAGATATTATCTAATGGGTATGTTTAATCATTTATATCGGGAAAAGATAATTATAATCTTTATTTCAAGTTTAATCTTTGCAGTTTATCATCTCCATACATGGTTTTCTTATAAGAATTTAAGAATTGTATCTATCTTCTTTTGTTATTCTCTTTGTTTAGGTCTTTATACTGGATACCTTTTATTTACTCTAGGGATTATTCCATGTATTTTTGTTCATTATAGTTTAGCCATTGTGTCATATTATGGAATTTTTGTCCGATATTTTAAAGAAAGAACAAAATAAAGGAGGGTGAGGTTTGGATTTATATTTTAGGGAACTAGATTATGATGACATTCCACAGATATTGGAAATAACTAAAGATATATGGGAAGGGGAAGATTACATCCCAAATATTATTGAGCCATGGTTAAAAGATACGAATTGCATGAATTATGGAGGTTTTAAAGATAAAGCTAAAACTCAATTAATAGGATTCGGTCGTGTTAAAATTTTTCCAAGTAGAATGGCATGGTTACAAGGTGGGAGAGTTAAGGTTGATCTACAGAAAAAGGGAGTTGGGAAAGCTTTAATGAAATATGCAATAGATTATGCCAAAAAAGTTGGAGCCAAAGTCGCTCAATATGATACTTCTTCAGAAAATGTTGCATCTTTAGCACTTGCTAAATATTTTGGGTTCAAAGAAAAAAAGAGCATGGAAATTTTGGAATCTAAATCTGAAAACTTGATCATTTATGAGAGAGAGATTAAAGGTGTTAATGAATTTTCTCTCAATAAGGCAAAGGAAATATATAAAAGGTTAAATATTGGTCCAGGGAATGAAATTTGTATTGGTTGGTCATTTGTACCGTTGGATTATCTTAGAGAAGAAAATTCAAATTGGTTTGTTAAAGATGATGCAATTTTACAAAAAATTAAATTAAAACAACCCAGCACCCAAGAGGGACCAATTAGTAAAGAATTATGGATGATAACTTATGGAAATGAACTAAATGTTAAAGAATTAATTGAATTTACTCTTTTAAATGAGGTTAAAGCTAAAGAGAATGAAATATTTGTGATTTTTTGTAAACCCGAAATTGTGGAATTTGTAAAAAAATTAGGTTTTTCTTACCCTCATTGGGAAAATAAACCTCTTCGTGTTAAATTGTTTGAAAAAATATTGAACTAAGTATTGAAACTAATATTAGCTTCTGGGAGAAAGATCTTATATGTTTTCTTGATTTAAGGATATTTTGAAATGATAACAAAAAATAGTGAAACCCTAGCAATTAGCCCTAGGATATCAAGACTTAGAGATGAAATTAGGCTTACAGGGGAAGAGGCCGTTTCAAACTTTTGGAAAGAGATTGAAGAAAGTGGAACACCTATCTTTGAAAGAATTGAAGGAGATGATAAAAATAACATCATTACTTTCCTAGTTCGAGAAAAAGAGGAAGTAGCAAATATTATTTGTTATAATTTATTTGTTATTGAAAATATAAAAGAGGGCTTCCTTGAAAGAATTGAAGATACAGACATATATTTCAAATCATATAAAATTCTTAAAGGAATACGAGATACATATTGCTTAAGCAAAAATAATCCACTTGAACCAAAAAACCCAATTGAAAATATTTTTAAGTATGGAAACTTGGTTTTTTCTGACCCTTTTAATTCCAAACTATACCAATTTAAGGTAGATGGCTTCCAGTTTCCATTGAATGAATTCGAATCTCCAGATGCACCCACCCAGCTTTGGTATGGGGAAAGAATTAATATTGATCATGGTAAAGTAGAAAAGTTTATATCCCACAGTGAAATATTAAATAAAAAACGGCAAATCCTAGTCTATACACCCCCAAATTATTCTGAGAAGCATTCTCCTTACCATTTTCTTTTATTATTTGATGGACTAATATTTGAAGAAATAGCAAAAACATCCTCGACTCTTGATAATCTCATAGCTGATAACAAAATTCCTCCAGTAGTTGCTATTATGGTAGAAAATTTCCTACCTATAAATATTGCTCAAAGAGCTGCCGAATTGCCCCCGAACCCAAAATTCATGAACTACATTATTAAAGAATTAGTACCATGGATTCGAGAAAATTTCAATGTTACAACAAATCCATCTCAGTCTACTATTGCTGGAGCTAGTTATGGAGGGATCGCTTCTACATATATAGCATTTAAACATCCAGAGATATTTGGTAATATCTTATCTATGTCAGGAACTTATTCTTGGTATCCGGGTGCAGAATTTTGGGTTCAACAAATAAAAGATCTTGATGGTATCGAGCATTGGTGGACAAAGCAGGATGAAAAGAAGCCAGAATGGCTTGTTCGTCAATTTGCTCAAAGTGAGAAATTGCATTTAAAAATTTATCTTGATGTAGGCGTTCTTGAGGAAACAAGTGATGTAGATTTATTTAATTCTAACCGGAATTTCCGTACAACATTACGAGCTAAAGGATATCCTGTTCATTACGTAGAATTTTTGGGGGGGCATGACATGATATGTTGGCGAGGTTCAATAGCAGATGGATTAATTTATCTAATAGGAAAATAAAGATTATTAGGATTTAAATTATCAAGAAAAACTCAATGATCTTACGATATTAAATGATTTAAAAAAAAAAGATCAATATTGTTCCATTTCAATCATATTAATCTTAAATCCTTTACCGCATAAGGCACAATAAGCAATTCCTCTTTCAATTAGTTGTTGATGCATTCTCTCTGAAAATTCAGAACCACAAGCAGTACAATAAGCAGCTCTAGGGTTAACTATATCAAGTTCTTCTTCTAATAGCTCTTTTTTCTTAATCTCAGATTCATTATGTAATTGAGGGGTTACTTCTTGCTCTACTGATTTTTGTTCAATGGAGCAGCAAGGCTTTCCAGAAATTGCATAATAAATTGTTTTAAATAGCTTGTAGAATAGAAGACCAATACTTTTCAGAAGTAAGTATACTCCTTTTAGTATATAATAAATCAAATATACCACACCTTTTAGTAAATAGTACACTCCAATAGCAGTTAGAACTAAAACAGCAGCAATTCCAATAACTACTAAAATTTGAACATAGAGAGGAATACTAAGAAACCATTCCATAAATTCCTGCAAATAGTACAGGGCCGTTTCAGCAACGAGATTCCAATCAACCATCTATTATCACCTTTATTTAGAATTTTAACTTTTAATTCTTAATAAAAAGTGTTTATGGTAGATTAAAAAAAAATTGGAGTCCAATTTTTAACACTAACCAGTGTAAGCACTGGTAAATCACTTTTTATTCGGACTATTTAACTTTTTATTGATAAATTTATTTATGGGTAAATTTGAGTATTAAATAATTTATTTTAGGTAGTAATTTTGAATGTTAATATTATCTGTCCTACATGCAAAAATTCGAAAGATATAGCAATTCCCCAATATAAAAGTACTCATCTAATTACCGTATCAATACCAAAAGGGATGGTTTGTGAACACCATTTTCAAGCATTTATTGATAAAAATTATGTAATTAGAGGATATCAGAAAGTAGATATAGATTTGAAAGAGCAAGATATTGAACAAGATAATGAGAAAATTCTTTCATTAAAAGATATTTATAATGAATTTTGGGAATTTATTGATAATGATAACGCATTGTTTGCCGATTTTATAAAAAATGATGAAAGAAGAACATCGAATGAAAATAGGATTGAAAATGTGAAAATAAAAGATTTCATTTCAAATCTCGAGAATGAAATTCTAAGTGATAATTCTTAAAAGCACTTTGAACATTTTTCTCCTTTTAAAGGGTTTTACTTTTTAAACTATTTTATTTTAAATCTGGCAGAAAATTTTGATAATCTTCTCTAGAGGCTCGTTTAAGAGTATTTTTCTCACCACACCTCTCACAATACTCCCTTAAAGTGTTTGCAAATTCATGACAATTACTACAAATATATCTGAAGGTTTTCATATAATCCGTTGTCCTTTTTTCTAATTTTCTTCTCGCAATTTTTTGTGGATCACGTTTATATCTGATGTAAAGTATCATTACTAGTGAAATAACTCCTATAATTACTGTGGTTAAGACTATTAACACGAGTTCTAAGGGAAATCGAGACGGTACATAAGTAAGTCCATAGGAATAAAATATGTCCATTTCATTATTTCGAGCATCAGACCAAGCTATATGTGGGATATTATTATTATCTAGTTGAATAGAAAAATATTCTCCTGGTCTAGAAAAAGTGCTAGCAGTAAAACTCTGGGCGATCGCAAGTTCTTCAGAAAATACTGTTTCATTTCGATCAACTCCCGTGAAATTTAAGGTGCGGTAATATGGTCTGTAGCTACCTCCTTGTTCGCTGTAATATACAATATGGAGCTTTCCTGACTCATCAATTGCAATATCAGGGTTCCATTGATTTCCTGTAATTAAAGGATTGATTCTTATTCGATCACTCCAACTTGCTCCAAAATCATCCGAATATCTTAGATAGACATCCCATGTATCTCCTATTTGATCGAATTTATCAGCCCAAAGAACATAAAGCCTGTTATTTTGATCAAATTCAAGGACAGGTAAAGTAGCTTTGCTAGCAAATCCACCAATACTTTCAAACGTGCAATAATTACCATCTTGATTTATAAGTTTTGGAATATCAAAAGTCAAGCCACCATCTGAACTTCTGGTAAAATAAAGGTTACCTCCTGCTACAGGAGCCCATGTCCATGCAATAAAAAGATCTCCTGTTTTATTTAAAGTAATATATGGACCAACAAAGTAAAAATCTTCTCCCAAACTTGAGTTATCTTGATAAATGATTCCCCCATCTAATGATCTACTCACTCTAACAGTTGCATTCCCCGTTGGACTGATATCTGCATCATCATATGCAACATAAATTTTACTTTTTTCACCAACTACAAATGTTTCTTTATCTGCAAAGTAATTTCCATTTGTAGCATTAACAGGTGTCCATGTCTCTCCATCATCATCACTTTTTGCCACTGTAATCTGAGTAAGGTACCCTCCCTCAGGATCTACAAGATATTCACTTTCAAATTCTAAATATGCATAATATATTGTACCATTATACCAATAAAGCCATGGATCTGATTGACGAGTAAATCGTCCTTCAAACATTGGCATATCATATGGATGGGTCCAAGTTTCTCCTCCATCAAGAGATTTTACTATACTAACTCTCGCTCCACCACCATTATGGGTTTCAGAGTTCTTCCATCCTACAAAAATTATTCCAGTATCACTTATTGCCATTGAGACCTCTACATGATGAGGATACACGCTATCATCAATCGATAAAAGTCTATCTTCTGAAAATGCTTGTATCATAGGATAAACTTCTTGAGTCCTAACAATTCTAAAGCTCGCTAAAAAGGGCAATAATAATGTAACTCCAAATAAAATAAATATAAGAAGTTGTTTTTTGAATTGATTTGTTATCATATCCTTTAGATATAAACTTGGTCAACTTATATTTTTTATGTACA
>JBHLLO010000042.1:0-24112 GCA_048885535.1 Candidatus Hermodarchaeota archaeon
TCGAACTTCCTCAATCGCTAATACAAGCTCATCCGAAAGTTGCATACTTAACGCGTTCATCACGTCTGGTCTATTTAATGTGATCCAAGCTGTTTTATCTTTTTCTTGATATATTAATTGTTTAAAATTCATAATTATGGATTCAACTATGATACTAATAAAATTTCATCGTGAAACAGGCCTTTCACGAAAATTCATCAATAGGTAGAGAATATTATTTCTTAAATTAAGAACTTTTTAACCTCTTTCCATGTTCCTTTTATTTTTAAATATTGAATACAAGCTTGTTCCCATTCAGATTCAGATTTGGGTAATGCTTTTGGATAAAATTCTTTGAAAAAGGTATATACCCTTTCTTGATAACTTAATAATTCATCAAGTATCAACCAAGAAAGTGGAGATACTTCTTGTAAAAAGTTGGTTTCAATCAAATCATTTATTAATAAATGATAATTACAGAATAGATTTTTCATCAATTGATAAACAAATTAAAATTCAATTTAAAGGAAATCTTATTTTTTTGGGGAGAACTAACTAGATTTTCAAATATATTAAATGCGTCGTCCGGGATTTGAACCCGGGTCCCGCGCGTTCTGCTTTCAACTAGAAAATGGCAGGCGCGGATTCTACGACTATACTAACGACGCTTGTTTAAGGTTCAATAAGTGATTAATTTATATGAAATACTATTTATCAAAAGAAAAAAACTTTTTTAATTATTCTTTTAATTCAAAGGAAAATTCAACTGAATTGATAATGCCTAACTTTCCTGCAAATCTCCTAATATATTGAGTTCTATGTCGTTTGATTGAATCTGAAATTATTAAAGTTGGAACAGAAGGAAGGATCATAAAAAATGGGAAGGGAATAAAGATTGTCAATAAAATTGAGAATATATTAGTTAAACTGGCAGTCTCTATCAGAAATATTGTTATAAATTCAAAATATGAAAATATCACTGATACACCAGCATAACCTTTTAGAAATTGTCCATACCATCTCCCAATCGCACGTACTTCAGGCGGATTACTTGTTTCTTCTAACTTGTTTTTATTGGAGTAAATAATACCTGAATCACTTAAAAACCAAGTAGTAGAGAAAAGTATTGTAGCAATAAAAAAGGTTATTACTAATAATACTACAAAGGTTGTAGCATAATCAGCTTGACTGGTAGGAACAGCACCCCTCGAGAAAGCCACAATTTCTGGGGTTAGCAGAAATAATGAGAAGTTTATAGCCATTAATGCGGAAAACAGACCGGACGAAAAGTATTTGAATTTATGAAATTTAGGTCTATCATAAAGCCCATATTCCATTTTAGATTTGAAGATTTTTTTATGGACATATAAAAAAAGAGGAGAAAATCCATATCCCCCAATAAATAGACCTATTATTGAAGATAATGGCAATAGTAAAATAGAAAGTAAGGCTGTTTCTAATCCTATATCAGATATTGGAATTAGTCTTGTTAAATCATCACTTCTTCCAATAATTAAAGATAATGCGATAGATATCCCTATCCAAAATAAACAATAAATCAAAAAAAACAGTAAAGCTCGCTTATACTTACCAATTTTCATATTTAGTTTACCATAATTTTACTAATTTTTTCAAATATAAGGTTAACATTTTCTCCAGTTTTAGAAGAACATTCTAAATAGTCTAAAAAATTTTTTTTGTTTGCAAAATCTGTAGCTTCTTCTTGAGAAACAGTCCTATTCTCCATAAGATCCAATTTACTACCGACTAAGATCATAGGTATTTTGTGATTTTGTTTAATATTTGCACTTTCAAATACTGTAAGCCAATCTGTTAAATTTACTAAAGTAGTATAACGTGTAATATCATACATAAAAATTGTTCCATGTGCTCCAATTAAAGTGCTAGGTAATAAAAATCTAAACTTCTCTTCGCCTGCAAAATCCCATATATGAAGTCTGATCTTCTTTCCATTGAGATCCAGTTTTTTTAAATAAAAATCCATACCAATAGTCAATTTATAAGTTTCTTTGAATATCCCAGAGAGAAATCGATGTGTTAGTGTAGTTTTACCTACAGCAGCATCTCCAAAAATACATACTTTATACTTAATATCTTCCATTTTTAAGAGATATAATTAAATATTCATTTGAATAATTTTAGTATCTTAACAATATTATAATAGATTTATAATTTAAGAGTTATTTAATCAATAGATTTAAAAATTAAGAATATACAGCATTATTTTAAATATATTTCAAAAATCTTGTATAAATTTTTTCTCTTCTAAAATTTAGAAAACTCTGAAATTATTTGTTTTAACTCATGTGAGGATGCGAATTTCTCTATATCTTGAATGTTATCAGGAATACCTTCTCGAACACCTACTTCCATGCTTTCTAATGAAGACATCGCAGTTGCTAATTTAATCATATGTTCGAAAGGAAATTGATTCAATTTGGAGATTAAAATACCGCTCAAAAATGCATCTCCTGCTCCTGTTGTATCCATTACATCTACATCATATATTGCACTTTTTATTAATTTCTTTCCATCTGTTAATAGTGAACCATTGGCGCCATCTGTAATAGATACTATCTTTGGACCCAATTCATAAATTTTTCTTATACTATAATAATTATCAGATTCATGAGAAAATTCTTTTGCTTCTTCTGCGTTCATAGAAACAACATCAGATTTAATTATTAACTTTTTTGCCCATTCAGGGTTGTTTTTAATAATTGACATACTTGGTGCTGCGAAAATAGTTCCTCCATTTTCTTTTGTAAGGTCTATAGCTTTATCAATAGCTTGACATCCATTCTCCGATGTCAAAGAGGTCCATGCAAAAGCTTTAATCCCTTCGAATAATTCTTCTTTTACATCATTGGGAGTGATTAAGTTATTTGCGCCCTTATAAGCCAGAACACTCCTATCTTTTCCCCATTCTGTCTTTAATATTACTGAAAATGCTGTGTTATCTTCATCAGTTTGCTTTATATTTGAAATATCTACACCTCTTTTCTTTAAGTCTTCTAAGCATATTTGAGCAGAGAAGTCATTCCCAATGACTCCTATATAAGCCGATTTAAGACCTAACATAGCACAATTTGAAGCAATATTTGCACCAGAGCCTCCTGGTACGAATATTACGTTATCTACATTCAATTTTCGACTATATTCAATTGCCGTATATTTCTTCACTAACTCCTTTTCAAAAAGCTCAAATCTGAGAATATCTTTAACAGAGATAATACAATCAAGTGTACAACTACCAATTGTAATCAAATCAAACTTATTGTCCATTAAGACCACTTAAATTTATTAAGTTAGAGAATAAGTTAAAAATAGCGTCTTTGTTTAAATATTTTTTAGTTTAAATCATAAGGAAAATTTAAAAACATAACTTAATTAAGAAAGATCATTCTAATTATACCATTTGATTAAATAATAGAGGGTGTTTAATAATTAGCTTTGCTTCTGAAGTGATTGAAAGAAAACGATTTCGTGTATATTCCTTTTTAGTATTAACCATTCTCTTACTTACATTTTTTGTTTCATTATTTTTTATTATTCCTGAGTATGGCGGATATATGATTGGAATAGGGGTCGTTTTACTTTGTCCTCTAGGTCTTTTAACATTTCGTGAATTTTCAAATAATTTATGGAAAAGATTTAGTATTTCTGACGAGAAAATCCAGTTTCAAAAAACGTTTAAACTAATCCAAGTAAGGTGGGATGAATTTGATACCATTCAAATTAAAATGAAATTGCCTTTTTCTGTAGATGTCCCATTCACGGCAACATCAATTAGTAGGGAATATACTAAATTTCGAGTTCAGTTCATTGATCAAAAAAGTAAAAAAACAGTCAAATCATTTAAGTTTCACTTTTATAATTCAATGAAAGCAAATCAAGTTTTAAATCTATTAATCAACTCTGCTAATGAAAAAAATAAAGAAGTAATTGTAAACAAAAAACCCATGAAATAAAACTATGTAAAATTAAACAGGACGATAATATTATTAAAAAAAGAAGAGTTTACAAAAAATAAAAAAACTATATTCAGAAAATTCACATTTTTCTGCGTCTATAGACAAAGAAGCTGATTACTATAACTATATGTACTCCGATTAAAATTGGAATAACAATGTAAGGCAATAATGAAGGTTGCTGAGTAGTTCCAGTTAATTGAGCAAGAATTAAACTCTGAGTATCGTCAGGACAAGCATCCAAATAAATATATGTCGAGTCTATTAGACTATTATTAAAAATTGCAGAGTTTCTGTTATTAAACTTTTCTGTCTAATTAAATAAAAGAGGTAAGACATTAAGCGAAAGGAACTTAATTAAAATTTTTTTATTTAAAACTTGTAGGAAAAACGATTTATTTAATCTCTTGATTTTAATTTCTTTAGTTCTTCTTCCAATTCTTTGATTTTTCCATCAGGTTCAACCGAAGGTAGCGCTCCGCCAATTTCTGCTCCGATTTCTGCGTCTATCTCACCTAAAACTTCCTTGACATCGTTATCAGTAACTGCTGTATCAACCATAATGTCATTTATTCCATCAGAAGTTATTTCTTCCGTCACATTAAAGTCTTCAATATCCACACCAATTTGAGTCATTAACTCTGTAATTTGTGGAATTGATAACTGATTTTTTAACGCACCAAGGCTCATAGCTATTCCTTTCATGATTTCAGCAACATCTTTTACTGCACTAGCTTGTTCTAATTTAAAGACCATCCCTTCAAGGTTTGTTCGGAATAGGTCTATGGCTCTTGCTTGCTTCTTTACTTGAAGATAGTTTCGCGCGTGAAACTCTGAACCTTGCATGTCACCCGCTTTTCGGAGATTTACAGCTTTATCCCTTGCTAATTTTGCAGACATTTCCATTTTTTTAGTTTGTCTCATTAATCGCTTGTTGAAAACCTTCAATTTTACAGTTGCAGATCGAACTGTATTCTTCTTACGACCTCCAGATAACCATCCTGAAAGATCTTTTAAAAATCCCATTTTTCATCAATTTTTAGTTAATTTATATAATATAAAAAAATTCCAGATTATATAATTTTTTGTAGACCAATAATTACGTCGAACATTTGAGAAGAATGGAGATCAAAAATAATATATGCAGAGTAGAAATCTTCTTAAAAAGAAAATTTGAAATAACTTTTATTTAATATTTATTATTAGTGAATATCGGTATTAGATTAATTTAAATAACAATTGAAATATTATAAAATAAAATAAGCTAAAAATAAGAGGTTTTTATTATCTCATCTGTAGATTCGAAACTATATCAATATGCTGTTGAGGAAGCAAATAAAGCAATTGAATTAGATCAAAAAGGTCATCTCCACCAAGCAATGAATAAGTATTTTAGAGCAGCAGAAATACTCATTCAGTTTGTTAAATATAACAAAAATCCTATAATGATAAGAAAATGCAAAGATCAAATTGAGCAATATATGAATAGAGCCCAAGTTCTTAAAGAACACTTAAGTGGTCCGCGAACACGAAGATCCCGTCCAAAAGCATCGGATAGTCAACCACAAGAGGGAGAACCAAAGGGAGAAGTTGGTAGTTTATCGGCAGAAGAACAAGAGTTAATGGACTCTATTTCTGATACAATTTTAACGGAATCTCCAAATGTTAAATGGGAAGAAATTGCGGGTTTAAATGATTGCAAACAAGCAGTAAGAGAAGCAATAGTATTGCCAATTATGAAGCCGCAATTATTTACAGGTGCTAGGAAACCATGGTCAGGAATATTACTATTTGGACCACCTGGATGTGGGAAAACTTTATTAGCTAAAGCAGCAGCTACCGAATGTAAAGCAACATTTTTTAGTGTCTCATCAGCAGATTTATTAAGTAAATGGTTGGGCGAAAGTGAAAAATTAATTTCGTCACTTTTTAAATTAGCGCGAGTTAGAGCACCAAGTTTGATTTTTATGGATGAAATTGATTCTATAACCACAACAAGGGGAAGTGGTCATGAAGGAGGTGGTGAAAGAAGAGTTAAGACTCAATTATTACAGGAAATTCAGGGTGTTAAATCAACTCATGATAAACCAATGCTTGTACTTGGTGCTACAAATCGACCCTGGGATATTGATATAGCCATGTTAAGTAGATTTGAAAAGAAAGTTTACGTTCCACTTCCAGATCAACCCGCAAGAGCCGGAATTTTTAAAATTCATACCTCAGGCGTAAATTCTGCTTTAACAGAAGAGGACTATATTGAATTAGCTGTTCGAACTGAAGGTTATTCTGGTCGAGATATATCTAATATATGTCGTGAAGTGATTATGATTCCAGTGCGGGAATTAGATATGGGCGGATTATTGGAAGATCCAGAAAAAGAAGTTGTAGTGAGAGATATAAACCTGAAGGATTTTTTAAAAACAATCAAGAAAGTAAAACCAATGACGACTAAATCTGAATTGAAAAAATATCAGGTATGGGCTGAAGAATTCGGAGAATTTTAATATGGAAAGACAAAAAGAAAAACCAAAGGAAGTCACAAAAGAAGAAGGAACAGAAATAAATCTAGAAGTTTTAAGAAAGGAATTGGCACGTTTAAAAGAATTAAAGAAACAGAAGGAATTAGAAAAACCTCCAGACGAAGAAGAAGTAATGGAAGAGGAGGAAACTCAGTTAGAAACCATTGAAGAACCCGTTTCAGAGGACATCGAAACTCGATTGGACAGAATAGAGGACTTTTTAACAAGTAAATTAGGAGATGTAGACATAAAGGCTTATAAACAACACTCTGCACAAATAGAAAAAGAACTTAAAAGCATAGAGCAAGAATTAGTTGGAGAAGAGGGAGTCATTGCTAAGGAAGTCTCCACCTATGAATTATTACTAAATGATTATCCTTGGCTAGAAGAAAAAAGATATATATTCATGTATTCAATACCCAACAAAAAAATTAATCTTAAAGACTTTGAATCATGGAAAAGTGAATGGACAAAAGTCCTTTTCGATTACGCAAGATATGCAATTCTGCATATTTTATATTTAAGAAAATTACAATCAGAAAAACCATTCTCTAAATTTGAAGATCGCAGTACAGCACTAGAATTAATTGCTCAAGAGTTGGTTGATCAAAAGCAAGCAGAATGGCTTTCAAAAAGTAAAGAAAAATTAAGAATATATTGGAAAACACTTGATAACTGGGCTGAGGAAATTTACGAATGGGCTATGGAAATTTCACCATTAGAACCCATCTTGATATTTGAAATCAGAGAATCTAATAGAGCTTTTAAAAATTTACCGAAAGAGGATTTAATTGAGATTTTTAAAAGATTAGAGAAAAATGAACGAGGAAGAATTATTAAATCAGAGGATGGGCAAATTTCTTTTAAAATTAAAGTAGAATAATTTACTCTATTGATGGAAAATACCACTGCTTACCCTTTAAGAGAGACTCTCTAAATTTTGCAACTCCACTTTCTTCAAGAGATTCTAAGGTTTTTAATGCTCTATCTTGAGACCAATTTAAAGAAACACATACATCTTCTAATGATAAAAAGCCTTTTTCTTTAGCAATTTCAATAACTTTTACTTGATCACTAGTGTATTGAACTGGAAAAAACCTGATCATTATTGTCCCTGTATCTAATTCCACTAAATCATCAATTACTTGATTTTTTTTTAAAATCTTTAATGCTTTTTTTAAATCTTTAATATCAATGTTACCCTTTAATATCCCGGTATGGACCATCTCAAAAACTTCTGATATAGGCATTATTCCAGAGCCAATTTCTTCTTTTTGCATAAGAACTCTCTGATATGCTAACATCCCCAGCTTTTCATAGTCTATTTTTGATGACTTTTTTAATACGTCATGTTCAGTAATTTGTTCGGTTATAATCTTTGAAGTTGGAATATTATATAATTTCTGTAAATATTTTATCTCATCTTTTAATTCTGGAGTTAAAGCTAAAATTACTCCATGCTTTTTAGCTAATTCCTTCAATTTCTCTTTAGTAAACTTTTCTGTTTCTGCTTTAGCTTGAATGTCTTTTAATCTTAATTCTGCAGCCTTTTTCTTTATAGCTTCTTTTAAGTCAATTTCATCTTCTATTTTTCGAATGCCCATCTTACTTAACTATATTTTTTAATATCTTACATGATTAATATTAATAAATCTACTTATTTCTTTTGATTTTTTGTGGTAATGAATAAATCAAAAAAAATTAGACAAGCAAATAATTTTGAAATAGATATCATAATTAATTCTCTATCACAAATTTCACCAAAATTCAAATTAAGTGAAAGTCAATTTGATATTTATATATTTTTAAACGATAAATCTAAAAATAGGCAGCTGTCAGTTTATATAACCCGACGAAAATTCATTGACTTGGGTAAATTAATGAATTTTACTAATATTCATTCCCTTGGGCTCTATTTTGGTTTTATAAGGAAAGGTATTTTCTTTCTAAGTTTAGAAGGAGCTGATTATTTATATAAAAGTGATTATATCTCTAAAACAAATTATCTAATAGTTAATGAAGAAGGAGAAAAGGCACTCCTTTATGGAAATCATGTAATAAAGAAGATGATAACCTTCTTTTCCATGGAACTAACAACTAATAGTGTGGTGGTAATATTAAACAAATCAAAAGAATTATTGGCACTAGGAATTATTAAAGTAGAAGGGAATAGAATAAATAGTTCAAAACCAGAAGAAGTAATTGCGATTAATTTAGTTGACAAAGGTTATTA
The DNA here is from genome assembly GCA_048885535.1 of Candidatus Hermodarchaeota archaeon. Classification (GTDB taxonomy): domain Archaea; phylum Asgardarchaeota; class Lokiarchaeia; order Sigyniarchaeales; family SOKP01; genus SOKP01. Next base: position 8,724 of record JBHLLO010000042.1, read on the forward strand.
TTTAAGGAAAGAACGTATAATTCTAACCTAATCTTTTAATTAAACAAAGAAAAAATCCAATTGTATTATGAAGATGGGGATAAATTCTTTGGGAGTAGAATAAGTCATCTAGAAGACTTTTACTGTCAAAAGAAGTTAATCCATTTACCCCATAATTCTTGTTAATTTTAACTATTTGAACTTTAGAATTATTTTTCAAAACCTCATCTATTACTAATTCATTTTCTTCTGGTCCGATTGAACAAGTACTATATAACAGCATCCCACCTGGCTTTAAAGAATTTAAACCAGAATTTAACAACTTCTTTTGTACTTTTGCCATCTTTTCTATGTCAGATATAGTTTTACTTGTTTTTCTGCTCGGATCTTCTCTAACTAATCCCTCACCAGTACATGGAGCATCCAATAATATTTTGTCGGCTTTAATATTAAATTCTTGTAAATTTATCGCGTCCCTATTCAAAATGATTGAATTTGTAACTCCCATTCTACGTAAATTCATTTCCAAAGAAGCAATCCTTTTAATATTTTTTTCAATAAGAATAAGGGTTCCTTGATTGTTCATAATCTGAGCTAAATGTGTTGATTTACTTCCTGGAGCAGCACACATATCTATTACTGTTTCATTTGGTTTAGGATCAAGAACTAACGGAGGAAGCATAGATGCTTTATTTTGTAAATAGTAATAGCCTTGCAAATATTCATGAGTAGAACCAATATTTAATTTAGCTTCTAAAACTTCAAATCCATAAGGTACCCATTCTATAGTTTTCAAGTTGAAATCTTTCTTTACTAATTTTTCCTTTAATTTTTCAGGAGTGATTTTTAATGTATTACTTCTGATTGTAGGATTCAATGGTTTTTCATTTGCTTCTAGAAGTTTTAGAGTATCCTCAAATCCTAAAATTTTTATATATCTTTTAATCATATAAGGAAGATACCCATAGCTCTGGGCAAGTTCTTGACTTTTATCTTTAAGATTGGGTATTGACCTATCAACTCAATATATTTCTCTTAATACTTAATAAAAAATAATGAATTATAATTGTTATCGGAGAAAGATGGTGAATAATGTGATTGAGGTCGAAATAAAAGTAGCTATTCCTGATCCAGATTTATTGAGAAGGAAAATTAATGTACTAAATGGAAAGTATATTTTGTCGTTAAATCATGAAGATACATATTTTAATATGCCAAAAGGATTAAGGAATTTTAAAGAAACTGATGAAGCTCTTCGATTAAGAAAATCCAGTGAATTTAGTAAGATTAATAAAGATAATACTTATTTAACAAAGTATTACATCACATACAAAGGAAAGAAAATGGATCAAATAACCAAAACTCGTAAAGAAATTGAAACTGAAATAAAAAATTTTGATAATATGAAGAATCTATTGGCACATTTAGGTTTTAGAGAGATATTTATTGTGAAGAAAGAACGAGAGTTATATGAATTTGAGTTTAAAAATAATAAAATAGATGTATTAATTGACTTTTTGCCTATTTTAAATCAAAATTTTCTTGAAGCAGAAATTAAAGTAGAAAATGAAAATGAACTTAAATTAACTAAAGAGATAATTTTTGATTTTCTAAAACAATTTGGAATAACTGAAAATGACTCTATAAGAGAGTCTTACTTAGAATTAATTGCTAAGAAGCTGCAAATGGAATAGTGGAAGAGTAATATTGTATAGGAGTTGAATCTTAGTGAAATATAGATATTAGTTTGATAATAATTTCTTTATTCTTTGTATCTCAATATCTAATTCTTTTAGAATTATTTGCAGATGAAAGTTTTCGAAAACAATCTTAGCAGAATCTCTTTGAATTGATTTTTGCTTTTTAGCCATTTTGTCTACAAAATCTAAAAAGACATAATAATCTGCATTATTTCCCATTTTTTACATTCATCTCCTACTTTTTTACTTTTTTAATTCATAATTATTTTATGCTAATTAATAGATCATCAATTAGCAATAAAAATAATTAGGAGTCCAATTGCTATAGCTCAAAAATTTAAATGGGAAGCATGTACACGATTTATAGGTGTTCAAAGAGGGATTGGGGGAATTTTTTCCCACATTTTTTCTAATATTAGCTTAAATAAATTAATAGATTTTCTCATCGTTTAATCATTTAATTTGCTAGACATGTTTTAGCAAACGTTTGAACCTTGAATATGTCCAAGAATTAATAATAAAGGAATATGAAACTTAGGAACAAATTAGATAATTATAGTTATCTCATCTATAATTCTTTTCTTCTTTTCATGCTTTAAATCCGTTTTAATATCTTGTAATTGGATTTTAGTTTGAGAAAATTTATGTCCTCTTTTTAATCTAGTAAAAGTTTTCTTTTTTTCTTCTGAAAATAATTTAAAATTGAAATTCATAAGATTCTCAGCTTCTTTATTCTTAAATTGCATTAACCACTTAAACTCATCTAAATTCAAGATTATATCATCCAATAAAGTTATCTTCTTCAATTCTGTGGTAAAGTAAGTGTCTCTTACTTTGAGTGGAATCGGTCTGCCCCACTCTTGGAGTTCATCTATTAACATTAAAAAGAAAGCTAGTGGGTGGTTATCAAAGACATACTCTTTTAACTGTGCTTTAAAGTTGTGTAATGCTATTGCTTTTGCCACCAAAATGTAACCTGAATATTCATCATTATTCATGATTTCTTCAGGTGTTCCTAAACTATTCAATAAAGAAAGAGCCGAAATTACACCATGGTCTAAATTTACCGAATTTGAGAAATTGTATTCAGGATGACCTTTTTCTGTTTTCAGATAAACTTGAGTATCTTGAGGTATTAAACTTGGATTATCAATTCCAGCTCCAATTCGTATAAGTGATCGAGCTTCCTTCGAGAGCCCTTCTTCAATTATCTTTAAATAAGTCTCTTGCTTCCCCTTCCATGACAATCCAATTTCAAAAGGTATAAATTCAAGATCAAGAGTAGGATAGCATTTCAGTAATTGATTTACTAATGAATAATTTATTGCAGTTGTCATTTTTCCTAAAGGGTAGCCAATATCATGAATTAATCCTGTTATCCACCAATACTTATCCTTGATTAAATCTTTTTCTAATTCAGTTAAATCTGAAATAACTCCTGCTAAATTGCCATGCCCTAGATCTTGTTCCAGTAAAAAATCACCTAAAACAGCAACTCGAAGTGCATGTTCTGTGTGATCTCTGTAATATTTTTTAACACTTGTACTATATAAGAACGCTTCTAAATCTGGTAAAGCACGAAGTAAGTAAAGTAATCCCTCTGAATCAATGCCACGCTCCTTAGACACATCATAGAGAGCAGATGATAAACTTTTTTGTTTACCTGTTAAAAAGTCAAGATCAAAGGCTGTATCTAACTCTTTTTTAAGATTTTTTTGAACTGAACTTATAATATTATCTGCTAAATTTGCTCCAAGACCATAAATCTTTTTTTCTAAAAAACCTAAATTTTGCAGATCTTTTTCAATTGTGGGTATTTGTTTTCTGGCTTTAGCTAAATTGAGATCAATTTCTTTAAGAGAGGATATGTCTCCATGTTGTTTTAGTTCTTCAAGAGTTTCAGTTGGAATCTCTTTTACAGCCTTTTCAACAGTATCGAAGAGATTATTCAACCAATCACTAAAACTTGTGCTTTGAGAAGACACACGTTCTAAAATCCATTTATCATTAATTATGTAATCCTTCAAATGCAATACCTAAAAATTTTCCAATAAGCAACAATAGTAAGCATTAAATTTTATCTTTTCCATATCACATTAAAATTCAAGTTTGTGATATTTATGGAAGATTTAAAGAAAAAAGCTTTAACTATATATGAAGCTATATTTGAAGGAAAGAAAAAAGTTATCATAGATGAGATAGAATACTCAATTGATAAATTCTCTAGTGGGATTAAATACTTAGATCTTTTTGGTTATCGCTTTATTCAACAAAATTGGAAAAAGAAATCCGAATGGGGTAAAAAAGCACGTGAAGGTCATAAAATTATGTGGATTATAAAAGGAAGACGTTATATGGCTAGAATTATGGACGGGGAATATACAGATTTATTAAAAAAGGAAAACTAAGAAAATCCATTTTACTATTTCTTTAAGTTTATAAAGTTCTAATATATACGATATTTAGTGGAAGGTTTTTCCACAAAAATCAAGTACGCTATTACAGAGTATAGAATATTAGTTCTTATTCGAATTCTCAACAATAAAAAGGGAACTTTTTGAGACAATTTAAAATTGTTTTTCTTGGAGATTATAAAGTTGGAAAGACATCTCTAATAGATCGCTTTGTTAATAATGAATTTTCAGATCTTCACTCACCGACTGTTGGTTTTAATATTTTTAAAAAAACTCTTCATCTGGATAATAATACAGAATTAAATATTGCTTTTTGGGATACAGGGGGATTATTTAGTCAAAAATCTCAAACAAAAGAAAAAATTTTCAGACTTGTTGATGGAATAATTATAGTAGTTGATACGACAACAAAGAATAAAAATTTAATAGTAGATAGATGGTACGAATATATTCAAAGAAGTCATGAGAATAATGTCCCTATTTTCATTGTATATACTAAAACTGATTTAAATGTTGAAGAAGTTCATATAAGAAAACAATCAAATGATTATAGTTTACCGAATTACTCTGTTTCTGCTAGAACTGGTAAGAATGTTGCTGAAACCTTTACAGAGATAATAAATATTGTTAAAGATCATTATAAAAAATATAGTTCTGAAGGAATTAATATACAAGAGAGTAAATATAAAGGATTCAAATTAGAGTCAAATGAGTTAAAGGCTATAGAAAAATTGGAAAAATTTTTAATTGAAAATTCCAGAAATTATAAATCTCCTTTTAATTATTATCTAAATAGACTTGAACAAGAAGGTTTTCCTTTGTTATTTAGATTAGACGAAGATTCTTTTGGAATTACTATTGAAAATGGATATATAACAGGTATTGGACTCTTTAATTGTAATTTGAAAGCATTACCAAATTTATTTGAGAACTTCAAATCTTTAAAAAGGTTAACTTTAAGATGTAATCCTTTATCTAAGTTACCAGATGTAGTGACAAACTTACGTACTATTGAATATTTAGATTTAGCGCTAACTGATTTATCATCTATTCCAGAAAAAATTGGTAATTTGAATAATTTAATACAACTAAATTTAGAAAACAATAAATTAGTTTCATTACCAGATTCTTTGGGGAGTCTTCATTCTTTAGAAACTCTAAATTTAGCAAATAATCCCTTAACAAGCCTTCCAGTCTCATTATGTTATTTAAAAAATTTAAGTGATTTAAATTTAGAAGCTCCTTCTTTCTTTTTCAAGGGAGACTTAAAGAATTTACCAGATAATTTTGGAAACCTTATTTCATTACAGAAATTAGATTTAAGTTCATGTAACTTAACCTTGCTCCCAAAATCTATTGGTAAGTTAGAAGGAATTAGAATATTAGATCTTTATGATAATAATTTAATTTCACTTCCCAATTCCATTGGAAATTTAAAACTTCTTGAAATTCTAAATTTAGAAGGGAATAAATTACAAGTTTTACCCGATTCAGTGGGTCAACTTTTAAATCTTAAAAGGATTAATCTAAAAAATAATCCTCTACAAAAAAAAAGCTCAGATAAGTTTAAAGCGCTTGCTTTAAAAGCTACCGGTGAAAAGTATCGTCGTTTAATGAAACTTAGTGAAATATGTAAAGTAGAAGAAGATTCAGAAAAAATAATAAAGAAAAAGCCAATAAGAAAGAAGATAGGCTTCATTAAATCCTTGATCTATGCTAGTTTAATTGCCTTAATAGGTACTATAACATTTCTAAACGTTAATATTGAGAGTGAGACTTCTAATTGGGTAATTTGGCTTCTTTTCATTGGTGCTTTAGTTATTAATCTCCTAATTGGAGCATGTATCATAGCTACCTTATCTCGATATTTCAAAATCACAGTAAGGCTTTTTAAATTACGAATTTATAAATATTTTGATATCTTTGTTATCATCTACCTAATTTGGTCTATTAGAGCAGCGATTAAGATTCTGTTATCAATTGAACTTATTCCTGCCATTAATTTTGTATTTGAATTTCCAATACCAAAATCATTTTTGAATTTATTAGTAAATGTTGGCTACAATCTTGATTTGACTTTCTTAGAAAATTTAGATCTCTTTTTTGGGCATTTTTATTTAAAAATTTTTAGTAGCGCACTTGTATTTTGGGCGTTATATCGAAATGGATTTAAACATATTAGAAAAACTGCATTCGAAGAAAAAGAGAGAAAAAATATTTGGGTTTTTCTTGTTATTGGTTTATTTGGAGCTATTACACTAGCAGTAATGAACTATAGTAATCTAAAACCTTATTTAAGTATAGGATATGATATAGGAGTGATCTTTGGAGGTTGGCTATTTATCTGGGAAAAGAATCTACCTAAGAAATCATTCTTTTTATCTTATCTTTTATTAATTTTTACTGGAATTACTCTAATATGGGTAATATCGTTATGGAACATGATTTTATCAGGGATCTCGAGCATTATTTTTATTGTTCTTTATTTTATTATTAGAAGAATGCAAAACAAGAAATTATCTCTATATATTTAATTAGAAAAACAATTACAACTTCATTGATTTCAATGATTTGATTGATTCAGGTATATGTTCAATAATATTCCCAGTAAGATCTAAGACTTTAAGATTTCTTAGTTTAATTAGATCTTCCGGAATACTATCAAGCTTTCCTTCATCTTGTTTAAAATATAAATATTCCACATTTTCTAAAGTACCAATAGAAGCAGGAATTTCCTTGATTGGATTAAAATTCAAATTTAATATCTTTAAATTGGTTAATTCTCTAATGCAATCAGGAATTATTTTTATATTTTGATTCACCATGCATAATTCTACTAAAAATTTTAATTTACATATTTCCTTAGGAAAAACACCAATACGTGAGAGTTCTGAGGATAAATATAAGGTGATTATATTACCATTTTCATTTGTTTTATAATAAAATAATAATGAATGAGAAGAAGTGTTCTCGATTTCTAACTTTATGAAGGCTTGGCCGGTAAGAATTTCTAATAAGCCTAATATAGGCGCTTCTTCAATCTTTACTCCATTTTTAATATATTTCTTAATATAATAATCTTTTGAGGCTATGCTTAAAACCCAACTTGGAATTACTTCAATTTGATTATTTTTTAAGATCAAATATTTAAGATTGGAGAGGTGACCATACTTATCTGGCAAAAATCCGATATTACTACTCCTAATCTCTAAGGATTCTAGTTTTGAGAGATACTGAAGGGATTTAGGAATGCTTTCAAGATTATTTAAAACTAATCCAGTAATATATTTTTTTTTAATCGATTTAATTCTTCCTAAACCTTTAAATCCTATTTCAGTATTCTCCTTGAATAATTTTTTTCTTTCCACTTCTTCAATTTTAAACTTAGATAAAAAAACTCTGAAATCCTTTAAGAATCTTTCATATTCAATGTAGTCTAAGTCTAAAATGAACTTAGAATCATGTTTGTTTAAATTATAAATCTTTTCTAATTTTTCCAAAATTTTCTCATGAAATTGAAGTGTATTTGGGTTTTGAGATTGTGCAGTGAAATCTAATATTTTTTTAAAAAACAAAATCGATTTTTCATTCTCAATTGACCAATTTAAAGCAGTTTCTGTCTGATCAAGATTATTTTTAAGGGCAATTTTTGTAGCATTAACCCTCACTAAGGGTGACTCATCAGTAATAATGCTTTTTTCTATGAGTTTTGAAGCTTTCTCATTGAATATAGATAATTTCTCAATTAGATAAATCGCATTAGCTCTAAGTTCTTCATCATCACTTTCATTTAAAAGTGATTCAATAATCTTTAAAGTCTCAGATTTATTGATTTTATTCGAAATGAAATCTTCATAAATTTTATCAAGACTAAAATTATTATCCATGTTCAAAAAGTAATAGATTTTTTATTTAGATTAAGCTCTCTTTTACCTCTTCGTGATGACAGAAGTTAATTGATTGATTCAACTTGGTAATAAGTTTAATGTTTTTTAAGACTTTGACATAGGAAGCTAATATAACTAAATCTTCATTGTGTCCTTTTAATTGAACGTTTTCTTCAAGAAGACAATTGTCAGATATTATTGAGTTTTCAATAGTGACATTTTTTGATATATAGGTTTCATTATATATCAGGGATTCTCTGATTCGGGCATTTTTTTCTATGTATACATTATCTCCGATAATAACATTTGGACCAATGGTACTATTTGCTCTAATAATAACCTTTTCCCCAATTACACAGGGATGGATTATTTTGCTGGTTGGATTAATATCCGCTGAACCATCAATCAAAGACTTTCTTTTTTCCTTTAAATTCTCCAAAATGTCATTCATCAGTAAAATACTCCCATGTAGTAGATCATAAGGTTTTCCAATATCTTTCCAAATACCAGTGATTGGAAAATGATATAATTTATTATCAGCAGCTAATTTATGAAAAATATCTCTTTCCATTGAGATCTTTTTGTTAGGTTCAATATATGAAAGAATTTCTGGTTCTAATAGATACACACCTGCATTAATGGGCATAGGAACATGTTTTCCGTCAGGGGGGGAATATTCCTCTTTTTCAAGGAATTTATTAAGTTGATTAGTCTTCTGATTTGTTATTAAGACTCCATATGGAGAAGGATCTTCTACTATTTTGCTTGCAATTGTGCCTATTGCCTTACAGTTTACATGAAAATCAAGCATATCTTTAAAGTCAAAGTTTAGAATGACATCTCCATTTAACATGAAGAAATTCTCATTTTTCAGATGAGATTCAGCTAACTTAATTGCTCCGGCTGTTCCCATAGGATGTTTTTCGTTTGTATAATGAATTTTTACTCCTAACTTCTCACCATCTTTGAAATAATTTTGTACTACATCAGACATTACACTTACAGCTAGTATTATTTCTTTAATACCAGCAGATTTCAATAGCAAGATCTGCCTTTCAATAACAGGTTTATTAACTACTGGTATTAGAGATTTAGGAATCGTGCATGTTAGGGGTCTTAAACGCGTTCCCCATCCACCAGATAAAATTATTCCTTTAGTCATTTCATAAGCCGTTTATGTGAGTACTTGTAAGTAATTAATATTTTCTAAAAAAAATTTAGGTTTATATTAAAAAAAATTTCGATATTGTCTACTAATTGTAGCAACATAGAATTAGCAGAAAATCTGAAAGAAATTCTATTTAAATATCACCTGAATCTTCAACTGTTTTTTCTTCTTCTACTTCATAAACATGTTCATACCTAACAGAGCGAACGTTAGTAAAAAAGACTATAATAACAACTGTTAATATGATTAATGAAGCAAAAGTTAAAAAAAGAGGTACAATCCCCATTAACGCTGCAAAAGTGCCCGCTACTAAACTTCCTGGAGGTATTACAAACCAAGCTAATGAAACGACAATTGACATTACTTTCCCTTGCTTTTCCGGTGGGACATGTAATTGGATAATCGTTAAAAAATTTGTATTAATCAATGGAGTCATTGCGGCACGCATCATCCCGCCAATACCTATTATAGTAAAATTCCCTATTGGAGAAAGTGCAGACATGAAGTAGCCAACAGCAGAAATAAGAATGCATCCTGTAATCACTAATACCCTATTCTTATAATCTTTTTTTATTGTTGCTATTACTGCTCCAAGAACCATTCCTATTTGCATTAATCCTATTACAAAAGCATAAGCGACTCCACTTTGATCTCCATAATGAATATCTGATATAAATACGGGCAGTAGTGTGCCAAAAGGAACACCTAAAAAGTTTACTACTGAAATAAGTACTAATAAAATTACTAATCCCGGAACTTTCTTAAGTCCTCGAATGCCTTGTCTAAAGTCCTTAATAAAAGAAAAGGATTCCTTTTTAACGTTATTTTGTTTAACTTCTGGAATTTTAATTAATATAAGGGGAATTATTGCTATAAAAAATGTTATTATATCAACCCATAAAACTGAAGCAATTGGTAAGAAACCATAAAGAAGTGCTCCAACAGCAGGTCCAGCAATATGAACAAGTCCATTAACCCCATAATCAATAGCGTTCATTCTACTTAACTTATCCTTAGGAATCATTAATGGGATTATAGCTTTTACTGTTGGGAAATGAAATGCTTGACATATTCCTCGAAGACTGTTAATTAGAATCACAAGCATGACATCTTCTATTCTAAAAAAGAAGATCAGTACCAAAAAGAATGTAATAAACGCTTGCATTGAATCTGCAATCGCTATAATATACTTTCTGTTCCATTTGTCGATAAAAACACCAGCAATAGGGCTTAGTACTATTAATGGAAGCATTCCCAAGAAGTTTGTAAGCCCAAGTAAAAAAGCAGCTAAATTTCGATCGGGTGTAATAACATTAATCCACCATATAAGAACAAAATGTACTATTGATGAACCAAGTAAAGAAAATAGTTGGCCTCCCCAAAAGAAAAGGTAATTCTTAAAAGTACCACTTGTTGCTATAGAACTCATGTTTGTTTTGATAAGGATAAAATCTTAATAATGTAAAAAATAAAGTTTCATATTTGTAGTTTTTGAGCTTGAAGTTAAATTGAACTATTTATTTATTATATAATTGGTCTGCTTCTTGAAGTACCCTTCTTTGCACTTTTCCTAAAATATTTTTAGGTATCTCACCAACAAACTCTATGTATTTTGGTATTTTCCAGTGAGTCATGTTTTCTTCAGCCCATTTTATAATATCTTGTTCTGTAACCTTACCAAGATAATCTGCCTTTATTGAAACCCATGCTTTAGCGATTTCTCCTACCTTTCCTTCAGGATCGGGTAACCCAGCAACTGCAGCCTCAGAGACTGCTTCATGCTTCATAAGCATCGTCTCAATCTCTGAAGGAAACACAGAATGACCAGCAACTTTGATCAATTGCTTTTTTCTATCCATTAAGGTAATGGTACCATCTTCATGCATATAGCCAATATCTCCAGTTCTTAGCCAGATTTTTCCATCCCATTGTTGTAGTGTCTCCTGAGTTTCTTCTGGTTGGTCTAGATACTCTATCATAACTTGTGGACCACAAACGCAGACTTCTCCAATATTTTTAATTCCATATTTTGAGTTAGGAAGTCCATCTGCAATAGGTCCATTTTCAAGTGATGGAGCTCCAGCATCAAATATGCCCCAATCTGTTCCTGGTAAAGGCATACCAATTGTACCTATTGGGCTCTCACCAAACAAATTACCAGCACTAACAACAGGACCTGCTTCTGATAATCCGTATCCTTCTACAATCCTCCCACCTGTTTTTTTCTCAAATGCATCTCTTACTGGAGCATGTAGAGGTCCAGCTCCAGATACATTTAATTTCATCTTTCCCATCAATTTTGGGAACTTCTTTAAATATGGATAATCAGCTATCCTTTTAAATAGTATTTCTGCTCCAGCATAAGCAAGACCTTGAGGAGCAGGTAATTTATCTATAGTTTTAAGTAATTCTTCCGTAGATGGAGGTCTAGCAAACAGCATCATCCATCCTCCAAGACCTATTGCTACATTCATGACAGCAGTCATAGCAAATGAATGAAATAGAGGTAAAACGCCTACATCACCTATACCAGGTTGTTCTCCTCCAAAAATTTCTACTATCTGTTTTACATTAGATACTAAATTGAAATGTGTCAAAACGGTAGCCTTAGGAACACCTGTAGTTCCTCCAGTCATAATGTAAGTCGCTGTGTGGGTTGAAGGATCAAAACTAACGGGCTGAATATTTGATGGTGTATTCAAAAGTTCCAAAAATTTATATGATGGTTCAAAGTCAACTTTTCCAGAAGGTATTCTTCCAAGCATTCTTCCTACAATTTTTTTAATACCTTTAATTCCCGGTGCTAAATCAATTACATTAGTATAGATTACTAACTTTACTTCAGTTTTGTCAATAATAGGTGCCGCTAAATCCTTGTAAAGAGAATCTAATACAATTAGTACTTTTGCTTTTGTTAATTCGAGATGATGTCGTACTTCCAGAGGTTTATATGTGGGGTTTATTCCAGTAGATATTACTCCAAGTTTTGCACATGCATAGAAAGCAATAACATATTGAAAGCAATTAGGTAATAATAGTGCGACTACTTCATTTTTCCCAATTCCAAGATTTTGGAGCGCTGTTGCGAAAGAATCAATATATTTTCCTGCTTCGTCATATGTCATCCAAGTTTCTAAAAACCACATCAAACTATTGTTAGAATACTTTTTTCTTTGCTTTTCAAAAAACTCTCCAAGGCTAATATTTTCGAATTCTGTATTAAATGGTACTCCTTCAGGCCACCAATGATGAAACCAACTTTTATTCTCATCAACATGAAATTTTTTCATAAATATTACCCCTCTTAATAATATTTTTTTCATTCCAATTTTTTTAGGGTACAAATAATATTTTAAAGGGACTTTAATATAAAAAGTTTATAAGAATTTGCTGAAAATTCTAAAGAATGAGTTTTGAATGGTTTTAAAGGTCATCTGTAACCTTTTTTGTAAAATAAAATACTCCTGGCTCAACGCCTCTTTTTTCAGCAATTTTATAGAATAATAGTTGGATTATAATAATTTCCATTATTGGTGCTAAATGAGGTTCTTTAACATTATGTTTATAGACTAAAACTTTAGAATTATTATGCATCTCTTCAAGTCTTTTATCAAAATTCTGATTAGTTATATGCAGAATTTTTTTAGATTTCCATTTACTTATTAGGTGATCAAGGAATTTACTACTTAATTGTAGATTATTTTCATCCGCAGTAATTAATATTATATTAGTGTCATCGTTAAGGCATTCAATCCCTCCATGACGGAATGTAGATATTGAACTAGCTTCAGAATATACTTTAATAATCTCTTTACAATTTAAAGCAGCTTGATGAGCAGTAACCATCGAAGAACCACGAGATAAAATTTCAATGAAACTTATATCATGACCAAAAAAATTCACAAGATCATTCCAAATTTTATCCAATCTCTCATCATTACTTATTAAGGAGTCTATTTCGTTAATCAATTCCTCGATATTTTCATGTTCTTTTTCCTGCAAAAAAAATTCTCCTATAATTGTTTTTGCCATAACAAATAATAATAATAGTGTACAAACGTAGCTTTTTGAAGTAACAGATGTTTCTTTAGCGAAATTCATTAGGATTTGCAATTCTGTCATTGAAGCGAGATAACTATTAGGGTCATTCGTAATCCCTATAGTAAGAGGGGTATCTTCAATCGAATTAATTTTACGTAATAATTCTCTAATTTCACCAGATTCGCCAGACTGAGAGATAATGACTATTGCTGTATTACTAAAGATATTTTGTTTTTTTTCTGGAAATAAATTAAACAGAAATTCTCCAGAATCTCGAATTTCAGTAGTTATTCCATATTGATTTAAAATATAATAGGGTAAATAGGTACTAATAAAACTTGATCCCATTCCTGTAAAAATAAGTTTATTTATGCCGCCTTTTTTAATGAAATCCTTTACAATGAGGAATTGAGATTTTCCCTCATTCAAAATGTAATTTAATGTGTCTCTTAACGCTTGAGGTTGTGATTTTATCTCTGCTAAAAACTTATTCATAAGTAATAATAAAAAGAAATATAAAATAAAATTAATTTAAAGTATTCAGATTAAAATATCTAATTGAGTTATATATAATATGATTTGTATACATGGTCTTGATAAGAATAACTGTCCAGTTTGTCGAATTTCTATTAATACAAGACCCGTGAATGGCATTAATTTAGATATAATTAACGTTAATTCTTTAAAACCAGTTAATCCTTTTTTTAAACACCATTTCGAGAATAAAAACAAATCTGAAAAAGAGTTATTATTTAATCAAAATAGTCGAAATTATACTGATATGCTTAACATTCCAAAACCTAAAATTCCAAGCCAGATATGGAACTCTGAAAATAGGATTTTTCTTGAAAAACTCGAAAAAGTTAATATTAATAATTTTGATAAGTTTGGAGTTTCAAAAAAAATACCTTTAACAAAAAAGGAATTAAATCTTGAGAATAAAGAATAAGTCCTCTCCTAAGTTTATCACACTAATTTATATATTTCATAGACAATTATTTTGAACACATCTATTTAAATCATCATTGCAAATAATAATTATAACCCAATTTAAATTTCTAAAAGGTGAAATTTTTTGGAAGCACAGATGGAGATCTTTTGGTTAGATCATGCTGCGTTTAAAATTAAAATGTTTAGTGGAGTTGTTATTTATTTAGATCCATATAATATTAAAGATAATGAAGAAAAAGCAGATATCATAGTAAGCTCTCATACCCATGGTGATCATTTTTCTAAGAAAGATATACAAAAAATTTGGAAAGAAAATACTATTTTAATTGGACCCACAAGTATTGCAAGCAGCTTAAAAGAATTCAATGGAAAAGCTCTCAGAATTGAGGACAGCCTTGACTATAAAGATTTTAGTATAGAATTAGTTCCTGCGTATACTATAAAAAAAGCTACACACCCTAAGAGTAACGGATGGTCTGGAACTATTATTGAATCCGCGGGAAAAAGTGTTTATCATGCTGGAGATACTGAAAGAATTCCCGAAATGAAAGAATTGGCTAAAAGGAATATAACAGTTGCATTATTACCTTGCGGAGGTACATATACTATGGACTTCGAGGAATCAACCGACGCAGCTGTGGACATTCAACCTGAAATCGTAGTCCCAATGCATACATGGGGAGCAAATCTAAATAAATATAAAGAAATAATGAATAAGAAAGATCCAAATATTAGAGTCGAGATTCTAGAAAATAAGTCCCTAAAAATATAAACTCATTTAACTTTTTTACTTTCTTTTTTTACTCTTTTACAAAAAGGTTATATAATATATGATCATAGTATAAACCAATTCTTTTTTTTTTTGGTGATTGAAGATAGAAAGTACAAAGATTGTTGATTTAATATTCAAAATCCTTTTACTGTCAATAGGGATTATCCTGGATATTTTTATAATACTATTTTATAGCAACCATACATATTTGGGTAGGATATTATATCTCACAGGTATATTTCTTGGACCTATTTCTACAGTTCTTGGAATTTCTATGATATTACCTAGTAGGCGCTCTAAAAGGATTTATTGGGTTACTGCTGGATGTGCTCTTGGTGGATTCTCGATATATCTTGGGATTTACTTCTTACTTACGTCATTTTTTTCAATACCTCAACATGTTTACTCTTTTTTACCTTATCTTTTATACCTTATCCCCTACATTCTTATTATAGGGGGAACAATTTTGATTATAGG
>JBHLLO010000043.1:0-23925 GCA_048885535.1 Candidatus Hermodarchaeota archaeon
AAAAGGGAGACATTTCCACAGAAACTATGATAGAATTATATGACTCCAATGGTATAAGTCCAGATATGGTAAAAGCAACCGCTAAAAAATATGGTGTTAAGATAACCATTCCAGACGATTTTTATAGCTTGGTTGTTGAAAGGCATGAAATAGCCGAACAAGTCTATGCTACAGGAAAAGAAGTTGAGTTAGATTTAGAAGGAATCCCTGAAACAAAATCACTTTATTATTATGACTATACAAAGACTTTTAATGAAGCAAAAGTATTGAAAATTTTTGATAATATGATTGTTGTAGATAAATCTGTTGTATATCCTACTTCTGGTGGTCAATTGCATGATATAGGAAAGATAAACGATCAAAGATTTTCTGATGCTTTCAAACAAGGGAACTATGTAGTTCATGTTTTAGACGAGAAACCTAATTTTAAAGAGGGAGATATCGTTAAAGTAGAAGTGGATAAAGAATGGCGTACCCAACTATCCCAACACCACACTGCTACTCACATTGTTAATGCAGCTGCACGAGAAGTTTTAGGAAGTCATATTAATCAAGCAGGAGCTAAAAAAACGTTAAAAAATTCTCATTTAGATTTAACTCATTATGAACAAATTCCAAGAGAAAAGCTTCTAGAAATTGAAAAAAAAGCTAATAAAATAGTTGAAAAAAGTATCGATATTCACCTAGACTTTATACCTCGCAGTGAAGCAGAACAGAAATATGGCATGACAATATATCAAGGAGGAGCTGTACCAGGTAAAAATTTAAGAATTGTCGAGGTGCCTGGTGTAGACGTTGAAGCATGTGGAGGAACACACTTGAATAACACTTCTGAGACGGGAAAAATAAAAATTATAAAATCTCAAAAAATTCAAGATGGAATAGTAAGGCTTACTTTTACAGCTGGTAATGCAACAGAAGAAATGCAGAAAATGGAACTTAAAGCTATTCAAGAATTGCAAACTTTTTTAAATATTCCTAAAGAAAAAATCGTAGGTAGAGTAAATGAATTAATCAATAAATGGAAGAAATTAAATAAAGCTATTCAGTCTGGTAAGTATCATAAAGATGATATGAAATTAGCTTCAAGGGAAATATTTAAAGGTGATATCCTTACAGAATTATCACAGCTTCTCAATGTTAAGAAAGAAAAAGTCCCTTTAAAGATTAAAAAATTTTATAATGAATGGGACGAAGCACGGAATAAATTAACAAAAATTAAAGATTATTTAAGCGAAGATTATAGAAACAAACTTCTTGAGAAGGCTCAACCGTTTGGAAGATCAGAGATTATTATTGAAACATTTAGTGATTTTAGTCAAAAAGATATCCAAAATATTAGTTCTAATATACTAAAGTTTAATGATAATGTAATAACGCTATTTTTTAATGAAACTGACAAAGGAACGTCTGTAACGGGAATGGTTGGTTCAAAGGCTGCAGAGAATTCAAATTTTAACATGGGTGAATTTATAAAAGAGGAAGTTAGTATTTTTAAAGGTAAAGGAGGGGGAAAATATGATTATGGTCAAGGATTTATTGATAAGAAATATGGAGCTACAGATAAGTTAGTACAACATCTCTCAAAAAAAATTATGGAAAAGAAAAGACCTTAGAATAAAGCTTAGACTAAACATCTATATAGATTCTATAGCATCTATATTTTATATAATAATTACTTAAATTTTTTCTGCATTTTACTCATTTAGAGTGGAAATGATTTTTTGATTTAAGATAATATAGAAAAAAGGTGATCTGATGAAACCTATCTTTCAGGAATTTTTTTGTACTGTATGTGGACAGTCACGTACTTTAAAAGTAAAAGATATGTGCCTAGATTGTAGAGATAATCAAATCCTGAATGAACTTCAACATGAAGATGGAATTCTATTTAATAAAGTTCCATAAATTTGAATATATTAACTACAATTCCTGGATGGACGATTTTTTGTTTCTGATTTTGAAAATTATTTAAAAATAGTTTAAATGAAGACCTTAATATTAATTAAGTATTAACTATTATTAATTTAAAATTTTTTAATAGATTGATTAGCCATGGTTGAAATAATTCAGATTTCGGATTTACATTATGGAAGTGAATTTGAACCAGATTATATGGAAAATGTAATTAATTACATAGAAAATGTATCACCAGATATAGTTGTATGCACGGGAGATATTGTACATAAGGGAAGGACCGTTCAGTTTAAGGCTGTTCTCCCATATCTGAATAGAATTAAAGATATTACAAGATTCATGGCAATACCTGGTAACCATGATGCAAAGAATTCTGGATTAATTTATTTTGAAAGAATAATTGCTCCCAGACGTTCTAGAGTAATCATTGACGAAAAGGATACCCTTTTGGTCGGAATCTGTAGCGCTAGAGACGATATAGCCTATGGAGAATGTGGTGATGAGCAATTAGATTGGTTAGGACGCCAATTTGATAAAAACTTAGAAAATAGGGTAATTGCAGTTCATCACCATTTGATCCCTGTACCTCTTTCAGGCCAAAAGTTCACAACTGTAAAAGATGCAGGAGAAATCTTAGAATTTACTCAATTATTTGAAGTTGATTTAGTTTTAATGGGGCATCGTCATGTACCTCATGCCTACGTTATAGGTCCAACAACTTTTCTATATTGTGGAACTTCAACATCGAATAAAGTACGAGCTGATGATAATCCAAGTTTTAACCATATTTTCCTTAATGAAAGTGATTTAGAAGTATTCATTGTTGATTCCAGCAATTTAAAGAGATCTCTTCTTCTAGAACGTAAAGAAGGTCATACGAAATTTGTAAGACCTAGAAGAACTCGGATTGAACATCTATTAACATCCGCTGTATGGGATGAATAGGCTAATGAATATAGATGAATGGCTATTAACAACAGGAGAAAAAGTTTTTAATGCCAAAACGTGAAACACCATTATTAGCTGTTGATGCTATAATAACTTATAATAATAATTTAGTATTAATTCGAAGAAAAAACCCTCCTTTCAAAGGAGATTTAGCATTACCAGGGGGATTTGTAGATATTGGTGAAACTGTTGAAAACGCATGTATTCGAGAAGTTTACGAGGAGACTAACATAAAAGTAAGAGTCATAAAATTAGTAGGAGTCTTCTCAGATCCTAAAAGGGATCCAAGAGGCCATGTAGTGTCAGTAGCATTTTTGTGCGAACCGCTTTCTATGAATGAAGTCGCCATAGCTAAAGACGATGCTACATCTATTGAGTTAATAAAGTTAGATGAGTTGCATTCAAAAAAGCTAGCATTTGATCATTTAGAGATAATTAAATCTTCTGGTATTTTGGCAAATCAATCATAATTTTTTTCAAAGATGTTTGTATAACAATTACAACAAGGCATTCCTATTGAAAGATTTTTAATATTACTGACATTAATCTCCTCTAAATTATCAAGTAAGTAAATTAATTGTTCTCTTAATTTTACTACTTTCGGATCCTTACTTATATAGAAATTTTTTAAACTTTCAGAGTGATTTTCCTTTTTACAAATTGGACATCTTGAAAAATATTTAATAAAATTCTTATATTCCTCAGTATCAAGCTGTTTAGGAGTAAATAAAGTAAAGTTTTCTATTGGATAATCAGGTTCAATTTTTTCAACTATATATTTAAAAATGTCCGCTTTCTTATCATCATCTTCATATATTGATGTAAAATATATTCCCTCTAAATGATATTTTTGGATTAGTTCTTCAATTTCTTCCCTTGATACTTTTTGTTCTAAATCATGTTTACTTCCAATTAAAATTATAGGAATATCACCTGCACTACTTCTGAAAATTTTTATCCATCTCTTCAAATCAAGAAAAGAATTTTTATCCGATATATCAAAACATAGTAGACCAGCACAAGCCCCTCGACAAAACAAAGGAAATAAAAATCTGAAACGTTCTCTATCTTTTAAGTCCCATATTACAAATTTATATGAATCTGATTCATTTGCATAGCATTCTATAGGTTTAAAGGAGACTCCGATTGGACTGTCGTTTTCCGTATTGTCATTTATGAATGAAGTCTTTCCTGAGCCTTTAGCTCCTCCTAGTATAAGTTTTAGTTTATAGGATTTTGGCAGTTAAGACATCCTCCATTCAATAGACAATTAAATAATAACCCTAGTTTATTTTTTAAATAAATACTTAACCTAAAAAGCTTTACGGTGATTTTATTTCAAATAAATTTCCAAAAGAATCCTTTATAAAAAGATAAAAATTAGTACTATTCTCACGTTGCACCTTTATTACCGAATATCCCATCGATTTTGCTCTAGATATAAGTTTGTTCCTATGTTCAATAATAAGACAAGAATGAGTAAAAATATCTTTTGCAGTAGTATTATCATTTAAAATAAATACTTCGATATTGATTTCTTCATTGGAATATCTAATAATTTCTTGTTCTTTTCTTATTCCAAAAAACTTTTCCATTAAGTTTTCATTTACAGCAAATTTTCTAATTTTTTTGAGTTCTAATAAATCAATAAAAAATCTATCGCTCTCATACTCGGAGTTTGAGGCGACTGCGATATGTTCAATTTTCAACAGAGAGTTCTCCTCTTTCTTCTTTCATTATATAAATAAAGTTTATTCTCTATTTGATAAAAATTATGTTGATGAAAAATATTTTAAACTTATAAATATTTAAAAAGATTTAGAATCAATTAACTAAAAGTTTAATGGGTTATATTTAAATGACTATACTTGATGAGCATGGATTCCTAAATAAACTTTATGAAGTTGTTTCAAAACTCTCAGGAATTGCAAAAACCCAATCCTACAGATTTAAAAAAGAATGGGACGATTATTTAAAAGAATTCAATCAAAATCCTCATTTAGTCCGGCAAATTCAGGTTGAAAAAGAAAAATTTTTAGCTGATATCGATTATAGAATTAATGTATTAAATGATGTAAGGCTTGCTTTTGAAGATGGTTTTCATAGCATCAAAACTTTACTGGTTACCTTGTATGAATCATATTTCAATGATTCCAAAAAGTTTAAACAAGATTTCTCAACTCAAGATCAATTAATTCTAAAATATTTTGTAGCCAAAAAGATACTTGGTGACTTAATACAATATAATGAACTTGATCATGAATCTATTCCATTGAAATATAATTTAATTGCAAGGAATTATGTAAGGATGAAGTTAAAGGAATTAAGAGAAACTGAATTAAGAGAAAATCTGAAGAGAATAAAAATTGAGATGTCGTTGTTAGAATTAAGAAAAATATTAAAGGAAAATATCAAGGATGGAATTATTAAAAAAATAAAAAAAGGAAGATATATCTATTACACTACTCAAGCAGAATTAGAGTTAAGTGAAGCAGGAAATAAAAAATATAACCAAACAATTCGCCCATTAGTTGAATGGCCAACTCTTTTTTGGAGAAGTTTCTATAATATAAGAGAAATAAATGTTACTGTAGAAGGAAACCCTGCACGCCTAGATTATTTAAACAAGACTTTGGAAAAAGCAGCAACTCAGGGATATGCCGCTTCTCATTTTGTAATACAAAACTTAATAAAATATTATGAGGAAATTAAGAGAGAACAAAATTAAATCATAAAATTTAAAAGTCTTTTGTTTTTCTTATTGGAATTTCAAATTGTTCTAAAATTGGAAAGAGATATTTTTTATCCTCAGAATTTACTCCTTTCCAATCTATTATAAAAAAATCAACTTTTTCATAGGTATTTAAAATCATTTGTTCAATGAATTTATGATTAAGATTTTGGATAAAATATTTTGGGCATATAAAGGAGATGGCTATATTTGAACTCCTTATAATTCTATTAAAGTTTGGAGCATAATGGGATCCTCCAAATCCGATTCCAACTTTATTATTTTGTGTTTCTCTGAATTCTATGTATTTAAAGGTTGTATTTATTATAGCGTTTGCAACCACTTTTGCTGCAACTGTATCTATCCATTCTTTTTTACTACTACCAAGTTCCATATAAATCAAAGGTTTTTCTAAGTTTGTAGGTCCATGATGTGTTACTTCGATATCTATAACATAATTTTCTAATAATTCAATCTCAACTTCTTTTAACAAAGAAAGGAATCCAGCTTTATGTAGTATAGCACTTGATTTGGATAATTCTTCCGGTTGACCACCAAAATCAGCGTTTTTAGTCCAATTCCCTGTTGTATGTGTTAATAAAGCAGGTCTCGCAGTTTTAGAAGCATGGCGGCTAGCAACTATAATAAAATCTGGATCCCGTATTGTGTCTTCTAATTCTAAGTTATTCATAAATATCATTCGTTCATCAGTCAATCCTAAATATATATTATTATTCTTGAGAAGTAGATTCTTTCCCTTATCATTTGGAAACTTTTTTAATTTGAGAGTTATATTTCCTTTCCATTTTTTACCAATCTCTTCAAATAAATAGGATTCAGATCTTAATAATTTATCACGTATATTCATTGAAGCAACATCTTCAGAGGAAGTTATAATCAAGAAATTCATATATCTCAAATTATAAGGTGTTATTTAATAAAGTAGTATATTAAATTCAATTTAGGTTTATAAAAATTTTAATAGTTATACATTTATCATACTATATAATGTCAATTGCTTTAATAACGGTTTTAATTTTATCAATTGTATTTGGAGTCCTATTCTTTATAGCAGATTTTTATCAACATAGGCATCCTAAATGGCATGTTTCATTAATAGCAGGGATATCAGTAGCATACTTTTTTCTAATAGTCCTACCTGAAATCTCAGAACAATTACCCGAATATCCTTGGCATTTAAAGATATTAGAGTACCTTTTTGTATTATTGGGCTTTTCATTTGTCCATATAAGTGAAAAATTGATTTTACAAAAAGTTGAAGGTAGATCTCAAAAGAGAATGAGAAAACTACTCGAGAAAGAAAGAACTTTGGGATTAGTAGAAAAGAATATAGAAAGGATATTAACAAACGAATTGAAGAAGGACGATTTAGATGAATTTGCTCTCAGGGATATCGCTGATACACTCTCAAGGCTGAATCAGCAAGAAGATGAGATGAATGGAGAAATTAATCGATATAAAATTAAAATCCAAAATCGTATCAATGATGATCTATCACGATTCCGTTTTATAACTGATTATATTTATCATTTTCTAATAGGAATCATTTTAATTGGGTTACTATTAATAAATATTGTAGATGGAATATTATTTTTTATTTTTGCATGGTTTAGAACAATAATAACTAACAGATCAGAAGCTCACATTATTTTTACTGATTTGGACATCTATGAAAAACCGGAAGTAAATATCAAGTCAATAAAGAAGTATTTATTAGCAAGTTCAGCTATAACTGGCATGATAATTGGAGTTATTCTTAAAATATTCATTCCTTTTAATACTGAATTATTATTTATTGCCTTTTCTTTCATATCTGGAATAATTTTATATATTATTGTGAGAGAAGTCATTCCTGAGAAAGAGAAAGGGGACCCTTTAA
Organism: Candidatus Hermodarchaeota archaeon; assembly: GCA_048885535.1. Taxonomy (GTDB): domain Archaea; phylum Asgardarchaeota; class Lokiarchaeia; order Sigyniarchaeales; family SOKP01; genus SOKP01. Next base: position 7,497 of record JBHLLO010000043.1, read on the forward strand.
AATTTTTAGGAGGATTAGTTGGTTTTACCATTATTATTATCATTATAAACTCTTTTATTCAAATCCTTTAAGTTATTTGACACCAACCTATAATATTTAAAATCATAACACATCCTATTATAAGAAGTTCTGAAAATTAATTTATAAACTAAAAGTGCTTAATGATAAGTATTCATAATTTTTAATATTAAGAACAATTTAATTTTATATTCATAGAAACAAAATTTAAATTATAAATTCTTCTCTAGCTACAAGGAATAAATAGAGTTTTATTTAATATAAATCCATAAAAATAAGAGTATAAAGATATGATTAAAAAAACCTTTAAAGAATTATTAGAAATTGATGATGATGATTATAAAATTATTGAAATGATTGAAAAGAATCCCGATATCACCCATAGTCAAATTGCCGTGGAGGTCGAAAAGAGTCAACCTGCGATTGGCGCCCGAATCATAAAATTAGAAAGAAAACACTTATTAACTAAACAAGTAGGATTTAATGTTAAGAAGGTTGATATTAAAGTAGCAATAGTGTTTATTTCTACAAAAGATGTAGAAATTATTGTTGAAAAAATAAAGAATTGCCCTTTTATTAACCACGCATTTAAAATTTCAGGTGAATTTAATCTACTGTGTTTCATTTCGGCTTCAGATCTACAAACAATTGAAAGATTAGTAGATATTTGCTTTAGAAAAGATCCAAATGTAATTAATGTTAAAACTAATATTTTGATAGAGTCTGTGCACGATTTTGTAGTTCCAATTGACTTTCAAATTGAAAAATTTGATTTTCATTCAAATAATTGTGGTCCAAACTGTAATCTTAGTGTGAATCTTCCAAAATATAAGTTTGATCAAATAGAAGAAGGAGAAGAATAAGTTTTATGCATCTTCTTATTAAAAAATTAAGAATAAATTGCTATATTTCTCCTCTCATTTTGGCCAGTTTATATTTACACTTATCTCCGCATCCAACTTCATCATTAGGTTCATGATTTTCAGAATCAAAATCAATAGGTAAAACAAAATCTTTAGCTATATCAGTTACTATTTCCATAGAAACTGAACTCACATCTGGATTTTTTCTAAAATGATAATTAACTACAGCATCAAGCTTAGTTAAACTAGAACTAGCAAGAAGTATGCACATATTGTGCTCTCCACTTAATCTAAAGGCATTTAACATAAATGGACAACATTTTCCCATATCTAAAACTTCATTTGGATTACGTGTATTTATTTCTACAGTTGCCAAATGAAGTTGTACTTTTTTAAAATTTATCCCTGGTTGAAATTGAAGAATCCCTTCCTTCTCAAGTTTCTTTATACGCATACCAACAGTAGGTTGAGATCGATTGATCTTTTCCGCAATTTCAGTGTGAGTTAGATTAGGAGTCTCTTGTACTAAAGTGATAATCTGTCGGTCAATCTCATCAAGTTTTAATTTTTCTGAAAGCATATAAAATACCTTATTTAAACTATATATTGCTTATATAATTTGAATAATCATTTCTTCAATTTATTATTTATAATTTTTCATTAAGGATCAGTTAAACATAAACCAATAAGAAGATATTAGTATATTTGAATTTTTGAAGGATGAAATCAATCTATAGTAATAGCTCGTAATTTACAAGCAGTTGTGCAAATATGACATTTAACGCATCTATCTTCCCTTTCTTCGATAATAATGCTTCTTGGTTCACTTTCCTTATTTAAAACTTCATAAATTCCTCTAAAACACGCTTCTTCGCATGAAAAATCTCTACACTGCCTACATTTATTAATATCAATATGATGGAAACGATAACTTTCAATATTAGATTGATTCTCTACCTCACTCATTGAATAACGTAAAGTAGATTGATTTTTATCTATTTAGATTATAGATTATAATAAATTGGTTTTAAATTCTTATTTAACAATTTTAATCACAATAAAAAAAATTTTGTAATGAATGCACCTCTTTTTGATATCTTAGGTCTAAATGAAGGAATCTTTCTTTCTCGTCCAAATAGATTTATTGCTGAAATAAAGTATAGAAAGAAAGTAGAATTAGCCCATATACATGATCCAGGACGCTTAAAAGAACTATTAATAGAAGACTCAGAAATACTTTTTACACATTCCCATGGTAAATTAAAATATTATATCAAAGCTGTGAAAGCTGATGATGAATGGATCTTAATAGATACAGCACTTCACTCAAAAATAGCGAAAAACATATTCAGATTCATCCCGATGTTATCACATGTTAAAGAAATAAAAACTGAGATATCTTTAGGTAATAGTAGAATAGATTTCATGTTGGATAATATACCCTTAGAAGTGAAAGGGGTAACCCTTGTTAAAAAAGGGATTGCTTTTTTTCCTGATGCTCCCACTGAGAGAGGAACTCGGCATGTTCAAGAAATAATCAAAAATGATGGTATAATACTTTTTCTGATATTCCGTAAGGCATCAAGATTTAGCCCAAACTGGGATATGGATCCAAACTTCTCTGATAAGTTATCAGAGGCAAAAGCCCGAAAAATTCCAATAATTGCCGCCAGGATTAGTTTTGATGGGATAAAAGTATTTTATAATGGAACTATACCCTTAATAGATTTTTAAACATTATATTTTAAAAAATTATCATAATTTGAAATATTAAAAATTATTTCAAATTACTATATTCTTTATATTTCATTATCCGAATTTTTAAAATCTCAAATAAGATATAAAGATAATAGAAATATATTTAAAATATTATATGAGGCATAATTTATGACAGATGAGAAAGAAAAATTTGTATTATCTCCAGAAGTTTGTGCATGGGCAGATGATGAAAATGAAAATTATCATATTGAAATAACATTGCCTGGTGTTGAGAAAGATACAATTAATCTTAAAATCCATGAAGACTCATTTTTCATTAAGGGTGAAACTAACAATACAATTTATGTTGGATCTTATGTTATATGTTGTCCAGTTAAAGCAGAAGAGACAAAAGCAGTGTATAAAAATGGCATTCTGAAAATTGACGTCCCATTCCAAAATCCAATGGAGAAAGCAATTGATGTAAAAATAGAATAAACAATTTTTTTCTTACTTTTTTTTAAATAGGAATTATACCAATTCTACCATTAGGATTTCCAAGACCAAACGAATTAAAAGTCATAAATGCTACAGTTTGGGTCCCAAATAATCCAGATTCATCCCTACAAATAATTGGCTGACTTTTTAGCATACTCAGTAATTCAGAATTAGTTAACTCATTATCATTATAAGCAATTGATAATAAACTTTCAGCGAATACTTGTCTATTCTTTGAGTAATTAAGATCGATTAGGTATTTCTGCCAATATGAGTTTATATATGTATTGGATTGCACCATAGTAGTAGTGGGAATCTGAATCGTATGATTTTCTGGAAGTGCTTGTATTGATAAGATTGAGGTACTATTCGCAACCATAAGATTTCTGCTATAAGCACTCTTATTGTTATATACTAGTATTTTATAAAAATCCTCAATATTTTTGCTATTAGCTAACCCTTCTCTAACTACCACAAAAGTAGGTTCCATAACTGGAGCTTCTACGTTCGTTTGCACTAAATTAGTGATTAAAGTTAAACCATATTCATTCTTTCCCATTGGTAAAGCAGGGCATCCACCTAATCTGTAAGTAAATACCATTGGTTTCCCCTCTAATTTATGTAATACAAATGATTGAATCCAACTAAATGGCTTTAATAAATCCATATTCTGACCAATTATTACTGATCCATCACCATTTTTAGACCCAAATGCAGTACAACCTAAGGCCTCATTAATGGATTGCTTTAAGGGATTGATTCGACCATAAACTACTTCGAAAAATACTGATTGTACCAATACATCTCTAAAACTGATATAAAAGCCACCACCCGCAGTAGCACCATCACTAATTCCTTGAATTTCCTGTTTATATATCTCAGGTATATAAGACAAGTAGTCTAAGCATAGGCTTTCGAAATCAGAATAGGGTAATCCTAATATAGGAGCATACAAATATATCAGAAACTTCATTTTTATAATTTCAGAGGAAAGCTGGTATCCTGTGTGATAACCTAAATCATAATTATTATCAGCTTCAATATAAAGGTATTTTTGCCCATAAGAGCTAACCCATTGTGAATTACCGGATATATTCAATCTAAAGAAAGCTATACGATTACTTATATTATAAGAAATAAGCAATATACTTGAACTTAAAGTTAAAACTAATATGATAAAACACATTTTCTTCAATTTCTTATGTTTTATACTGCGTTGAAGTTTTATCCATATACTTCCATAGTTTTTGACCTTTCTTATAGAAAAAAATCCAATAAGATAATAAATGCCAGAAGTAAAGACAAACGTAAGAATAAGACTTAACCAAATCAAAATCCTATTACTCCTATTTTTTGAGTAGTTTAAAATAATTTCTATTTTCGAGAATAAAAAGCCCAATAAAATATTCGAAAATAGGATAAATTATGAAAAAAAAGTCATCATTAATTAATATTCAATCTTAATAGCCTTTAAATATTCAAAAGCAGAATAAGCAGCTATAACGCCTTCGGCAACTCCAGTAATAGCTTGTTTAAAGGGAGCGTCCGCAACGTCTCCAGCAGCATAGATCCCAGCTACACTAGTCTCAGATTTCCGATTTATCACAATTTCACCATTTTTATTAGTTATAATGCCCATCTTTTTGGCTAAATCAGAATTAGGAATTGAACCTATTTCAATAAATACTCCATCAATATTCAATTTCTTTCCATTCTCAAAAATTACTGATTTTACATTGTTTTCGCCTTTAATCTCAACAACATTAGTTTTATAAATTATTTCAATCTTCTTATTCTCAAATACACGTTTTTTATTAATAGGTTCAGCTCTAATATCATCTCCCCGATAAATAATATATACTTTTTGTACAGTTTGAGCTAGAAATAAAGCTTCTTTTGCAGCAGAGTCACTTCCCCCAATTACACAAACTATCTTATCCTTGTAAAAAGGACCATCGCAAGTAGCACAATATGAAACACCTCGACCAGCAAACTCTTCCTCTCCTGGAATACCCAATTTTCTTCTTTCTGAACCTGTAGCGATGCAAATACTATATGCTTTGAACTTCTGAAAGAAAGAGTGTAAAATGAAATGATCGTCTTGCCTTTCTATATTTCTTATCTCATCTGGGATGTAGGGGATATTTAAAGATTCCATATGTTCCTTAAACATATCCATTAATCCTTGACCGCTTGTAGAGGTTATTCCTGGATAATTTTCAACCAGATGAGTAGTTGCAATTAATCCTCCAAATACTTTTCCGATGATTAATACGTCCAATGCGAATCGAGCAGCATAAATTGCACAACCAATTGCAGTGGGACCTCCTCCCAAAACAATAATATCATAAGTTTTTTCTAAGTCAATATTTTCAATATTGAACACGGATATTCCCTCCTATTAATGCTCTGAGGATTTCATTAGGTCCCACCATCCCCGCAATTGTTTTTTTATCATTAATAATGGTATATGGAACACCTGCAGCATCATAATACTGACCAATATCAGGATTTTTCGTAATATCTATAATAATTGTCCTAATTTTTCCTTCAGCAGCAATTGCAAATTGGTTCGCTATAGTAACAACTTGTGGACAATATGGGCATTGGTTAGTTATCATCACCTTCAATGAGGACGGAGGAATACGGTCTAAATTCTGCTTTATTGTAGCTTCATAATAATTGGGAGCCCCAGCAAAAATGAATAATGCTTGAATAAATGGTTGAATCTCACTGCCTTGAGGGGAAGCTAAATACCTAATGTATTCTCTCCCCTTATTATCAATAAATAATATAGTTGGAACACGCTGAATATCGTATAATTTAGCAAATTCAGGGTTTTCATCAATCGATAACTCTTCAATAGTCAATAAACCATTTGAATTCTCTTCATATACTCTTAAAAAAGACATAAATTGGTCACAATCCATACAAGCTCTTATTTTTGTTCCATCCGGTTTAGCTGATTGAGAAGTGACTACTTTTAGCTTAACTGGTCTGGTCAATTTTCCCATTTCTCTTTTAATAATCTCTCTATATTTATCATTCTGTGAAATTATAATCACATCACTTCTTGATTAATAAAATTATGCATACATTCCTCCAAAATCTCGTAGACCTTTTGTGAGTTTATCTAATAAGTCTTGGGGGGTAAACATCCCATAAATATGTTCTTCTTCATTGATGATCGTATGTGGAACTCCCTGCACATGATATTTCATTGCAATATCAGGATTTAAATCAACATCAATAATTTCTACAGATAGCTTTCCTTTTGAAACTATTGCAAATAGAGTGAGTACAGGTACTGTTTGGGGACAATATGGACAAGTTTGCGTTATAAAGATCTTGCTTTTTGAGTTAGATATCTTTTTAAGATTTGTAAGAATTTGATCTGCATAATAAGGTCTTACTCCTGAAAAATATTGAATGCTGTTAAGAAAAGGTACAAATTCAGCTCCAATGGGATGAGTAGAAAATCGAATAATTTCATTATCATCCTCATCAATAAATAGTATCGCTGGTATACGTGTAACATCATACTTTTTTGACTCTTCTTTGTTTTCTTCTATAGAATATTCCTCAATTTTCAATTTTCCACTTGAATATTCTACTAAAGTTTTCAATAATGCATAGGTTCCTTCACAGGCCATACAATTTCTTTTCTTTGACCCATCAGCTTCAGTTCTAAAATCAGTAAACAGTTTTAAAACTACTTTATTCTTCAATTTACTCATTTCCCGTTTAATATTTTCAATTTCATTAGGAGAAAACATCATAAAAATCAATCTATTTAGTTCGTCCTATTATGATTATTTGAATTCAAATTTAAAATTTTTTTTCATTTAAATTATAAATTCACCTAAATGAGACTCGTGTTTCTATAACTTAGCAGTTAACTCAATTAATAATTAAAAAATTGCTCCAATTTAAATAGAGCTTTTAATTCACGTTCCTAACTGTTTAATAAATTCATATATTTTAGAACCAAAAAAGTCTCCAGTTTTACCAGTTTTTTTATACCCATTTTTCTCGTAAAATCTTTGAGCTTTCTTAAGTACTTTAGTTGTGTCTAGACTTATTATTATACAACCTTCTTTTCGAGCATCAAGTTCAACATGTTGCAGCAAACTTTTTGCAGGGCTATTTTTTCCTTGCCAACTAGGGATAACTCCCATTCCTCGAATATGAGCTTCACTTTGATTGACTTTCTGCCAACTAATGGTCCCAATTAATTCACCATTTTCATTAGCTGCTATATAAACATTCATTTCTTTAATACGATCTTTAGCTGTTTCTTCTGATATTACTGTATCGTTAAATCCTTCTGGAGAATAATAATGGCTAAATTCTTCAAAAGCAGCTAATAAAACCTTATGAATAGCTTTAGCGTCATCTATCTTTGCACGACGGATAAAAAATTTATTAGACATTATGAAATAATTCAATTTAATTTTATTTACGGAATTATAAACTTTTAAAAATCCAAATTGGAATTAATTTTAAATCTTTAAGATATAAATTATTAATATGAAATGTTTAAGAAAGTATTATTTGATTTATGGTTTTATTCTCATTATTTTAAGCATTTTATTGTTATTTAAATATTTACCCAATGCAATTGTATCAATTATTACTTCAAATGAACATTTCCTTGATTTAATTAGTTTAGTTTGGCCCATACTTGGTTTGAGCGTGGCATTTGAATTCTTACGAAAAAAGATAGATGTATGGGGTTGGGGAGGCATTTTGTTCTTCATATTTATATTATATTGTGGAATTTATTATTTATTATTGGTTCTCATATCCCTTTTCAATTTTTCTATTAGTTTTGGATTTGTTATTGATTTTATTCTTAATATCTCTATATGCTCAATTGCTTGGCTTGCATACTTCTTATATTATGATTAATCGAAAGTTGAGGTAAATTAAGTTTGAATCCATCAAAAATAAATGTCTTTATCACTCCGCATTTTCACTATGATTATTTATGGTGTGACACTCCGGATAGAATGGGTGTAAAGACTGCGAGGATTATAAAAGAAGCAATATTGATTATGCGGAACCATCCAAAATTTAAATTTGTCATCGATTCTGCTATGGCGATTGAATACTTTAAATTACATTATCCAAAAATGATGAATGAACTAATAGAGTATGTCAAACAAAAAAGAATAGAATTAGTAGGTGGTATGATTGTAGCTCCTGATACATTGTTACCAAATGGAGAATCTTTAGTAAGGCAAATTCTTTATGGTAAAACTTATTTTAAAAAGAACTTTGGAATAAACCCTGAAATAGGTTATCTCTTAGATTCCTTTGGGCAGACAGCTCAATTACCTCAAATTTTAGAAAAATCCGGATTTAAATATTTAATTTTTGGTCGAGGAGCTAGAAATCGAAATTTACCTGCAGAATTTTTATGGAAGGCACCTAATGGCTCAAAAGTGTTAGCTCATTTTATTTCAAGAACCTATAGATGGATTCCCCTTCCATTTAATGGATCATTTTTCCCTCCATTATTTCCCTTTTTTCCTGCTCTATTCACACTAAATCTAATCCCTCAGAACTTTAGAGTATATGAAATGTTAAAGAAACTATTTCCACCCATTAAATTTCTTGTTCAAATATTAAACAACTTAAACATAGGAATACCTACTAAGATTGGAGATATGGGCGCGGGTTTGAAATATGCTATTGAAAAAAGATTGATCAATGCTACAACGAACAATGTCCTTATCTTAAACGGAGATGACAATCTTCCTCCAAGTACAAATATTTTGGATGCAGTAAATTACTTACAAAAAAAAAATAAAAAATATAATTTAAATATAGCTTTACCAAGTGAATTTTTTCAGAAATTATTACGAGCTAAAAAGAAATTTGGAACAGTAAATAATTATGAATTCTCTGGATTTCCAGATAAATTTGTAGGAACCTTCAGTTCACGAATGCAACTTAAACAGAAAATAAGGCGTTTAGAAAATTTATTCTATTTAACCGAAATTTTTGCTACGATTTCAAGTGTTTATAACAAGGATTATATCTATCCAAAAGAATTGATTCGTAATGCTATTTGGAGGATATTATGTTGCGATTTTCATGACGGAATACCTGGTTGTCATGTGGATGCTGTTTTTTCTAAAATTATTAAAATGTTAAAGTTATCAGAAACACAACTACATAGATCTTATAAAAAAGCAGTGGTTTCTTTAAAAAGTCTGATTAACACTTCTAAATTATCGGAGGACTCCATCCCACTACTAGTTTTTAATCCGATTTGTATTACGCGATCTGACATTACACATATTAGAATCCCAGAAAATTATTCCTTTTTTAATATTTTCGATGAACATGGAAATCAAATAGCAATCCAAAAAGATCTCATTAATTCTAATGAAAATGAGTACGTTATAAAAGCTTCAGAAATTCCCTCAATTGGATATAAAGTTTACCAGATCAAAACAAGTGAGAATAAAGTTAAAAATGAAAATAAAACCTCAGCTTTGATTAAATACTCTTCTCAGAATAAAATATCTGAAGTAAAAAATATCAGATTTACATTAAACTTTAAGGATAATAAATTAAAGTCAATTAGTGACAGAAATAATGATTTTATAATTAGTGCCTCCAAATTTTATATTAATGACTTAAGAATATCAACTGATAGGGGTGATAGTTATCTTCATGGAAGAGTTCCTAAAAAAATTTTTACAACCTATGATAATGAAATTGAGATATTAGAAAATGGGCAATTAAGAACTGTGATTCGACTAAAATCAAAATTAAAATGCAAAAATAAATGGTTCTTCAAACCAATTAATCAGATTACCCAATATATTATTTTATACAATTTTGAAACGAATCGTATTGATTTCATTACGAGATTCAAGAATAAAATAAAAAATGTTAAAATCCAAGTTTGTTTTCCAGTAGGTTTTAAAAATCCAAAAATTCATTCTGAAATCCCTTATGGATTCATTGAAAGAGATATTAAGCCAGAAATTGGTAAATCATGGACTGATATTAAAAACAAGTTTGCCCATTATGATCGAATCTTCCCTGTAATTAATTGGATGGATATTTCAGATAATGATAAAAAAGGCTTAAGTTTAATCAATTGTGGGCTACCTGAATATGAAATTGGAATGAATAAGGATATTATCTTCTTAACCCTATTGAGAAGTACTGGTCATGTAGCAAATATTTTTCCTGGAGCAGTCCCAATGATACTTGGTCTTTTTTATGGTATTCCTAAAGCCTTAGAACTTACAAATCATGAATTTAAATATTCCATTCTATTTCATGGCGAAGATTGGAATAAAAGTAGTATTCCTACTCAAGCGTTAAGTTATAATATTCCATTATTTACTGAATTATTGAAGATTCAAGAAGGGAACATCCCTGATAATTTATGTTTTGTTAAAATAGAACCAGAATGTTTTTTAATTAACTCAATAAAAAAAGCTGAAGAAAATCCGAATGAAATTATTATTAGGATAAGGGAAACATTAAATAAACAAAGCACAGGCAAAATAACTTTTTTTTCCCCGATAAAAGAAGTAAATTTAGTAAATTTACTAGAAGAACCTATAAAAAAAATCAAGGTTGAACATGGAAACTCTTTTTCATTCAAATCAAATCCTCAAGATATCCTTACATTTGCTGTATCACTCTGATATCACCCTAATAACATGCTCTCAATCAAATATAAATAATAAGTTGCTCTTTATTATACCAAAAAATTCACTAAGATAATCCGAATGCTATTTAATATGAATTTGAATTTTGTACCTGCGATTTTTTATATTGATTTAAATGACGTTAATGAACCAAAATCTTTTTTCTGGTACCCATTAGATTTTCCGGAGGAATATAGAAAGTTAATCGAAAAGAAATGTAGTGATATCCTTTCAACTGACCAAGCTTTTATCCCTGAAATTTTATTGATTTACCCGTTTAAACACCTAAAAACTAAAATTCTAATTAAATATTTTGAGCGAAAAAGTACTTATAATCAAGAAATTATTAAATCTGCTATAACATTCTTATTTAAAGAAGAAGATGATATTATCTTTTATAGATATCTGAGCTACATTGATAAATATTTTGCTGAAACTACTCAAAAGATTATTGAACATGAAGAAAATAATTTTGATGATCAAAAAGCATTTGAAGAAATTAAAAAATTGTGTGAAACTCTTCATGAAACAGTTGATTATTTACGTTCTAAAAGTAATATAATTATAAAAAATGAGACAAAACCTGAGTTTTTTGAGGATTTGGGAGAAGAATCTGCAGAGAAATTTAAAGTAATTGTTTTAGGAGATCCTTCAGTAGGCAAAACCTCTACCATCCTAAAGTTTACTGATAATGTTTTTATGAGAGCATACATTCCTACCATGGGTTTAAACATAACTAAAAAGAGATTTGTTGTACAAGATAACTCGGTTGAGTTAGTTTTTTGGGATATTGGGGGGCAAAAAAAATTTGAAACCATTAGAAAACAATTCTATGAAGGGGCGAGTGCATTTCTTCTAGTTTTCGATGTAACTAGTCCAGGATCTTTTGCCAATGTCCCAAAATGGCATCAAGACCTTAAAAATCATCTACTTAATAAATCTAATCTTGATGGTTATTTAGTAGGAAATAAAATTGATTTGATTAAAAACAGAATTGTGAATCCCATTGATGCTACAAGATTAGCAAAGGCAATGGATATTCCATATTTCGAAATTTCTGCTTTAACTGGAGAAAATATAGAAGAAACTTTTTTTAAATTATCTTTTGACTTATTAAATTCAGAAAATTAATTTCCTATTTAGTTTAAAGTCATAATTCATTTTATATAGTTATATTAGTAATTCAAAAATATCCCTTGCCTTAGGCTGAATTTTAAACTTTTTACTAAATCGGCGGATTATCCACCAGCAGCTAGGACAGTATGTTGTACAGTAGTCAGCTTCTGAATTATTAAAGTCTTCCATCCTTTTCTTAGCAATGGCTTCAATTACATCAGTACGTCCCATATATCCACTTCCGCCTCCGCAGCACCAATGTGGTATTTCAACAACCTCATATCCAGTCTTCTCAAGCACTTCATCAACAAACTGATCTACTTCTTCTCTTCCTCGATTTTTGAGCTGGCAGAGATGTTGTACTGCTAATCTTCCAGATCTTTTCGTTTTTGAAGGTCTCAAGTAATCTGCGACATACTCAACTTTAATATCTTTATCCATCTCCTTAACATAATCTTTTCTAAAAAGATCGTAGCATGCGGGGCAAAGACAGATGATCTTCTTATATTTTTTGAATATTTCAATGTTCTCTTTTTTACATGTTTCATATTCTTTTTTTAATCCACTTACTAATAGGTGCCATCCACAACATATTTCTTTTGCTAAAATTGTAAAATCAATTCCTTGCTCAATTAAATATTGAAGAGCATGCTCGGTATATTTAGGAATTCTTATGGTGGAAAGACATCCCATAAAGAATAGCGTATCAGATTTCTCAGGAATACCTTCAGGCTTTTTTATTCGCATCTCATTTGAGGGGTAAGGGCTTCTAAATTTTTCAAAATAATCAATCATCTCACTCTTTTCTTCGAAGGTATAACCATCCGCTATGAATTTTTGCTTTAATAAAATCCTTTCTTTTTCTGTTTCACACTCCCCACAGTGAACACAATTATAGAGTTTATAATAGTCATCTTGATTGAACTTGATAGTATTAATGCTTTCAACCATCATTCTAACATTTTCATCTTTTATAAAGTTATCTGGGTCAACCTCCTCGGTAGGAAAGTTTTTCCTTCCTTTAATCCTTCTTTTCATGACTAAGACCTATTAATTAAATTGGATAAACTTATGAAAAAACAGTTCATAAATTATATTAGAAAATAATTTTTGAATTTTAAAGTAATTCTTTATAATAGTATAAAAGTTATTTAACAAAAACAAGAATTAATTTTGTTTATAAGAACTCAGTAGATTATGATAGAAATTAAGAAATAAGAAAAAGATAATAAATATCTTATTTTATTTTTTTTTAACTTTTACATTCGTTCTTTGAATGCCAACTTCCTTGCTGCTAGGTAATGCTGTACCGCAGTGATCACGTTTTGCTTCGTTAACCCTAAAAGCTTTTTCTAATTCCTCTTCTAATTCCTCATCATCAATTTCTTTTTCTGACATAATTAAAAAAGAGAAAGAGTAATATTTAAGGGTTATATTTATAAAAAATTGAATAAAATAGCAAAAAGGCAGTAAACAGGTTTATTATTGTTCATTAAAGAACTCAAGTACAGCCTTTTCTTTTTCAACAGGTCTTCTCTCAGGTACGGTTACAAATTCTTTATTGATGTTTTCATAAAAATCAGAACGCATATATAGATTACAATAACATGCACCAAATTCTTTCACATCTAATGGAGCATATTCACATGGACAGATTAAATCACGATCTAAATCTCGTTTTCCAGAAGCAAGACGACATGGACAAGATTGATATCCATATCTTTTTTTATTTACTACTAATCCTTCTATTAATTCATTAAATGTGTTTTGATCCTTATTTAAAATCCAATTGTTCTTTTTACTTACCTGTTTAACATATTCTTCCATTCCTTCATGAGTTTCCATATTCATTTTATTTACCACCATCTTTCATTAATTCTTCATATTTGTTAGGGTCATATCCTACCACAAATTTATTATCACATACCATAAAAGGATAAGCTATTCTATCTGGTTTGTAATTTTCTCTTAAATATTCTAAGATTTTAGCCTTGTCTTGATAACTTATTTGATCGACATCAATATATTTGTATTTAATATTTCTGTCATTTAGATAAGCTTTACATTTCTTACACCATTGACAGGTGCTGATTGTGAAAATACTTACATCATGAGAATCTTTTTCACCATCAACGTCCTTAAAATACTTCGATATAAACTCTGGAAACAATACTTTCACTCCTTGTGTTATTTTTAGATTTTCCGAATTAATAATTAATTACTTTTGATATTTTTTAAATTTTGTTTGAAATTTGGATCTATACACTCAAAAGCTTGTTCAGTTAGTTTCCTAATATCAGTATCACAACTCTCTAAAAGAACTCCTAAATGTTTTAATGCTCTTTTATCCCCAATCTTCATTAAACTCTCAATTATTAAAAATAGTCGAGTTTTATCTTGTTCGTTTTCTGGTTTTTCTAATTCGAGTTTTAGAAACTCTACTATTGGATTTGTTGCTTTAGGATCTTTTATTTCGCCCATTGCTTCAATAATTCTGTTAACAACGACGGGATCCTTTTCTGAATTTAAGACTTTAACAAGTAAGTTAGTAGCCCGCCCCTCTTTAAGATGACCGAGTGTTATTGCGGCGGTGGCTCTTTCCATTACTTCACCGTAAAATAAATTTTTCATAGCTAGGTTAAACTCGTTATTCTGAGTATCAGAATCCATATGATTTTAAGATGTTTGACACATTAAAATTTGATTTTTATAAATTATTAAATCTCTCAATAAACCAGAATAATTTTGAAGCTTTTCATTAGAAATGCCTATTAACAAAATTTTTTTTTATTATAAATAAATAAAATAGATGATTAAGACCAACAAAAACAATTTGATATAAAACCAAGGATATCTTTTATATTATTTAGATCAATATTTTAACTTCTTCCTTAAAATGTCTAGCAAGTCAATTTCTATTCCACCAAATATATCAAACGAATCAATACTGTGTTTATCGTATTTTGATTCAATATTAGGACCTACTATCTTCTATAGTAGCTCACCTATCGATAAAAAAGAACACCCTGATATAGGAAGAATCCTTGAATTTCAAGAACATGATGGTAGTTTCATTTTTTCTTACCGTAAATACCAAACAATTAACCACATCTTTCACCTCGAGTCCAAATTAGCACGAGGCGGAAAGTTTCTTTTGATGATAACATATATGATAAAAGCAGCTTATTTTAAGGATGAAATTACAGATGTATATAGATATATCGAATCTAAAATACCTGAACTAGAGAGATTAGCACGTGATATCATTAATTTAAAAGATTTGCCTATAATTCTTCATACTGAAAAAGGTCGTAAAATTAGACAAGATATTTTGAGTTTTACTTCACAGGATTTTAGAGATGAGTTTTTAGCAATTTTTTATAGATATTATCAAAAAATTTCACCTGAAATTTCTGTTCCAGCACCTATAATTGCTAAGGGTGACTTAAAGAAATTATATATCTTTGGACCCCCCAAGTCAGGAAGGACAACATTATTGAAAAATTTAGAAGTAATACAATTTCTAGAATATAAAGATCCTGAGAAAAAGAGAGATTTGATTAATAAAATCTATGATTTCATAATTGAGAATATTGAAATATTAACATATGAGTGTATTGAAGATAGAAACGGAGGAGAGCACTCAAAACTCTATGAAGATTGCTTGGAGAATGCTCAAGGGTTTATTTTGATTTTTAATGCATCAAATAAAGATTCATTAAAAGACGCAATAGATATGTTTCAATTAATTTTAAATAAATGCTTAGAAAAGGGCGAATTCATGCCAGTTTTAATAATTGGCAATAAATTTTATAATAAAGAGGTAATTCAACCAGAAGAAATCTATAAACACTTTGACCTAGATGAATTAACAAACTGCGGTATGATCGTTAATTATTCAGCAATCAATGTTCTAAATGAAGATGAAAAGATTATTGAAGCTTTAAAATGGATTTTAAAGCAATTGATTTAAATAATTTAATCCTAATTCTAAAGTAAGAAGAGAAGGTATATTAAAAACGATAAGAGCGAAATAATTATGCAAGATTTAAAGAAGTGGTTTAAGAAGGCAAGATTATTCTTAAAACTCGAGCGAGAACCCTTTGTGAGCAATCAGGATATTTTTCAAATGGCAATCGCAGTTAGAGGTAAAAAAAACAGAAGACAATATTTTAGGATTTATCCTGGAGACGAAGATAATGACGTACGTGTAATAGATGTGGATGCTGAAAGGCAACAACTGATCCTTCTCGTAAGCGAACCTTCAAGAGAATTTCAAACTTTTGAATTCAATGAGGAAACTGGATTTTATGATAAAGAAGTAACCCGAAGGACATCCTCTTTAACTCGCAAGTATCTTGTAGGAATGGATGAAACTCATTTATTCATCTCAGAACTCCCCCAAGAAGGTGCTATAAACAAAGTTAAAGAAGCCCATAAAGTTCTCAAACCAGAATATATTATTATGAGCGAAAAGGATAATCAAAGAATAAGAAGACAGGGTGAATGGTTTTTCGTCCCGGTTACCGAGAAAGAACTGAAGTTAATTGAAAA
>JBHLLO010000044.1:0-23558 GCA_048885535.1 Candidatus Hermodarchaeota archaeon
GATTTAAGAATTGAAAGGATTGGTGATGTATTAACCCTTGATGGAATTGCACTTAGGTGTGTATCTGGGGATGCAGAGCAATTTAGATTAGCTGCTAGGAAGTTAGTTGAAGGAACAAACCTTCCGGTTGTGTTATGTTCACTGAATCCTGATTTATTATTAGCAGCAGCAGGAGAGATAAAAGCTAATAAACCATTGTTATACGCTGCAACAAAAGATTCTTGGGAGAAGGTTGGCACCTTCGCGATACAAAATAATTTACCATTAGTAGCTGTTTCAAGTGATTTAGATGAATTAATGTCACTAAGTGGGACATTGCAAAAATTAGGTGTTAAAGAACTAGTCCTAGATCCAGGTACTTTTTATGGTCCTGGAAAATTAGCATACACTTATGATAAAATAACGCAACTGAGAAAAGCAGCAATTGACAACGAAGATGGAGATGCTGGTTGGCCAGTAATGGGAGTACCAGCAGCATATTGGAGTCAGATTAAAGTTGAAAGTGATAAAGACCTTTGGTTACATCAGTATCAAGAGGTTATTATGGGTGCAATTATGGAATCAATTGACACTTCCTTAATTGTATTACACACTGGTCAGAAAAAGGAGGATATTTGGGCTTTATTAGCCCTAATGACCTTAAGACAGTCTGTTTTCAGTGATCCCCGCGTATATCCTGCAGTAGATCCAGGTTTATACAAAATTGGAGAGCCTGGAGATATGTCACCTATTTTTGTTACTAGTAATTATAGGATGACCAAAATTCCTGTTGAACAAGACCTCCAGGGAGCAAATATTAGTTGCTGGTTATTAGTAGCTGACACTGAAGGAATTGGAATTGAAAGTGCTGTTGCAGGTGGACAATTTAACGCCAGTGGTATAGCAGAAGCGGTAAAAGAATTTAAAGCTTTTGATAATGTAAATCATAGAATTTTGGTCATTCCTGGTATGGCTGCCAGATTAAGTGGAGCTTTAGAGGATGAAGCAAATGCTTATGTCGTCGTTGGTCCAAGAGATTCTAGTGGTATCCCAAAATTTATGGAAACTCAATGGAAACCAGAAGAATTTATGAAAGAATACGAGTCGTGGTCAAATGAATAGACAATTTTCTTTTTTTAAATCTTAATAATTATTTATTCAAGGATAGCATAAATACTAGATAAATCTAAGTCATTGACACTATTTAAAGCTAGGAAAGGTCCGATTTTTAATTTTTTTAACTCATTTGGTTTATGATATCCCGTCAAAACGCCAATAAAAGGACAATTTAAGTTATTAGAGAGCAAAACATCCTTTGGATGGTCCCCTATAACTATTATCTTATGATGAGGATATTTCTTTAATATAATTTCCTTTAATTTTAAATCTAACTTACCTAAAGCTTTTCTCTCTTCAGTTTCTCCTAAAATATAGTCGAAATGCTTACTTATTTTCAAAAATGCTACTAGTTTTTCTGCCATTTCCTGTTTTTTAGAAGTGATTATTCCTAAAGTAAAATGATTGCTTTTAAAAAATTTCAACTTCTTTTTTACACCCGGAATAAGTGCTGATTGGTATATGCCTTTAGTTCCATAATATTCTCGAAAAGCAGTTGATAATAAATTTGGATCGAGATTAGTTATTTCAGCAAACATTTCATTCAGTGGAGTTCCAATCATCTTTTCAATCTTTATTTTCTCTACTTGGGGTTGACCATATCTCTTTAGTGCGTAATTAAATGAATTTACAATACCTTCCCTATTATTAATTAACGTATTATCTAAATCGAAGCTTAAAATAATATCAGTTTGAAAGTTCATATTAGGAAATAGTTATGCTGTAATTTTAAAACCTTTAAAAAGTCTCAATAGATAGTTTATTTCTTCGCTTCCTTGTATAATTTTTTGTATTCCATATGGGAATTCTTGAAATTCAACTTCTTTTCCCTCGATTACCCAGTTAATGATCAATTCTACCATTTCTTTATATTTTTTAACAGTATATCCTTCAGATTCAATTTCTGAAAGTATTTTTCTTGCTTTCTCAATTTTTCCGTTTAAAACGGAAGATATTGCAGCTAAAATATAAGATTGTACAATATGAGAATAACCTATTTTCTTTAGATTAGCAGCTTTGTAATAATATTTATAGAGATTGTTTATCATTTCACTAAGTAAAAAATCTTTAGCTGTGTCAAGTTGTTGATAAAATTTAATGCTTTCTAAAATAAGAGTTGCTGCTGTATAGAATTCCTTATTTTTTAATCCTTCTTTCGCAATTATATTTAATCCTCTTACTATTTGGTTAAAAATACCGAATTTGTTAAATTCTAACCCTCCTTCGACGGCAATATCATATGCGTTTAAATAACTCTCAGTTGAAGCATTTACATCAGCAGTTTTCCAATAGTTATCACCTGCTTTGACATAGTGCTTATAAGCCATCTCAAGATTATTAAGTTCTTTGAAAGTAACCGCTGCATTAAAAAAATTGGTAGCAGCATCATCGGATTCTTCAATTCTTTCTAGATAGTTGCCAGCTAACACGAAACAAGATGCTGATTCGATTAGATTATTATTAATTTCTTGATAGCATAAAGCAGCTCCACGGTAATATCTCGCAATTTTTTGGAAATTATCTTTATTTTTCTCTAAGCTTTCTGCGAGGTTAATATAAGCTCCTGCTTCTTTTTTAGCATAGTTAATAAACTGAATCTCATCTTTTTTTAATTCATATAAACTTTTTAAAATTTGAGAAATCTGAGCTATAATAATATACTCATTCTTTTCTTCGACTTCTTTGAATAATAGGTTGATATATTCAATTGCTTCTGAGAGAGAATCTTTAGATTTATCAAATTCATCTAATTCCTTATAACAAGAAGAAGTTTGCTGATATGAGTATGATAATAAATCAAGATATTGATATCCTTTTGAAATGTTTATAGTTAAATCATAATATTTGATTGCTCTTTTGAAATCTTTAATCTTGTAAAATAATTCAGCAATGTTCTGATAATTCTGAGCTAGCTTTCTACTTTCATCAAATTCTTTCAAAAGTTTACTTTCCTGCTTAAGAAAATTAATGCTATTAAGTATATTCTTCCTTTCTTGTTTTGTGTCATGTAATTTTTCAATGTAAATTTCTGCAATTCTTAGATAAATTTCAGCTATTTCATGGAGTTTCGCTTGAGATTTGTATGTAGTTATTTGGTTTTCCCAGAGTTTTATTGAGTATTTATACAATTTACTTGAATGGCTAGCGTTAAGATCCTCTAACAATTCCGCAGCTGTATATAAGAATTCTCCAGCTTCAAAATAATCTCCAGACCCAACTATCTTATTTGCAAAATCAATTGAATCTTCAATCAGATGCTGAACTGTTTTGTCTCGTTCTTCTTGGTTTTTGAGAGATCCTACTCTTGCTATATGTTCTCTTAATTTTTCTAGGTAATCTCCATAATCAATATAACCATCTTCTTGAAGGATCTATAATCAACCCTTTAGTTTATGCCTAATTCTATGTATAAGAATTAATATATACATAAAAAATACATGGTTTTTTAGAAAAGTTTTAAAATACTTTATTGAAATCCATTATTACTTATTAATCCTTAAATCTTAATTAACTTACATTTATGAGAATAAACACTTTTTATATTATGGAAATAGCTTTAAATATTAAAATAATCTTATTTATATTAATTAAAAACATATAATTGATTAAATTAAAATTTAAGGTGTATTGAAATAAAACAATTATCAGAGCTCCTTGAAACCGGCATTTATGAAACCTTTAAGCCAGAAAAGAGAACAACAGTAAGAGATCTTCTCAAAGAATTAAATCTGGAAGGAAAATACTTCGGAATTTTGGTGAATTCCAAGAAGGCAACTGAGGATACTGTTATACACGAAACTGATGAGGTTATTATACTTCCGCACATCGCTGGGGGGCGTTAAGTTTATTATCTTTTTTGTATCTAATTTTTCTTTTTAAAAAGAAGTAGACCTCAAATTGATTATTTAAGATTAATCCTTAAAAGATCATTTGCTAATAGAGTATTAGGAAAGATTTCTTGTGCGTCTTTTAATAATTGTTCTGCATCTTCTTGATATCGAGAGGAAATATGGGTTAAAATTAGTTGCTTTGCATTCATTTTAAGTGCCATGTTTGCAGCGTCAATAGAAGTTGAATGTTTTTTTTCTTTTGCGATATGATCTAACTCCTTTGAAAAAGTAGCTTCATGTATCAAAATATCCGAGTCTTTACCTATACTTATTAATGAATCACAGGGAGCAGTATCTCCTGAATAAGTTATTTTTCTACCAGGTCGTTTAGAGCTAACAATTTTCTCTTCGTAAGGATCTATTTCTTTTCCTTTAAAACTTATAGTTTCACCTTCTTGTAGCTTTTTCCAGAGATGACTTGCTGGAATTCCGAGTTCTTGTGCTCTTTCAGGATTAAATTTTCCACTCCGAGGTTTTTCAATAAAGGAATAAGCAAATGTAGGTACAGAATGTTCGACTAAAACATATTTTATCATATACCTCTTATTTTCAAAAATTGTATTATTCAGAATTTCAACTTCATTAGTAAAGGTTTCTGATTCTAAGCTACTAAATTCGAATAACTTATTTTGAATATGATCGATTTCTAATATTTTAATTGGATAATCTGCTTTTAATCCTAGAATCTTTCTATGCAGATGTAAATATACGTAAAGGTTTCTGGGTCCAAAAATGTTAACTGGAGCTGTTCGTTCAATTAAGCCAAAACGGAATAGAAGTCCTGGAAGCCCTATGATGTGATCTCCATGAAAGTGAGAAATCAAAATCTTTAATGGTTTATTAAATTTAAGATGTGCTTCATTTATTCTTCGTTGAAGATCTTCACCACAATCAAATAAAATTAATTCATTTTTATATTTAAGGGCTATTGAGGGTAAGTTCCTTTCTCTAATTGGAATAGCTGCAGCTGAACCTAAAATAATAAGTTCCATCTCACATACTTTTTCTTAGTTGGTCAATTTCTAGCCTTTGTTGTATGTTCTGCTTAGTGAGATCTTCAATTATAGTTTTTAATTCTTCAATTCTCAACAGCAGTTGAGGATTTTCTACTTGCTGCGTTTGAGTTTCATTTTGAGTTACAATACTAAGACGATCTACTTCGTTTATTAGTTCAGAAATTTTTTTATCTTTCAATCTTAATTGATTTTCAAGTTCTTCATAACTTCTTTTAATTCGAATGGCTTCATTTTTTATAGTAGCAACTTCTTCTTCTTTAGTTTTTAATGCTTTTTTTGCCTCATCTAACTGATGCTGTAAAAAACTGGCCATTTCTCTCTGTATTTTTAATTTGTCGTCAATATCACTTTGAGATACTGATTCTGGTGATAATTTCTGATTTCTAAGCGTTTTCATTTGTTCCTGAAGCATTGATATTTGAGTTTTAGATTTATTTAATTTATCTTTTAATTCTTCGACAACTTGTTTAAGTGTTAATTGTTCAGAAGAACCTTCAATTACACCACTATCTTTTACTAACTTTGGGTGGTCTTTACTCTTTAATTTAGCTTTTAATCTGGCAATTTCGCTTTCATATTCTTTGACTTTTTTATCAAATTTATCTTTATCTTTATACTTATCTAATTTTTTCTTTAACTCTTCATTTTGTCTCTTAATCTTATTTAAATTGTTTTGAAGATCTTTAACAAGCTCTTTATCTATAGCACTTTTCGATTCTGATAGATTTTCTTTTACTTTTGTGTCTGCTTTCTTTTCTGTTTTTCCTAATTTTTGTTTTAATTCTAAAAGTTCAGACTTTAATGATTCGATTTCTTCAGTTTTGTCTCGTAAAATTTCACTTAAATCAACGCTATCTCCCTTTTGACTTTTTAATCTTCTTATAATAGATTCTTGTTTATTTATTTTATTTTGAAGTTCTTTCACCAACATATTAAGAGGTGCTTTTTCTCTAAGTTCCTCAACTCGAATAATAGAAGAAGATTTTTCTAAGGTTTTTATACTTTCAAGTTTCTGTTGAGCTTCAAGTTTATCTTTTCTTAAGAAGCCCATTTTGTCCTTTAATTCTCTTATTTCTCGATCTTTGGCATCTAATTCAAGTTGCAATTTTGATTCTTTAATTTTTTTACTTTTCTTTTTAGAGGGTTTTTCAGACATAAGTTCGTTTAACTTCATTATTTCTTCTTCGAGATATTCAACTTTATCAATATACTTTCTGATTTCTTGGTCTTTTGCTTCTATTTCCTTCTTGAGTTCATCAATAATCTTGAATAACTCCTCTTCTTCTGTCATAGCTAATAATAATTATTATTTAGAAATTATTTCTATATAGATCATCTTGCAATATATATTTTAATCTTTTTCATTCAATAGATTTCAAAATCTTTTATCGTAAAATTCTTCTTGATTTTTTTCATAATAGGAAATAAGCTTAAATAAGTTAGTAAGAGCAGTACAATGAATAATACTCCCATTAATATAAATGGAATTGAAATGTTAGGTAAATAAACTCTTTCAAAAAGGATAATTGAATTTAAGATCATACTTAATCCTAAACTTAGAATGATTGATGGAATTAACACATAAAGTGTTTCTAAAAATAGTATCCTCTTAATAAAGCGAAACTTTGAACCAATTGCTCTCATAATTAAGAAATCCTTTGCTTTTTCAATAACTCCTCCTTTATTGTAATTATAAAGTGAAAGAGCGAAAATTATAGTCATAACAATTACTAAAGATAGAGGGTATAATGAAAGAGTAGTAATATAATCTAGATTTTGCTTAAAGATAACATTGAGATCAATATATGTAAATTCAGATCCAAGACTATTGTTAATAATCGTTTCTAAATCCAAAATTAAAGTATCATAAGCCTGTTCTTTATACTCTAATAACACTAAGTTAAGTATTTGGTTTGGAAAATTTAATTCTTCTCTAAAAATTTCAATATCTATATAACCGCAATAACCACTATAAAAACAGTCTATGACAATACCAGAAATATGAAAAATATGGTTTAAATCTTCTATTAACATTCCTTGATTAAGAGCGTAATCAAAAAAATTATATGCCAAACCATCCCCTATAACCATATAATCAAAGGAATCATTTGCAGTGAAAAAACTACCTTCAATTTCAAAATTCTGAACTAGCCTTGTAGAATTTAAACCGACTATAGGAAAATTACCTGTTCTTTGCTGCCCTATAAGTTCATATCCTCCATCCTCATAATATATATATCCGTCTAGTTCTTCAACATTGGCAAAACCGATTAATCGCTCGTCAATTCTATTGATGCTAGTTAAATTGTATATCTCTTCTAGATCAGTTGAATTAAATAGATATTTATTGTCTAAAAAATCGATGTTACTCGATTCAACAAGAACATTGGGATTTGAGAACATATTGTACATCAACGTGTAATTATATAATACATGTTTATGGCCAATAACGATAATTTTATTACCCTGTGACTTATTGATCCATTCTCTTGCTGATGAACCTAGAACTGAAATTCCTAAAGTTAATGTTAATATAATTAGAGAAAGTGTTGAAAATACAATAAAATAACGTTTAAACTCACCCTTTCTTCTAATTGTATTTAATAAAGATATTTTGAAATTGAACCCAATTCTCGACAACCATCTGGGAATAGTTGACAAGCGTTTTTTAGCATCATAATCATAAGGAATTTCTTTAGAAAAACTTTTAACAATTTTCTGATTACCAAACTTCCTTAATATATAACCAGGGACAACAAATATACCTAATAAACATGAAAAAAATAAAATTGGTAAGTAAAAGTAATCAATATGAAAATAGAATGAAGCACCAAAGGAAGTTAAGATTAAAGCAAAGATAGCAAAAGAAAATATTCCAACTAAAAAACCAATACCAAATCCTAATAAAAAAATTATATACGTTTCAACTAAATAAAATCCATACAATTTTCTAGGAACAGAACCTAATGCTCTCATGATTCCAATATCTCGCTTTTTTGATATGATTAAGGTACAACTTATAATTATAACAAGGATGAGTGCTATTATCATCATTAAAATCACAATGAGCAAACTAAAATTAGTATAGATGAAACTAATACCCCCTGAGAAGAAATAGGGATTATTAAATTCATAAACAATAAATATATTCAATCCAGTAGAGGTTGTAAAGTAAATTAGAAAAGTTGTTGTGGCTATTATTAAAATTATCATGATTAAATATTGAAGGGAGATGTCTCTCTTTCGGTAAAAATCCTTTAGAGCAAAATCAACTGATATAAACTAACACCTCATTATGAATTATGGAATTTAACTGATACTCATATTTTCATTGATGATTTTTCCATCTTCAAAAATAATAATTCGATCGGAAAGTTCAATCAGATAATCGTCATGAGTAACTATTATAATGGTTTTTCCTGAATATTTCATGTCTTTAAAGAGATCTCTAATAAATAAACTTGTATTTTGATCCAAATTTGCAGTAGGTTCATCTGCTAAAATAATTGGAGGATCATTAGCTAGTGCCCGAGCTATAGCCACTCTCTGTTGTTCACCTGCAGAAAGCTGGAAAGGAAGATGTTCTCTCCTTTCTCCTAACCCTATTTTCTTTAGCAGAGCTACTGCTCTTTCTCTCTGTGCTTTAAGATTCATACCTGCTAGATTCATTGGAAACATCACGTTTTCCTCTGCTGTTAAAGTGCTAATAAGATTATAATTTTGGAAGATAAATCCCGAATTTATTAATCTAAAAAGAGCTAGACTTTCTTCTTCCATATCAGTGATATTTACACCACTGTTATAAATTGTCCCTGAATTTGGAGAATCAAGCCCACCAATTAAATTCAATAGGGTAGTTTTGCCAGCTCCCGAAGGTCCTTTAATAACTACTAAAGTTTTTTCTTCTATTTTTAGAGATACTCCATCAACTGCTCTAACGATAAAATCACCAATTTCATAATCTTTTATT
The DNA here is from genome assembly GCA_048885535.1 of Candidatus Hermodarchaeota archaeon. Lineage (GTDB taxonomy): Archaea > Asgardarchaeota > Lokiarchaeia > Sigyniarchaeales > SOKP01 > SOKP01. The sequence goes on from JBHLLO010000044.1 coordinate 8,973, forward strand.
AGATTTGAAGCATTAATGATAATGTTATCATCATCTAATTTTAACTCTATTTCAGTTTCTTCAAATTTCTGATTATAAATCCCAGATTTTTTTTCCATAATTATAAGTCTAACTCATGATATAAAGCTATTTTACTAATAATTCATAGCCATTTAAAAATATTAATTGAATAATTGTGAATTCTCTTCAATATTGCGAACGTTTTAAGCTTTAAATTTTAAAAAAGGAGAAGAGGGGCGCCGGGAAAAGGAAACCTCAAAGAGGTTAAGTTTGGGATAAAACTTAGTTACCATTTAACCCGTTCGAGCGAATTGCTCTTGATTTGGCGATTAATTAGGAAATTAGGGGATATTATATATATTTTTACACTTATCCACGGCATCCCTCTAATGATAAAATATGAAGAGATGATATATAAACTTTAACCTTTAATTTATATAGTTAATATTATTAGAAACCGAATAATTTGCCATTCCTTTATGCTCTCATCACTCTTTAGAGAATTGAGTTAATGAGAAAGGAAAATTTTTTGTTAAAATTTATACATTACTAAGGTTTTTAATATGTAAGGTATATAATTATACAAAATAAACAGAATTAGGGATAAACAATATGGATTTTGAGAAATTAACCGAGCTAATTATAGAGTTGGAATTCGATGATATTGCTGATGCTGTTAAAGAAGCTCTAGAAGTAGATGGTAAAGATCCATTTGAAGTTTTAAATGCATTAACAAAAGGGATGGATGAAGTGGGGCGAAGGTATGAAGAGAAAGAGTATTATTTAACAGAATTAGTTTTAGCTGGAGAAACTATGAAAGAAGCATTTAAAATACTTCAACCTGCATTAGCCGCTACAGATAAATCAAGGGAGAAAGTTAAAGTGATACTAGCAACTGTGAAAGGTGATAATCATGATATAGGAAAAAATATATTAGCTTCACTTTTACTAAGTTCTGGTTTTGAAATATATGATTTAGGTATGGATATAGATGAAAGTAAAATAATTGAAAAGGTAAAAGAAACAGGGGCAACTATAATAGGTTTAAGTTCACTCTTAACGATGACAGTAGATCAAATTAAAGTAGTTCATGAAGCATTAAAGACTGCAGGCTTACGTGAAAAAGTGAAACTTATAGTTGGTGGAGCTCCGTTAAACATGGAACTTGCTAAAAGTCTTGGTGCTGATGATTTTGCCGATGATGCAGTATCTGGAGTAAAACATATTAAGAAATTGGCTGGTATTTAAAATAACTTCTTTAAACTCCCTTTTTACTCTTATTTCTACTGAGTACTATGATTAGTTTCTTAATAATTTATATTTTATAAAGTGTTTTATTTGCGACATTAATTTCAGTTTATTCTTATTACTCTTTTCTACTAAATTATAATGTGAATATTTAATTCTGTTTTAAATTGTTTATATATTGAATTCAAAAATAGTTTAAAGAAGTGATAATAGATTTGACAAAGGAAGTTAAATACGATCATGAATTGGATACTAGAGGTTTGTATTGCCCCGAACCTTTATTTGAAGTTAGAAATTTTTCAGAATCTCTGGAAGCGGGAGAATGTTTTAAGGTATTAGCAGATGATCCAGCAGCAGAAGAGGATTTAAAAAGATGGGCAAAAAGAACTGACACTGAGTTAGTTGAGTTTCATAAGGATGGAGAAGATTTAATTTTTTATTTTAAGAAAAAGAAATAGGAGGTTAAAAGTATGGAAGAAAAACATATATTATATGTACAAACCACAGACACCCCCGAAAGGCAGTACTCCCCTTTAGTTTTAGCACAATCTGCTAAAGCCATGAACATTAAACCAACATTATATTATTTAGGAATGGGATTGAAGATTTTAAAACCTGGAGTAGCTGAAATGATAAAATTAGGAACATTTCCTAGTGTAAAAGAAATGATTGACAAAACTCTAGAGATGGGGATTGAAATTTTAGTATGTGAGGCTTCTAAAAGGATGTTAGGATGGGATAAAGTTGAATTAATTCCCGGAGTAAAAATCGTTGGGGCTGCGACATTAAACGATTTAGTACTTGAAGCAGATGCCACTCAGTGGTTTTAAACCATAAAAACTTTTAAGAAGATATTACATTATTGAATAATCAGGAGGTTAATATATTTGAATGTATATTTAGACAATCAAGCAGCAAGACCCGTAGATGAGAGAGTTATTTCAGAAATGTTACCATACTTCAAAGAAAAATTCGCGAATCCTGCCTCTTTACATGTTGATGGCGATATAGCTACAGAGATTTTAGAAAAATCAAGAAGGAAAGTTGCTGATTTTATAAATACCCCAGATGCGTCTAACATTGTCTTTACTTCAGGAGCCACAGAATCAAATAATCTAGCATTAATAGGTGCTGCGAATTTTTATAAAAGGAAGGGAAATCATATAATTATTTCCGAGATAGAGCATATCTCAATATTAAATATCGCTAAATATCTTGAAAAAGAAGGCTTTAAAGTAGATCGTGTTCCAGTTGATAGATTTGGAATTATCAGACTTGATAAGTTAGAGAAATTAATTAGTGAGAATACAATAATTATCTCGATTGCTACAGCTAGTAATGAAGTTGGTTCAATTCAACCAATTGAAGAAATTAGTAAAATTGCACATGATAGAAACATTCTATTCCATACTGATGCAGTGTCAAGTCAAAGTGTTGTTCCTATTAATGTTGAAGAAATACCTATAGATTTAATAACTTTAAGCTCTAATGACATTTATGGTCCGAAAGGTGTTGGGGCATTGTATCTTAGAAAGGGAGTCAGAGTAAATCCTGTTATTATTGGAGGGGGTCAAGAAAGAGGGTTTCGCTCTGGATCAGAAAATATTCCTGGAATTGTAGGATTTGCTAAAGCTGCTGAAATTATGAAAAGAGAGATGCCTAAAGAAGTTGTCTATCTAAAGAATTTAAGAGACAAATTAATTGAAAATATATTAAATACAATACCCAAATCTTATTTAAATGGTCATCCAGAAAAAAGATTAGCTCATAATGCTCACTTTAGATTTGATTATATTGAAGGAGAATCTCTGATCTTAGAATTAAAAGGTCATAATATTGCTGCTGCTACAGGTTCTGCTTGTTCTTCCAAAACTCTAGAACCATCACATACTCTGATTGCGATGGGGTTGCTTCATGAGGAAGCTCATGGTAGTTTGTTATTAACGTTAGGAAGAACTACAATGGAATCAGATATCAATGATTTAATCAAAAATTTACCCGGTGCTGTTAATAGATTGAGAATGATGTCTCCTTTAACTCCTCCTGAATTATTAAAACAAATTTAAAAGGTGAAACTTAAAAATGAAATCAACTCAATATTCGGAAAAAGTTTTAGATCATTTTAGAAATCCAAGAAATGTTGGTGTAATCGAAAATCCAGATGGTTATGGAAAAGTAGGAAATCCAGTATGTGGGGATCTTATGGAAATCTTTATTAAAGTGAAAAAAGATGAAAATGGGGAAGATATTATCGAAGACATTAAATTTAGAACTTTTGGTTGCGGCTCTGCTGTTGCCACATCTTCAATGGTAACTGAAATGGCAATGGGTATGAAAATTGATGATGCTTACAAGATTACTAGAAGTGATGTGGCTGACGAATTAGAAGGATTACCACCAATTAAAATGCATTGTTCAAATTTAGCTGCGGACGCTTTAAAAGCAGCTATAGACAATTATAGATTAGGTACTACTTCTGAGGTTGAAGTCGCAACTTCCTGTAGTGTGCCTGATGTCAAGATTATTCTTGGTTTGGAGGATTTCATAGGAAAAGGTGTTTATAGAGAAATAAATGACTTATTTAAGTTCAAGGATAAAAGAGTATTAATAATTGATACAGGGGATAAAGCTCTTGAACTTGCATTAGAATTAACAAAATTTACTGGCAGAGTAATAGTGTTAACTTCAGCTCAAAACACACCTGGATCAGAAGAATTGAAGAAAAAGTTAAAACTTTCAGATATTAAAATACTCTACCAATCGGAATTGCTTGAAGTAAAAGGAACAGATGAAGTTGAAAAAGTTATTGTGCATGATCTTGATGAAAATGAGAATTATGAACTATTCATAGATTCCATAGTTTATTTGGAATAAACTAGGTTTTTTTTAATTTTTTTAAATTTCTTAATATTTTTTCTTATTTTTTTATTCCTTATCAAAAATTATTAAATAGTCTGAACCAATTTCTTGAATGGATGCCGGATTGAAATTTGAAAAGAATTTATAAGTATCTTCTTCTTTTTCAAACCAATTCATCCTTTCCTCATAGGGATTAATTCCATCATTGTCTCCTATGATTTTATCATATATTTTAAATAAGAGGTAAATAAGTCTATTATTTACATTAACAATCGCAGATTTTGACTCTAAAACAATAACCATTTTTGCTTTTTCCTTAGCTCTGGTTAATAATTCTACATGATTTGGCATTACATGGTGAAGCAAATCTGACATCACGATCACATCAACAGCTGGATAATCTTCAAAATCAAAAACACTTTTACATCTAGTATTAATGTTTTTTGTGCTACCTACAAATTGTTCATTTAAATCCCATCCTTCATATTCACATGATTTATCTAAAAATCTATATAACTGCCCCGTACCACAACCTAAGTCTAAAACTTTTTTATTTTTACCAATAATCTTAGAGATTAGCTTGAATCTTAAAATGTAGTTCTTTCCATGAATGATTCTAAGGAAAAAGTCGTATAATTTTGGAGAAAGATACATAATTGACTTCATAATTAATCGTTCCGTATTGAATCGTTGTCAGATTTTTTTGATGATAGATTTAAAATTAAATAAGGCTCAAAAGTAAAGCTTTAATTCTTATTAATTTTTTAAGGTTTTTCTAATTTATGGTCTTTCATAGCTAAATCTTTAGATTATAAGTAAAAAAGTTAAAATAAACCAAATAATAATTAACTCAACTACAATCATCTATTACAAAAATTTAAAATTTAAAAAGATGAGGGTAAAATTATGAAAGAAACTGCTAAAAAATTATTTACTGCTTATGTTGGTGAATCTCAAGCAAGAAATAGATATACATTTTTCTCAAAAATAGCTAAAAAAGATGGATACGTATTAATTTCAAAAATTTTTGAGGAAACCGCTGATCAAGAAAGAGAACACGGATCTTGGTTCTATAAGATGCTCCAGGGGTTCAAGAAAGAGGAAAAGTTTGATGAAATGAAAGTATTACCTGATGCAAAGTTCCCTACGACCCACGGAACTACTATTGATAATTTAAAGTCTGCGATTGCAGGAGAAAATATGGAATGGCAAACTTTATATCCAGACATAGCTGAAACTGCTGAAAAAGAAGGATATCCTGAAATAGCTAAAAGGGTCCGCGCTATTATTAAAGCTGAGAAACATCACTCAGAACGATATGATAAGCTTCTTAAGTTAGTTGGCGATGATCTGTTCTTTAAGCGTGGAAAAAAAGTAGTATGGGTATGTATGGAGTGTGGATATGAAGTAGAAATGGATCATCTTCCTGATGACTTTAAATGTCCATCGTGTGATCATCCTAGATCATATTATAGGAAAAAATGTGAGGATTTTTAATTTAATTACCTTCAAAAATAATGAATTTAGCGTGAAATGCAAATGAATAGGAAAGAAATTTATAAGTGTAATGTTTGTGGAAAGGTTGTTGAAATTCTTAATCCCGGTGTTCCAAAAACTATCTGTTGTGGAGAACAAATGAATTTAATGGCTCCACAATGGAAAGAATGGAAAACTGAAAAGCATGTTCCAAAGATTACCATCGAGGGAAATAAAGTCACTGTTGATGTTGGAATCTCAATGGGTACACCCCATCCAATGACTGAAGAGCATTGGATAATGTGGATTGAAGTTATCTGTAAAGATGGGTGCTATGAAAGGAGATTCTTAAATCCTGGAGATAAACCAAAAGCTACTTTTACTTTTGCAAACCCAGAGGGTTTAATCGCAAGAGAATATTGCAATCTTCATGGATTATGGATTTCTGAAAAGTAAAACAAATTATTTTTATTTTTTTATATTTATCGTTTATCATGAGTCATAAAAACTTAGTTAGATTAAGTACATAATCTAATTTTTAAAATTTTCATTATTTTAGTTAATTAAAAAAAGACATGAAATATTAAATGGTAAATATGATTGAAGCTATTATGTTTGATTTAGATGGAACTCTTATAGGTCAAAAAACTGCGAGTTCAAATATCTTAAAGCAGCTTTATTCGGAAAATAAAAAAAAATTTAGAGAAATCACACAAAAAGAGTTTTTAGAAAGTTGGTTTAAAGTAGCAAAAAAGAACATCCAAGAATTTTTTAGAGGAGAAATTACTTTTGAAGATAAAGTTATCTCTCAGATAAGCGATTTATTTTCCATTTTTGATTATAAACTCAATAAAAGTCAAGCTAAGGAGATATATGACAAATTGCTACCTATTTATGAAAAGAATATAAAATTATATGATGATGTAATTCCTTGTTTAGAAATGCTAAAAAAGGAAGGATTCCGACTTGGGATAATTACTAATGGTCATAGTAAAGACCAAAGAGAAAAATTAATTAGATATAATCTGAAAAGCTATTTTTCTCCGATAATTGTTTCTGGAGACATCGGTTTTGCAAAACCTAATAAGGAGATATTTTTGGAGTGTATAAAACTTCTTGATTTACCTCCTCAGAATATCTTGTATGTTGGTGATTTGGTTGAAATGGATGTGCTTGGTGCTAATAAAGTAGGGATAAAAGGAGTGTGGATAAATAGAAATAATCAAGAAAGGGAACATGATATAATTTCAATAAGAAGTCTTATGGAACTGGAAGCTTTAATTAAAAAAGGAATAACAAACTAATTTTATATTATCAATGGTATTTCTAGAATAAAATTTTAAAAAAAATTTGAAATAGAATAAATTTTCAATACCTTTATTCTCTTTTTTTTCCTAAGAAGGGCATAGCATGCTCATATCTTTTCATTACAAATCTAGAAATTACAATCCTTTGAATTTCACTAGTACCTTCATAGATTTGATAAAGTTTAGCATCTCTAAATAGTTTTTCAACAGGATAAGTTCTTAAGTATCCATATCCTCCAAAAATTTGAATTGCTTCTGTAGTTACATTCATAGCTACATCTGAAGCAAATGCTTTTGCAATTGAAGAGCTTAAATTATTGTCTAATCCTTGATCTGCTTCCCACGCGGCTTTATAGGTCAATAGACGAGCTGCTTCTATATCTTTGAACATGTTAGCAATCTTTTCTTGAATTACTTGGTAATTCCCAATAGGTCGCCCAAAAGCTTCTCTTTTTTGAGCATAATCTATCGAATATTCCATAGCAGAACGAGCGCAACCAACTGCAAATGCTCCAATAGCAGGTCGTGTATGGGCAAAAGTTTGCATCGCTAAAACAAAACCTCTCCCTGGTTTTGCTAAAACATTTTTTTTAGGAATCCGTACATTTTTCAAACCAACTGAGACTGTGTTAGATGATTTTTGACCTAATTTGGGAATATGCTTCCCCAATCTTACACCTTCACTTTTAGTATCTACAATAAAAGCACATATCCCCTTGTGTTTAGTTTCAGGATCAATTGTAGCAAATATAGTAATATAATCTGCATATCCTCCATTAGTCACCCAAAATTTATTACCGTTTAAGATATACTCGTCTCCCTCCTTTTCAGCAATACATTTCATTCCTGCAACATCAGATCCCATTGTTGGTTCGGAGGTGGCAAACGCAATTAACTTAAACTCTTTGGTTAATTCAGTTAATATTCTTTGCTTTTGTTCTTCATTTCCCCCAATAATAATTGGTTCTGCCCCAAGATTATTATCAAAAATAGAAGTAGCTATACCAGGACAAGCGGAAGAAATTTCCTCTACTACTATACAGGAATCTAATAATCCATAAGCAGGACCACCGTATTGTTTTGGAATTGCTAGATTTAATAAACCTTGTTCCCAAGCTTTTTTAATAACTGGTAAAGGAAATTCTTCTGAGTCATCATATTTCATTGCAACTGGTAAAACTTCCTGAATTGCAAATTCTCGTGCTTTTTTTTGAAGTGTTTTTTGAGCATCTGATAACTTAAAATCCAATTCTTTCCCTCCTTTTACCCATTTTTTCAACTAATTTATCTACTATATCTTCGAAATCTAAATCCTCTGGTTTGGGAACGAATTTAACCTCAATCTTTTGTTCCATAACGTCAATCCCTGTTGCTTCTAATTCTTTTATTATTTCTTTTACTGCCCCACCACCCCATCCATAGGATCCAAAGGCCATTCCTATTTTATTCATTGGTTTCAATCCTCTTTGATAACTTAAATATTCCGCAACTAAGGGATAAAGACCATTATTTAAGGTTGGGCTTCCCACTAAAATAGCGTTAGCTTTCATCGCTTCTGTAATAACATCAGAATAATCTGCATTAGTTAATCTATATCTTTTAACACGAATTCCTCTATGGCTAATCTCTTTATATAATGCTTGTGCTATCTTCTCTGTACTACCCCACATGGTATCATATACAATCAATACACTTTTTCCATCAATTAATCCCGCTGACCATTTCTTATAAGCCTCAACTATCTTTGCTATATAAGTTCTCCAGCAGATACCGTGAGAAGGACAGATTATATCAATAGGTAGAGAACCTACTTTCGGTAGCGCTTTTGCTATCAGTCCTGATAAGTGAAGTAATATATTTGCATAATATTTCTCAGCTTCCCACATGATCTCAGAGAGATCATTTTCATCGTCCCATCTTTTTGAGGTGGCAAAGTGTTGCCCAAAAGCATCGTTTGAGAAAAGCACATTTTGGCCATTATCGTCTGTCATGAAAGATACCATAGAATCTGGCCAATGAATCATAGGAATTGGTACAAATGTAAATTTCTTGCCATTCCCAATATCTAATGTATCTCCTTCTTTCACAGCTCTAATTTTATTAAATATATCCTTCTTAACTTCTTCATGGAAGTGCATCTCCAGATTTTCTTTTCCCCGTTGAGATGCAATTATTTCTGCGTTAGGAAGATATTTCAAAATTAAGGGAAATGAACCCGAATGATCTGGTTCCACATGATTTACAATAAAATAATTAATCTCACTAGGATTGCAAACATTTTTTATGTTTTCTAAGAAATGCTCGAAATAAGGACGCTTAACAGTATCAATTAATACTGTTTTTTCCCCAGATTTAACAATGTAAGCATTATAAGAAGAACCTTTATGAGTTGAGTACCCATGGAAATTTCTGACTTCAAAATCAATATATCCCACAAAAAATACATCCTTCATTAATTCTAAATGTGTCAAAATTCTGTTCACTCTATTTTTAGGACTTAATTAATTACTATCGTTACATTTCGGTATAATTATAAATTTATTTTCTATTTTTTATAAAAATCTAAGGAAAACACTCATACTATATGAAATTTCATTCTAAAGGCCATTCTAATAATGAGATAATTAAATTTTGCATAGAGAGGTCCCCTCGAGTAAATTGCCCAACAAAATGCTCTTTACCAAACATCTTCCGAACAATAAATCTTAGCAAATTCTTATCCTTATATCCTTGACTTATACCTTCATTTCTATATTTAAATGCATTCCTATGTAAATTTTAAATTTCCATTATTTTTTCTGGAAAAAAATGGAAGAAAATGGTTAAAAATTTAAAAAAAAGAGAAAATTAATGAAAATAATTAATCAGAAATCTTTTCAAAGAAAGATTTGTCAACACCGCAAACTGGACACACCCAATCATCGGGTAAGTCCTCCCATTTAGTGTCTTCAGCATCCTCATCATAAATATAGCCACATGCAGAACATTCGTAGCGTGCCAATTAATGTCACTTCATTTTTATTGATTATTTTTGATTTTAAATGTAGTATTTATTAAAAAATTTAATTAAATATTTTATAAATATGAAAATATTCCAGTTAGACAATAAATTTTATTCTTTTTTAATAAAAAAGTGTTTTGAAGCTCGACATTTGGGGCATTTGAAATCAACATCCAATTTTTCGAAATTGAGCTGTTCTTCTCCTTCTATATACAAATAATTACATCTTTTACATCGATATACTTGAATTGTCTACACCTCCTTTTTAATAAATTCATCTTTAGAACCGCTACATCCAACACATTTAAAATCATCAGATAGGTCCTTAAAGAGCACCTGCATCTCGGCCTCATCGTATTCCCATCCACAACTAGGGCATTGCCATACATATAATTCGAGCATTTTTTTCACTTCTTCCTTATTTATTGCTTTCTCCATATTTTGGCTTACATAATTGATATTTTTGGTCTCGCCAAATAAAATAGCGCCTTTTATTTTATTATCTTTTAATACGATTTTTTGATAACAACAATCTTTCTTATCAGCTTTTTTTAATATTTCCCATCCTCCTCCGTGTTCTTCAGGAGGACTAAATTGCCCTATTGAAGTTAGATTTATTCCAATAACTTTCAAGGTATTTTTTGGAATAGTACCCACATATTCTTTCTTTTTATCACCTAGAATACGAGATGCAAGGATCTTTGATTGTTCAACGCAAGCAGGGATAATACCATATATTTGGTTATTATATTCTATACAATCTCCTACAGCAAAAACATTATCCATACTTGTCTCTAAAAATTGATTTACGATAATGCCTTTATTGGTTTCAATTCCTACTTCTTTCGCAATATCGATTGTTGGATTTATCCCTGCCTGGATTAGAACTAACTCACTTTTTAAAATAGTTCCGTCTTTTAATTTTATCCCCAGCACTCCATCATTTACTAAAATCTCCTCCGTTACTGCTCCTAGAACTACCTTTATACCCATCTTTTCAATTTCATCTTTTAACATATCTCCACATTCTGTATCTAACTGTCGTGGTAAAAGGCGAGGAAAGAATTCTACAACTGTTGTATCAAGGTTACAATTTTTAATTTGACGTGCTAATTCTAATCCGAGCAATCCTCCGCCAATGATAATGGCTTTTTCTATATGTTCTTCTTTTATGAATTTTCTTATATTTAGAGCATCATCAATAGACCTTAAAGTAAAAACTCCCCTTTCAATCATGTTGGAAGCATTTTTAATAGAAGGAGGAATATTAGGAACACTACCTAAAGCAAGAACCAACTTATCATAAGATACTGGTGTTTTTTCGCCTTCAATAATTACTTTTTTCTCATTAGGCTTAATTTGGACTACTTTTTTTCCTAAATAGGTTTTAATATTATTATTTTTATACCAATCCTCTTTATATACAATTAATTTATCAATAGAGGTTTTTTCAGAAATAAGTTCAGGAATCTTTATTCTCCAATAATAAGGATATTTTTCATGGGAATAAATATCAATATCAACTTCTTTATCTGAATTTCTAATATTTTGAGCTGTGAATATTCCAGATATCCCATTTCCAACAATGACAATTTTCATAGAAATAATAGAGGATTCACCTTATTTTAAACTTATTATTATAAGTCGAAAATTCTTTACTTTCGAACTTAATTTGAGATTTTATGTTATAGCAGTTAGAACATGTTCGAATTTAATTTTAAATTGAAGCCTTCATTTGAAATATTTGGTTTATAAGAACCAACTTTATTAATTGAAATTACTTAACAAAAAATACAAATGAAGGTAATGAAATATGGAAGGAGAAAGATTATCTTATCATAAATCAGTTCAAAAAGTATATGAACGCATTAAAAAGGATGGAATGACGAATATTTGGGATCGTTTTGAAGCCCAAGGTTTTGGGGGGGTTCCTGATAAAAGATGTCCATTTTGTTTAAAAGGTGCTCGTTGTGATTTATGTTCTAATGGTCCTTGTCGTGCTGACGCATCAATAGATAAACGAGGTGTTTGCGGTATTACTGCTGACGGAATGGCTATGAGAATGATGCTACTTAGAAATGTCATGGGTGCTTCTACTTATCATTATCATACTGAAACAACCTTGAAAACATTAAAAGCTACAGTTGAGGGGAAAACACCTTTTAAAATAAGTGAACCAGAAAAGCTAAAAAGTTTTGCTAACCGTCTTGGAATTGACATTACTGGGGATCTAAACGATATCGCATTAAAATTATTTGATTTTGTCAGAGAAGACTATAATCGTTCTTATACTGAGCCCAGTAAAGTTGTAGAAGCCTTAGCACCAAAAGAAAGAAAAGAAGCATGGAGAAAATTAGGTATTTTTCCTGGTGGTCTTTATGGAGAAATGATGTTTTCTACGAGTTCCTGTTTAACTAATGTTGATGGCTATTATGCTAGCCTTGCCTTAAAAGCAATGCGCTTAGGAATAGCAATGGCATATCAAAGCCAAATAGTAAACGAATTTGTTCAAGATATCTTATTCAACATTCCTAGGCCTCATAAAATGCGCGTAAATTTAGGAGTTCTAGATCCTGATTATGTAAATGTTTTACCTAATGGTCATGAACCATTTTTAGGATTTGCTATGGTGCAACTCGCGCGAAAACCTGAATGGCAAGAGAAGGCTAGAGCAGTAGGAGCAAAGGGACTAAGAATCATAGCTAATATAGAAACTGGACAAGAAATGATCCAAAGATGGGAAATGGATGACGTATTTTTTGGCTTCACTGGAAATTGGATAATGCAGGAAGCTGTCTTAGCAAGTGGATGTATTGATGCATTTGTATGCGATATGAATTGTTGTATGCCTATTGACCCATTATATGCGAAAAAATACAAATTCAAATTAGTACCTGTATCTGAAGTGGTGGTTTTTGAAGGAATTGATGAACGAGTCGATTATATACCAGAAAAAGGAGAGGAGCAAGCAGCAAAGCTACTTCAAATGGCAATCGACAACTTTAAGGAACGACGTGCGAGTATTGAACCTATTAAAGAACTCGATATGAGTGAGGCAGTAGTTGGATTTTCAACAGAAAGCATAGTGGAAGCGTTAGGAGGTACACTTGATCTATTATTAAATGCCATAAAAGATGGAACAATAAGAGGAGTTGCTGGATTAATTTCTTGTACAACCCTCCGTGATTATGGTCAAGATGTGCATACAGTTGATATCGCAAAAGAATTGATAAAAAGGGATGTTTTAGTGTTATCAATGGGTTGTGGAAATGGCGGGGTTCAAGTCGCAGGTTTATGCTTACCTGAAGCGAAGGAGCTGGCTGGACCAGGACTTAAGAATCTTTGTGAAAAACTTGGTATCCCTCCTGTTTTAAGTTATGGAACGTGTACCGATACAGGGCGGGTAGCAGATCTGATTGCCGCAGTTTCAAATGCTTTAGGCGGAGTTCCAATCCCTGATTTGCCTGTGGTGGCCGTAGCTCCAGAATACATGGAACAGAAGGCAACTATAGATGCGATATTTGCGCTAGCCTTTGGACTATATACTTACGTTAATCCCGTGCCCACAGTAACTGGAGGACCCGATTTAGTCAAACTTTTGACAGTAGATTGCAAAGATCTAACAGGGGGCATATTACATGTTGAAACAGATACTAAAGAGGCTGTGGATGCCATGCTAAACCATATTGAAGACAATAGAAAAAAGTTAGGAATATAAACCATTTTTTTAATTTCTTTTTTACTTTTTTTCTCAAAGAAAATAATTAATAATCTAAATCCCCATTTTTTATTAAAATCTTGGTTGAACCATCTTTATAAGTAACTTTTATTGTTGGTTTATAGAATAAGAAATCTCTATGTGTCATTGATGTATTTTGTCCACCAACCATATCTGTGTTATTACCGAAGGCAATATGTGCAGTATTAATTGCCTTTTCATCCTCAAGTAGAACTCCACGTAATTTTGCACCGGGGTTAAGTCCTATTCCTAATTCTCCAATAATTCTCGCATATTCATCTAAATTGATCAGTTGTTTAACTTTTTTAACTAATTTTTTATCCTCACTCTTTATATCAACAATTTTCCCACTCTTTACAGAAATTCTCAAAGGTTTCTTAACTTTACCAATATCACCAATCGAACCATCACATACAATAAGCCCATCTCCTTTAGATTCAATAGGACCACACCATATTTCTCCACAAGGTAGATTGGCAAAATATGGTTGTTTTGTAATTTTCGCATCATTTGAAAATAAACGATCTCTAATATACAACATGATATCTGTTCCTGCGGGTGCAATTATGTGTGCGATTTCAGCATTTTCAAAGCCTTTAATCATATGCTCTGTCTTTTTAACCATTAATTCATAATCAACGTTCATAGGTCCATCAATCAGCATAGCTTTAGTAATGCCGACTCCATGGCCTACTTTAATTGATTTAGTAGCGAGAATTAACTTTACCCATTTAACTCTGAATGGTGTCTCTTCTGCCAATCCTCGAAATGCATTAATTACAATTGTAGCTCCTTTCATCATTTCTTTCATTTTTTTTGGTATTTCTATCAATGGTCGCTTCTTTTTTGGTAGTAAATATAACATTGCTTCACATCCATAATAAATAGCAGCGTTATAGAATGCTTTACCTACTTTTTTAGTAAAATTATCTGTTATTATGAGAACTACATCATCC
>JBHLLO010000045.1:0-22904 GCA_048885535.1 Candidatus Hermodarchaeota archaeon
ATAATGAATTAGAAAATAAGAGGATAATAGACCTTAGCTGTGGATGTGGTAGCTTTCTAAATCAAGTTATAAAAGTTAAGATTGAATATTATCTTAATAAATTCAATTTAAAAGCGATATCAGATCTTTCGATTGAGCAAGTTAAACTAATTATTAAAGAAATTCAAGAAAATGTATATGGTTTAGACATAAATTCTTTAGCTTGTATTTTATGTTGTATAAATCTCTACTTTTCTTTATATGAATTAATTAATATTGTAATACGAAATGATCCTGAATATGAAATTCCAAGTTTGAAAATTCATAATATTAATGCACTTGAGTTTTCTAAATTTAATAACTTTGATTTTGTTGTGGGAAATCCTCCTTATATATTTTTAAGAGATATTGATCAAGAAGAGAAGAATTTAATTGAGTATGGTAATTTTGATACAATCTCAGGCCAATATGATTATTATCAAATTTTTATTGAATTAGGTATTAAAGTTTTAAGAAATTCTGGATATCTAGGCTACATTTTACCTGATTCCCTTTTAGCTCTTTCAAATCGAAGAGTAATAAGAAAGTACATATATGTTAACACAAAGATCAAAGAATTGTACTACATTGGACAAAGTTTTGATGATCCAGTTGTATCAAACGTTATAGTAATATTGCAGAAAGAAAACGATGAGATTGAACGACTTGAGAATAAGATACTCCTTAAGAATCGATTAGATAAAAATGAAAAGTTGATTAGATCTATACCACAAATGGTTTTAAAAAAGTGGGATTACAATTTTTTAATTAATTTAGATGACAGAGATATGCATATTCTTGACTATCTTAATTCTAACTTCCTAAATCTTAAAGAAATAAATATAAAACCGGATTATAATATAAAAATATTTAGAGGAGTAGAATTAGGAAAAGAAGGAAAAGTATTATTTTGTAAAAAATGCGAAAAATACATTCCAATGCCAACAAGGAATAAAATTTGTAAAGATTGCAATTCAATCTTAAATTTTGATAATTTCGAACGAATTATTGTTGATAAAGTTCCTCGAGGATTAGAAAACCAATATAAACTCTTCCTTTTTTCAATGAGTAGATACCAGTCAAAAAAATATAAATATATTAACATTAAAAAGAAGGGAATAAATTATAAGAATTTAGAGGATTATGAAGATAGAATAGTTATACGGCAATTAAGCCAAAATAATATGATATGCGCTACGTACGATAAATATTCTCTAACTTCTCAATCCTTTTACAATTTGAAAATTCTTAAATCTTCTTTATCCGAGATTAATCATTATTACTTGCTAGGCCTAATAAATTCACAGTTACTATCTTATTATTTTATTAAAATGTTTGGCTCTTACAAAAAATTATTTCCAAGGATTCTGATTGAAAAAATTGAAACTTTACCAATAGCTTTGCCTGAAAATGCTGAAGAGAGCCTTATTGGTAAAGAAATTCAGGAATGTGTTAAAAGGAGATTATTACTTGGTAATTCTAATAATGACGAAGCATATAATTTTGAGAAAAATATTGATTCTTTAGTTTTTAAGTTATACAAGATAAGAGATAAGGACAAATTATACATTTCAAAGTTCTTTACAAACTAAAAGAATAATAAGGAGGTCTTAGGAGACTTAATTTAATTTTAGGAAAACTTGGTGGAATATAGATTAAATTGAGCGACTTAAATTTTCTCGATTAATGTAAGTGTTTAAAATTTTATTCCATTTTTCGGCTAAATCATGTAAACCTGTTTTTTCGAATAATTTCACTGCGCGATCAAAAGTTTGGATAATTTTAGTTTCATTCGAGATATCATTATTTAGGTTTATATTTTCCGTCATGAATTAAGAGAAAAGCAATTTGATTAAAAAAGAATATATTATGGTGATGTAACTATTGGAATATGTCGAACTGCCTGTTAAGAGGGATCATCTAATACTTTTTGAATCAGAATACTTTTTTAAAGTGTTTTCTCCTTTTTTTGCTAAATCTATAAGACCTGATTGCTTACATATTGAAACTACACGATTTAATATTTTAGCAATATTTTCTTCATGCTCCAGTATCTCATCCTTAACCATAGAAGTAAATAATATAAATAAAAGATAAAAAATTGTATAATATGGGGATAATCAGATTGCCCTAAAGAATGAATTTTTTCTAATACCTATATTTATATTAGTAGAAAATATATTAATTTTAAGAGGATAATTTAAAGAGTGAAGACTTTGGAAGGACTTCCAAACATTAATCTTATTACATCATTACTAAAAAATTATATGTATGAAGTTGATGGCGCTGCAGCTGTTGCGTTGTGTGATAGAGACGGTTTTATAATAGCTTCTGAAAGTAAGGAGAAGGAAAACGAAGATTCAGATTCTATTATTGGAGCAATTTCAGCATTCTTAGATATCTATATTGATCGTATAAAAAGTGAATATAAGACACAAAGCAATTTTTTCAATATCACTTCGATGCAAAACAGAAAGTTTGCATACTGTTCGATGGGACACCATTCAATCTTAACTACAATTGCAGATCCTTCCACTTCAGATGTTGAGCTAAAGGTATATTCTGAACACATTGCAAGTAAAATTGAACTGTTATTAGAAGGAAATGAAAATGTATCAATTGAAATCCCTGAAATTATAAGAGTTTTATCCAAAAGAAGAGAAGGGAAATTGCCGAAAGGACAATTTACGGCTAAACTTATTCTGACGGGAGATTTTAAAGTTGGTAAAACGTCCCTAATAAAAAGATTTGTTGAAAATAGTTTTAAAGAAAGTTATATCAGCACGATTGGAGTTGAAATCTCCAAAAAGTCAATAATTATGGACGAAGAAACTAAATTGAACTTCGTCCTTTGGGATATTGGAGGTCAAATTGGACAAATAAGACCTTATAGGCAAAGGTTCTATGATGGAGCAAATGCAGCATTTATAGTCGTTGATAGAACGCGAAGCCATATAGAGAGCATAAAGTTTTGGCACAAAGATATAAAAGAGTCAGTTCCAAATCATATTCCAATAGTATTAGTAGGCAACAAATCAGATTTACAAGATCAGATTGCAATTACAGAAGAACAATTAAAGATTATTTCAAAGGAGTTAGATCTTCATTATATTGTTACCTCAGCTAAAACAGGGGAAAATGTAAACGAAGCATTCCTTTATATTGCTTATAGATTTATAGAGAAAGTATAATTACATTTAATATAGCTTTTTTAATTTGGTTAATTTTCTATAATGATTTAAAGAAACTAATATTAAAAAATTAAAATTTAAAGGAGGTCATATAAAAATAGTATTAAAAGTAGCCTTCAATGAGATTTTTGCAA
This sequence comes from Candidatus Hermodarchaeota archaeon, assembly GCA_048885535.1. GTDB lineage: Archaea > Asgardarchaeota > Lokiarchaeia > Sigyniarchaeales > SOKP01 > SOKP01. Next base: position 3,344 of record JBHLLO010000045.1, read on the forward strand.
CTTGAAATACTGCGGGTTATCTTATGGGTTTTTCTATAAAAGAGTTAACGTATAAAGGGAGATATCTATTATATTTAACTGAACAAGAGATGGCGGGTCCATGGTTTAGCTTTAAGCTAAAAGGTAAAAAAATTGGCGTAGTACCTATAATTCTAAAAAATATTGAACCCACTCCAATATACAAAATGGTAAATAGCCGAACTGGGACGTTGATCGATCGAATCACATTAGATTTTGATATTAAAGAGTATTTAAGAAAATTAATGAAAAAAGGAGTAATAGAACCTTTATCATTAACAAAACGCCACTCTCTGATACGATTGTACATTGATGTATTTAATCGTCCAAAAGTTCCGTATATTAATACATTTTTCACACTAAAAAATATTTCAGATTATGATTTAATTGATTTCTCTATGTATTTTATATTTGACTTTGATATCAATGGTTTAGATGGATTCGATAATGATTTTTCGGGATACGATGAAGAAAATGATATATTATACCAATATGACGATACAGGATTATATGCGGGTTTCTCACCAATATCGAGATCAACAAACTTTGAGACTTGCTTAACAAAAGATTTTAATATTGATAACCTAAAACTTAATTTAACAAATACACTTCATGATGGAGCGGGAGAAATCTTATCAGCATTACAAATTAAATTTCAAACATTAACCCCTGATCATACATTTCAAACAGTACTAACAATATCTGGAGGACTAAATAAAGAAGAATTAATACAAAATATCAAAGAAGGGAAGGTAAATGCTATTAAATACCTTTCCCAAGTTAACAGATCTGTTAAGTCAGAGCAAAGAAATCAGCAGGAGGAAGCTTTTTTGAAAATAAATCTTCAAGAAGGAGTTGATTGTAACCAAGATTAAATCCAAAATAATGATTCAAATAAATAAATCAAACTTGAAAGTTATTTGATGAATACTCTGCGCGAGTGCGGATTTATAATTAAAAGATGATAATTAATTACCTGTTTAAACTAACTAAAGATATTTTGGATCTGGAACTTCTCAGATATTATTTCATTGAATAAGAATGACTGAAGTTTCTTTTTAAAATTATTTGTTTGTAAATAACGTTCGAAATGAACCTTGATTTTATCGTATACAAGAGGATTTGAATTAATTACTATAATATAATTATCAAATTCTTCCCAATCTAACTTTTTCTTCAGATAGTTTTGAACAGTATTCTCTTCTAATTTGGAGTTTATCTCCTTTTCTAATTCCTCTTTATTTAAATTATTATTTTCGATTAAAAAATAATCAATTATTATTTTTTGTTTGTTTTGATTCTGAAGGATGATTATTCCCTTTTTCTTTTGCTCCTGGTAAACGAAGTTTATTACATTGTTGTTTGTTTTTTGAAAGAGTGTGTATAAAAGATATTGAAAATCTTTAAATTCTCCTACTTTAGCGCCTTCAATCTTAGTCTGGATTAGTGATTGAAAATCTTTATTAATTTCATATCCTATACTTTTACGAAATAATACCTTCGCCACTTTCAGTGAGGTACCAGAACCAACGAAGGGATCCAAAATAGTATCTCCAATAAAGGAGAACATACGTATTAATCTGTAGGGTAATTCATCTGGAAACATAGCTATATGTTCTTTTTGTATTATCCCAGGAAATTTCCAATGCCCAACAAACCATTTTTTCCATTCTGTTAGAGAAATTTTTGACATCTCTTTGATTTTTAAATCAATTTTTCTTCCTTTCCCGAAAGGTTTTTTAAAAATTAAGATATGTTCATAATCATAAGTTAATAATCCGTTACGGGGATAATAGATTGACCCCATTAAAGAACAACCTCCTGTAGTATTAGTCGTACTAACTTTTTGCCAAATAATATCACCAAGATAATCAAAACCTATTTTTTGGCAATCCTCAATTATTTTACTAGCAATTGATAATATGCGATATCTTCCGTATTCTGTAGTCCTAAGATATTGGTCTCCTACATTAATTATCATCCTACAATGCGGTTCCAAAACCCGAAAGCATTCAGTCCATACATTTTTAAGCCTTTGAAAATAATCCTCAAAGGAGTCAGAAAATCCTATTTGAGATATCGAACCATAATCCTTTATTTTACCATAAGGAGGTGATGTTAGTATTAATTGAATTGAATTATCATTAACTTCATTCATTAATTCAGAGCTTTTAAAGTAAATTTTGGGTTCTTCAATATCAAACATCGTTTAATCTCCAAGCTTTTAATGCTTCTTTATTTTAAATTATTCTTAATTATACATTACTTATTTCCTATCTTATCTTATTTTCTTTATATTATTTTAACAAATTTATTAACTGGTTGCAAATTTTTAAGTTTATAAAACCATTTGAATTAAATTATGAGCAAGACTTCAAAAGTAGATCAAGTAATACTAATTATTCTCGATGATATTCGTTCTTCTCTATTATTTGACTTAATGGAAAAACGTAAACTTCCAAATTTATCCCAACTTGCTAAGAGTGGTATTAACTCTAGAAATTGTATTACTTCCTATCCAAGTATTACTTTTCCTTGTTATAGTAATATCGTTATTGGTGCTTATTCAGGTTATTTCCCTAAGGAAGGTAGTGCTGTTCCTCTATATCACTGGTTAAATAGAAAGGATCCGCCCTCTACCGATTCTAAATGGCCTTTCTATCGTAATTATGGAGGGGGAATAGATTTGTTAAGGATAAATAAGGATATAGGAAAAAATGTTAAAACTATTTATGAACAAGCAGGAAAAGGGAATTTTCTCAGTGCTACTAGCTTTTTACATAGGGGGTCTTATTTTGCCCTTTCCCAAAATTACTATGATGTACAACCTATATTTCAAAATATAGAAATTGCATATAGAAATCCTAGTACCTTTTTTCAAGAAAGAAATGTTCCAATAATTACTGTTGGTTATATTCCTCATACTGACGATATTATGCATATGAAAGGATTTGACCATTTGGAATATATAAATTTGATAATCGAATGTGATAAATATCTCGGTTCTCTCATTAAAACCCTAAAAGATACAGGATATTATAACAGCACGGCAATTGCGATAATTACAGATCATGGTAACTACAGGGCAGAGAACGTTATAGATCTCGCGCCATTTTTTCATCAAAATAGGTTAATTCCTTATAATCCTAAAGATGGTTCTGGAGATTTTGACTTAAATGCTGGATCTATGTGTTTTTTCAATTTTCAAGGTGATAATTGGCATTATCATCCATATGTTAAACAATTAGAAAACTACAAAATAAGTGGAAAAGGGGGTACAAAAATTAACCTATTTGAGACACTTTGGAAAATACCAGGAGCAAAGTTAATGTATTACAGAGACGATAATAATAAAGCAGATAAAGGAATGATTCATCTTCTCATGAAGAGTGATAAAACTAAAAGTCTTTCTAAAGCAATTATAGAATATGAAGGTTTTGGAAAAGAGCAGAAAACTAAATATCGTTATAATAATAAAGATGTATTCAATTATGATGATAACATAGAACAAAATAAAGCCTATACAATTGACCAATGGTTGAAGTTAACAAATCACCTTGATTTTCCTTTAGTTGTCGATCAGATTCCTCGTTACTTTAAAAATCCAAGATCTTGTGATATAATAATATCAACATTGGGTTCTCATGTATTTCATTATGAGCATGGTGAAACCAAGAGTCAATCTCTATTTTCGCATGATATTGGTCTTAGAAATTCAATGGTAGTTCCTTTTATAATAGGAGGTTCTTCAAATATTCCTTCATTAAATTTACCGTATTGTAAAACAACAGATATGGTTCCTACTTTATTAGACTTACTAGGAATAAAACCAGATAAATCTGTTGTAGGTGAGTCCGTATTGAAGTACAAAATCGATTAACTCTTTTTAATTGTTATTTATTTTTTCTTTGAAAATTTATTAAACCATATTTAATTATAATCAAAACAAATTAGGCGTTTTAGATAAGAGGATTAAGATAATGAAATCAAAAAATATAATTATTGTTCCGGAAACTCATTGGGACCGTGAAGCCTCATGAAACTTCTTCTTCAGGCACGATTGGTATCTTCCCTTTCAAGAGTATAGAGCGCGTCTTGTTATTATGATAGATAAGCTCTTAGACATTTTAAAAAATGATCCTAATTATACTAATTTTGCTCTTGATGGACAAGTTATCCCCCTTGAAGATTATCTTGAGGTTCGTCCCGAAAAAAAAGAGGAAATCATGAAATATGTGAAGGAAAAAAGACTATCTATTGGACCAAGTTATGTTCTACCTGATGAATTTTTGATTAGTGGAGAATCTCTGATAAGAAATTTATTAATTGGTCATCAAATCTCAAGGAAATTCGGGAGAGTTATGAAAGCTGGTTATATTCCTGATCCTTTTGGCCATATAGCTCAATTACCTCAGATTTTGAAAGGATTCGAGATTCCGTCATTTATTTTTGAACGAGGTTTTGGAGATGAATTTGAAACCCAAAAGTTGAATATGGAATTTATATGGAATGCTCCAGGAAATGCAGCCTCTATTTTAGCTATCCATTTAATTTTAGGTTATGGATCGGTCGCAGATTTAGATTATTCAAAAAAGGATGGAGAGTATATCAAAGCTCTTGAAAAAGTAAAGGATCGTGTTTCTAAATTAGAGGAGTATACTGCTACTCCCATTATTTTACTTAATAATGGTTCAGACCATCATGAGGCTCATCCACAGATTCCTGAAATTATAAAATCTTGGAATAAAAGGCACCCTTATATTTTAATGGAACAAAATGATTTTGAATATTATATTAATAAAATCTTGGAATGTCAGCCAAAATTAAAGTTTTATCAAGGAGAACTAAGAGGAAGTAGATATTCGAATATTCTTGCTAGCGTATTCTCTACAAGGATTTGGATTAAGCAAAAAAATACAGAAATTGAACATTTGTTTGAAAAGTATACAGAACCACTTTCAACCATCACTTGGATTCTTGATAAATATAATGAATTCTCATATCCTAAGACTTATATTCAAGTAGGAATAAAATGGTTGATTAAAAATCATCCTCATGATAGTATATGTGGTTGTTCAATTGATCAAGTTCATAATGAGATGAGGACGCGATTTGATTGGTCAGAACAAATAGGAGATGAGATTATAAAGAATTCCTTTCTATATCTAATTAGATTGATAAACTATGAGAAAAGCTGGACAAAGATTCCTCTTTTTGTCTTTAATCCACTGCCATGGAAACGAAAAGATTTGGTTGAATTTAACATCATAAATGAATTTTTTGGATATATAACTTCCACTGACTTTAAAATCGTTGATTCAAATGAAGAAATCGAATACCAATATATTAGAGTAAAAGAAGAACCAAGATTTAAGACAACGGCGAGTAAGAGCTATTTATGTACTTTTTTGGCAGATGTTCCAGCACTAGGTTATAAATTATATTATATAATCCCCGGGAAAAAGGGTAAAACTTCTTTTGAAGAAAACGAACAATTCAAAATTACCCAAAACACCTTAGAAAATCAATTTTTCCTAGTTAGAGTAAATTTAAATGGGATGATCGACATCTATGATAAAAGAGGTAAAAAATGGTATGAAAAGCTATGCTTCTTCGAGGATGTCGGAGATTGGGGTGATGAGTATGATTTTTCAGGTCCAAATGAAAATCAAACGGATCTAAAATTTACTTCAGAGGATCTTAATTTGTTAGGAATTGAACCATATATTAATGGTCCTACCCAAAAAACGATAAAAGTCGACTTAAATCTTAACTTACCAGAATCATTATCGGAAGATAGGTTTAATAGAGAAAACATTTTAGTTTCAAATCTAATCACTATCTACATAACTCTATGTAAAGATATTAAACGCATTGATTTTAGATTCGAATTAGAAAATAGTAGCAAAGATCATAGGATTAGGGTGTTATTTCCTACTGGAATAAAATCTGAAAAAGTAAACTGTGATGACCATTTCTATGTAATATCTAGAAATGTAGAAATACCAAAAGGAGAAAATTGGTATCAAAAGCCTCAATTCACTAATTACCAAAAAGATTTTTTGGCAATTAGTGATAGTTCGAGAACCTTTGCCATCTTGAACAGAGGATTGCCAGAATATGAGGCTGTTAAAAATACAGATGGCACTATAACCTTAGCTGTAACACTTTTACGTTGTATTGAGTGGCTATCTAGAGATGATCTCGCTACGAGAAATGATATAGCTGGTCCTGCATTCAACACTCCAGAAGCACAATGTCTTGGAAGTTATACTTTTAACTTATCATTGGTTATTGAAGAGCATAAGATTAGTTGGCTAGACTCAGAAATTCACGTTAAAGGAATGGAGTTTAACAATCCATTTAAAGTCTTATTCCTGAATATGCTTAAGATTCCCTTCAGATTGCCCAATAAGACTGTTCTTTTTCCTACTCATCGCATTATTGGTTTTGGATTGACAGAAGATAAAGCTTTAGAAACATATTTGCCACTTGAACTAAGTTTCCTAAAAATTACTAATAATAAAATACTACTCAGTGCGTTGAAAAAATCTGAAGAAAATAATTATTTGATTGTTAGAGTATATAATATATCTTCTGTCCCTCAAGAATCAACCTTAATATTTTGCAATCAAATTAAATTGAAGGAAGCAAAAATCGTAAATTTATTAGAAGAACCTCCCATTAATGAAATAAAAGCAACTGTTCAAGTTATAGATGAAAATGTTCTATTAGTCAAACTACAAGCACATGTTATAGCTACTGTTAAAATAAAAACTAATAAAAGTCTATAGTTGTTACGATTATGTGGAAATCAAAACTTTTAGAATTCATAAAAAATTTTGAGCATCCTGCCTGGGGAAAACCTCATTTTGAGCGAATTTATGAAATGTCAATAAAGTTGGCTGAGTTGAACGAGGTTGAGGTAGATAAGGATGCATTGTTTGCAGCTGCATACTTACATGACATAGGAGCATTTACACCATATTATTCTAAGGAAAAAGATCACTCTGAAATTGCTGTTAAAGAATGTAGGGAAATTTTATCTTCTATAGGATTTCCCTCTAACAAAATTCCACTTGTAAAAGATGTTATAAAGAGTCATATGTTTTATTCAAAACCTTCAGATCAAATAGAATCACTAATTTTTCATGATGCTGACACACTTGATTTTATGGGAATGATTGGAATTACCCGCTTACTTTCAATTGTGGGAAAAGATGATTGGACTCCTGATTTGAACAGCGCTATTAAGATTATTCAAAGATTTTCTAAAGAATTACCTCAATATTTATATACTCAAGCTGCAAAAGAAATAGGTTATAGACGAAAAGAAGAAATGGAAGAATTTTTAAAAAATCTGAAAAAGCAGACAAACCAATTTAAAGTTCTATAATTATTCATATTCTTGAAAGTTTGAAATCAATAAGAATATTGTAAATTTGGCGAAGCTTAAATTAAGTTGTAGGTTATCCCAAATAAATCAAATATTATAAAAGTAATTTTCATGAAATTTGGAGAATATTTAAAAGTATATAAACAGAACATCAATGAAGCTATAAAGGAAATTTTTGAAAAAAAAATCAGTAAATTAAATAATTCATTTCTTAAAGATTATTATTCTGAATTAAAGGATTACTTCTTAGCTGGGGGAAAAAGAATTCGCCCTTTACTTTGTATCGCATCATATAATGCATTTAAAAAACAACAAGATGATAAAATTGTTCCTGCAAGTGTTGGTATAGAGTTTCTTCATAATGCATCCCTAATACATGACGACATTATTGATAAAGATGATTATAGGAGAGGGAACCCTGCTTTTCATTTTAGATTTAAAAATTATCATAAAGGATATAATTTCAAAAAAACAACTGATATTGATTTTGGTAATTCAATAGGTATAATAGGTGGAGATACTGCATTCTTTTTAGGTTTAGAAGCATATTTTTTTAATGATTTTGAAAATGAGATGAATAATCGAGCTATTAACTTGTATGAACAAGCTTTCATAGATATTGCTAATGGTGTATTAATCGAAATGGATATGGTAAATAGAGAAAAAATTGAAATGTCAGATTATATTGAAATGATTTCCTTAAAAACTAGCGCGCTAATAGAAAAGTCGTTGCTAATTGGAGCAAACTATTCTAAATTAGATAAAGATCATGAAAAGGATTTATCAACTTATGGAATAAATTTAGGTATTGTATTTCAGATAATTGATGATATTTTAGGGACATTTGGAGATGAAAAAGTTACTGGAAAACCTACTGATGGAGATATTAGAGAAGGAAAAAAAACTTGCTTATTAATTGAAGCTTTAAATACCTTAGACTCTAAGAAGAAGAAAAAACTTGAATCTATTTTAAATAAAGTAGAAATTAATGATAATGATGTGGAAACTGTAAGGAATTTATTCCTTGAAGCTGATGTGGTTAATTCTAGCAAAAAATTAGCAGAAAAATATTATCAAAAAGCTAAACTGGCTCTAGAAAATTTAAAAGATTGTATTAATCCTCCAGAATTTGAACTATTTGAGGATCTCTTAAATTTTGTTATGAATAGAACATATTAATTTCTCCAATATTGTTTTAAGCAAATGACTGGATTTAAACTTCCCTTATTTTTATTATTCGGCAAAAGACCAGTAAAATTTATATCTACAGCTGACGGTGGAATGGATGTTTTAGCATTTAATTGGGAATCTGGTAAATTTGAAAGAGATATGAGCTATTTAAGTAAATATTTTAAGCATTCACCTGAAGTTGAGGAAGTTAACGAAACAAAATTCAACTCATATGTTGAAAAGTTATTGGAGGAGATTGAAAAAGAACACAAGAAAGTGTAAGCGTTTAATTTATCAAATTTGATGCGCCCATTGATTTAAATCCCCAAGTAAAACAATTTTATCCTTATTATTTTTAAGGCTTTCTATATTGTTTAAATTTAATAACCACATACAAGATTTTAATTCATGTTTTAAAGTCCTTATTTCCTTAATTGTATTAATTGTTGTATTGTTATTGTAATCCTCCCAAGCTGAAACAAGAAATTTATAAGCGAAACCTCCAATATCGGCTCCTAATATAATACTTTTTGCAATATCTAAACCATCTTTTAATCCTCCAGTAGCTATTAATAATTTGCTTGTAACCGCTCTCGCATGTAATATACTAATGGGAGTTGGAATACCCCATTCTCTAAAAGTATCAGCGATTTTTCTAGTAAATACTTCATAATCAGAATCATCTCTAAAAGCCTCAATTGCTGCAAAACTTGTACCCCCAGCTCCTCCTACATCGAAACCGTTAAATCCTAAAAGATCAAGTTTTAAAGCTAAATCTTTATCAAAACCAGTTCCTACTTCCTTTGCGATTAAAGGAATTTTTGCAACTTTTTTTATTTTCAAAAAATTCTCCTGAAAATTATGATATGAAAGGTCACCGTTTCGTTGAACAAGTTCATGTAAGGCATTAAAATGAATAGCCATTGCATCAGCATTGATCATATCTACGCATTTCTCAAATTCACTTTGTTTGAAATCTGGATCACTAATTTGTCCTATACCAATATTTCCAATAATAGGGATATTTGGAGCTACCTCTCGAACAATCTCAAATGAATCTATCGTAGATTGATTTTCTAAGGCTATACGTTGACTACCTACACTCATAATAATTTTTTCTGATTCAGCAGCTAAAGCTAAAATTTTATTTAATGCTTTGGAAATGGGATGTCCTCCTGTTATTGCCGCTATACAAATAGGCGCAGAAATAGATTTGTTATAAAATCGAGTAGATAAATCAATATCATTAAAATCAATTTCAGGGAGAGGATGATGTACAAATTTTATATCTTCAAAATAATTTTTTGAATGCTGAACGTTATATCTGAGCGGTATTTTTAAATGTTCTATTTTTCGAGAAAAAATCTCTTTTTGAATTGGAGTAGTTAAATCTGGTTTAATATTGGTAGATGTAATCTTTTGATTTTGTAACGCCTTTAGTATATAACTGTCTTTCAATCCGTTAATTAATTGGACAGGTATGTTCATTTCACTTATCTTTTTTATAATTTCAAGTTTTCCCTTAATCCCTCCGGTAACATCTATTTTTTCATCAAGTTTGGCTAGCTTTAAGTTATCTATTTCGCTAGTAGCTATTTCTGTAGCTAATTCTGTATGATCATTTTTTCTAATATATACTCCATCTTTCTCGATTGCAAAAATGACTTTAATAATATTCTTTTGAAATCTCTTGCATAACTCTAAAATAATTTGATCACCTGAAAGTATTGAAAAAGAGTTATCTTTTGTAAAAAGAATATCCCCATAAAGTATAGGAAGTATATCAAGATTTAACATTGAGTTGATAGGTTCAACTGATTTTAATAAAAGGGTATTCGAGTCCTGAATAAAAATAGTTGATGGTTGTACTGAAATAGCAGGAAAATTTTTTTCAATAAATCGATTAATAATAAAAGAGTTAAGTTCATTCATCACTTTATGTGTTTTTGAAAGACCTGTTAATTGATCTCTTATTAATGGATTGAAACCTTTAGATATTTGATATTCTTTTGCCATTGGATGACCAAATGATCCACCACCGTGAATAAGAATTAATTTTTGATTACTTTTTATAATTTGGTCAATAGTATTATCAATGACATCTTCTCTTAAAGAGAATGGATCATCTTTGTCAGTAAGTAAACTACCACCTAATTTTAATAAATAAATTTTATCATTTTTAAGCAAATTTAAAACCCTTTTAAAAATACATTTTTTTTAACCTATAGTTGTTTTCCATGTTGAAAATCCTTGGTTTTCAATTGCATTAGAGATTTTCATCTGTGAATCTAGATCTGAAGTTAAGGCTATTACTAGTCCCCCCCGACCTGTTCCGGTCACTTTTGCTCCTAGTGCTCCATTATTTCTGGCAATCTCTACAATTTTATCATTAATTTCACCTGATACAGTTAACATTTGTAAAAGAGTATGGTTTTGATTCATCAGTTTTCCAACTTTGTTCTTTTTTCCTTTAAGTAATGCTTTCTTTGCATTCATCGCAATTTTTTCATATTGTTTAAATATGGATTTGAACTTATCTTGATTTTTTTCTTTTAATCTTCGAACATCCGAAACCACTTCAGCTGTAGAAGCTGTTATACCTGTATCAGCAATAACTAAGTTCATCTTTTCTGCAGATGTTAAACGATCAATTACATTTTTCCCTCCGTTTAAATTCTTGACAAACCAGATTAATCCTCCATATGTAGATGCGGTATTATCAATACCAGAGGGTGTACCATGATATGCCATTTCTCCAGCATAGGCGGCATCATTAATCTTTTCATCATTTAAGTTTAGATTAAACTCCTCATTAAGCGCACGAGCAAGGGAAGTGCATTGCGCGGCAGAAGCCCCTACTCCACTTGCGGCGACTAAATCTCCACTAAAAGTAAGTTCAAGTCTATTATTAAGCGTATCTATATTTAAATATTCTATAACGTTTTTAATTGCTTGTTGTGCTTCATTAAACTTTGCATCTTTATAACCAGAAGTTGCTATCCTTTGATCGTTGACTATCCATCCTTTACCATCAACAACTTTAACAGTAGTAATTGTTTTAGAGCCTAAAGCGGAGGCGATAGCTGGGAGACCATAAACCACAAAATGGTAGCGCTTACCCCTGAAGTGGGAGATAAAATTCGCCAAATAGAATGGTTTTCCCATAACCTTTTCCAGTTCCCATAAATTTCACCTTATTTATCATAAAATTGTGTTATTTTCAAATATTAATTATTTTTTAAAATTTTGTAAAGATTTTAGTCTAAAATCTCAACTAATCCTTCAGAACCATTAACAACAACATTATCATTATTTTTTATTTTGGTTATATCAATCATATCGATGCAAGGAATTTCGCTTATAATGCAACCCACAGCAATAATAGTATCAATATTCTTGTTGATTATTGCTAAAGGAGCAGTATTATTTTTTTTCATTCGATACATTGTATAGGAACCTACAGTCGATCCTTTCCCAGTAGGAAATACTAAAATTTTCCCTGTTATAATTTGACCTTCTAGTTCATGACCCACTTCTACAACTTTTCCAGAATCGGGATCAACCCCGCCATAAAATGAAATTCCTTCACTTGTCACAATTGCTTTTCCCGATACGATACCTTTATATATTTTTCTTCCCTCTAATTTCATTTTAAAGCCTCCGCTACACACTCCTCAATTGTGCCAATTCTTACTTTAAATTTGTTTTTAGCTCTACCATAATAACAGGCCTTAGCAGAATCAACCATAATTCCTTTAAAACGCCCTTTGATAGGAGCAACAACACAACATGTATCTGCAGCAAATTTCGCTCCCGAACTTTCTATTACTTTCGAATATCCAGCCTTATCAGCAATGTTTTTAGTAGGTCGAGCAGTTGTTATCCAAAATTCTTTATTTACTTTCTTTCCTTCTAATAACCTTGCTATTAATGCAAGTTCATGGATTGAAGCATGAGGACACCCAATACTTATGAAATCTATTTCAAGATCTTCATCAATAAGTTCCTTACGAGTCCTATCAAGATCCTCACCTGATATCTGAAAGGAAATCTCTTTCGGTTTAGGATATTTATTATACTCGGGTGTTATTCCTTCCATATGAAACAATGCTGTTCCGCCATAAGTAGCAACTGAAGCACAAAATGCTTTGAGCTCTTCGACAGTTGCAGATGTTATACCCGCGATGTAAGGTATTTTTTGACCAACCTTTACCAATTTATCTCCAATAATTTTTCCTAACACTCCAAATTCATCAGTACCATTTATAGGTGAATTAATATTGAATAGTACTTGACCATAACGGTTTTCGCCTATATGATAACCATAGTTTGGTGTTTTACCTGTTAAAGCAGCAGCCAAAGCACTTGGTCCACCCTCACGATTCGTCCTAGCCCCTATAACTGAATTAGCATAACAAACAGCGCTACTTTCGGCCCATGCTATATGTTGTCCATAATGGGGAGTATTTCCAATTAGATAAGGAGTACAAGAACATGTTGTGATAATTCCCATTTTAGCAAATGCGTCTATAGCACGATTTTGATTCTTAGCAAAATCCTCATCTATTCCTAATGTTTCCCAATTTTCTATATCCATGCCCGCAGGATTTAAAGTTGTTAAAACTTTGACTTTCCCATCCTCAGCCATTTCATTGAGAAATTCTAATCCTGCTTCACCTAAATTGTCGTAGGAAACTCCAGCTATCTGAACACTATACACATCAATCATGTTTTCAGCATTAAAAATTTCTCCTAAGATTGTTAGTATTTCCATAGATTTTTGAGCTGCTCTGCCGTAATTTCCATCCAACATGTCTTTTTCTTCAGGTTCCAAAAGCATTTTTATCACTTAAACCGAATTAAAATATTTTTTTAAATTAACCTTAGGAAAGTATGCTTTATTGAAATCTTTCCCTTTAGTTAGTAATGGTTTAGTTAAGTCAAATCCAATTTTAGTTGTTAATTTTGTTCCAGGTTCAGCACTAGGGTCTAAACTACTTCCTGGTTCTTTATCTTTAATTATCATCCCTCTGTCTCCTTGAAAGCGAGTTGCCATTGCCCATTCTACTGATAATGGATCATAAATATCAATATCTTCATCAACTACAAATACATGTTTACAACTACTGTGACCTGCAAAAGCACCTTGAATTGCCTTTTTACCATCATCTTCCGATTGTTTATTAATTTTCACAATTGCATGAAGCCATGAACATCCTCCTGGATTTATGTTTACATCCAAACATTTTACTCCTATATCATTTACCTTATTAAAAATAGTAGGCTCACGAGGCATTCCCATTAAAACCTTATGTTCTAATGCACCTGGCAATAATGCTTGCCAAATTGCATCTTTTCTATGGGTTATTTTCTTAACTTCAAAAATAGGTTCTTCTCTAACTACATCATATGTTTCTGTTAGGTCTACAAACGGTCCTTCACTGTGTTTCTCCTCCAAGTAGACTCTTCCTTCTAAAATGAATTCTGCTTCTGCAGGAACTAGCAAATCAACAGTTTTTGCCTTAACAACTTCAATTGGCTCTAAAGCGTTTGCAATTGTTAATTCATCAACACCAAGGTCAACAGAAGTAGCTCCAGCAATGAGTATATTAGGAGGATTCCCGATACAAAATGCAACGTCTAATTCACCGTTCTTTTCTAAAAATTTATCAAAGTGTCGTCCCTTCACAACTCTAGTTGCAAATTTTTCCTTAGAAAACTGCATTGCTCTATGAAAATCCAAGTTTTGTCCATAGTCAGGATCTCTAGTAACCACTACAGCTGAACTTATATAATTTCCTCCATCATTTTCACAGTGGAATAAAATTGGAATTTTATCCAAATCTACGCTCGATTCAACTATTTCTTGACATGGAGCCGCTGAGATAACCTTAGGCTCTTTACTATTTAAAATCGCTTTGGAAAGCTTAGGTATTAATTCCGCAGGAGTGATATCAAAATATGAGGCAATTGAATTTTTAGTACAAAACATATTACCAACTACTCGGAAATTAGAATGCTTCACATGGTTAAAAAGTATAGGTGTTGGTTCTAATACTTTTAAAATACCTGAAATTTCTAACTTCTTTGAGACTTCTGTATCAACCTTCTTAAGAATACCCTTCTCATCAATTTTATTCAAATAGTCTCTAAATCCCACATTTGACACCTTTTAATAAATCTTTCAATAATAAAAAATAAATGAAGTAACTAAAGGATTTTATGAACCACTTTTTAAAAAACTAAAGGTTTTTTTGGCTCATTATATCATTCAATATTTTTTTCGCGTAATCAACCCTAATTTTTTTATCTTTAATTAATTTTTGTGCTACTTGCTCCAAAAGATGATCTGGTACTCCAGCTAGCTTAGCAATGTTTCGAGAGTGAAGTGCCATGTGTCCCTTCTGAATACCTTCTGTTGCTAGAGCTCTTAAAGCGGCTACATTTTGAGCTAATCCTACCGCAGCAGCTACTTGACATAATTCTTCAGCACTTTTTATCCCTAAAATCTTTAGATTTAACTGTGCCATAGGATGAATTTTAGTCATTCCACCTATAATTCCCAATGCTAAAGGTATTTCAATCTCCCCAATTAAATTTCCATTTGAATCTACATCAAACATTGTTAAAGGAGTATATTTTCCTTTTAGTGAAGCATAAGCATGAGCTCCAGATTCAATAGCTCGTGTATCATTTCCAGTTGCTAAGGTTAGGGCAGCTATTCCATTCATAATTCCCTTATTATGGGTTGTGGCACGATAAGGATCAGCAAGAGCAAATTCGTATGCGTTTAATATTCCTTCAACAACCTTTTCTCCACCTAGTAAGTCCTTATCAAAGGTAGCTTTACATTTTGCTATTCTATGAGTAGCTAAATTTGAAACTATTCGTAAATAAATCAAACCGCCACATAATTCCTCAATGTAAGGTGAAATAGCTTCCGCCATAGTATTAACAATATTTGCACCCATTGCATCCAAAACATTAACCAATAAATGCATGATTAACATTTCACCTTTCTTGGTTTTGATTTCTCTAAGTTCAAAATCATATGCCCCTCCGCCAAGATTTACTAAAAATGGATCTTGATCATTAGCAATTCTTAGCAAATCCAATTTATTTTCTATTAATATATTTCTAGCACTCTCAATATCTTCAACATTTGTTATTTGAATTTGAGAAATCATAAATGAGTCTACTTTTTCTGAAAAGAAACCACCATGCTTTCGAGCTATTCTTGCTGCATTTGACGCAGCAGCAACCACAGAAGGTTCTTCTATTACCATAGGAATTAAATAATCTTTATTATTTATTTTAAAATTACAAGCAATACCAATCGGTAATTGATAAGAACCTACTACATTTTCAATTAATGTATCAATTTGAGTCTCCTTTAGATATCCTAAATTTTTTAATAGTTTGATATCTTCATCATTAAGATGAACAAGTTCAGAGAGTATTTTCTGTCGTTCTTTTAGCGATAATTTATAAAATCCTGGGAGATCTGAATGAAATTCACTCATTTTATTACCACCAATTTATTTTTACATTAAGAAATTACATTTTAACTAACATTAATTTATTGGATATATTTACTAAAAATAATTATTAAATACTTATCATTATTAATATGAAATATTTCTTAAAATAAAATCTAAATCTCGTGATTAACATTGATTCTTATAGCAATTACTGGTGCGACAGGAATCTCGATTGCTATTGAATTATTAAAGGTTTTAAGAGAACAAAAAGTCTCAACAGAGTTAATTATATCAAAAGCAGCAGAATTAGTATTAAATAATGAAACAGAATTAAATTTATCAGAAATATATAATTTGGCTACTCAAGTGTATGATATTGACGATTTAGAAGCACCTCCTGCGAGTGGGTCCCATAAGTTAGATGCTATGATCGTTGTACCTTGCACTATGAAGACTTTAGCATCTATTGCTCATGGATATGCTGATAACTTAATCACTAGAGCTGCTGATGTTGCAATAAAAGAACAGAGAAAACTGGTTTTAGTAGTAAGAGAAAGCCCTTTGAGCGCAATCCACCTTGAGAATATGCTCAAACTCGCAAAACTGGGAGTAGTTATAGCACCTCCAGTTCCTTCCTATTATATCAAACCTAAAAATGTTCATCAACTAGTTAATCATATTGTAGGAAGATTATTAGATCAACTGGATTTTGATATAGGGATAAAAAGGTGGAAAGATGAACAAATGGAAAGTTGATTTAGATTCGTTAAAAATGGGAGATGGATTAATCCTTACATTAAAAGGAGGAGATGCCCCTCATATTGGAGCGGTTGCATTAGCAATTCCTTACAAACAAACTTCAAGTGCGAGTTTACTTAGTGTATATGGTCATAAAGATGGTGAAATTGCGAAACCAATTGCAGAAAGGATCGCTAAAAAATTAAAAAAAACTGTTGTAGTCATTGTAGGTATCCATCTTGATAATGCGACAGAGGAGGATATAAAAAAGTTTATAGATAATTCTAATACTGAAGTTGATAAATTTTTAAAAAAATTTTCCTGATTTAAGCAATTATACTAATTTAAAAGGATTTTTAGACAGTTTATGGAGCTGCTTGCTATTTTTTACTCTTCTGTCGTTTTGACTTAAGGACGTCAAGGTAAGTTTATATAGATTAAAAATTATAATTTAATTATTATGCCTATGGAGGATAATTGGGGGACAATCTCATTTTTAATCTTCTATTTAGCGTTCATATGGATCTTTCTGGCTCTAGCGATAATTAAAGGTTTAAGGAGCCATACTCTTAATCAAAAATCGAGTGTTTGGAAATGGACTTTCTTATCTTACTTTTTCTTGGCTTTTGGCGATGTGTTTCACCTTGGTTTCAGAATTTTTCTATTCTTAGCAGAAGTACCACTTGAGAGTGAATTATTCAAACTTCTTTTAGGTATAGGCTATGTAGTTACAGGCGTTACTATGACCTACTTTTATATTGCACTTCTTCATGCATGGTCTAAATTATATGGTGAGAAGTATTCGAGCCCATCTAAAATCAAACTTTATTTAGGTATTTCATATGTAGCTTTCATTATTAGAATTATATTAATACTACTTCCTTATAATCATTGGTTTGATTATATTCCACCATTAGATTTTGGATTTGATTTTCGAATCATTACATCAATACCTCTTTATGTAATTGGTTTTATTACTGTTGGATTGTTATTTAAAGATTCAAAAGCAGAGAAAAATGAATTTACAGGGATTAATATAAATATAAATAAAGCAAATTATATGGCTTCCATTTGGTTCATTGTATCTTTTGCATGTTATTCTATAACATTATTTGGAGTTGTATATATTTCTTTACTTGGATTATTTATGATACCAAAAACAGTCGCGTACTTAGTAGCATTATATTATCATTACAAGTATCTCTTAAAATTCTGATTTTTTTTTTATATAGTCAAAAATTGCAAACTTTTATTTATACATAAGTCAATTAATATTATTATTTTAGATAAAATTTTAAAATAATCGAATTCCAGAAAATTTAGAGTGATATTATTGAGTTTAACTGATCCGATACCAGATTATGAAAGTATCTTGATAATTTTATTACCATTTAACATTGCAGTAGCTTTGATTATTGGTGTTTTTTATTTTTGGCGACGTAGGAAAACAAAAGCAACAATCACACTACTTTGGGCACTTGGTTTTACGGGAGTAGGGAGTGGGATACTAATAAATTATTTGATTAGATATACGTTTTATTCCTATTTTAGTACAATTTTACCTGCAACATGGGATTACTCCTTATTTAATACCATTGGAATGATGATAATAACCTTTTCATTAGCACTTAGCACTTTTTATGTGAAGCTGTTTAAGGAATCAGCCGAAAAAGCTGGAAGAATTATCTTAAGTCTTATAAGTATCTTAGGTTTAATTATATTAGTAATTAATTCTTTCATTCCCTTTGATGAATATAGAATTGGGCATTGGATAACAAGAATATTAGCAATTTGGGTCATAATCTTCTTTACTTATTTTAGTATTAATTCCAAGAATTATCGAATTTTGACAATTACAATTGGTTTAATTTTAGCTACTACGAGTGGTATTTTAATGACCCAGTTTTATGGTACTATGCTAGGACTTATAGGAAATATTTTACAATTCATCTTCTACGTTTTTATTGCCTATGGGTTGTTTTTTACTAGGCAAAAAGCTAGTTAAATATTAAATCTCAAAATAATTTTTTTTTTGCTTATAATACTATCTTGAAAAAACAGTTAGGAATATTAAGAAATAAAGTACTTGAATTTAATAGATTTTTTCTACAGGAAGGTAAATAGGAGCCCAATTTAATAATCCTAGTGCTTCAGCATTTTTGTTAGCATTGTTTTCAATGCGTCTTATCTCATATTCTAATATATTTCCTTGTGCAACCGTTCCCGTGATTCTAACCAAGCCTTTGCTCAAATAACTTAAATCATTACTGTCATTTAGAACTATGGGTTCTGAATCTAAAATAGCAAACAAAGGAAAAAATCTTTCATGAAATCCAGAATGACCTTTAGGACAATGATTCAATCCTTCAATATTAGGAATAATACATCCCTCATCACAGAAATGAAGTTTAAATCCACGATGATTATTCTCTTCATGCTCAACTATTTTTCCTAATACAATATTCTCCTTAAACTTTCCTTCCTTTATTAATTCGTATTCTTGCACACTTCTTCTTTCTTTAATTGTAATGAAATCATTAATTTGCGGGGGTTTTTCAACAATACTTTTGAATCCAGGTTGTACTCTTAATAAGCCAGAAATACATGTAGCTCCTGAACCATATGAACCAAAATAGATTGTATCATGAGCGTGTCCATAATTCTCAAGAATATAGAGGATTTGAGCCCATACTGCTGCGTTGTACATATTCCCAAAGTGCGATGGGACTCTCAATTGTGGAAGAACCTTGTATTTTAC
>JBHLLO010000046.1:0-22633 GCA_048885535.1 Candidatus Hermodarchaeota archaeon
GTAATTTCACGATCACCAACACCATGAGGAATTTCTGAAAAAACTTCATTACTAACTGGAATACCTCCAGCACAACACTTATAGCGCCTTTCTTTAGCAGCTTCAAGTAATAGAACATTTGCCCCTTTTTCTGCCGCAATTTTTGCTGCAGTAGCTCCTCCTGGACCAGCTCCTATAATTATAAGGTCATAAACCAAGAATATAGCCTTAAATTAATTAATACAACTTAATTTTTTGAATGATCTTTATATCATTGTAATTAAATATAAAGTTTAATAAGGCGAAAATCTAATCCAAAACCTTAATAAATTATAGATTCAAAATCTCTTTCAATTCCATAAAATTACTAATATTAAAATCAGCTAATCGATGTCTTTTTCCTTCAGGATTGAAATAACAAGATTTAATATTTATTGCTAGGGCTGTTTGTATATCAATCTCTCTATCACCAATAGCTATAACTTCCTCTTTCGGGATTTTAAATTCCTTAATTAGATATGAAAACGATGCAGGATTTGGTTTATTTGGAAAGCCATCTTCATGGGAAATTATTTTTTCAAAAAGACTTTCAATTTTATAATATTTTAGTAATTTAAATAAACTTGTAGAACCTCGATGAGTAATAATAAAATTTTTGCCTCCATTTTTATTAATAAAATGAAGTATTTCTTTTGCTCCTGGATACGGTAACTGTTGCGATTCCAAATTTACCATATAACCCTTTCTAAAAAGGTCTTGCAGTTCATTTACATCTATATTAAACTTAGACTCTAATTTTTCAAAGCAAAATTTTAGACTCTTTTTACACCACTTTAGAATCTTATCTACATTTAAATTTACGTTATATCTATTCTTTAAAATATTATTTAATATTGAAGCAATATGTGGATAGGTATCGAATAATGTGCCATCAAAATCCCAAATGACATAATTAAAGCTATTCATAACAAACGATTATTTTTCTTTCATTGATCTATTAAAAATCTAAATGATGAATAGATAATCTAACTTGAATATTTCTTTGTAGCATCTAAATATCTTTGATCTTTAGCATAATCAAATGACACTAAACGGGTTGGTTTAATAACAATTAGCAACCATTCTGTTAATTCAGCTAAGCCTTTCCAATAATTTTTAGCTTCCTCTTTAGTCATATATCGTTCAAATATCGCGTGGGCATTGTTATCCATATCTTTATCATCTAAACTAGCTTCACCATAAATGATAACCGCTCTTGTAGGTGGACCCTCCTCATCTACCAAAACTGTCACATTACTATTTCGCTTTATATTGCTCACTCTACGACTTTTTTTAGGAGCTCCAATCATTATTTTTTCATTTTTATATACAAACCATACAGGAACGGCATGAATAGTTCCATCTTTGTTATGAGTACACATCCGAGCAATTTTTGCTTTTTCTAAAAATGTTCTAACTTCTCCTTTTAAAAGTGGAGGTGGTTGAGTATATACATCCATTTTTATCAATTTTCTATATTTTGGATTTAGAATTTATAAGATGTATAATAATTTGTCATATAATTTGATTTCTAAATCCATTAAATAGTTATAAAATTTAAAAAAAATAATTTTAAAATTTTAAGGTTAGGGATGTTTTATGTGATGATCCCAAACTCCGAGATTTTTACCACTTAGTAAGAAATTATTATATAAATCAGTAAAGAGATTTTCTTCTTCGATTTGCTCTTGAATGAACCAATTTAATAAATCGTAAGCATAATATTCGTTTTTACTCTGAGCTAGGTCCATCAGTTCTTTTATCTTATTTGTAATATACTCTTCGTGCTTAATAGCTGCCTTCAATACTTCTTCTACATTCTCATAGCTAGTAGAAACCTTTTCAATGGTTCCAAATTCTACTTTTCCACCCGTTTCTTCTATATAATGAGCAAATTTCATAGCATGTTTATATTCTTCTTTCTCAGCATGAGTCTTCATAAATTCAGCTAAGCCTTTAAGTCCTTTTTCTACTGCCCAAGCACCCATCCCTAAGTAGATATAAGCTGATCGTAGTTCTTCAACAATTTGTTTATTCATCAAATCATTTAATTCGTTTGAAATTAGGTTTACCATTTTAAATCACCTTAGTCAATTTTGTTATGAATTGGTGATTTAAATAAATTCTTCTTTAAATTTCTAAATTCTTTTTGTAAAATGACTTTAATTTGGAAATAGGTGTTTAATATTTTTTATAAGTTATAAAAGATCAATTAGGGCTAAAACAAAAAGGAATATTAAAATGTAACGATGCAATTAAAAACTATCGATCATAACCTAAACATAACATTTAAAACGAAGTTTGCAAATATTATGACAGAAACAGAAGACATCAAGCCTGAGAAAATTAAATGTCCTATGTGTGGAAAGAAATACGTACCTCAATTTTTTCATCGCGAAAAAATGAATTATGAGTTAGCAACTCCCATATATAGGTTTAAAGTTCCAAAATTCAAAAGAAATAACAATCATATTCGCCCCACTAGCTTTATTCGGCGATCTTGGGTGACTTATTGCCCAAAATGTAAATATATTATAAAATTTGCCGCAGAGGTAGGAAAAAAGGAATTACTAGCAGATTTTAGCTCTTTTTTTCATTTGAAAGAATTTAAGGAAAATGGAGGTGTTTATGAATATACTTTTTATAACTATGATAAACCCTATAATGATATATTATATTACAATAAAATTCTACTGGAATCTCTGAGAACTAGTATTTACAATGCTCTTGAAGACTTAAATTTAAAGCATTGGGGAAAGTTGTACAAAATGTGGAAAAAAGAGAAATCCATTGATTCATTTAAATTCTTAATCAGATTCTACTCATATCTTTTGAAAAGTAATCAAATTCAAGAAGCAAAACTAAGTAATGAAAAATTTTTAGATAAGATTGAAGGTTTAAATATATCAGACAACCTTAAGAAAAGATTAGTGGAAATCAAACAATTTAGAACGAAAGCGATTTATGAATATTATGAGTTAACCAAAGACGATGAAAAGTTCATTCATAATGTATTTATTGATCTAATGTTTGAAATGGTCATTAATAAATTGGATTATTTTGCTTCAAATAACATTTATGACCAAAAAAATATCGATACTATAGATAGACAATTTCTTTATTCTGAAATAAAAAAAGTGTTTTCTGATTATTTTGAAGATCAATTAGGATTATCAGAATTCCTTAACGAATTTGTAATTTCCTTGATGAATAAGCTGAAGATTACTCTTTAAAAAGCGATTCAAACATATTATTTTTTGAAAGTGTCTTCCTTTATTTTAAAATCACTAAATTTTTTAATAATACAATAGGATAATAATAAAGATAAAAAAAAGTGATTTAAGCTATAAGTATCAAGGATAAAATTTGTTTAATTACAGGTGCAAATTCTGGTATAGGAAAAGCTACAACAATTGGTTTAGCAGAAATGAATGCGCACATCGTTATGCTCTGTCGTGACAAAGTACGTGGAGAATCAGCACAGCAAGAGATTATTGAAATAACAGGAAACCAAAATATTGATTTATTCTTATGTGATTTATCATCTCAGCAACAAATCCGTGAATTTGTCGCAGAATTCAAGCAAAAGTATCAAAAGCTACATGTTCTGATTAATAATGCAGGTATAATGTTATCTAAGCGCCATACTTCTGTCGATGGAATTGAAATGAATTTTGCAGTCAATTATCTCGCTCCTTTTCTGCTTTCCAATCTCCTACTTGATGTATTAAAAAGTAGTAATCCAAGTAGAATAATTAATGTAAGTTCAGGAACTCATAAAAATGCATCTATAGATTTTAATGATCTCCAAAGTTCAAATAAGAAATATCGGGCGTTTAAGGTATATGGAATATCGAAATTAGCGTTGACAATGTTTACCTACGAATTAAGCAGAAAAGTAAAACAATTTGGAATAACAGTTAATGCGGTTCATCCTGGTGTGGTAAATTCTAACTTAGGTCGTGATCTATCAACTTTTTCTCAAGCTTTTGGAAGACTTTTCTTCAAAAAGCCAATTAAAGGAGCAGAAACTTCAATATATTTAGCATCTTCTCTTGAGATTGAAGGTGTAACCGGGAAATATTTTGTAAAGAAACAACCTATAAATTCTTCTAAAGAATCCTACAATGAGGACGATGCTAAAAAACTATGGAAAATCAGTGCTAATATGACTAATTTATAAAAATAGTTATTAATTTCGGTTGTAATTACGATAACAACATTTAATACTTCAAAAATTTACCATTTTCTTTTAAATAGTCACTAAATGATTTGAGAATATAGGGATAAATAAGTATATAAAAAAATTTAAAGAGGCTTGACTAAATGCATCAACTTAAGAAGAGAAAGTTTCTAGATGAAAAAATAACATTGCAAACAGAAAATCCAAAAGAATATTATCTCGATATCTTTAAAGAAATCATCCAAGAAATAAGAGAAAATAATGAAAGTATAATCAAATAAATTGTTCATTAGACGATCATTTTTATTTTTTATATTCTAAAATATCACATAATAAAATTCTCAAATATTATGTGAAATCGATGTCTTTTAATAATATTCCTTATAATCTAGGAACAGTTAATCCTATCGAAGAGTATGCCGAAGTAGGATCAAGTAAAATTCATGGATTAGGATTATTTGCTAAGAAAAAGATTCCAAAGGGGACAATATGGTGGCATGCTCGTCCACAAGACGTCCTAATTATTACAAAGGATCAATTCTTAAGCCTTGAAGTATCTCATAAAACACTGAAAATTAAAGATTATATAGATGTCTTACTAACCTATTCTTATTATGAAAGAGACCTTGATGCTCTCATATTTTGTTTGGATAACTCTCGATTCGTAAATCATTCATTTAACGCAAATTCTGGTGCTTCTGAAGATGAGAATGGATTTTGTGCCGTAGCACTTAGAGATATTCAACCAGGTGAAGAAATAACGGAAGATTATTCCAAATATACTCTTTGTTCATGGTTACAAAAATATAAACATTATTTTGATCCTTGTTGCTGGTAGAGTGAGCCTCATCTCAACTTTAAATAGTTAGATGCTTTTCAAACCAAATTGAACAACAGTATCTTCTGTAATATCAGATATATCTTTAAGTTCTTGTTCAGAAAAATCTGGACTATAATAAGTGGGCTTATGAAGGCTATTAACATAAATTTTTTTTACTTTTTCAAACCTTTCAGCAGGTAATTCGACGTGTTCAAGAATTTGATCTATTTTTTTTGCAGGACTTTCACAAAGATCATCATAATCGACAACAAGGGTTGCTTCTCTAAAATTGTTGTTTATTTTAAGATTATTTGCAATATAATCATAAATAGACCTCCAATAATACGCCCACCCTTTAACATACGTCTTCTTATTTCTCCATAACTTACGAATTTTGTATATGAGTTCAGTGTTATTCAAATTAATACATACTTGGTGATGACCAAACTCATAATGCCCAATTAATCTAAACCAATCCTGTAATAAAGGTGCTTTAGACTCAATATTCATAAAAAGTTTTGTTTGCTTGATTAAAGAAGCGATTTGATTAACGGGATTCCGGATAATTAATAAAAATTTAGTTTTTGGAAAAATTTTCAGTAAATATTCGAACCTTGAGACATGATAATTATTTTTTGCTACATAGCGAGGCTTATTCTGATCTATAAGAAGCTTTCGAATATGATTTTGATAAAAATTTTCAAATTTGGGATTCGAAGTACTTCTATTGAGAATGTTTGAAACGTTTTCATTATGAAGATTATTAAAATATTTTTGCCAAAATATTTCTTCCACAGCTTCAGGACTTTCATGTGTTATAAATATTCCATCCATATGTATGCGTTCAAATGGTTTGGTATAAATTTTAAGCCTTCTTATAAACATGCTAATCCAGTGAGGTAGATAGGGCATAAGAAGATGTTTATATTGGTGTGAAGCCAAATCTGGATGCTGACTTAACATTTCTAGAGTGATTGTAGTACCAGCACGGGCAAGTCCAGTGATATATATTGGTCTATCAATAACCACGTTCTCTAAATCTATACTTAAATACATAGATTCAAATCTATCAAGCAAAAATGATAAAAATTTAAACGAATCAAAAAACTTCGTCACTCCATATCCTAAATATCCAAGCAACGGAAATTTAAATGAGTCATCATCTTTTGATTTTATTTTTATGCTTAACAATTAAATCCCCGTACTTATTTGAAAGACCAATGTTTCAATTTAACATTACTCAATGGTGTTCCATTTTTATTTTTTGTTATTTAACATCCTATTTTAGATTATTTATATTCAATTGTCAAATTCTAAATAAATAATACAAATCATCTACTCCCATCAAAAGGAATTCTTAGTCAAATTTCAGAATCTTTATATTTACACAATAAATTATGATCGACTATGTCTGAAACAAATTCTAAATCTTGGATAAAAAATCTAATTATTCTTGCAATTTTTATTGGAATAGTAATACTAACTGCTGAAGTAGATTGGGCAGCCGAGAACCCATCGGTAGGATTACCAATACGTCTTTTCTGGCTAATTTCTTTATTATCGCTAGGTTTGATATTACCTATTATTTTCATGTATCTAGCAGGTAATAAAGATAGCGAGAGAGATGATAGAGATAAAAAATGGTTTATTATTGCAATAATATTATTTTTGATCGCTAATGGAATACCAATCGTATTTTACGTAGTGTTAGGTATAGCACCTGGCTTTTTCTTATACATACAATTAATATTGTTTGGACTAATTCCAGCCTTTTTCCTTCAACCTAAATTGACGAAAAATCGAATCTTAATATTAATCATCCTATTTGCCCTTGTTATTGTACCAATAGGAATTTTGGTTAATTTCACAATTGATGATCTCTGGGCTGGAGCTGTTGATAAAACAATGTACTACATGTCTTTCTGGGGATTATTAATGACTTTTTTCTATTTGATTATTGCGATTGGATGGAAACTTGGAGGTGGTTCAAAACGGCAAAGCTGGAATATATTTGTTGCAGGAACATTGTTACAATTTAGTACTCTCGAGGATTTCTTCTATTTTCTTCTAAATGGGCAACCTCTTCCTGGTTTATGGCCTTGGTTGAGAAACTTCGTAATTAATCTAGAATGGCTGTTTGGACACGTTCCCACAGATTTAGATCTGCTGATATTTTGCTTGATAGTTTCAACCATTGCCATTTTGATTTTATTTGATATTCATGGTTATGTCTGGAAGAAAATAAAAAAATAAATCTCCTCAAATTTTTTCTTTTTTTTCTTAAGTATAAATTTTATAAGTTTCCTTCTCCGCAATTAATTAAGTCATGAGTGACTATGACAAAATAGCCCAGAAATTCCATAATAGTTTAAAGGCTATTGGTTGTAAAGGAGCTATCGTATCTGGAAAACACATTACCGAAATAATAACAGAAATTCAAGAACGCCGAAATAAAAAGCTCCTTGACTCAGATTTTTATGAAGAATATAAAAATTTCTTTGAAGTTAAACCAGACGTAAGTTTTCCTCAAATCAACTCTATTTTTATTATAGCACATCCACACCCGGCAACAGAAGTAATTTTTCATCACAATGAGAAAGAAATTCCTTTACTTGTTCCTCCGACCTATTTGCAAGGGCTAGAAATAATTGAAAAATTAAATGACCTTTTAACCTCAATTCTATCTCCAAAAGGTTATAATATAGCTTATGCACGGATTCCATTAAAAACTTTATCCGTTCATAGTGGATTAACTGAATATGGTAGAAACAATATAACTTATGTTAATGGAATGGGAAGCTTTTATCGTCTTTCTGCTTACTATTCTGATTTTCAATCTGAACAAGAAACTTGGCGTGAACTTAAGATGATGGACATATGTGAAGCTTGTCAAGCTTGTGTTCGAAATTGTCCAACTGGGGCTATACCTACTGATCGATTTCTTTTACGTGCTGAGCGATGTATCACATACCATAATGAACATCCACCTGAAGTTGTTTTCCCAGAATGGATCGACCCTAGTTGGCATAATTGTCTAGTTGGTTGTCTCCATTGTCAACGAGTATGTCCAGCAAATAAAAAAGTAATTAATTGGGTTGAAAAGGGACCAGAGTTTACAGAGAAAGAAACACAGCAGATTTTAGAAGGTAAAAACGAAGAAAATCTTCCAGAGTTAACAATTAAGAAACTGAAAGACTATGATTTAATGGAATATCTAGAGTTATTTCCACGAAATATAGGGGTTTTTCTAAAGAATAAATCTTAATTCTTTTTTTCAAAATTTTTCCTCATTCTTGTATAAAAAATCATTGTATTTTTAAAACTAGATGTAGAAAAAGTGTCAAGAAAAATTTTCTATAAAAATGATTTTAATGTGGTCTCAATACGCAAGGTTTAGAAACTTTAAGATATCCATATTAAGTATCGCTCTTCTCTTATTAACTGCATTTTCAGGATTATATTGGATTTTCTGGGATACAATCACTAACGTAATTGTTGTTAATAATTTATTATTAGGAATTTTTATTTACCCCATCAAAATTACGATCTTAGCCGCCATGAGCCTATTTTTATACAGGAAATGGTTTAAACAAAACGCGATCTACATAACGGATGCATATTTTTGTTTTGGGTCCTTCTTTGGAATTTGGGTATTTGGCAAAATATTTGATGTTCTTCTAAACTTATTATGGTTGAGTGGAACATTTGATACCATACGATTATTTCTGATGAAAATTCGATATACAGTAATAGTAATTAATATCCTTCCAATTCTCTATATTGGATTAGAAGCATTACTAGTCTTCATAGAACTGAGGTCAAAAGGCAAAAAAACGAAATCTGAGGCGAATAAAATAAGATACTCTTTTATGGGAGGTTATGTTGTCATCCTATTGGTATTAATTTGGTTTGCAAATAGCGTTAACCTTTTAGTCAGTTTACTCCCTATTGCAACTTTTATTATATATTTACTATTGATGATAATGTTCTTCTTTATGTACCGAAATAAGAGATTATCTCAAGCCAATTCTCTGATTATAGGAATAGCTTTTCTACTTTTAATCCTTTCAAATATCATTCGAGCAATTTTTACATCCTCATATGAATCGTGGAGTATTATACTAACAGAGATAATTGATACTATAATAATTGGAGTTCTTTTTACTGGGTTTATTACAAAACCGAAATATGCAAAATAAAATTATATTTCTAATCTTTATTTTCTTCTATTTTATTAAAAAAAAATTTTAGCTTTTTCAAAAAATTTCTACTTAACTTTTTTAATAAAGAATACGTAAGTTAATTGTAAAAGAATAATTATTTTCCACTCTTAATGAGACTTTTATTATGAGTAAGGAATTAAAAGATTTGATTGATAAGGCTGAAGAAGAACAACAGAGTAGAGCCTATTTGGAAAAAACTATTGAGAAATTGCAACTTGAAGTTGATAAATTAAAAAGTAAGTTGAATGCTCAAAAAATCCCTTTTAAACCAACTCCTATCAAACATATCACGGAAGAGAGCGAATCTGAAGAAATATTAATACTAAAAAAGACGATTTTCTCTCTCAGCGAGAAGTTAGAGAAAAGAGAAGAAGAAAAAGAACTCTTACAAGATAAAGTAAAGGATTTAACTTTAGAATTAGATGAATTAAAAGAAAGTTTATCCGATTCATTGAAAGATGAAATGCTTTCGAGAACTCAAAATTCATTAAATACTTTAATTCAAGATTATGGTAGATTAGAACAAGAAAATAAATCCTTAAAGAAAAAAGTTTTTGAATTATCGAAAGAAATTGAGGGTGCGACAATAATAGAATCATCTCTTCAATCCGAAAGTTCAAAAAATGAACAATTGAAAAACGAAATTGTAAAACTTAAACAGAACATAGCTAATTTAGAAAGATCAAATAAATCTCTTGCAACAAATTTAGATTTAATAAAAACTAAACAAGTTTCTGCTGAAGAATTGGATAAAATAGTTGAATCTCTTAAGGTGAATAATTTAAATCTAGAAGAAGAAAATAAAGCTCTCAATGAAAAACTAAATGCATTAAAAAGAGAAAAACTCAAAATTTTCAAATTAGAATCTCAAATTTCTGATCTAGGCCACCAAATTGAAGAATTACAACTGAAGAATAAAGAATTACGGGAAAAAGACACAATCTTGTTGGCTAAAACTATAACAGCACTTCAACATCATGATAAAAAGGAGAGTGTAAAACCCGAATCAAAATCCATTGAGTTAACACCAATAACTGAAGATAGTATTGAGGAACAGGAAGCCGTAATAACTAAAATCAAAGAATTATCAACAAATGTTATAAAACCTTATATTGCTGATGCTGTAATAGAATCAAGAAAAATAACAAAAGAAGAAGAAGTGCTTGAAACAGAAGAACTTGAAGAAGAGGAGGAAGAATCTGATTTTACAAGAAAATGGCAGTGCCCAAATTGTGGAAACTCTAATAAGACACATATAAGGGAAATAGATGATAAAACGCGATTAATTTTTGCATACCCAAAAATTTATGCTAAAAAGTATAAATGTGGGCAATGTGGAGCTGAATGGAAGTAAGCTAATTTAAAATCCACTTTAGAATCAAGAATTAGATATTAACAAAAAAAATAGAATTGGTTTTAAAATTCATTTATTTCTTCTCTTCTCTCCAATAAAAAATGGTATCAATAATAGCCATTACAAGGATTACTACATTATCTATCCAATGAAATATAATGTTAGTTGGTGAACGTGTAATATAAATTGCGGTTGTAATGTTAATAATGAATGTAACAAATAGAACAGTGATAGCAAATAGAAATAATAACTTGAAATTATCCCAATCTCCTTTTATTAATCCCATTATCCCTCCTATTCCAAGAGTAACACATACTCCCCCC
Organism: Candidatus Hermodarchaeota archaeon; assembly: GCA_048885535.1. Classification (GTDB taxonomy): domain Archaea; phylum Asgardarchaeota; class Lokiarchaeia; order Sigyniarchaeales; family SOKP01; genus SOKP01. Next base: position 10,922 of record JBHLLO010000046.1, read on the forward strand.
CAAAGTCGCCAAAAATGGGGATCAAAATATGGAGCATCATTTAAAGCATAGTTAATTTCTGGAAGGAAGAGATACAAAATGCCATAGATTAATGCAATCACTACATTGATAGCTAAGAGAATTTTCAATCCTTTTGACATTTCTGCCATATTTAAACACCTTGAATTTCATTTCCATTAAAAAATGATCAAATTAAAATAAGAAGGATTGGCATAAAAAGCTTCACATAAGTGTAAAAGTTATTGTTTAAATCGTAATAAGAATTATATACCTTATTTAGGGAAAAAAAGGCTAGAATATGTCAATTATTGGAATTGATTATAATAAGTGTAATAATTGCAAAGTTTGTTTAATTACCTGTATTTTTTTCAGATTTAATCGAGAAACAGAAAAAATAGAATTTAAAGATGCCCAGGGCTTTTGTAACTTGTGTGGTCATTGTATTGCACGATGTAGTGAAGATGCAATATTATATGAAAATCTAGGGGAAGCTATAGAGTTTGAAGGAGTTGAAAAACCAGAAGAAGTAATCAATTATGATAAATTATATGACTTTATGAGAGCTCATCGCTCGACTCGTCGCTATCGAAAAAGAAAAGTACCTAATGAACTTTTAAATAAGGTATTTAACGCTATGAGTTATGCCCCTACTGGAGATAATATGAGATCAGAGACTTTTTCTATTATTTCAGATCAAGACCAAATAAAGCAAATCAATGATGCTGTTATTCAAGAGTTATTAAAAGATGAATTTATGAAAGAACGATATGGAAAGCTATTTGCTCTTATGGGAAGAGCCTTTCGTAGTCCTATTTACTTTGATGCGCCTCATGTCATATTTGTATCATCACCTCATAAAAGTGAAGTTGAAATGAATAACATCGGGATTATAATTACATATGGGCGATTAGCAGCACAATCACTTGGATTAGGGACATGTTGGAACGGTTGGACTCAAATTGCAATGAGACTTAACCCCCAATTAAAGAAATTAGCAAATGTTGATGGTGAAATAATAGGAGTATTTATTATAGGGTATCCTGCAGTGAAATTTCATCGTATTGCTCCTCGAACTCTGAAACAAGTTAATGGGCTTTAAACACATCCAGTAGTTAATTTTTAACTCTTAAGTTCATACTTAATTTATTTCTTAATTGAAGTTAAACTAATTATGAATTGTTTCTGACTTTTCTATGAGTCTTAAAAAAAGAATTTATTCCTTTGATTTATATAAAAAAAAAGCGGAAATCCCACAAAATCATAAAAAAGTTCTGAAAAGAACCCCATTTTATCTTTTCTGAAATTTCCTATTGATTTACACTTACTTTATTAATTAGATCTAATTAATAACGTTTTTTCTTTGGTTTAAAACTCGGTCGACTAACTTTTTCGGTGATTTTTAGATTACTGGCTTGAGGACCTTTAGATCCGTCGAGAATTTCAAACTCAACTTTATCGCCCTCATATAATGCTTTAAATTCGTTTCCCTCATCTTTAATTGCTGAAAAATGTACAAACACATCAGCAGCTCCGTCGTCTCGAGTAATAAAACCGTAGCCTTTACGGCGATCAAACCATTTTACTTTTCCTTTTACCATTGAAAAAACCCAATGCGTAAATTGAGTACACACTTAATTAATGTACTCACAAATTAGTAAAAAGTAACCATTCCAAATAAACTTATTACAAAGAATAGTTCTGATAGGAGGATTTTTTCTTTGTTTTCTAGAATTCGTAAAAACATTTAGTACAAACTCTCTTTTTCGCATAAATTCTTCGAGGCACATAACTCAGTAATCGAGATTTATCATCGACTTCTTTTATAGCAAAACCAGAAGCTCCGCATTTAGGACATTCTCTTTTATGAAAAGTTGTATTTGCACTTGTAGTTACAATTGGATTCTCTGTTTGATGAATTACTGGACCTTGGGTTGCTTGTTGACCATAGTATGGGGATTGAGTTGGTTGTTGTTGGTAATTTTCATTTTGAGGAGATTGAGAAGTTTGAGTTGGTTGTTGACTATAATATGGAGATTGATTTGGTTGCTGGTATACATTTTCCTTTTGAGCTTTTAACCGTAGGTTTTCATTATAGAGTTGATTTATTTGATCATCCTTTTCTTTAACAAGTATTTGAAGTTGATTTACCTGATTTTGTAATTCTGAAATTTGGTAATTAAGTTCATTAATCCTTCTCTCATAATCTTCGATATTTGAATACATCATATGCTGTTCGCACCTTTTATGAAATTACATCTAAATTATTAATCGACAAATAAATATTAGCATAGGTTATTATTTAAAAATTCTTAAATCACGGATTTTTTATTTTAGAATTAAGAAGAATATTAATAAAATCATTGAATTTTTATTAAATAAGGATGACCTCAATTACTATTTACGATGGAGCGAACACAATAGGTGGAAATAAAATATATTTACAAGAAGGGGATCACGGCTTATTTCTCGATTTTGGGATGAATTTTAAAAAATATAACAATTACTTTCAAGAATATTTAAAGGAACGTTATTCTCGGGGAATTTATGATCTTCTTCATCTTAATTTGATTCCCAAATTAAGAAATTATAGAAAAGATTTAATTCCTTCTGATATTGATATTTCTAATTTCCCTTCATTAAATATCGACGCTGTAGTATTAAGTCATGCTCATATGGATCATTTTGGAAATATCTCTTTACTTGATGAATCAATTCCTGTTATAGCTTCTCCCATCAGCATTACATTACTAAAAGCTATTCGTGATAGCTCAAAAGCGAGCTTAAATAATGAAGTTGCATATTTTACAAAGAAAATTAGAGCGAAAGATAATAGAATTTTGATAAGTGATAAAGCAAATATTTATTGTAGACAATTTTTTAGTACTAAAAAATTTCCTGACACTCTTGAAAATTTCTTATCTATCCGTTTTAGAAAAACTGAATCTGAAAAAGGGGATTTGTGTGTACTGAATGATTTTTCCACACCTTTTCAAATTGAAGCATTTGAGGTAGATCATTCAATATTTGGCGCTACAGCCTATATTATTAATGGAGAATATGTCGTGGCATACACTGGTGATTTACGATTGCATGGAAGAAAATCTGATTCTAGCAAAGAGTTTATAGATAGATCAAAAGATGCTTCTGTTTTAATTATTGAAGGAACACGAGCTAAGAAAAAAGACTTTAACGAGCCTGAAGAAATTGTTTACCAAAACTGCCTTAAGCTAGTTGAAATATCAAAAGGGTTGGTTATTGCAGACTTTACTGCTAGAAACTTTGAGAGATTAGAATCTTTTCACGAAATTGCTAAGAAAGTCGGTAAAGAGTTAGTTATAACTTCTAAAGATGCTTATTTGCTAAAAGCGATTGAAAAAGTTGATGGAATTAATCGAACAAAAGATATGTTAATATATAATATGTTGAAAGCAAGACCTTTAAGCTGGGAAAATTACCTCCTTAAAAATGAGACAGGGATACAACTAATAGATCCTATTGAGATATCAAGAAATCCAGAACAATATTTACTTTGCTTCTCTTTTTTCGATATTAAAAATCTGTTAGACATTAAACCTATTAGGGGTACTTACATATATTCCTCAAGTGAAGCATTTGAAGAAGAATCAGAATTTGATTTTTTAAGATTAAATACCTGGCTTAAACATTTTGGGTTTGAGATTTATGGTTTTGAAATAGTTGAAAAAGATGAAAAGTTAAAACCTGAATTTGTTAGAGGATTTCACGCATCTGGGCATTTATCGCAAAGTGAAATCAGATGGGTGATTGAGAGAATTGATCCAGATATTATAATCCCAATTCATACAGATAATCCGAAATGGTTCGAAAAGAATTATGATAATGTTGTCCTCTTGCAAGATGGTCAAAGCTATTCTATATAAAAAGTGTAGATTTTACAATTCGACTGTCTTTATTTTATAATTAAGCAATTCAAACCCTGCTTTAATCATATCTGGAACGTTATGGTCTATACCAAATGTTATATAAGGTAAAGAATTGCGCCCATATAAGAATTTCATTCGTTCTTTAAAACTAAAATCTATTTTCCTTTGATAAGATGAAAGTACATTTTCTAAAAAGAAATTACCCTCTTCATAAAATAAAAAATCGGCAGCAGGATCGTAAATTCTTGAATCTTCAAAGTCAATAATTCCAGTTATTTCAAAAGTTTTAGGATCTACGAGAATATTTGATGTATCAAAATCTCCATGTATCAAAGTAGGCTTAAATTTGAAATTTTCTTCCCTTTCAAAAAATTTTGTAAAAAGTTTATTTAACCATTCTTTTTGGGCTGAATTCATTATAGGAAATATCGTAGTTTGAATTTCTTGATAATAATTACTCCATTCTTTTTTATATTGCTTTGAAGAGTAAGATTGTTTTGCTTCATTTAAGACAATATCATGAAGCTTATCTGAGTGAAGTTGAGACAAAAAAAATCCAATTTGTTTAGCAATTTTTTTTTTTTGGTTTTTTGAAGTCTTTTCAAAGCATTGTGATAATCTAGTTCCTTGAATTTTCTCATAACCGACAAATGGATTATCAGGCTCCGTTGAAATATAAATTGGGTTGGGAATCGAGAATGGTACATATCCCTTAATAATATTTAACATTAGAATTTCTCGCTCAATCAATTGTATTCCATTTATATTTCTAAAATGGATATCCGGAAAACGAAAGATAAATCTGCTTTTAACTTCAAATACATTGTAAGTTCCATGGTACAGGAATTTAACCTCCTCTTTCTCAATATCATGGAAGAATACGTATAGCGAATCAAGCACTTCTGATAATGATATATCCTGTTTTCTATTTTCCTCAAAAAACATAATCGAATCTCACTTTAAATAATGCTCAAAAATAAGCATTCTCACTTCAGCCTGACTCTGGGATCAAGCGCACCAATAATAAAATCCGCGAAAAGATTTAAAATGATAACTGAGAGTGAAAAAGCAAATACAATTGCAATAATTAAGGGATAATCTGAATATCTGACAGCTTGTCGAAACATAAAACCTAATCCAGGGAAATTATAAATTATTTCTACCCCAATCATCCCTCCCAAGACTATGGGAAATCCCATTGCTGAAACCGTAACAATAGGCGGTAACGCGTTTTTTACAGCGTGCTTTTTAACTATTTGCTTTCTTGGACATCCTTTTGCTTCTGCTGTTCTAATATGGTCCATTTGAAGGACCTCTAAGAGACTAGATCTTGTATGTCTAACGATTGCTACCATCTGAACTATTACCATAGCAGAAACAGGGACTATTATGTGCCATACATAATCTGTAAAAAGATAAATTTGTTTAGATAAGAGAGAATCAATTAACCTGGATCCAGTTACTCGGGGTGGATCAGGATATCTTAAGTTTTTATATCCAAACATAGGGAATATTTTGAAGGGAGTAAAGATATATACCTGCATAAAAAATATTACTACTACAAAACCTGGAATGGAAATAAAGAAATAGCTAAAAATCCTTATCACTTTGTCTCTAATTGAATTTTTATTAGACGCTGATAACTTTCCTAGCCAAAATCCAAATAATATAGCAATTATCATACTAATTATCGTAACTTCCAATGTTCTTGGTAGATGAGTATTAATTAACTCCCAGATGGGATAATCTTCTTGCACTGAAAGAGAAACTCCCCAATTACCTGTTAAGATATCCCCCATATAAACAAAGAATTGAACGATAATGGGTTGATCTAATCCTAAACGTTTCCTTTCTCGGTAATAATCTTGAAGAGTTGCTTTTTCAGGTAAACGCATCCATACTGGATCTCCTGGTATCATTCTCGATAAGAAAAAGGTAATAACAATAATACCAAAAATTGTAATCAATGATAAAAATATCCGCTTAATCATATATTTCAGATATTTCATAAAAAGTTCGATAAATTAAGTAAATTTTAATTCAAGGAAAAAAAGATCTTTATCTTATTTAATTTAATGAAAAAATTTACAATCAGAATTCGTCTTTACATTATTGTGAATAATGCATTTAATTATTTTAACCTAATTCTAGGATCAAGCGCAGAAATAATAAAATCTGCTATAAGATTTATAATAATCACCGATATCGAATATACAAAGATAATTGCGATAATTAGAGGGTAATCTGTATATTGAACAGCATCTCTAAATAAAAAACCTAATCCTGGGAAATTATAAATTATCTCTACCCCAATCATCCCTCCCAAGACAATGGGAAATCCCATTGCTGAAACCGTAACAACAGGCGGTAACGCGTTTTTTACAGCGTGCTTTTTAACTATTTGCTTTCTTGGACATCCTTTTGCTTCCGCAGTTCTAATATAATCCATTTGAAGTACCTCTAAGACATTAGATCTTGTATGTCTAATAATTGCCACCATCTGAACGATCACCATAGCAGAGACTGGAACTATTAGGTGCCAGATATAATCTACAAGAAGATAAATTTGTTTCGACAAGATACAATCTAGTATGCGAGAACCAGTTATTAAGGGTGGTTCTGGGTATCTAGGATTTTTAATTCCAAACATTGGGAAAATCTTGATAGGGGTAAATATATACATCTGCATAAAAAATATTACTACAACAAAACCAGGAATGGAAATAAAGAAATACGTAAAGATCCTTATTATTTTATCTCTCTTAGAATTTTTATGGGAAGCTGATATCTTTCCTAATCTAATTCCTAAAAAAATCGCAATTAACATGCTTATTATTGTAACTTCCAGAGTCCTTGGTAGATGTGAATTGATCAGCTCTGAAATAGGATAATCTATTATTGTTGAAATAGAAACGCCCCAATTCCCTGTCAATAGATCTCCCATATAAATAAAGAATTGAACGATAATAGGCTGATCCAATCCTAATCTTTCCCTTTCTGCTAAGTAATCTTCATATGATGCTTTAGAGGGGAGTCGTCTCCATGCAGGATCTCCTGGAATCATTCGGGATAAGAAAAAAGTAATAACGATTATTCCAAAAATCGTGATTAATGATACTAATGTCCTTTTAATCACATATTTTAAATATCCCATATCGAATCAGATTTTTTACTTATTAGTCAATTTATTGTATATCATGGGAAACATATAAATTTATCAGCAACTAGGCATTATTATATTGAAACCTAGTTTAAATATATAAATTTCCATTCATATTTATCTAAATGAAAATGTAGATTATTTTAACTCAAACCAACATTCAATATATAACTTTATCATAGTTCAATGATAGTATTAGAAGAAAAACGCGAAAGGAAATTAGAAAAGGCTTCAAATGGCAAATTTATTAAAGAACTTTTTAGTGTTCTTAAAAACATAAGATTTCTCTTTTTTTTAGCTACAATCCCTCGAAAGGTTGAAGATCTTCGATTGCTCTCTGAAAAAGATCGATCAATCAGAAAATTCATGAGAAAATCAAAATCTTTCATATTCATCATTGGTATAATTCTAGTTTTCTGTGTTGTTAATATGGCCGTTTTTCAATTTTGGTTATCCTCCTATGAAAAAGCAACCATAACAGGCCTTGGGTCTTATAGTCCTCCCTCCCCTAAACACCCTTTAGGAACGACATGGGGCGGTCTTGATGTTTTAGCACGACTAATCTTTGGTGCTCGATATACCTTAATTATTGTTTTAAGCTCTACACTCATTAGTGTTCTTGCTGGTACTATTATCGGGTTAATATCTGCTTATTATGGAGGATGGCTTGATATGATTGTAATGAGAATTATGGATATCATATTATCGTTCCCTGGGGTTGTATTTGCTATGCTTTTTCTGCTAATTTGGGGACGCTCTATTGAATATATTATAATTGCTTTCGGTATTATTGGAATCCCTCATTTTTCAAGAGTTATAAGAACTTTTACTCTGAAGCAAAAGGAATTACCTTATATTCAAGCAGCGAAAGTAGTTGGAGCAAAAAATAGACGAATTATGTTTCGACATATTTTACCAAATTGTTACCAACCAATTTTAGTTTCAGCAAGCTTTAATGTTGGAAAAGTTTTACTAGGTTATACAGTACTGGCTTTCTTAGGAATTAGTCGTCTAAATTGGATCGATTGGGGAGGAGATGTTATATATACCATTAATATCTTATATAGAGCACCTTGGGCTAGCTTTTGGCCAATGATTATGATTGTAGTTACAATTATGGGGTTCTTATTTATTGGTGATGGTCTAAGAGACGCTTTTGCTTTGAAACCTGAACAACTATAAAATTCTATTTTAGATTTTGTTCTTTTAAATCTTATTTAAAACATTGATCGATATATTTATAAAGGAATTTTGATTAGTACTATATAGTACAATCCCATATAAAATCAATTGAAAGTGAACTTTATGAATATTGAAAAAGTTAAAAAAGAATGTGTAGAACTAATAGAACAATCAAAAGCAGCATATCTTACAACTATTGATGATGAAGGAAAACCCATTACGAGAGCGATGTTTAATTTAAGGAACAAGAAACAATTTCCAGAGTTCTCCAACATATTTGAGAGCCAAAAGGATCAATTTCAAATTTATATATCAACTAATACTTCCTCATCTAAAGTGTCTCATATTAAAGAGAATCCGGCAATAAACGTATATTTTTGCGATCCTGATGACTTTAAAGGGGTAATGCTAGGAGGAAATGCTGAAGTAATAGAGGATAAGAACATTAAAAAGAAAATTTGGCTTGACTGGTGGACTAGGTACTACCCACAAGGTCTTAATGATCCAGAATATACATTATTAAGTTTAAATCCTAATACTCTAAGATATTATTATAAGTTGAACCAAATAAAGCTAGATTTGTGAGTTCCCATGGAATCTCAAAAAAAAGGAGGCTTCTTAATTGCGAAAATACACCAACTATCTCAAAGAATATTTTCAAAAATCCTTAAGAAAGCAAAACTTACTGAACTAAATCCCGCTCAAGGAAGAATCATGTTTGTTTTATGGAGAGGAGATAACATATCTATCCATGAACTTTCAAAAAGGACTCTTCTGAGTAAATCAACTTTAACATCAATGTTAGATCGCCTTGAACAATCGGGATTTATAAAAAGACTACCTTCAAAAACAGATAGAAGGGAAATCTTAATTCAATTAACAGATAAAGATAAGAACTTCCAGTCCAAGTATATAGATGTTTCAAAAGATATGACCAATATTTACTATAATAACTTTGATGAGCAAGAAATTAATGAATTTGAAAAATATTTAGAACGAATTTTGAACAACCTTATGGAATTTAACAAGAAAAAGAAATAATGTTGCATTCCTAATAACTTTATTTTTTATCTACTATATTTTATTTAAACGTACTGAATTAAAAATGCTTAGAATAATCGAAGCAAATACTAAAGAACAAATAGAAATCGTTCGCGATATGTTTAAAGAATATGCTGAGTATCTACAGATTGATTTAGATTTTCAAAATTTTAATGAAGAATTAGCAAATTTGCCCGGAGATTATAGTACTCCTTCTGGTTCCATTTTATTAGCTTATTTTAATAACCATTTAGCTGGATGTATAGCTTTACGTAAGTATAATAAAAGCATTTGCGAAATTAAAAGACTTTATGTTAAGCAAGATTTCCAAGGTCTTAAAATTGGGCGAAAACTAACTCAAAAAGTTATTGATAAAGCCCGAATAATTGGTTATAAGTCCATACGATTAGATACTTTGCCAACAATGAAAAAAGCGATAAAATTATATTTATCATTAGGTTTCAGTGAAATAAAACCATACAGATATAATCCCATCGAAGGAGCTAGATATTTTGAATTAAAGTTATGATTTCCTAAGTTCTTATCAGAATTTAAAAAGGTATAAATAAAAATAGAAATAAAATTAATATTATGCCATTTGCAGAAGTTAATGGAATAAAATTATATTATGAAATCCAAGGAGAGGGTTATCCTCTATTTTTGCTTCATGGGTATGGTGCTACTCACGAAATATGGATTGGTCAATTTGGTCCACTTTCAAAGCATTTTAAGGTCATAGCTTATGATTCACGTTGTTCTGGGAAGTCAGACCATCCAAGAGAATCTTTTACATTAGATACTTTGGTAGAGGATCTAAAAGGAATGATGGACTTTTTAAAAATTGAAAAAGCTAATATCATAGGACAGTCAATGGGTGGATGGGTGACTCAAAATTTTGCCCTTAAATATCCAGAGCGAATTAATAAAATTGGGCTTCTTGGAACAAATCATAAAGGTGATGGAATCCATATTTTTAAAAACTCGCTTATAGACCTTTACGAATTATCAAAAACTGATAAGGAGAAAGCATATTGGAAATATACTAAATTCACACACCATAGAAGCATTATCAAGGAAATGCAAGCTGATCCTAAGAAAAAGTTTCATGGATTATGGTCAGCAGAGGATTTGATGAGAGAACTGATAGAGAATCAGATGGAACCGCAAGACTATGAAAACCTTGCTAATGCTGTAGAAACACATAGTGTTTTAGATAAACTAAATGAAATCAAACATCCAATCTTAATGATATGTGCAACTAATGACAAATTATCTCCTAAATTGGTTATGGATGAAATGCATGAAAAGTTCCCAAATAGTACTTTGGAGATAATTGATAATACTGCTCACCACGTGTTTTTGGAGGAGGCTACAAAAGTAAACAAACTTCTCATTGATTTCTTTAAAGAATAACTACTTAATTAATCATTTTTTAAGAGGATTAAATTGAATATCTATTATATTTTAGATTTTAGTGAATTTATTATAATTAATATATTCAATCTTTCAGTCTTTTCACTCTTTTTGTCACGTGTAAAAAAACCTGAAATATCTAAAAAAATTGGGACTTTTTCGTTAGTGCTTGGAATTCCTGTATTGGTAATAGCTATATTTAATTTAGTTTTATTAAGAGAATGGTGGTATTGGGTTTTTCCTCTATTATTAGTAGGATTTATTTTATTTACTTTGATCGTTGATTACATAAAAAAAATTGAATTTAGAAAACCACGAAAGAAGTCAATCCTTATACCATTCCTTATATTATTTTATGTAAGTATAATTTTAAACTGGGGTTTGACTTGGATATTGGGAGTCGTTTATGGTGTAATTACTGGAATTAGCTATTTCTTGCAATTATTTGGAGCTTTTTACGCAGGTAAACATGGTGTGGGATGATAAATATGGTAAAGTGTTACTTTTTAGGAAATGCATGTGTGGAAATCATTGGTCATAATGATCATCTGCTTATTGATCCTGTGTTTTTAAGCGAGCCACAGAAAGGAATTGAGAAGATTTTTATTACACACCATCATCCAGATCACGTTGAAATGAGTAAACTAAATGAAATTGATGCTAATTATTCTGCTAAAAATAGAGAGCTAGAAATTTATGGTCCAGAGTGCTTATATGAACAATTGAATATTGAATTTATTCTTATTATTCCAGAATCAAAAGTTGAGTTGAATCATGGCTATATTAGTGTATATGATAATAATTGTTGGAAAGCGGAGGATTGTGTAGCCTATATAATCTCAGTTGACAACAAGATTATCCTCCATACTGCAGATTCCGCTCAATATTCATCTTCTTTAAGAGCCTTTAGAAATCAGATAGATTTATGCTTTATTGCTTGTTTTGAAGAGAATTTTGAGGACTATTTGAAATTTATTAAAGAGGTGTCTCCTAAAAAGGTGATTCCATATCATT
>JBHLLO010000047.1:0-22294 GCA_048885535.1 Candidatus Hermodarchaeota archaeon
AAGAATTCTTTTTTTGCGGGTTCCCATCCAGCAGCTACAACCTTAATTTTAAATGAGCTAGACATTGTTAAGTTCCCCCCGTATAAATTTTAATAATTATAATTCTTGATGAAAAAGAAAATCCACTAATATAAATCTAACTTTTCATTTAAAGAAGATTTAATTTTTTTTTTTATTATAAAAAGAAAAGAAATAGCGGTTCTAGAGTTAAATCAATTTAGTTCCTCTTGGTCTTCACCATTTAATCCGATTAGTTTCTTGAATTCTGGCAAATCTTTAATGTTTACCAGGAAGCGATCAGTTTTCGCCCATTCTTTAAACTTCTTATCGATTTCGATTGCCTTTCTCAATAATTCTAAAGCTTTTTTACTATTTTTATTTACTGCTTCAATACAGGCGCAATTATATATAATATCACCATTGGTGGGATAACCCTTTATAGCTTTATCAAAATACTGCTTAGCTTTTCCATAATTTCCCAAAAACAGGTTTGCATTTCCAACATTATTCTGTACAACAGCTATATCTGCTTTATGAGCCTTTTTCTCTCTATAAGGTAATGCTTCGAGATCTTCTAAAGATTCTAGATACTTCTTTTCTGCTTTAGCGTATTGGTAAGTGTTCAAGTAAAAATGTCCAACTTTATTTTGCGCTACCATATAATCAATAGAATATAGACTAGGATCTCGCTCTGAGAGTTCTTTTTTGGTATTTAAGTGTTCAAGATACATCTCTTCTGCATCTCCAAGTCGTCGTAAATGAATATATAGGGTTGCTAGATCTTCTTGAATAATTGCGAGATAAGGAAGTTGTTTATCAGGGTATTGTTCGGCGAGCTTACTCCTAATTTTTAAAGCTTCAAGATACATCCGTTCAGCTTCATTAAGTTTATTCATTTCAACGTAATTCAATCCCAGATTGCTATAGGTTGTAGCCACATCAGCTAAGTGACCATCATAACATGTTTTTGCATACAATTTCTTTAATGTTGGCTCATCCAAAACAGTCCCTTTAGATTCTCCCAAAAGGTCTAGATCGATATAAACATGGCCAATTTCTTCCTGACTTTTATTAAGATCAGGTAAATAGATGTCATGAAACTCCTTTAATGTCTCCCTGTAATCCTCAAAAGCTTCCTGACACAACTTCTCAGGATCCAAATCGATAGGTAAATCAACCTCTGGTTTCTTATAAATGGGAGTTTCTGGCTTTCCTTCGAATTTGATATCTTCCTCCTCAATTGTAAAAATATCCTTGTATTTTTCTTCTACTTCATTGTAAAGGTTCAGTGCTTTGAGAAAGATTTTTTCTGCTTCCTCAAATCTTTTGAGATCCGCATAGAGATTTCCCAGATGATTATGAACTGTTGCAACGTAAGGTAAGTAGATTTTGTAATAAGTTTTGGCTAATTCCTTATAAGTCTCTAATGCATCTAAATAAGCTTTTTCCGCTTCCTTCTGTCTTCCAGCATCAGCATAAAGATTCCCAAGCGCTACCAAGATCGGAGCTTTATATTTATCTTCTAATCCAACCATCTTCTCGCCAATTACAATAAGCTCTGGGATTCCAAAACCAGCCACTCGCAGCATATTGTAAACTCCTAGGAATCCTATTGCAAGCTCGTCATTAATAGCAATTTGGGATTGATGATGCAAAATTTCTGTAACGTTGTAGTATTCTTCTGGGAAAATTTTACTCTTTTCTTCATAATAGGCTACAGCCTTTTCATGGCAGCTTTTATCGGCTAACTTTAGCATCGCTTTCTGAACGTACTCTGATGCAAAATCAAGAGTTCCTTCCTGCTCCCCCTTTTTAATTAATAATCCCGTTTCTACCAATTTGTTTATCTTATCTTGAACATTGCCCCCATTGTAGGATTTTTCGACGGTTTTACGGTCAATATTAGTTTTTATTTTGGTATTCAATACGCTTAAATTTTTGAGCAATTCTATAGCCCCAGAAGAAGTAGAAAGAATTTTTTCTATGATTTTTGGATAAAGATCGATTATAGCTTCCTTTTTCTTGAAATCAAAAGTCTCTAATTCATCCAAATGCAGAACTTGATAATTATTTTCTATAAGTTTTCTCAATATTTCATGGTTTTTGGGAATTTCTTTTATAATCTTTGCTAATTTTTCCGGTAGTGTTATATTAATTCACTTCCAAATTGTTTTTATTTTATATCATTAATTGAAATTATTTGTTCATTATTTCTTCTTTTGTTAAATAAGTATAATAATATTTTATTCATAATAAACTTAAAATTTTGATTCCTCATTATAAGAATTTTTTGTAACAAGAAAAAATTGTTATTTGAATAATATCTCAAAAGTGGTTTTAATAAACATTTTACAAGAGTGTATATCATTAAATTTACAACTTTGAAAAACTATAAAAAAAAAAACATCTTAAATTTATCTGTTAAAAATTTTTATTCAATAATAAAATGAGATCTAATAAATAACGGTGTTAATATGAGTAGTGAATATGTCATTGTTGACGATAAAAGGTATAATGTGGAAAATAACCTTTTAAATTTAAGCGGTTTAGGAATTTACGATATTTCGGAAATTGAAGGATTAGATCGCTTACCTAACCTTATTGGATTAAACCTTAATAATAATAATCTTACACAGCTTAGAGGCATAAGTCATTTAACTCAACTTCAAATATTATCAGCTGAAAATAATCAGATAAGAACAATTACAGGTTTAGAGAACTTAACTGATCTCTTTGCAATAGGGCTTGGTAATAACGAGATAACAGAAATCTATGGGTTAGAAAATCTGATTAAACTCCAAATTTTAACACTTTCTAGTAATCATATAAGAGAAATCAAGGGCTTGAATAGTCTCATCAACCTCCAGACTTTATACATCAATAACAATGAAATTAAAGATATTAAGAGTTTAGAAAACTTAAGGAATCTGCAAAGATTAAGACTTGATGGCAATCAAATTACAGAAATCAGAGGTTTAGAAAATCTAACCTATCTACAAGAATTACAACTTCATAATAATTTGATCAAAGAAATTAGAGGATTGAATAATCTCTCGAACCTTCAGACTTTATACATCAATAACAATGAAATTAAAGAAATTAAGGGTTTAGAAAATTTAAGGAATCTACAGACTTTAACTCTTAATAATAATCAAATTGAAGAGTTTAAGGGGATAGGAAATTTAGTTTATCTACAACAATTACAGCTCCATAATAATCAGATCAGAGAAATTAAAGGTGTAGAAAACCTGACTAACCTTCAGCTCTTGCATCTTGATGGGAACAGAATTGAAGACATAAGACCATTAGCAAAACTAATCAATCTCCAAGAATTATTCCTTTTTGATAATCAGATTAAGGATATAAGCAGCTTGACGAATTTAACTAATCTGGTAGATTTACGCCTTTTCAATAATCAAATCATAGATATCAAAGCTATAGAAAAGATGCTTCAACTCGAAAAATTGGCACTTGATGGTAATCAAATTACAGAAATCAAAAGTTTGGATAAATTAACCAAAATTCAAATATTACAACTCCATAATAATCAGATCAAAGAAATCAAAGGTTTGGAAAATCTGACTCAAGTTCAGTTGTTATATCTTAATAACAATCAAATTAGGGAGATTAAAGGTTTACAAAATCTTAGTTCTTTACAAGAATTGTATCTCAATAACAATGAGATTAAAGAAATTAAGGATTTAGAAAATATGGTTAATTTACAAAGGTTAACACTTGAAAATAATCATATCACTGAAATTAAGGGCTTGGAATTTTTAAATAATCTGCAAGATTTAAGACTTTTTAATAATAATATCGCAGAGATCAAGGGTCTGGAAAATCTGACTAACCTTCAAATTTTATATCTCGATGATAATAAAATTGATGAAATAAAAGGTTTAAAAAATCTGAGAAATCTCCAAGAGTTATACCTATTTAATAATCAGATTAACGAAATTAGGGGTTTAGAAAGTTTAACTAATCTCAACGCATTGCATCTTTATAATAATCAAATTACAGAAATTAAAGGATTGGAACGTCTGACTAACCTTCAAATACTATTACTTGATAGTAATAAGATCAAGGAAATAAAAGGCTTAAGTAATTTGCACAATCTCCAACAATTATTCCTTTTTGGTAATGAGATCACGAATATGAATGGTCTAGAAAATTTAATTAATCTACAAGATTTACGCCTTTATAATAATCAAATCACAGAAATTAAGGGCATGGAAAAAATGGTTTATCTCCAAAAATTAGCACTCGATGGTAATCAAATTACAGAAATCAAGGGCTTGGAAAACTCACCTGGTATTCAGATATTACAGCTCCATAGAAATCAAATCTCAGAGATTGAAGGTTTGGATCATCTTACTAACCTCCAAATTTTATATCTAAATGAAAATAAAATTGAGGAAATAAAAGGTTTAGAAAATATGAGAAATCTTCAAGAATTATACCTTTTTAACAATCAAATTGGGGAAATAAAGAACTTAGATAATTTAACCATGCTTAAGGCATTGCATCTTTATAATAATCAAATAACGGAGATTAAAGGGTTGGATAATCTTACTCAACTTCAAGTTTTGTATCTCGATGGCAATAGAATAGAAAAAATAGAAGGTTTAACAAATTTGATGAATTTACGAGATTTATCCCTTTTTGAAAATCAGATTAAGGAGATAAGGGGTCTAGAAAACTCAGTTAATCTGGAAGATTTACGTATTTACAATAATGAAATTACACAAATCACGGGCTTAGAAAATCTGTTTAATCTCAAAAAATTAGCACTTGATGGTAATCAGATTACAGAAGTTAAGGGCTTGGAAAATTCAACGAACATTCAAATTTTACAACTCCATAATAATCAAATAAGAGATATTAGTGGATTGCGAAATATGATTAACCTTACGGTTTTACATCTTGATGGTAATCAAATTGAAAACATAGAAGCATTGAGAAGTTTGATCAATCTTGAACAATTATTCCTTTTTAATAATCAAATTAAAGATACTAGTAGCTTAAGAAATTTAACTCGTTTAACAGATCTACGCCTATTTAATAACCAAATTACAGAAATCAGGGGTTTAGAGAACATGATATATCTCCAAAAATTAGGACTCGATGGTAATCAAATTACTGAAATCAAGGGCTTGGAGAACTCACCTTACATCCAAATATTACAACTCCATAACAATCAAATTTCAGAGATTAAGGGTTTAGAAAATCTTACTAACCTTGAGGTATTGTATCTAAATAATAATAATATTAGGGAAATAAAAGGGTTAACAAATGCTGTCAATCTCCAAGAATTGTTTCTAAATAATAACCAGATTCAGGAAATTAAAGGGTTAGACCATTTGACTAATATGCAAAATTTATATCTTAATAACAATAATATTACTGAAATAAAAGGTTTAGAAAACATGGTTAATCTTCAAAAATTGACACTAGAACATAATCAGATAACAGAAATCAAGGGTTTAGAGAGACAATTCAATCTGCAGTTATTACAACTCCAGATCAATAATATCACACAGACCAAGGGCTTAGAAAATTTGACTAATCTTCAAACCTTAAATCTCAGTGATAACAAAGTTGAGGATGTAAAAGGGCTAGCAAACTTGAGGAATCTTCAAGAATTATTCCTATTTAGTAATCAAATTAAGGATACTAAAGGTTTAGAAAATTTAAGAAATCTTCAACAACTACAAATCTATTATAATCAGATCGTAGATATAAAGGGTTTAGAAAATTTGATCAAACTTCAGAAATTATTCCTTTTCGGGAACAAAATTAAAAACATCACACCATTAACAAATCTAAGTAATCTTGAAATATTAGCCCTAAATAATAATGAAATCGCAGAAATCAAGGCCTTAAGAAATTTGATTCGCCTACAAGTATTATTTCTTGAAAATAATCAAATAGAAGAAATTAAGAGTTTAGAAAATTTAACTAATATGCAAGAGTTGTATCTTGATAGTAATATGATAAGAGAGATCAAGGGATTGGAAAACATGGTTTATCTCCAAAAATTGACTCTCACTAATAACCAGATCACAAAAACCAAAGGTTTGGAAAACTTACAGAATCTGCAGTTATTAGAACTACAGAATAATCAAATTACAGAAATCGAGGGTTTGGAAAAACTGAGTAACCTTCAGAAGTTAAATTTAGAGAATAATAAACTCTCAGAAATTAAGGGATTAGAAAGGATGGTTAATCTTGAATATCTAAATCTGAGTAGAAACGAAATAGTAAAGATGAATAACTTGAATAATTTAAAAAATTTGCAAGAATTATATCTTATAGGCAATAAAATTGAGGAGATTACCAATTTAGACAATTTAATAAATCTTAGAAAATTATTTCTTAAAAACAATAATATTGTTGAGGTTAAGGGTTTAGAAAACCTTGAAAATCTTGAATTCGTGAGTTTATTCGGAAATCCAATTAAAATGGAGGAACAAGAATACGTTAGTAAAGACATTCCTACAATCTTACAGTTTTGCAAAGAAAAAGTAAGGGGGGTCATAAAAGAGATTCCAAAAGAAGAAGAGAAAATTGAAGAAAGAGTAGCAAGAGTTATTGATTTTGAATTTCTAAGTCGGCGAGCTGTAGGTGTGGATGGGTTTAAAAAAGCCTTTAATATAGCTTTTGAAAGGTATCATGAATTACTAGATTCTCCAGAAGATTATTCAGATCTTGACTCTTCATTTCTTATTTCTAAAAAAGATGAAGTAATGAATAAATATCAATTTCCGACATTATACGATTTAGTATTAATTATGAAATATGATTTAAATTTAGCCAAAAAAGTCGGAAAGTATTTATTAGATGAAGGTGCTATACCAAAATTCCCTAGAATCCCTGATTTTGAAAAAGTCAAAGATTTCATAATTACTTTATCAAAATATGAAAAATATTATCCAATAGATACACTATGCGAAGAAAAGGAGATTGATTGCATCCATCTTAAGGACTATATCAGAGAGTTGATTGATTCTCAAGAATTAAACGTAAAAATTGATGAGAATGAATCTAAAATTATCTTTCTTGGGCAAGAAGGAAAAGTAAAAGCACAAGAGACTGTTCCGAAATCGGAAGCTACTGCAATGGAGGACGAAAAGAAAGAAAAACGATTTGAAGAACGCACTGACAAAACAAAACCGGGTCCGCCAGAAGAACCTATTAGCCCTCCTGCTCCAAAACCTATTCCTCCTCCTCCTCCACCTGAGGGAAAGATAAAGATATTCTTAAGCTATTCAAGTTTAGATTCAACAATATTCAATATTGAGGAAATTGTAAAGGAACTAAAAACCAATATTTTAAATGTTCAAGTAGATTGGATGGATAACCCAAAAAATACGGAAAGAAAATGGATGGATTTTATGAATGAAAAAGTACCTCAATGTGATATTTTATTGCTAATCTGTTCGCCTAATTCAAAAAACTCAGATATGGTAATAGAAGAATGGCAAATGGCTGTAAGAAAAAAGAAGGTTGTAATCCCTATCTTTTATGAGAACGAATACATTCCAGATATACTTGAAACTTATAAAGGTTTTAAGTTTAATATATTTGACCCTAGAACCTCTATTAAAGGACTAATAGACCATATTAGAGGAAGATTGGAAGGACAAGTTCTTGATCGAATGGTTTAGATTAAAATCTTTACTAATTTTTTTTTTGAAATTATTTACCAATCACACTTTACCTTCTATTTAAAAAATTACCTTATATTTTTTTTCTTTAAAATCCACTTTTGAGAAAAAGGGAACTGTTATTCTAACTGTTATTCTAAGTCCTTCTCGAATTGATTTATATCCGTCATTAACTCGATTCCAATTTGTTAATAACCTAAAAAGCCTTTTAGTTTATTAAGTAGAGGGGAACAAGAAATTTTAGCTTATAATTTAACTGATGCCGTACGTGATGCTTTTAAAAAAGATCGTGATCAACTTGAGATTAGATAGAATAAATCAAAAACTATAATTTAGTCAAGAAGGGAAGAGATGCATATATAACTTATATTAGAATTTTACGGGGTTTTATTTAAAAATAATAGATTACGATTTATCTCCTACTTCTTTATCCACGGTGAAAATATTTAACTAGCAGACTCAGATTTCTAATTAAAAAAATATATTCTAAATTAAATTATTTTAAGATTTTTGACAAAAAAATAACTTTTTAAATTTGATTAACTTAATTTTTAGTTACGTTAAAAATTGAGATAATTGATTATAATGCCAGATTCAGAACAAAATGACAGAATGTATATAGAAAATTCAAATGTGAAGGATTGGATTCAAATTGGTGGATTCTTAATTGCCGCGCAATTAACTATAATTGCACTTATTTGGCAGAGAGCACCAGATTATGGTATTTATACTGTAACATTATTATTGATGCTCTCATTTGCATTTTTAGTCAATTCAGTTTTTTCAAACTCCAAAGCTAATTTTCTCGTGAAATTAATACAGAATAAGGATGAGACTGAGAAAAATAAAGCCAAATATACTGAAAGATTTAAACGAGTAGAAAAATTTGGCTACTTAACTTTTAATATAGCTTATTCTTGCTCAATTTTTGGTTTTACACTATTAGCATATGAATACATGTTATATTTTATAGGGGAAGTATTAATTGTGGTTCTTCTGCCAATAATCTTTATAATTGTCATATGGTGTTTATTAATAGTCTATACAATTGCCAAATCCCCAGGTAGAGTTATGAAGGAGTTATTCGAACCTCACAAAATTCTAGGCGTTTTAATTGAACTTGGTTGCTTAATTCTAATTGTGTTTGACTTTTTCAATGCTGCATTTGTAATTCCTTAAAAATCTAAAATTAATTTCTTTTCTTTTTAAAGATTCATAATTATATTCTACTCTGTAAGATTTTGATGCCCTCTAAAATATCTTTAGCATCTGAAGATTCAGTGAGTCCTAACTCATTGAGAATTTCTAAGGCTTGTTTTAAATGCTTCATGGCTTCTTGATCGTTCTCTTGAATCATATAAGTTAGCCCAATGTTCTTAAAAGTTTCAGCTTTTAATTTTAAATCGACTAATTGATCAACAATATTTTTTGCTTCTTTAAAGTTCTTTAATGCTTCATCAAATTTACGTTGGTATAAATAAATAACTCCAATACTATTTAAACAGAGCACTTTTTTTGACTGATCTCCCAATTGATTAAGAATCTGAAGAGTTTCTTCATACTTTTCTAATGCTTTAGTGTAATTATTTTGACGCTCATAAATTGCTCCAACTTTACTAAGATAATATGCCATTTGAGAATTGTCACCAATACTTTCAGCAAGTTTAAGAGCTTTATTATAGTAATTTATGGCTTCAGTTAGATTATTTTGCTTTTCATATACTTGAGCAATATTATTTGTATAAATGGCTTTATATCTCATATCCCCTAGTTTTTCTACAATTTGATAAGCTTTTTCAAACATTTTTAGTGCTTCAGAATAGTTCCCCTGTTTGTTATAAATCCCTCCAATATTATTAAGGCATACAGATTTTCCTGCCAAATCTCCTAATTGTTCGATTATTTCAAGCGCTTTTTCATGATTGGTTAATGCTTCAGAAAAAAGCTTCTGTTTCTGATAAATTAATCCTATATCGTTAAGATTATGAGCTATAGTGGGTAAATTACCTAATTCTTCTGCAATTTTATGTGATTCCTCATATCGTCTTAACGCTTCGGGATAGTTTCCCTG
Organism: Candidatus Hermodarchaeota archaeon; assembly: GCA_048885535.1. Taxonomy (GTDB): domain Archaea; phylum Asgardarchaeota; class Lokiarchaeia; order Sigyniarchaeales; family SOKP01; genus SOKP01. The sequence goes on from JBHLLO010000047.1 coordinate 9,739, forward strand.
ATCTCTGTATATTCCTCCAATGTTAGTAAGGCATGAAGATAAAGCTCCCAAATTTCCTAATTCTTTAGAAATCTTAAGCGTTTCCTCAAAGTTCTTTAAAGCTTCAGGATAGTTATGTTGATTGGCATAAAGGAGCCCAATACTGTTAAGGCATTTAGCTTTAATACCAAGATCTAAAAATTTAGAGAGTTTAAGTGCTTCTTCAAGCTTTTCTAACGCTTTAGAATACATTCCTTGTATATTATATATTGTTCCGATATCAATATAACAATGGACTAATTTTTCGAAGTCTCCAAAATCTCCGAGCCAATTTAGGGATTCTTCATAATAGCCTAATGCTTTCGAATAGTCTCCCTTATAATGAGCAATCTGCCCCATTTCATAGATTGCTGTTGCTCTCCAATAGTCTTCTCCTTTTTCTTTAGCGATTTCAATAATGGTTTCTAAACATCTTTCAGCATGGTCATATACATTAAGATCTTGGTATATTCGATATGAGGTATAATATTTCAATATCTGAATTGGCACAGGAATGTCTCTTTCTCTGAATTTAACCAAATCTAATTTTATGCTTTCTTTTAGCCAATCTCCTATATTAATAGAGAATTTATCAGAACTTAATGCTGGTTTTGTATCCAAAAGATCCTCTACAAGTCTAGAAGTATTTGTATCAACCCTGTAAACGTGAACTTTATTATTAAATCGCAAAATATCTCCTAATATTTGATTAACTTTATCAACTACTTCTCCTGGTTTTCCAATAATATCTGCAGTGAGCTCGTAAATACTTTCCTTTCCTCCATCATCAGCAACGTAATTAATCCATATAATATTCTCAAGGTTTCTCAAAACTTTTAAAGTTGGAACAATATCAAAATCATCACTTCCAGAATAGCCCATTACCACTAGGGAGCGATTTTCTGTGAGGTTTGTAAATGCAGGTTGTTTAAATGATTCAAGTTGAAATACATTCTCCTCTTTCTTATTTGCTCCAAATGCTTGTAGGGTAGCAATCAATGAATCTCTTGTACTTTTATCCTGTATAATATTTTTAGTTGAGCCATGTATTTTATAGAGAGTATACTTTCCTTTCTTTAATTGCTTATAAGGATTCTGGAAATCTATAAAATCTTGTTTTGTAATCACAGGAAGAATATCATTAAGAGAGACCCCAGACTGCTGCAAAGCATATTCAATTAAGAAATCAAAGTTGGTCGTAATAACAAAACTTCCATTCTTAATCATACTAGCAAGAAAAAAGTGCTGAATATTTGGTTTATCTGAAAGTTCATATAAATCTATAATTCTTAGATCCGGGTCCGATTGATCTCTAATGATTTCTACTAGCTGTTCAAATCGAAGGTCTTTTAACTCCTTAATCTTATCGATTTCTGTTTCAGCACACATATAATCGATAATTGCATCCATCATTGTTCTTCCTGCTGGCAAACAAGAGGGAGGATCAACGGAGCATCCAGCTCCTATTAAGAAGGTCAATTTTGTGTCTGGAGTAATTAAGTCCTTAACGGTTAGATTAGTAAGTTTCATAATACGCCCTCTTAAAATTAATTATTAAATAATGTTATATCCGATATATTTGTATTTAACATTAATGTAGGAATGACCTAATATTAATTTTAAAATTTAACAATTATCTCTTTTAACATTTAAACTACCTTATAGATTTTCTAACTTTCTACTCAAGATAATTGAAAGTTTAGAGAAAATTCAAACGGAAATGATTGGATTTCTAGAAAACTTTATAAATTTAAGAATCAGTAATGTTATTGAAATCATACAATTATGTAAAAAGTTCCTTATATAGAGAAATTCAATAATTTCATTTATTATAAAGTGGTAAAAATCTATGAAAAATATTCGAGTAAAAGTAAAATTAGTTTTATTACTAATTCTAGCTCTAATTGTAATCCCAAATTTAGTACTAACTAATCAGAGAGATATAAAAGCCTCTTCTGATGAAAAAAAGCCTATGGAAGATATTACTCCACAGCCTCCAAAAGAAGCTGCTATTTATTATGAACCAACGACTGGATCTGCACATGATGTTTTTGTGAGCGGAGATTATGCCTATGTAGGGGCTACGACCTCAGGATTGGCAGTTATTGATATTTCCGACCCAACAGATCCAGGAACGCCCGTCGACCTAGCCTTGACTAGCTTTGCTTATGATGTTTTCGTAAGTGGAGATTATGCCTATGTTGCAGCTTATGGTTCTGGATTAGCGATCATCGATATTTCGGATCCGACAAGCCCAGTACTAGTCACCTATGAGAGTACGACAGGAGCGGCTCATGGCGTTTTCGTTAGCGGAGATTATGCTTATGTAGGGACTACGAGCTCAGGTTTGGCGGTTATTGACATTTCTGATCCAACAAACCCGGGATTGCCCGTTTACGAAACTTTGACCGATTGGGCATATGGTGTTTATGTAAGTGGGGATTATGCTTATGTGGGAGCTACGAGTTCAGGTTTGGCTGTCGTTGATATTTCCGATCCTACAAGTCCAGCATTGGTCACCTACGAAAACACAAGTGGTTTCTCATATGATGTTTTTGTGAGCGGAGATTATGCATATGTAGCAGATGGAAACTATGGTTTAGCAGTTGTTGACATTTCCAACCCTGCAAACCCAGGAATCCCGATCTACGAAGATACGAACGATTGGGCACATGATGTTTACGTTAGCGGAGATTACGCTTATGTAGGGGATGATACATCTGGATTAGCAGTGATTGACATTTCTGACCCTACAGACCCAAAAGTATCTATTTATGAAGATACGACCAGCTCTGTAGCTGGTGTTTACGTAAGTGGTGATCATGCTTATGTGGGAGCTGGAGGTTCGGGTTTAGCAGTTATCGATATTTCCAAGCCTACAAACCCAAGATTGCCTGTCTACGAGGACACATCTGGTACTGCATTTGGAGTTTATATAAGCGGAGATTATGCTTATGTAGCAGATCATAATACAGGATTAGCAGTTATCGATATCTCTGACCCTACAAACCCTGGAGCGCCCATCTACGAAGATACGAGTGGTTCAGCACGAGATGTTTATGTGAGTGGAGATTACGCTTATGTAGCGGATGATACATATGGCTTAGCGGTCATTGATATTTCCAACCCTACAAACCCAGGATTGCCTTTTTATGAAGATACAGATGGAGCCGCACGAGGTGTTTGTGTGAGCGGAGATTATGCTTATATATCAGATTACAATTATGGTTTAGCGGTCATTGATATTTCCGATCCTACAAACCCAGGAGCGCCCTTCAGTGAAAGTACAAATGGGTTTGCACGTAGTGTTTATGTTAGCGGAGATTATGCTTACCTAGGAGTGGGGAGCTATGGCTTAGCGGTCATCAATATTTCCAACCCTACAGATCCAGTAATAACAGCTTATGAAGATACTTCCGGTACTGCATATGGAGTCTACGTGAGCGGAGACTATGCCTACGTGGCAGATTATGGTTATGGGCTAGCAATCATCGACATTTCTGATCCTACCAATCCAGGAACACCCATCTATGAAACCAATGTTAATTCTGCATATGATGTTTACGTAAGCGGAGATTATGCTTATGTAGCTAGTTATGATGATGGTTTAGCAGTTATTGACATTTCCGACCCTACAAACCCGGGAGTACCCATCTACGAAGATATGGCCAATTGGGCGATGAGTGTTTACGTGAGCGGAGATTATGCTTATTTAGCGGATTATAATTCAGGTTTGGCAGTCATTCAAGTTCGAGAGAGGTATGATATAGTAGATCCGCTAATTACAATACTTTATCCAAACGTTAATAATAATCTATTCGGAACAACTGCGCCAAGTTTTAACGTTAAATTTAAAGATATATATCCTGGTTTAGATACTTTATGGTATACTATTGATGGAGGAATTAATAATAGAACTTTTGTTACAAATGGGTCAATAAATCAAAATTTATGGTTAAGTAGGGGAAATGGAACTGTAAATATTAGATTTTATGCAAATGATTCATCTGGAAATGTTAACTGGAAGGATATAATTGTTAGAAAGGATATTTTAGCTCCAAGTATTACAATCAACGCTCCCACTCCAAACCAAGAGTTCGAAACTACTCCGTCCTACGATCTTTCCATAATTGAAGGAAATTTAGATAAGATCTGGTATTCATTAGATAATGGTGCTACATATAAATTCATCACAAGTTTATCAGGAACGATAGATCAAGCAGTTTGGGATGGAATTTCGGAAGGATCTGTTACCATCCGATTTTATGCAAATGATACCTTAGGAAATTATGATTGGGAAGATGTTAATGTTATAAAAGTGGTAATACCATTTTGGAAAGAGATATGGTTCTGGGCTTTAGTTATTTCAGTATTAATACTTTCAGTTTTTATTATCCCAGTTGTAGTTAAACGTGCACGTTATAAGCGTAGACGTAAAGAAGTTAAAAAAATGATAGATAGCTATGTTCTTACCCATGATGTAAAACTTATGATATCATATTCCCATGAAGATGCTCCAAAATTCCAAATACCGAAAGTTTCAGAAATGTTAGGAAAGTACGATAAAATCAAACAAGTAATATACTCCCAAAAAGATACTAGGGATGATTTTATTCGATATATGGATAAAAATATTCGGGAATCAGATGCGCTGCTCTTATTTTGCAGTAAAAAGAGTCTTAATTCAGAATTTGTAATTGATGAATGGACCGCAGCAAGAGCATTGAAAAAACCAATCATCCCCATATTCATCGATAAATCTTATATCCCATCTTTACTAAGTGCGAAATTAGGTGTTCCGTTCTATGAGAAGAAATTATCCGACACAGTTGAAGAAATCTATGCAGTCGTTAAAAAACGGCTTGGAGAACCCATTAAAGTTGAATTGAACAATAGGTAAGCTTAGATAGGACTTTTCATAAAATAATCTTTAAATTGTTTATCGAGAATTAGTATAAAGAATTCTGTTAAAGAAAATAACCAAAAACCGTTAAACTTATAAATAAATACGTTGCTTTTATAAAATGTATTAATACTACATTTATGTCAAATTAGAAATGAGGGTTTAAAATGCCTATTGAGGGTGAAACAATACCAAACATTTACTTGTCTGGAGAAGATTTTATGCATAATTATGAATCATTCCCTCCAGAGGATGATCTCTCTGGAAAGACTATTTTACTTTCTTTTCTAGATTATGAGGAAATCATTCCAGGTAATAGTACAATTCTTATAAATTGTCTATTAAATTTATGTCAGCTGTATTCTACTCACTGCATTCAAATAGTTATAGTCTTTCCTGTATTAAATGGTACAACCGAACTAACTGTTAAGACATGGCTAGAAGGACTTGGTGTCAATTTTCCTGCTATCCACAGTTTTGATATTTGGAGAGATTTTATGACAGGTATAACAGATGGAACAGAGGAAGTGAGACCCCATTCTTTTATTCTCGAGAAGATCGATCCCGATAACTGGATTATTAGAAAACGATATTGTGTATTACCTCCAGTATGTAGTGATTTGGAAGATTTCTTATTAAGCTTCATAGATGTACGTGAGCCTATAGATTTAGAAATGGTTATGGATGTCTCTGGGAGTATGAACAGCATTCCTCCTAATGCGAATGAAACGAAGTACGAGATGATGAAGAAAGCCATTACTATAGTTGGAACCTATTTAAAGGATAATGCGCATTGTGATGATAGAATGGGATTGATTTGGTTTACGGATGAGGCAAGTGATTACTCAAGAAATAATCAAAAATTATTTCGAATTAAAACTAATTGGGATGAGTTAAGTGTTCAGGTTAATAACCATGGAACAGGTAACTGTACTGCTATGGGAGCAGGTTTACAGACAGCAATTAATACCTTATCTTCAAGTAACCAGAAATTTGTAATTTTATGTACCGATGGAATGCAAAATATAAACCCAATGGTATTAGACCTTACAGCACCCGATGGTTCTGTATACTATGCAATTGTAAATGATGACGTACGATATCGCGAGTGTGGACCACATTCTCAGGTTGAACCTTCAGGTACAGATATTTCTAGCTACAATACTTGTGTTCATACTATTGGCATTGGGATTATAGAAGATTATGATTTAATTCTAGATGGTATAGCTACCGAAACACAAGGTTTTTACCAAGAAACGAATAATCCTGGAGACGATCTATTAGGGGATTATTTCGTAGCACTCCTTGATTGTTTGGGTAGAGGTTCTCCCTCAATTCTATATATTAATAACGGGAATTTATCTATAGAAGAGCATGAAAAATCAGAGATCTTCCATCTCAACAGCTCTGTTCGAAAAATAACTGTAATCATTTCTTGGAAAAAATCACAAGGGAGTAATTTCATGTTCTGGTTGTATACCCCTGATGGGGTGCTCTTAGATCTACATAATGAGATGAGAATCTATGAGCACCATTGTATGGCAACAATATATTTACCTAAACGACAAAATGGGGACAATTTGGAGTATATAGGTGAATGGCGTATGATGATTCGAGGCGAGATACCTAATAGTTCTGCTGATTATAATGTAATTATCATTGGGGAGGATAAAGATATCAAATTGGTTTTTGATTTTCCAAGAAAACGATTTGAAGTTGGCGACCTACTCCCAATTAAAGTTTTTATTTTAAAGAAGAAAAAACCATTAGCTATTGAGCCTAAGGAGATCACTATAGAAAAGAAACTTTTACTTACACCGCTTCCTGAACTTATAGCTAAATATAAAATATCTCCAAATGAGTTGTTAGAAAAAACGAAAACCATACCAGATAGAGCTCCTAAGAACCTTCTAAATCTGAAACTTAAAGTTATGACTTCTGATCCAAAATTTCAAAAAAGTTTAATACCTGATATTAAACGATTCTCTCTTCAAAGAGGAAATCTTGAGTGTAAATTTGAAAAAGAGGAAGTTCTCATCCCTATTGCTCTGGAACAACCAGGGACACATAATTTTAAAATAAGAGTCCGATACGAGAGTCCTGAAGAGGGTCCTATATGTCGTACACATATGATTTCGATAATAGTGGAACCTGGTAAAGTCGATCCTAAACAGTCTGATTTCAGAAAGAAAGGCAAGATGATTTATATTACTCCTCGTAATAAAAAGGGTCAATTATTTGGTCCAGGATATAGCCATAAGTTTAAACTGCAAGCTGGGGAAAAAGAATATGATATCGAATTCAAGGACTTATTGGACGGTACATACCAGATTGAACTTCCAGAGAAAGTAGTGGAAGAAATAAAAGAGAAAAAACTTGATGTTGACATCATATTCCGTAAGAATGTAATCTGGAGAAGAAAATTATAATAATAACTTTATTTTTTTATTAATTCCATGTTTTTAAGCTGTTTTAATAATAGAAAATGAATTAAGCTAATTGTATTTATAACAATTTAGCAACCTAGGAAAAGAGATTTTTACATTTTTTCTCCCTAATTTTTACTCCTCTGAGGTTTGCTTTTCTCTATTTAAGCTCTCTAATGCATCCGCAGCAGAGCTTACAACAATCAGTATCTTCAATGAAGCAGATTTGCATCCTTTCTCATTAAGTACAGTGGATAAGCGGAGTAATTCTAAGACGGCTTCAACTAGTTCTTTTTTTCCAAAATATTCACTAAGCATATCTTGTAATTGTTCAACGGCATAATCATCGAATTCTATTGGCTCAAATCCCTCATAAGCCATTTCTAATGCCTTTTCTATAAGAGGATGAAGTGGTCTTTTCTGATTTCCAGTCATTTTTATTCACCTTACTAGTTATTTTCTTTATAAGGTTGTTTAATGCTGCTGTAGCACGTTCCACAACCATTATCATTTCATTTGATGCAGAATGTCTAATCTTTTAATGTATTTTCTTCTTTTTCAAATTCCTTTAATGCATCGGCAGCAGAGCTTACAACAATCAGTATCTTCAATGAAGCAGATTTGCATCCTTGCTCATTTAGAACAGCGAATAAGCGAAGCAATTCCATAACGGCTTCAATTAGATCCTGCTTTCTATGATATTCTTTAAGCATATCTTGCAGTTGTTCGACCGCATAATCATCGAATTCAATTGGCTCAAACCCTTCATAAGCCATTTTCAGTGCCCTTTCAACAATAGGGTGAAGTGGTCTTTCTTGATTTTCAGTCATTTTTACTCACCTGATTTTCGTTATATTGAAGATCCTTTAGTGATTCTTTAACAAATTCCACAACCTTTAATATTTTCTTTGATGCTGAATGACATCCTCATTTATCGAGAAAGTAAGCTAATTTTATCTTTCTTGATCTTCTGTCATTCATACTTTTTTGATTTGTTTCTAAACAGATTTCTAGATGAACATATATTTCGTACTTATAATTGTTGTGTTTAGTATGCAAACTAGACCAAAGATTTATTATTATGAATTTCTTTGAAATATATCCATTGAAATCTAGAAATCGAGCCTTCATAATTTAGAAAGATTAGAAATAAGAAAGATTTGGAAAAAGAAAGAATTAAAATTATTTATACGCCCTTTCACCACACTTCAGTATTTTATCAATTTTTTTGTTTTCAGTTATGATTTGAAAGATAAAAACTTATATTATGAAGTTGAATTAATCCTTTCATTACATTATGATGTGATCTAATGCTTAAAATTTTTTTAAGTTCTACCTATCGAGACTTAACAGATGCTCGCTCAAAAATTCTTCAACAGTTAAATTCTGCTTTTAAGGTGGTTGGGATGGAGGAATTTATCCCAGATGGTTCTGATTCGCAAGAGGTTTGTATCGGTAATTTAAAAAAAGTGAAAGGAAATGGGATTGTAATTTTTCTAATTTCTCCATATTATGGTTCCCTCATGGAATCATGTTCGCTTAAAGAAGATTGTAAAGCGGAGTGCCCCATGAAAGGTGACGGTCATATTTCATATACTCATTGTGAGTATAAAACAACTATAGCTGAGGGAATTTTGCATCAAACATATCTTGTCGCAAAGGGCTGGGACGCTCCTGATGTAAAGAAGGGGGCTTTGCAATTCAAGGAGGAAATTGGAAAAGAATATCTCGGGTTTGTTGATATCGAAGATCCTAACTTATTAGGGTTAATTTGCAGTAACTTGGCAACAAAAATTACTGAATGGCATGTGCAAAATAAATTAGAGTTCCCTAAATTTGTTGATAGGGAGGAAAAACTTAATGAAATCATTGAAAATATCAACGGGAAAGTCGAAGTATGGGGTGTTGGTGGTGTGGGAAAAACTGCATTAATAGAAGTAGCCCTTCTTATTCAAAAGTTAAAGGGAAAAAGTATAATTACAATTGGAACACCGAAAACTTATGCAAGTGGTTCTGGATTTAAGGACTTTAGGGATAAGTCTGAAGAAGCTCAATATATAGCGGATTCACCAGATCAAATTACAATTTATGATGTTATAAATGCCTTAGTTAAGGTCAAATTAATATCTAATGTCGATGAGGTTATGAAAATGCCTTCCAATGAAAAGATCGCACTCTTATCTAAGATAGTTAGAAGAGAGAAAAATCTGATTCTATTTATCGACGACTTTCATTTAGCAACTGAAGAGGTGGTGGAGATAGCAAAATCAGTAGATCATGTTATCCTTTCTTCTCGAAGGAATTCCTATATCGCAAAAGACATTTATTTAAGTGGCATTGATAAAGAAGAGAGAGAGAATCTGATAAATCTTTTTTCTATAGAGCCACTTCCTAAGGATGTTAAGAATTTGATTGCTAATATTACCGAGGGTCATCCTGTATCTACTGCAATACTTGTAAAGAATTATCAGAAGATCAACTTTAATAACCTCAAGGGTTTTGATCTTAAGAATGCTAACCAAGGGCAGATTAATGATTTTTTTAGAAGAGTGATTGAGGAAATATTCTCTTCAAACCCTAATGCATTACAATTGCTTGAAGATCTTTCTGTATTAAATACGGATTTAGAAACTAATATTGATCGAGAAAGTATTGAAAAAATATATTCCTCTGAAGATGTTTCTAATGATTTTAATGAGTTAATAGACGCGGGGATGTTGAAAAAGAAGGAAGGCTCCCATAGCACATATGAATTTTCTTTCAAACATATTCAAGATGCTCTTGAAGATAAAGCATCTGCTGAGAGCCATGAAAAAGCGATCCTATATTATGAAACAAAAGAGAAACTCATGCAAGACAAATATATGATTGATGACGAGGTAGAGATTCTTTATCACAAAGTAAAATCAAATCCTATAGAACAATTAGTGGATGAATTGCTTGAGATAAAAGAAAGACTATATCCTATCCATTATGGGTTCAAGCGTTTAATTCATGTAGGTGAAGAATTAAAGACTTCAGTTAATGAAATAGATAAGGCATATATAGATTTGACGCTTGGACTTTTATTCAGAGATTTAAGGCGATTTAAAGAGGCTGAAACCATGTTTTTTAACTCATTAAATGTTTATAAAAAGTTAGCAGAGCAGAATCCTGAAGACTATCTACCGGAAGTTGCCTTAACGCAGAATAACCTTGGAGCACTATATTATGATTTAAAAAGATTTAAGGAAGCAGAAACGATGTATCTTGATGCTTTAAAGTTAAGAAAGGAGCTAGCAGAAAAGAATCCAGATACATATCTATCTGATTTTGCTTTAACTCAGAATAACCTTGGAGCTTTATACAATGATTTAAAGAGATTTGAGGAGGCAGAGACTATGTTTCTAGACGCATTAAAGTTAAGAAAGAAGTTAGCAGAGCAAACTCCCGAAGCATATCTACCCGATCTTGCCATCACGCAGAATAGCCTTGGAACTTTATATACTTATTTAAAGCGGTTTGAGCAGGCAGAAACCATGTATCTTGATGCATTAAAACTAGGAATGAAGTTAGCAGAGCAGAATCCTGATGGCTATTTGCCCGATGTTGCTATGACAAAGAATAACCTTGGAGCTTTATATACTTATTTAAATCGATTTGAGGAGGCAGAGACCATGTATCTTGACACATTAAGCCTAAGAGTGAAGTTAGCAGAACAGAATCCAGAAACCTATTTACCTGCTGTCGCTTTAGCTCAAAATAACCTTGGAACTTTATATGTTAATTTAAGGAGGTTTGAGGAGGCAGAAACCATGTATCTTAAAGCATTAAATATAAGAATTAAGTTAGCAGAAAAGAATCCTGATGTATATCTACTCGACATTGCCATGACTCAGAATAACCTTGGAAACTTATATATTTATCTAGAGCGATACCAGGATGCAGAGACCATGTATCTTAACTCATTAAACGCTTTTAAAGAATTAGCAAGTCAAAATCCTGATGCATATCTTTCTAACGTTGCTATGGCTCAGAATAATCTTGGAGTTTTATATAATGATTTAAATCGGTTTGAGGTGTCAGAGACCATGTATCTAAACTCATTAAATACTTATAAAGAGTTAGCAGAACGGAGTCCCGATGCCTATCTCCCCGCTCTCGCAGAGACTCAGAATAACCTTGGAAGCTTATATGCTGATTTAAGGCGGTTCAAAGCAGCAGAAACCATATATCTCGATGTATTAAACACGAGAATGAAGTTAGCAGATCAAAATCCCGATATATATCTCCCTGCTGTTGCAGATACTCAAAATAATCTTGGAATTTTATACATTCAAATGAAAAGATACGAAGAAGCGGAGAATTATTTTAATAACATATTGGATAAATATCCTAATTACGGTTCTGCTTGGTATAATAAAGCGTGTCTTGCATCCCTAAAGAATAATAAAGAAAAAGCTTTAGAATATCTTAATAAAGCAATCGATCTTGATCAAACTTATATTGATATGGCAAAATCTGATGAGGACTTTAATAATTTACGAGGTTTAGAAGAATTCAAGAAATTATTGGGTGAATTAATTTAAAGAAGAAATTATAGAGACAAAATTAATGAAAATTAGGTTTTATTTATTGGTAAAAATATTTGATTTTTATAAGCTTCATAGACCATGAAATGAGCTTCCTGATCTGAAATATCTATTTCCCGGACGAGTGTTAAAGTGATTTCGGTGGGATAAAATCCTTCTGGTTTTGACTTAAAATCGTCTAAAATAGATTTAAATGATTCAGGAGCGTCATATTTTTTTAATTGTTCTACATTAATGATGCATTTCTTATTTATATTCATGTCGAGTCCCGTCTCAATTGCGTCCTTAAAATCATTGAAAACTTGCAGCTCACCATCAAAATTTATTAAATCATTAGCATGTTTAATTTCATAATCCCTTAAAACTTGTCCACACTGTTGTTTTATTAAATCTCCAAGACTTTGATAAGAAACTAACCCTAATCTAAGGTATTCACCATCCATGAGGGTTATTGTAAATTCATTATACATAATAGTATTATCTCCGCCTTCACCCCGAACTTGCAGACCCATTTGTTTAGCAAGTTCATTTTTAAAACTTCCTATAGCAGATATAAAGCCAGTGAATAAATTTTCGTCTAATCCAATACCACCATGAAGGGCAATTTTAGATAGACATAAGCCTGATTCATTATGTAT
>JBHLLO010000048.1:0-22237 GCA_048885535.1 Candidatus Hermodarchaeota archaeon
TATACTTTTTTACCATTTGGAAAAGTTATTTCTTCGACATCCTTTCGAATAGGTTTTATCTCTCTAGCATATTCATAAATCTCCTTGGTTGGGATCTCTATATCGAAATGTCCAAGATTGCCGAGAATAATACCATCTTTCATTTTATCAAACATTTCTTTGGTTGGAGCGATAACATGTTTACATCCAGTAGCGGTTAATATTATGTCTGCGTAAGGTAAGGTCTTTTCAATTGGCATCACATTATATCCTGCGAATTTTGCTTGTAATGCTTTTATTGAATCTACTTCAGTTATGGTAACATTTGCTCCTAAACCTTTCGCTCTTAAAGCCATTCCTGAGGAACAGTGCCCAAAACCCGCAATAACTACATTTTTTCCAGCGAATAGGATATGCATTCCATAAATTGCCGATATAATACCTTGACCTGTGCCTAACTCATTATCAAATTGATTTTTACATCTAGCGTCATTAACAGGGAATAAAGGTACTTTCAATACACCTTGTTTGTCCATTGCCTTGAACCTCTTTACGCCAGTTGTAGTTTCTTCTTGGCATCCAATAATAATTCCTTTCTCAATTAATTCAGGAAACTCTTTATGTGCTGTGACAATCATATCTGCTCCATCATCTATTAAAATATTTGGTTTTGCGTTTAAGCACTGCCTTATACACCAATAAAATTCTTCATCTGTATTTCCATGCCATGCAAATACATTAATCCCTTCTTGCACTAATGCTGCTGCTACATCATCTTGGGTTGATAATGGATTACTACCGCATAGGTATACTTCAGCTCCGCCAGCTTTAAGTGTTCTAGCAAGATTACCCGTTTCCTTTGTCACATGCAAACAGCCGGCGATAATAATTCCTTCTAAAGGTTTTTCTCTTTGAAATCTTTCACGAATTACTTTAGCAGTAACAGGCATTTTACTTTCTGCTATGTATAGGGCTTCCATTCCTTGAGCGGCTAAACTTTCATCTGCTACTTTATAATTTACCATTTTAGTCACTTTTTTTTGAGTATGAATATTAATTTTGATTAATTAATAAACCTTTTTTTGGTTAAATGCAAATATTTATAAGAAGAATTTTACATTTGATTAATAATGATCACCAAATTTTGTAAAATTGTAAAAATATGAACATTATTAAGGAAGAGAAAGAAGTCCAAAACTTCGTAAAAAATTTAAATGGAAAGACAAAGTTCATCGTGACACAAAATTCCCATGCGCTAGGACTTTCTAGACAAACATTTCAGAACAAACTTGATGGTTTGAGAGAACAAAAAATAATCACAAATTTCACAATAAACATTAATCCAAATATTCAACCCCACAACTTGAAATATGTAATGCTTGAAATTAAGACTAATCCAAAAGAACCTGAGCTGGTTAAGGAATTATTAAAAATACCCCAATTAAGAATGCTGGATGGAATAATTGGAGATTTTTCTTTATTCTCCCTATTTATCTTTAAATCCCCTGAGGAATATTTTCAGATATTAAATACTATAGATAATATAATGGCAAAATCATATTTTAAAAAATATCAAATAATTGAAACTATTAAAGTATATAAGACAAATGGAATTAGCCTAAGAAAATCTAAATTGTCTTATGAAGAAGATCTCATGGATAATTTAAAAGATATGTTTCATAAACATGAGATTGATGAAAGTGAGAAGATTATTGTTAACATACCTGAAAAGATTGATTTAGATCAAATTGACCAACAGATTCAGGATATTGAGTATAATCCTAAGAGATTTCCAGGACTTATTATAAAAGTTGAAAATAGTAGCGTAAAAATTATGATTTTCTCAAATGGTAAAATAATTATTACTGGTTTGAAGAATATAGCAAATAAAAATCAAATAATCAATAAAATAATTGAAAGTATAAAAAAAACTGGGATAAAATTAGATAAGGAAAATTTTGAAGAAAATTATGAAATTGATAATATTGATTATATGATTTTAATTATTTTGCGAGATAATCAAGGTCCTAAACCAATATCCACGTATGAAATAAGAAAAATACTTAAAGATCAATATAATAAAGAAATTTCTCAGTCAACTATTCATAATAGAATAAAAAAGCTTGAAAAAAATGGAGTCATTTTAAATTATGCGATCAATTTTTGTCCAAAAAAAATCGGTTTTAAAGGAAAATATCTACTCCGGATTAAACCCAAAGATCCATCAAAATATAATGAACTCGCCCTTCAACTGGATATGAATAAAAATATTACACATTTATTTAGAATAGGTGAGCAATTTGGTTTATTTGCTATTGTAAGAGTAAAAAAAATTGAGGAATATGCTAATTTTATTAAGGGTTTATACACTTCAGAAGAAATTGAAGATACGTTTACAAATTTCGTATTAGACGAATTAATTCCCTTTAATAATTTTGTATTGTATTGAATTTTCAAAAAGACAAATAAAATTACTTTATCCTTATCCTAATGATAGAAAAAAATATTAATTTAATTACTTTAGAATCATTTCTTTATTTGTACATTATGAGTCATTTTTATGAGATACTAAATAAAAAGATAGGTTTCTCTAGAATAGGGAGAATCATTTTATCAAAGGAATCTAAAAAGTATATCAAGACACCTAATATCATCATTCCCATGCAAAATTTTTTGATGAAGGATGTAAATTATTTAGATGAATTTGAGGATCATGAAATTTTTATAATATCAAAGGAAGTTTTTCTAAAAATAGGGTTCTTAAGAGATAAATTTAGAAATACAGCTTTTATTTTCACCCATACTGGTACCTTAGATGCATTTATAGAAATTTTAGAGAATAACCTTAATGTTTTTTCAAAAGATAATATTATACTTCTCATTCCATTTAATATCCCCACAACTATTATCAATGAAGCTTTTGCGGGAGATGAGATTGAAAATTACCTTAAACAAGTCAATAATCTACTGAAAAAACATCAAGATTTCAATTTTGGGTTAACTATTAGGAATTTTGATTATCCAAGATTATTTGATCTATATAAAAAGTTGATAAAAGAAAATGATAATATTAAATTATTAAATTTAACTGATTTTTTCGATGCTAATATTGATTTTAGGAAGATTTTGGAAATTATTTTTGATATCAAGCAAAATCTTGATAATAATTTAGTTTTAATGGCTTCAGGACGAATTATCCCTAAATATTTTCCTATTTTAATTTATCTTGGTATTGATCTTATTGACAGTTCTTACTTATTATATTTATCTTCCGAAAATTTTTATGATACAATAGAATATTTATATCCTATTTATAAGGTAAAACATTTTCCATGCTCCTGCCTTGCCTGTAAAGAAAAGTTAAAAAACTTACAAATCATAAAGTATTCAAATGAAAAACTAGAGTATTTATGTTTACATAATTTAATAACCGCAAAAAATTATATGAATAAAATAAAACAATACTTGAAAGCAGACGATTTTCGAGCATTTGTAGAAAAATCTTCATTTGATGACATTCTTGTTGTTTCTATTCTAAAAATATTAGATCGCCAATATTTTCATTTAATTAGGTTTGAAACCCCGATAGCGGATTCTTTTCCAATTATTAGATGTTTTGGAGCCTCCTCTTATTATAGACCAGACTTTCAACAATTTAGAGAAAGAGTAATCAGATATTTCTTACCTGAAGCATGGACAAAACTGATTATAATTTTTCCTTGCTCATCAAGAAAACCTTATTCTAAATCAAAATCTCATAAAAAATTCCATAGTATTTTAAGAAAATTTTCAGATTTTCCTGAGTTTCAAGAAATAATTCTAACTTCTCCCCTCGGTGCTATTCCAAGACAACTTGAAAATATATATCCTGTAAATTCATATGATATATCTGTGACTGGGTTTTGGGATAAAGAAGAGATTGATTTAGCATCTGAAATGTTAGTAGAAATTCTAAGTAAATATAATAAGGATATTCCAATTATTTGCCATGCAAAAGGTGAGGGATATAAAGAAATTATTTTAAAAGCTAAATCCCAATTGCCCCATGAATTTTATTTTACAAATACTAATAAAAGTCTTATAAGTTCTAGTTCATTAAAGTCTCTTGAAGACTGTGTTAGAAACCTTAAAAGCAAACTAAAATTAGAAAGTGAAGAAAAAATACTCTCTTTCTCAAAATCTTGGATCCGAAAACTAATTAAAATTGCGGATTATCAACTTGGAGCAGATGTGGGTACAAAATTCTTTTCTGAAAACATAAAAGTTAGAAGAAATAAACTTAGTGGAAATTTTCATATTATTGACGTTGAACAAAAAAAAATAATTGGCAAATTTTTACTTCATACTGGTCAAATTGAATTTACATTATATGGTGCTCAATCATTATTGGAAATTAATAATAAATCTAATATTTTAGTGTTTAATGGAGAAACAATAAAAGGAAATACACTTTTTAGGCCAGGAATTATTGAATTTAGTCCCAATCTTATTCCTAATAATTATGTTTTTATATTAGACAAAACTAAGAAAAAGGTTATTGGACTTGCAAAATTAATCGTAGGTTCAAATTATTTAAAAAACTCAAAAAGCGGTAGGATTGCTATAGTTTATGATAAAGTCAGGTAAAAATTGTTCATTAGTTACTAAATTAAAGGAGTTAAGAAATAAAGCCACTTCAAATAGAAAAAGTTTTACTGAAGAACAATTAAATAAGCCAATTACTTTTTGGATAAAAAATGATCGCCTTTTAAATGACCGGGGGAAAGAATTTACGATCATCTTGAGGACGAAAGGTTGTAGCTGGGCTCTTAGTGATAGTGGAGGATGCTCAATGTGTGGATATATCAATGATTCTAGTTTGAATCAATTAACTGATGAAAATCTCATGAATCAAGTTGATTATGCATTTCAATCAAGTGAAATTAGAGCTAAGAAAGATAATTATATACTTAAAATTTTTAATTCTGGAAGTTTCTTTGATGAGAGTGAAATTTCTGAGGAAGTGAGGAATTACATTTATCAAAAAGTGTTGGGCTGTGATAATATAAAGGAATTTGTCATAGAATCTCGGATTGAGCACATAACAAAGAAAAAAATAGCATCTTTAAAAGAACAATTAAATAATAAGTATATTGAATTAGCATTTGGTCTTGAAACAGTTGATGATTATATTAGAAACGTATATATTAATAAAGGAATGCTATTTGAGGATTTTAAAAAAGTTATAGGAATTACTAAAAATAGTGGAATAGGCGTCAGGACATATTTACTATTTAAACCTCCTTTTTTAAATGAGCAAGGAGCAATAGATGATTGTGTAAAATCTATTATTACATTAAATAATTTGGGAATAGATACCATATCAATTAACCCATTAAATATTCAAAAAGGGACTCTTGTGGAATATTTATGGTATCAAAACCGCTATAGGCCCCCTTGGTTCTATTCTCTATTTAAAAGCTTAAGAAAAGTATATAATTTAAGTAAAAATTTAAAAATTCCTCGAATAATTTCAGATCCTACTGGCGCGGGTACTAAAAGAGGGATTCATAATTGTTTAAAAAGAGATTGTAATCAGAAAATGTTAGGTGTTCTCCGAGATTTTGTATTATCCCAAGATTTCGCGTATCTAAATAACATGGATCGTCAAAATTGTGAGTGCTTATTAAAATATCGCCTTCAAAAAAAATACCATTAAATGATTTTGTTTTTCCTAAATTGCAAGTATTTAAAACTCATTTGTGCCTTTCAAAATAGCTTTCAAAAAGATTGTTTCAAATTTTCATACCATTTTTGTAAAATTTCACCCCAAAAAGATTATATTTAAATATTGCCTTTCAATTTTCTACTCTATATTTTATTAATTAATTAGGGTAAACCTTGAAAAACTGGATTAAGCTAAACCTACTCCATCTCGGAAAATCTAAGAAGCATTATATTTTCAGAGCTAAAAAATGGAATAAAAATTTTGAAATAATATTTCATAAACCTATTTACAATGAAAGTTATGAAAAGATTGGTATTATCAATGAAATTTTTGGTCCTATCAAATTACCATTTATCTCTATAACAGCTTCACCTAATCAACATTTTAGTTTAGAAAGTCAATTCTATATTAAAATCCGTTAAAAAGTTCTCGGAATTTTAAAAATTCAAAATTTCAAAGGGTGTAAAATATTTCGAGTTTAAATCAACTAAATAATAAGCAGATGAACGATGATGCGGAGATTTGTACCGAATGTGGGAAAAACATTGTAAAAAGTGCTGATTCTTTGTTGGTTTGTGAAGAATGTGGTTTGGTTCATTCAGAAAGTCATATTGATCGTGGTCCTGAATGGAGAGCATTCGATGCTGATCAAAAGAAAAAAAGAACTCGAACTGGAGCACCTATGACTTACATGATCCATGATAAGGGCTTAAGTACGATGATTGATTGGAAGAATAGAGATATTTTTGGTAAGGAGATTCCTGCTAAATCGAGGGGCCAAATTTATAGATTACGCAAATGGCAGAGTAGAATAAGAGTATCAGATGCAACAGAAAGAAATTTAACTTTTGCTTTAAGTGAGTTAGATCGGATGGCTTCTAATTTAGATTTACCTAAAAATCTTCGTGAATGTTCTGCAAAAATATATCGAGATGCAGTCGATGCCCATCTTATAAGAGGAAGGAGTATTGAGGGTGTGGCTGCTGCTAGTTTATATGCAGCATGTAGAATGTATAAAATTCCCAGAACCTTGAATGAGATTGCTGAAGTAGCGCGAGTAGATAAAAAAGAAATCGGTAGATCCTTCCGTTTTATATCAAATGAATTGCTCCTTAACTTAAATCCAACAAAGCCTCTTGATTTTCTCACAAGATTTATATCTGAACTAAAACTTAGTCAGGAATGCCAAAAAGTAGCGAAAAAAATCATAAAAATGGCAGAAGCCTATGGATTAACTTCAGGTAGAGGGCCCACGGGAGTTTGTGCTGCAGCTATATATGCAGCAAGTATATTAACTAAGGAAAGGAGAACTCAAAGAAAAATAGCAAATATAAGTCAAGTTACCGAGGTTACAGTTAGGAATAGATTTTCAGAATTAATAGAAAATTTAGATTTAGGTATTTCAATGAAAAAGAAATAAATTCGATTTTAATTCTCTTGTATGTGTTTTAATTAAGAATGTTATCTCAATATTACAACCATTAAAGTTTGCTTTTTTTCAATTTTAAAATATCGGTTGTATATTGTGGATAGGTTACGATTTATGAAAATGGAGAAGACTAGGTTGATTAACCAGGGTGAGGTTAATTATTTTCTTCATAGAGTAAGAAGACATTTTCCTAATTTTGTAGCAGGAGTTATTACAGATCGGAATGGTTTTCCTATTGGTTCAAGTATCTCAAATAGATTATGGGTCCACGAAAATACTTTAGCTATATGGGCAATATCAAAAAATAAGGAGAGAGTAATAAAAGATCCAAACCTAGTTCAATTAAAGTTTGATATTGATAAAAATAAGAGATATAAACTATTTATATTATTAGAGAAATCAAAGACTTATAAAAATGGAATAAAACCGCTAAAAGAAATTATTAAAACACAAGAACTATTCTAAACCATTTCAACTATTGTTTTTTATTAAACGAAGTTTATTTGTATCCTAAGACGGATTAAAAATAAAGGAATTAAATTTTTATAGAATTAGTTTTATTTTTATTCATAAGTAATAATAAAGAATGAATTTGGGTTATTTAAAAGAATTTTATGCAAATACGTGTTGAAATCAATTTGGCAAAATTATGATGTCAAATTTAAATAATACTGAGGTAAAAGCTATTGAGTTATTCTCAAGATGAGATGGAGTTAAAGAAAATTATACGTGATATAATCAATAGCACACCTGGTTTAAAAAATGTTATTCTTATTGATGATACAGGCATCACAATAATGAATGAAGCTAAATTTACTTTTTTAAACGAGGATGATATTTCAGTTGAGAAGATTGGTGCAATTGGTGGAGCTGTTTTTACAGCAGGAGAAGAACAAGGGCATATATTAGGATATGGAGAAATTAAACTTCAAATAACAGAATATTTTAAGGGTATGATTTTTTCTGTAAAAGTTGGCAAAGGAATTCTCTGTATTGCTTCAGATAAGAATGTACAAATAGGGTTTGTACGTGCAATCATGAAAAAATATGCTCCTAAAATTACCCAAATTTTGGATCGCTACTTAAAATCCGATCAAGGCGAAATCAGCAAAGAATTAAAGGAGTTATTTAATTCAGATACCATTAGTTTATTATAATTAATAATGTTGCCTAAAACACTAACTCTTTTTTATCATTTCACGGATAAACCTAGAATCAAAAAAGCTCTCTCGTGTTAGGCAAATTTGGGAGCATAATCTGTATCCTGTAAGGGTTACTGCCTATAACTTCATCGCGTTGAAATTCTTCTTCGCTTAGTTAAGAGCCCATTTATCCAGGATGAGTAATGATTATTAAATTCAGGATGTTTGCATTTTTTTGCTCATATAATCATCATATTCATATATGTCCTCGAATAATGCAACTATTCCATCATCATATTCCCACTAATATAATAAGAAGATATGGTTAATAAGTTTACATGTTCTTTTTAATAAGATTCAATATTTCTTCATAAGAACCAAGAATTTGTCGAATCTTAATATCATTTAAACCCTTATCTGGTTTACCTTCGAAAATAGCTTTCCCTTCATTCAAAAATAAGACTTTTTCAGCCCAATTTTCAACAAAGAAAAGATTATGTGTTGTAAATAGGATCGTTAATTTTTCTCTTTTTCTCAAATTCTCTAATATACTTAAATGATTAAATATTGATTTAAAGTCAAGGTTTGCGAAAGGTTCATCCAGAATTAATAATTTAGGTTTCATTACCAAAATCCCTGCCAGTGCAGCTCTCTTCTTTTGGCCCCAAGATAACTCAAATGGAGAATAATCCTTATAAGATAATAATTCTACAGCATCTAAGGCCCAATTCACTCGTCTATTTACCTCTTTTTCATCTAGTTTTAAATTTCTAGCTCCAAATCCAACATCTTCCCCCACGGTTGGTGCAAATAGTTGATCATCTGGATTTTGAAATAGAAAGCCGAGTGATTTTCTTATTTCCCAAAGTTGTTTCTTATTCCTTGTCAGTAGCTGATTGAAAATTTTTATAGTTCCTGACTTTGGTTTTAATAAACCAACTAATAATCTCAAAAGAGTGGTTTTTCCTGAACCATTATTTCCAATCAAGGCATAAATGGATTTTTCCTCCACTTTTAAACATAAATCTTTTATTTCAAATCCGGAATTGTATCTAAAATTAAGATCATGAACTTCTAGCGCAAAAATAAATTAATAACCTCCATAAAGATTTGTTCTAAATTTACAAAATAAACTAAAAAGATGATAGTACTTATAGTTAAAAAGAGCACAATATAGTCATATATTTTTAATTTTCTTGGAGCAAATGTAAGTTTTCCCGTAAATCCTCTCATTTTTAAACTCTCGTATAATTTTTCACTACGCTCCATATTGTTTACAATATTTTTTCCCATTATAAAAGCATGTGCTTTAACTCTCCGCCAATATGTTGCTGTATTCTTGCCCCTTAATTCTTGTGCATCTAACACTTTTTTATTAGAAATTGCGAGGATTGGAATGTAATGAAGCATTATTACTATAGCCCCTATGATAAATGAAGGAACAATTCTGATTGTAGTCAATGCTTCGATAAATTCAGAATATGTTAAAGAAGAAAAAAATGTAAGAAAAGTAAAAGTTGCACCAATAATCCTAAGGAATAGAAGTAATGCCATTTTTAATCCTTCATAATAAACTGTTAAAGTTATACCTATATTTGATTGGAATACAATAGTATGACCAAAATAGAATGGTATGAATGTGCAAATAAGCAATAGAAACGGAATTAGAATTTTTAGTCTTGAGATGATCTTTACTATATTCAATTGGAAAAAAACATTAATACAAATTACAATAAAAGTAATTATTGTAACCAGATATAAATCATTGAATAACAAAAATGGTAATACTAGGATAAAAGGTATTAGAAATCTAATTATAGGGTGCAATTTATTAAAAATGTTTGTCTCATTTTCAGTTTTAAAAGGTAAATTTGTTTTCATTTAGTTACTACCCAATCAAATAATACTTTTTTCCAAAATAATCATATTATTAAAAAATAATACTAAATTATAAATTAATAATATTTCATAATAATAAAACTAAATGATTAAGAATTAAAAGGAAACTATAAAATGCATATACCAGACGGTTTTTTAGATCTGATGACTATCGTAGTTCTATGGTTAATAGTAGTTCTTGTTATGATCCTAGGTTACTTTAAGATGGGAAAGGTTTTTCAGAAAGAAGACTCTGAGAAACTAATACCTTATATAGGCGTTTTAGCAGCAGTTATTTTTGCCTTTCAATTTGTAAACTACCCTATCCTCTGGGGCACCTCAGGTCATCTAGTAGGGGGAACTCTTGTTGCAGTTATTCTCGGACCTTGGGCCTCCTTAATAGTTCTTTTTTTAATTCTTGTTATACAAAGTTTCTTTGGAGATGGAGGTATTATAGCTTTAGGAGCAAATACTTTCAATATGGGTGTTATAGGAGGGATAGTTGGATTTTATATTGTAGTATTTTTCATGAAGCTATTGAATAGAACATCTCTGAAAAAAGAGGTAAAAGTGACTATTTCTACTGCTATTGGATCTTATCTATCTATCATTCTTGCCTCGTTTGTATGTGGAATTGAAATTGGTATTGCGGGGGCCGTACCACTTGATATTTCAGTGCCGACAATGGTTTTTTGGCACTTATTTATTGGTATCGGGGAGGGGATTATATCTGCTTTAATTATCTTCTTTATATATAAAACAAAACCAAATTTCATATTGACTGAATCAATT
The DNA here is from genome assembly GCA_048885535.1 of Candidatus Hermodarchaeota archaeon. GTDB lineage: Archaea > Asgardarchaeota > Lokiarchaeia > Sigyniarchaeales > SOKP01 > SOKP01. The sequence continues at coordinate 10,928 of JBHLLO010000048.1, forward strand.
TTGGGGGTAGAATAAAAATCTATGGATTTTATTCAGTATAAGCGACCTATAATGATAATCGCTTTAGTTATAATTGCATTAGTTCTAATGATCGCAATAGGTTTCCCTTTAGGAATTCTCTCTCAAAATCCAGATGGATTAGAGAGAGTTTTAATTGATTATAATGGAGAATCTTGGCTTGAGAATTTATTTTCACCGTGGACTCCATTTCTTGTTTGGATTGAGAATGAGTATCTCGCGGGGATTATCGGAATTATCCTTACTACAGTAGTAATTGTTGTAGTTTTCTATTTTATTGCATTTTTAAAAAGAAGAAGAAGAGAAAAATCCTAAATTTTAAAAAAGGTTTATTCTTTAAATGAAAGTTTTTTTTTTCATCAAATCAGGAAGTGTAAATGTTTCAAACTATACAATTAAAGATATTCCAGGTTCTTCTGGAAGATTAGATGTAATATCAAGATGCATTTTAGCCGCTATCCTAAATGAAAATGGATTTGAAAAATACATACAAATTTGGGTATTTTTAGAAAAATATGGTACATTTATTTTTGAACCAAAATCATTAGATTACGATTTATTTCCTAAAAATGAAATACTACTTACAGATTACTTTGTTGATATAATAAAAAATAGAGATGGAAGGTTAAAAGATACTAATAATCCCTTAAAAGATGTTAAATATTTCAATACTGATATTTTTACAATGATAAATGATTTCATTAATAAGGACTACTCTATATATGTATTAAATGAAAGTGGAGCAGATTTCTTTGAATTTTTAGATGAGATATTATCAAAAAAGAATATTATTTTTATCATTGGTAGTCAGACTGGTGAGATAATAAAATCAAAAGAATTAATTGAGTTAAATCTACCTAATTTAAGTTTAGGAACTCAATCATATTTAGCTTCTTCTGTAATTCGATTAATAAGGATAAATCTAAGCTTAGAGATATGAAAAATTTTTTATTTCAATAAATGTTAAAATTATATTATCAAAAATGACACAATTGGAAATTTAATTGAGAGAAGAAGAAAAAGCATTTACAAAAAGGCAAAACCAACGAAGATTACTTGATAAATTTATTGACCGACCTGTAAAATTTCTAATCCGAAAAAAGATATCGCCTAATTTCCTTTCCTATATAGGGTTTCTATTTTCTATAAGCACTGCTGTTTTTATTTCAATAGGAGCACTCCACTTTGATATTTGGTTAGCATGGATTGTACCCTTTTTGATGTTTTGGGCCGGAGCGTTTGATGTTTTCGATGGAGAAGTAGCAAGACGATCTGGTCATAATTCAAGAGCAGGAGCATTCCTAGATTCAAATTTAGATCGTATATCCGACTCTGCAATCATCCTAAGTCTGATATTTGGGAATTATATCGATTATTTAATTGGGTATATTCTTCTTTTTTTGATAATAATGATTTCTTATATAAGGGCCAGAGCTGAAAATGAAGGTGTCGATATGAAAGGAGTAGGATTTATGGAAAGAGCCGAAAGGCTTATAATTATGTGGCTTGCTTTTATTGCTGAATTTTGGATTTTTTATTTGTCAACTCTTTTTTATGGCTTTCCTTTTAGATGGTTTTTTCCGATTTTTGCGTTAGTATTTATAGGATTACTCTCATTAACAATTCTTCAAAGATTTTTATATTCATTAAAATCATTGCGTAAAATTGATAAAAAAGAAACAAAATAACCGAAATCTTTTAAATATGTTGATTAATCGGAAGAAAGAATAAATTTTTTAAATTTTACCTTATTCAAATACATAGAAATAAAATTTCATCAAAAAGGCTGATTTTTATTCCCAAAAAGAGAAGAAGTGGCGGTAAAAGTGGTTCAAGAAAAGGTCAATTCTCAAAGGTTCAATGTGCCAATTGTGGTCGTTTTGTTGCTCGAAGTAAAGCTAAAGCAGTTACTAGGAGAGTTTCATTAGTTGATGGAAGGATGTATACTGAATTAAAAAAGGCGGGAACGATCATACAAGCGCCTACTAAGACAAAATATTATTGTATTAGTTGCGCAATTCACCAACATACAATAAGCCAACGAGATAAGAGTTTAAGAAAAGGCTGAATCATAGATTAAGTGCTTTAAAGAAAGAAGGTAATGAATAGACAATTTCGCAAGTTTCTTTGTTTGTGACTTCAATAATTGCTCGTATTAAATATTGTTCCTTTAGTTCGGCTGTTGGATTATAAATCTTTACTTTTGCTGTAGGTTTCAGTTTTAAAGAATAATTTTCAGCAATTCCAGTGAGTTTTTCCTCAGTTTTTAGAATAACACCTAATAATCCTAACTCATAATGAGACACTACAAAAAGATATTTTATATGATTTTCAAGCTTTTCAAAATGGACAACCTCTAAATATTCTTCTTGTAGTTCCTTAGGTAATTTATTGAATAGAATTATTTTTTTCTTTCCAGAAATATATGGAAAGGGAGTATAAAATAAAATATTGAAACTTGAAATTTTTTTTATTTGTTCATTATATTTCTCAACATCCTTTACAGAATAAGCTTTTTCTAACAAAATATCTAATTTATCAACCATCATATCTTCTGCAGAATATCCGTTCAATACAGTTGCTATATAAGCTCTTTTTAACTTTTCTATTAAGATATCACTTCTTACACTCAATTTATAATCAATGCTAATTTCTAAAGCTTCGTTATAAAGATTTGCTGCTATTTGTGAATGCCCAAGTGCCAGGAAATAATCACCTAATTCGCTAAAGACAATTATAGCATCTAAAAAGTTTTTTTCAAAATCTAAATTTGAGACTTCATCCATTATTCCCATTGCGGTTGTTCTTTCTTTCCCTTGAATATAAAGCGCTATAGCTTTACCAATTAGACATTTTAATTTTAATTTGTCATCTTTATAAATATCTGCGAGTTCTTCTGTAAAGTTGTAAGCCATTAGTGCATTATCATACAATCCATGAAATAAAAGTATTAAAGCTTTAACATAATTTAATGTTAAGCAAGTTTGATAGTTATGAATAATTGTTGAAAAGAAGGCTGCTCTCTCAAGTGAATCTATTGCCGAATTTATTCTACCTAAAGAGACTAAGATAAATGCACGTAAAAATTCCATTTTAGAAATCTCAGAACAAATGAGGGTTTCGATTATTTCATAATCTTTTAATTTAGATAGTTTTCCCGAGGCTAACTGTAGTAATGATATTAAAAATCCATTTCCTTTTTTCAAAAACTTAGCAGCATCATTTGATTCATTTCTTACGATCGCTTCACGAGTTCTTTTAAGATATTCTCTTGAAATTTTTAAATTTTCAAGAAAATTTTGAATACCTTGAATTTTTTCCACTTCAGTCGAGGGTAATTTTTGTTCTTCAATATATTTTTCTGCAATTATAATTTCTTTTTGGTGTTTACTTACACCTATTTCAAATCTCATTTGTTCTTCTTCTTTATCAATGAATTGAGCGTCTTGAGTTATTATTGAGTCCTGAGTAACATTTATAGCTTTTTCTATTAACCATTGTATTTTCTGTTCAGCTGGGTAAACGTGAGCACGCTCAATCATATAATGGAGTGTATAATTTAGACTCTTTCTCCACAAATCCTTGAAATAATTCCTCAGTTGTTTACTTGGTATTGTTCTGTTTATCTTTAGAAGAAAACTTGAAAGGGAAAGAATATTAACCTTGTTTTTCATAATTGATGCTGCATTCTTTGCTAATTTAAAATCATCAGTAACTAAATGTATCACAATATCGTCATCTGATAGTCGTTCACTCAAGGCGATTAAGGATAAATCAGGATCTTGAGCAGGAAATTTTATATTTGATATTTCTAATTCATCCTTTATCATCTGAATTTCAGATTGCAGAACTTTCTCAACATTTATAAAATCTTTAAACCTATTCTTAAAAGTCTGAGGAGCTTTAACTTCGTTGAAGACTAGATTAGTTATATAATAATTTAAACCTAATTCTTTCCCTGCAATTTCTAAATTATTTAAAAAGTTTTTGGCTCGAATTGAAATAGCACATATAAAAAAGTTGGCGTCAAAAATTACTTTTTCCTTTGTTTCAACCATAATTCGAAATTTTCATCGCATAATTAGTAGTAAATCCATCAAAAAAATGGTGACAAATATATTATAGATTTATTGTTTATATTGTTTTATTTTAATTAATCCTAATATCTTTAGAGCCAATTTATATTATTAAAAAATTAAGAAAATTTGATATTATAATTTTGATTATTTTTGATATTTAATTAGTAAAAGAAATTTATATGAAAATTGTATCTGTAATTGGTTATTCTGGAAGTGGTAAAACCTTCTTAATTTCAAATGCCATTAAATTGTTAAAGCAACAACTTAATTTGAAGAGTTCAGTTATTAAAAATGTACATAAGCACGAGATAGATGTAGAGGGAAAAGATTCATATAGATTTGCTGATGTAGGGGCTCAATATTCTATTATTCGAAATAATTTAAAGGAAAATGCGATTTTCATTAAAAAAGATATTGAAATTAAAAGCCTAATTGAATTGATTGAAGTTGGACCTCTTAAAACAGACATACTTTTTATTGAGGGCTTTAGGAATTTAAATTTCCCAACAATTTTATGTGTAAAGAATTTTTCAGAAATTAAATCTCAACTAACAAAAAAAGTAAAAATGATCTCTGGTCTTGTTACCAAAAACCAAACTGATCTTCAAGCTGAAATAGATTTACCAATTATTGATATCATCAATAATTTTGAGAGATTTCTGAATATATTTAAAATTCGCTAGGATCATGGGATTTAATCTTTATGGTTTATACCAAAAACTTGTAAGTTGACGACAAATTCGTTTAAAATTTTCCTTGACTGTTTTATCTTCTTCAGAAATTTGATCTAACATATAACCATTTAATATTTCATAGATCTCATTCTTGTCTTTAGGATTTTTGATAAGAGATCTAATTTTAGAAAAAAAGTAATTAAATGGAGAAATTATCTCTTTTATTAGCCATTCTTCAAATGAGTTTTGGTCTGCAAAAGAAATGAAATTATAAGTTATAACAAATCTAGCAATATCTACAAAATCATAATAATTTTCACTAGAAAATAATTTTGGTGAGATATCTATCTTGTATGAATGCAAATCTTTAAAGAGATAATCTTTATTCATACTAATAATATAATCGGGCCAGACATCATCTGAAACATTTAAATCTTGAAAAATAAATAACTCTAATACCCTTAATGCAATATTTTTTCCTATATATCTACTTCTTGGATCGATAAAATTTTTTGAGGCTTGATTAGGATTACCTCTAATAAAAATCTTATCGATTAAAGTATATAGCATACGACATATATGGTCTACTATGATTGTAAAAGAAAGAGGTTTATTTTCTGGATTTTCTGTAATTACTCTATTCTCTTGTTCAATTAACTTTAAAATTCTTAGGTTTAGACTTCTCAGGAATGTTTTGAAAAATTCATAGTTTATATGATTTATTTGTTTGTTAAAAATTTTAAGAAAAAATAAATCAAAGTTATCAAAGTTGGAAATTGTGGAGAAAAAATCAAGAAAACCTTGAATATCTTTAATAGTAGATGCATTAATGACATTTTTTATATCTTTATTATACTCATTTAAGTTCTTTTTAAATTCTTCTGGCAAAAATAATAAATCACCAACCTCAAAAGCTTCTAAATTTCCACTTCCAAAATAATATTTCATATATAGTAGAAATAAATTAAATTGAGATTTTGGTGATGGTAAGTTATTTGCTTGAAAGGTGGAATATAAGGTGGATTTCTTATCAATAAAATCAAAGATTTTTATGAGTGAATTTTTCTTTTCTTCAGTATAATTAAAATTTGATAGAAAATCTCTTTTAATAATATCAATCTTCGAATAAACAGAATCCTCAACACGAGCACAAACGAAATTAAAGAAATCTAATAACGGAGAGAAATTTTGTAATAAATTACATTTCTTATAAAAATAATACAATAAATCTACTAATTTTTCTTTTGCAAAAGGGTATTCATCTAGTGCAATTTGATATAATCTCTCTCTTCCTATTAATAATTTAGCATAGTATTCTTCTGGGATTCCCTTATAATGCTTGAGAAAGTAATAAAGAAACATGAAATAATAACTCTCAAACATCTCATCGTTACTATTTTTAATCACAATTAGGAAATTAATAGTGCTATTTTTTCCACTTTCTTTTATCACAGCCCCATCTAGAATTATATGGAATTTTTCATTCAATAATTTTCTTAAGACAGCACCTAATATTGAAACAATTAAATAGATATATCCAAAAGGAGATGTTACTCCATTAATGTGATTGTTTACTTTCCGTTTTAATTCATCAAAACATTGTAACTCTTCATTTGATAGATGATAATTATATTCCAAAAATACACTGTCTTCCGAGATTTTTTCTTTACTAATCAATTCTATAGAATTGATGTCGAGACCGCAAAAGCTTTTTAAAAAATAGATAAAATAATCATGAAATTTCTGATAAAGAAAAGTTCCATAGGTTTTGGTAATTACTCTTCTTTGATTCTTTATTCTGAATTCTTCCCATTCAGATATTATCTTTAGTTTAAAATTATTAAATATAACTTTATTTTTCTTTAAGATATCAAAAAAGATATTCGAATTGATTTTAAGAGTAAATCTTTCTCCCTTAAAATTATCTCCAATTAATTCTAAAATGGTATTTAATTCAGGTTTTTCCAAAATTAACTCAAATTAAACTAATTTTATTATGCTATTATCTAATAACCCTTAATAATATATCAAAAGTATATAAATAAAATGATATTCAAGAAATAAAAATGTTAACTAAAGTAAATCTGAAGTCATAAAAACATCATAAATTTATTTAGACTTATTTTAATCACTAACAGATTAAACCTTCTCTAATTGAAAATTTTTATTATTTCATCAACTTCAGAATATTTAAGAGGTTTTTTAACATTATTTCTGTTGAGAATTACAGCTTTTTGATTTTTTGAGGTGAAAGTACCAATTTTACTAGCTTTAATATTATTTTTTTTAAAATAGTCAACTAAATCAGCTGCATCTTTGTTTTTTATAGAAATTAATAGAGATCCAGATGAAATTGTTCCCATTGGATTTAAATTGAAGATTTTACTTAACTCTAATGGCTCTGGCAGTATTTCTATTTCCTTTTCATCAATTAGGACACCGATATTAGAGGCAAGCACCATTTCAGCGATACCTGTTGCAAGTCCACCCTCAGTAGGGTCATGCATTGCATTGATCTTAAAATTCTGATTGGCTAGGAGAGCATCATTATAGATACTAATACCGGGGTCAAAAAGGTAGTTTTTGCATAATTCAACAAAATGTTTACTATATCCTTTCTGATAGAGAAAATTTTCTTTTTCTCTACCAATAATAGAAGTTCCCTCAATAAAAATGCCTTTAGTTAAAATAAGCGCATCATTTGCTAAAACTCCTGATGATTTTACTAACTTATCCTTTTCAACTTCACCTAACAAAGAGCCTATGACTATGGGTCTATTAATACCGACAGATACTTCAGTATGGCCTCCTATTACTGTTATATTTAATGTATCGCAAGTATCATGGATGCTTTTGAAAATTTTCTCTATTAAATCTTCATCAGTTTTTCTTTCAGGTAAAAGTATAGTTGATTGAAACCATTTGGGAGTAGCTCCAGTGCATACTATATCATTTACATTAACTATTACAGCATAATAACCAATTTCATTTGTAGCAAAAGTAACAGGATCAGTTTTCGCAACAAGAAATCGATCTCCCATATCAATTACTGCAGCATCTTCACCAAGTTTGGACCCTAAGATGATTCTCTTATCTTTAATTTCCAAATCAGATACAAAATTCCTCAGAATTCTACTTAAAATTTCATGCTTTAACTTTCCTATGCCAAAAAATCTATTTTCCTTTTTCATTTAGCAGCGACTCTTATTAGAAGAGAAATCCTTTTTTTAGACATATCACTTAAAAATTATGATGCTAACCAATTGATTCGATATTGTTTAGATTTAAATAAAAACAATATTTGGTCTTAATTAAATTTAAATAGTTTTAAAATTGTATTTATACATAAAATCAATTTCATAGCCTTAGAGAGACTGAAAAAAATGGGTTTTGGCAAAGCATTTGGATTTAGTTTGCTTGCATATATAGGTCTTAATTTCCTTTTTGTAATAATCACGAATACTATAACAGGAGAACTAAATACAATATTCAGTAATATTGCAGCTAATCCGTTTATTCTGTTCATAATTTTACTTGGTCCCGTTATTGAAACCCCCACAGCAGTTTATCTTTCAATCATAACAGATATGGGATTAGGTCCTCTTACTATAGGATCAATAGTAGAGTATATTGGATACATTGCAGCTCCACTTGTAGCAGCAATAATCGCTGGGAAGGTAGGTGACAATAAAACAGGGAGTTTCTTAGGATGGTTTATAGCTACAATTGTTATGGCCATTATAATAATAATTCTAATTATTTTTGGTATATTGGTTGGAATAACTACGTTTGAAGTTTTAATTTTAGCAGCAATAAATGGTATCTTTTATAGCGCTTTCGCTTTATTATTTACAAGTACGGAATATTATTAATTATTTTAACTTCTACTTTTATTTTAATTTTTAAACAAAGAAGTATGCCAAATAGGAAAGTAAATATTCGAGACACAAAAGACTGAAGGAACAAATTTTCTTCAATAATTACGCTCTATTTTCAATTTTAACGATATTAACCATTTAATATCTCTTTCACTTCGAAATTAATATAAGGTTAACAATAGTATATGTAAAATTCGACTATTATAAGTTGGTGATTTTTGATTTTGGGAACTCTTTTTGATATAAAGAGCGACACAATTTTGAAAATCATCCTATAGTGAATAAAAGTAGAACATATATACTTTTTAGCATTGTAAAGGTAAAGGATTAAAAGAATATGAGTTCAGGGAAAATAATAGAAAATTTCCAAATTAAAATTAATAATGTTTTAGATTACAGTCCTATTGATATCAATGTTACTTCAAATCCATTAGTTTCAAAACCTAAGAGAGGTAAAATGGATCTCAAAAATGTACTTTTTAAAATTTATGAAATTCATTGGTTCTTAAAAACTAACTCAGATTTATCTAACAAGCAAAGATTGGATTATTGTAAGGTGGAAAGAAGCCTAATGATAGAGTATTTAAAGACAATTGTAAATAAAGTCTGAATATTTATTGATTTTTTAGATATTCAATATAATCACAAAATGATGAAATACTATTTGCAGCCTCTCTTAAAGTAAAGAAGTAGAGAACTCGTTCTTTGTGTAAAGTTTTTTTAACAGATGAAAATCTTTTTGACACTTCTAAGGAATCTGCTATGCTGGGTAAACATATCGCAAAAGGTTTATCTGTTTCTTTTTGAATTTTTATCATTCGCTTAAATACATAATTGTAAATAAAATGTGGCCATAAAGGCATAATTAAAATATCAATTTTGGGATCTTCTTTCACAATATCAATACATTTCAAGAAAATATCAACTACAAAACCTGAGGCTCCCAAATCTACTGGATTTTTTATATTAACATTTTCAAATGGGAGAATTTTGTTAAGTAGGTTTTGGGATCTCTGAGTTAATTCTGGTATTATCAAACTGTGAGAAGAAAATAAATCTGTTGAATTTACTGAATAACCTCCACCAGGAGTGATAATTCCTATATTTCTCCCTTTTGGAACATGTTTTGGGAACAATAACTCATAAGTTTTAATTATGTTCCAAAATTCTTCATTATCCCTTACTAAAGTAGCCCCAGTTTGTTTGGAAATCGTATTCCATAATCTTGTATCACTCGCAATAGCACCTGTATGAGAAAATGCTGCGCGAGAACCAGCTTCGGTATAACCGCCTTTCCAAATTATTACAGGTTTGACTCTTGTTGTTTTTTTAAGTTCTAAGAAAAACTCATTCCCATGACCAGAGCCAAAAGATTCTAGATAAGCAGCAATAATTTGAGTTTTCTCATCTTCTCGGTAATGCCTTAAAAAATCAATGCAATTTAAATCTATTTGATTACCAAATGATATTCCATATCTAAGCCTTAAATCTCGTTTAGAACTGATTTCTACTAATTGGCTTAAATGGCCACCCGACTGAGACATGAAAGAAATAGATCCAGGAGTTACGAAAGGTGAACTAAACGAAAATGCCATTCCAGTCTCTGCATTATAAGGACCTAAACAATTGGGACCTATAATCCTTGTTTTAGAGCCTTTGATTATAGTTTTTAGATTCTGTTCTTGTTGTAAACCTTCATTATCACCAGTTTCTGAAAACCCAGATGAAAAAATGATTACCCACGGAATTTCTTTTTTTACACACTCACTTAAAACATGAGGAATGATTTTTGTCTTTACAGAGATATAGGCGGTGTCGATAGGAACAGGTATATCTAAAACAGATTTATAACATTTCCAACCGAGAATGTTTTCATGTTTTGGATTAACGGGATAAAAATTTGAAGACCATTTTGATTCTTTAAACGAATTTAAATATAACATTGATCCAAATCTGGATTGCTCGGAAGCTCCAATAAAAGCTATTGATTTTGGATGGAAAAGAGAATCGAATTTTTCAAAAGCATATTCTTCAGAAACCATTTAGGTAAGAAAAAATTTGAATAATTAAATTTTTTTGGAGTTTTTTAATACAGTTTCTCACTTGTATGAATTTTCATAATTAAGATTTTACATATTTATGTAAAAAACCAAATTTTTAATGTTAAATATAATTAGACTACACATAATCATTCAAAAAACAATTATTAACAATAGTGAAGAAATGAATGGCAAGACCAAGTCCTCTAGATGTTTATGCCCTTCTCGATAAATCAAACTGTAAGGATTGCGGATACGATACTTGTATGGCATTTGCAACTGATTTACTTGAAAGAAAGATAAGAGTAAAAGATTGTTCTCATTTAATGCAAGTTCCAAAACAAGCAAAAAATCGTGAAAAGTTGATAAAATTAGTTACTCCTCCTCAAAAATCGGTATCAATTGGAAAGGGGGAACGTGAATGTGTGATTGGGGGAGAAGAGGTATTAATGCGCCACCAACTTACCTTTTATAATCCTACTGCTCTTTTTATAGAAATTGCTGATGATGATCCTGATATCGAAGATATAACAAAATATTTAGCAGATTTAAGAATTGAAAGGATTGGTGATGTATTAACCCTTGATGGAATTGCACTTAGGTGTGTATCTGGGGATGCAGA
>JBHLLO010000049.1:0-21882 GCA_048885535.1 Candidatus Hermodarchaeota archaeon
TGGAAATATTTACGAGCTTTTAAAAAGCTTGTTGATCCTAATATGATAATGCATCCAGGAAGACTTGCGCTTCCATAATTAAAAGAGGTTAAAAAAAATGGCAAAAACAGGAATGGAAAGGTTAGAAGAGCTAAAAAAAGATATTTATAAATGCATTCACTGTAAAGCATGTAGATTCGCCTATTCTGGAGAGCCTGATAGAAAAGGAATAGGCGAACATACTGGTAAGCAAGGAACTGTTCTTTATGAGGGAATGGTTGATGCATGTCCTGCTGGAATCGAATATGGCTGGGAGGCATTTTGGAACGCTGGGAAGATTTGGATCGCGAGATCGATCCTAAATGGAGATCTGGAATTCTCCGAAGAAGTAAGAGATGTAATTATGCCTTGTATAACATGTGGACAATGTTCAGCCCAGTGCGAGAATAAAGTTAGGACTGTTGAAATTATAGAATCTTTAAGAGCCGCATGTGTTGAATCTGGAATCCCAATGATAGAGAAGCATCAATTAGTTAGGAGGTTAACTGAAGAAAAAAATAATCCTTATGGCGGTGCTGCTGATGAACGATTTAAGTGGGCTAAAGATGCTGGATTAGAGAAATATATTGATAATAAAGCTGCAAAGGTTGGATATTTTGTGGGATGTACAGCAAGCTATAGGCAAATAGAAATTGCGATTGCTACTTGTAAGATATTTGAGCAATTGGGGATTGATTTCACATTAATAAGTGATGAAGTGTGTTGTGGAAGTCCTTTCTTTAGAGTTGGAGCTGTTGACATAGCTCAAGATTTAATGAATAAAAATGTTGAGGCGTTCAAGGGATTGAAGATGGTCTTTTTTAGCTGTGCAGGTTGCTACAAAACATTCACGAATGATTATCCAAAATGGATGTCTGAAGGTAAGATTCCATTTAAAACAATGCATGCCTTTGAGTTAGTAGCTCGACTTATAACTGCAGCTAAAATAAAGTTTAAGCCCAATAAGCAATTAAAGGGAAAAACAGTGACTTATCATGATCCATGTCATTTGGGAAGGCATATGGCTTTAGAAATTGAACAAAGCATCATTGAAGAATCCGAAAACCTAATGATGGATAATCGAAAAATTAGGCAACAAATTGAAGCTTGGTATGAAGTTCCTCGAATTATATTGAAACAGCTAGAACAAGATGTTGGCATTGTCTTTAAGGAAATGTATCGAATAAAGCTTGATAGTTTTTGTTGCGGAGCAGGAGGAGGAGTAAGAGCAGGGTTTCCTGATTTTTCTTTGAGGACATCTAGTTTAAGGTTAGACGAAGCAAATGCTATTAAGGCAGATATCGTAACAACAGAATGTCCATTTTGTTATAGAAATCTATATGATGCAAATGAACTTTATAATCATGGAGTACAAGTGTATGGTTTAATTCAACTGATTGATAACTTCAAACTTTTAGAAATCAGCGAGAAACCAACTTTTGATGAAATTTTAAAAATGAAAAATTAGAATCATTAAATTTTTTTATTTTATTTATCAAACGGAAAGTGCTTTTCCTTTTTATTTTTATTTTAAAAGCTAAATGTATTTAAATTTAGAGATATGCCAAAATTTAGAGAACTGAATTTCTATTAAATCAATTTATAACTAAGACATTTTTAATTGCAAAGGATTTTGAAGGAAAAAAAAGTGAAAGTTAGGAGTAAAACTGCTATACAATGTCATTTTTTACCACCTGAAGAGAGACTTAATTCTTTTAATGAAGTCAACCTTGGATATATTAATTTTGAGGAAGTAATTCGAGAATGTGAGCGCTGTTATCAATGCTTTATGAAGAGTGACCCCGAAGTAAAACCTCCACCTTGCATGAAATATTGCCCAACTCATTGTAACTCTAGAGAGGTTATTAAAAATGTTCTTAATGGTGATATTGATGAGGCATTAAAGATCATCTACAACCATTATCCTTTTCCAAGATCTGTCGAAAGAGTTTGTCCAGGTTATTGTCAATTACATTGTACTGCTGGTAAGAAGGGAGATCCGATTCAAATTCCAACTATTAAACGCTTTTTAGTAGATAATTTTAGTATTCCTAGAGAATATTTTAAAAGAGATGATGATACAGGAAAAAAGGTAGCGGTAATTGGTTCAGGACCTCTTGGACTAACTGTTGCATATTTTTTGCAGAAATTTGGATTCAATACTACAATTTTCGAAAAATTAAATGTATTAGGAGGAATGATGGCTACAGAAATTCCTGAATTTCGTCTACCAAGAAAAATTTTAAAGGAAGAGATAGAAAATATAAGGAAATTAGGAGTAAAATATTTCACTAATAAGGGGATTGATGAGAAATTCAATGTACAAGGACTACTCGAATCTGGTTTTGATGCAGTTGTCATTGGAATTGGAGCTCATAGGGGAAAATGGACGAAACTTCCAGGAGAAGAACCACAGATTATTTTACAAGCTATTGATTTTTTGGAATATTTTCATTTAGAAAAAGAAATTCCTGATCTTAAAGCGAAAGAAGTAGTTGTAATAGGAGGGGGAAGTACAGCTACCGATGCTGCTCGAGTCTCAAAAAGACTTGGAGCAAATGTATCTATATTATATAGAAGAGAGAAAGAACAAATGCCTGCAGGAAAAGCTGAAATAAGGGATACGGAGGATGAGGGAATTTCTATTAAATACCTAACAAATCCAGTTGAATTTATATGTACTGAAAATGAATTTCAGATCGCTATATGTCAGAAAGTTGAACTAGGTGATACGGATGAGAGTGGACGACCTAGACCTATACTAATTGAGAACTCTGAGTTTAAAGTGAAGGCTGATTACATAATTGAAGCAATTGGTCAAGAACCCAATCTTAAAGGATTTGACAAAAATAAATTCAAGATCACATTGGTGAACACTTTTGAAGTGAATGATAAATTTTTCACTTCGGTTTCTAAAGTGTTAGCTGGAGGTGATTGTGTTACTGGATCTAAGAGCGTTGTTGATGCCGTAGCTCAAGGGAAAATAATTGCTGAACAAATTAGAGATTTTTTAATGTAAGTATTAAATGATATTATAGCTTTTGAATGCACGTAAGGTCTCAATTGTGGCATTAACTGAGTGTTTTTCACCCTCACCCACTTCGGGTTTCCAACTTCCATCTTTTTGTTGTTTTTGCTCTAAATCAGTTAGACATTGTCTAACTAAAGGATGGCTGATTTTTAAGTTAGCATCCTTTAGGCATCTTACAAACCAAGCTAAATAAGAACCTTCCCAATCAGAGGAGTAATTAGATTGAAGAACATTAATCGCTTTTTGAAAGGGCTCAGAGTCCATTCCGGGATAAAAAGAGAACATAGGTAAAGCAAGCCAAGTAGCTCTAAAATAACCTCTTAATCTTCCAGTTTCATCAGAATTTTCAACTAAAAAGTCTGTAGGGCAGTAGGTTCCCTCAGCTTCAGCATAACTAAAACGAATTAGTAAATGAGCACAATATGCTGTTAACCATACTCTCGTTTCGATTCTACCTGGTATCATCCATTTCGGGGGATTGAATTTTTGGACTTCATCAATCTCGTCCCATCCTCCATCCTTTTGTTGTCTATTTAATAGAAATTTACAAGCAGAATCTATAATTGATCCCCGATATAACTTTAAGTCGTCAAACCAAAATAAAACATATATTGTATCACATATATTACCAACTTCTTTTATCCAATAGCTAAAGCTACCATTTGGTTTTTGAAGTGCCCTTAATTGTTTAACCACTTCTTTTTGCGGCTTCTTATTCCAAAGAATGGTTTCTAAACGCGCCTTTTCAATTAAGTTTCCCTTCAATTGAACAAATTTAATAGCCTTCTTTATATTCATAGATTATATTTATCTTATTACGATTGGGCTTTCTATTAAATAATTGGACAATTTAGAGAAAAATAGTTAATATTTAAATTGATGGATTATCTAATCTTTCTTCAAGGTATAATTTTAAATAAAAAAAGAATATAATTAGAATAGAAATTCAATTTTCGTGAAGGTTTATGAAAAGGAAAAAAGCAATTGCAATTGTCGTGATAATAATTATTATAATTGGATTGACTGTGGGATTATTATTGATCTTCCTTCCTTTTGGGGAATATATTGGTCAACGAAAAGCACTCATCTGTGCTAGCGCTAATGATTTTTTTGGGAGTGAACCAGATGGTGATTTTAATGGTGGAAATGACTCTAACCTTAACAATGGTCCGGGTAACTGGACTTATAATAATATAGATAACAGTTATGGTGATTATGATTTTGGAAATGGCTCTCTATCTATTTTAAGCCTTATTCCTGGTCCAGCGGTGGGAAATTATCTGCTTAATTTTTCTGAGCATTATTCATTAAATAATTATGCTTTTTATAATATGACTGCAGATGTATTTATACAAAGTCCACATCCTATTGGTGGTAAAGGTGTTCAAATTGGGTTGATCTGGCTAGACTCAGGTCGCAGTGTTGTTAGGGAAGATTGGTCGATTAATGTAAGTACTAAACTGAATCAGTGGTTTACTTTAAATATAACTGGAGTCTGCAATAACGAAACTGGACATGAGATAACAGATTTGACTTTAGCATTGAGAGTTAATGTTAGTAATTTCCTTCCACCGGGTGATATTTTTTACTTTGATAACATTGAAATATATAAATGGATTCAAGTTGATTTAAACAACCCTACTGATCCTCCGCCTCCGCCTCCACCCCCTCCTCCAGGGATTGATTCAGATGGCTTCCCTGCTCAAGGGTTACAGGTTTATTGGATATTAAAAAATCATGGATATACCGATGATAATATCTTTTTTATGCTCTACTATAAGAATGATGCTGATGGTATAATTGATATTAGTCTATTTGATGCATATGCTAATGATTTAATTCATGATGGAGTACCCGCGATTATAGATGTTGCAAACGATAGTGTAACGGCATCAAGATTTAAACAAGAATTAAATGTATCTTACACTGGGTCCTTTGCTTCAGGTATACATCAAAAGGATACCTTGATTATATTTATGTGTGACCATGGATCAAATAAATTATTGCCAGATGGAAATGCTACCTTCCACTTTGAGGCAGATAATAGTTTTATTACGGAGTTTGAATTTTATGATTTAGTTAAAGAAATCAAGTGCCAGAGAATGATGATTAACGTAGATTGTTGCTTTAGTGGTAATTTCTTGAATGCAGATGCCAATATTGGTCAAAGTTGGTATGATATAGAAAATTGTATTATGGTTAGTGCTTCTTCAAATTTACTAGCATGGTATTATATACATAATAGAAATCCAGATGGTTTTGCAGGATCTTGGTTCTTTCATTGGTTCTGGGATGTTTTAGACCATGATGGAAGTATCTTAGATGCTTTTAATTTTGCATCCACTTGGCCTCCAGCAGTTCGACCAATGCCGTTGTTTGCAATTCAGAATCCAATGTGGCATGATAACATGGGGATAAATAGTACATTGAGGTTTGGTGGTGACCCTCCTTTATAGATCTTTTAATTTATTTATTTTTTTCTTTTTTTGGAAATATTTTATTTAAAGGCTCTTCGTTAGATTATTTGAGTTAAGACTGGCTAAATTGTGATCTAATATACTCTACTTAGAGTTTTTATTCTTTTTTTTGATACATAAAATGAATTCAGATGGCAAAAAATAAATGTAACAATTATCATTATATTCAAAACGATTCAAGAGGCATATTCTGTTGTTGCATGGAGAAAAGAAAACTGCATATCCATATATTACAGAATTCAAGAAAGAGCTTTTTGAATCATTTGTACTTATTGATCGGAAAAAAATTGGAAGTTTTCATTTAGGTTATTATAATAGAATCATAAAACTTTATCATACAAGGGCTGAAGCAATAAGAAAAGAGTCAAATTTAGATCTAGAACATCTTTATTGGTTTCTCTTATTAGGAAAATACCTTAAAGAAGATTTCGGAAATCAAATACAGTTTTTTTATGATTTTGTAAAGTCATGTGAATTAGATATCATCGAAAAGGATCAAATAGGTTTTAAGAAAAATCCTACTTCAAGTGCATTACCCGATATTTGGTCAACTTATTATGCTTTAGCGTGTATAAAACTATTAGGATTATTGGATGACTATTTTTTAGTGAAGGGAAGAATTGATACTATTAGAAAAATTAAAAATTTTTTATATGATCATAAAAAAGGTGAAATTTTCCTTCATTGCCTTGATAAAGCGTGTGAAATTCATAAACAACCATTCACAGCAGAAACGGTATTTTACATTCTCGAAATTCTAACAATTATAGGAAACGATGTTAGACTATTTAAAGAACAATTCCGCTCCTACTTGAGTAATAGAAAGAAAATACCTTCAATGTTATTTAAGTATTTAGCAATTAAGTATTTGGATTTAGAGTTAGATGTAAAAGATAAAGAAATTTATTATTATAATCAATTTCAAATGCAAGATGGTGGGTTTAGCTTTTCTAATGAACAAGGTAAAGTAAATGACACATTTTGGATAATCTATATATTTAAAAATTTCTCATGGTTAGTTGATTACAATTCTGCTAGAATTTATTCATTTGTTAATGAGAAAATTCAAGAAATATGTGAAGTTGATCAATTGGATAATGTTGAATTGTTTACTGATTTAGCAAAACTTGTGATTCTTTTATCATTTATTTGGAAAAAATTTATTGGAGAAATAGAAAGAGTTATTTTTAAACAAATAGAAAAAACCGGATTTATAGATATTAAGCAGATAAAAAATTCTTTTGGTTTGACACATGGAATTGAAGAAATAATCTTATATATTAACTTAAGTTATAATTTTAATCTAAAGATTATTAATAATACAATTGAATTTAGTAATTATCTTAGATCACTGGGTGAAGGTCTAAAAATTATCGCAACCAAAATAAACACTCATTTGAGAGAAAATAGCATAATTTGTCTTTCTGATATCCTTAAGAACTATAAAATAGAACATAATGCAGAACCCTTAAAAATCAAAGAAAATGTTTTACCTCTAGTTAATGATATGATAGGGAAGAAATTTTTCCAGGGAACTATACGAGCAAAAACAAAGTTTCTTAGAAAACCTAAATATTATTTCTATTTAGATTATTTCTTGGACAACATTATAATTTCTGATATTGAGGTAAATACGGAGAAATTATTTGAAGAAAAAGAAAAATTGATAGATATAAAAAATGATATTTATAATATGACTTTAACTTTAAAGAATACTACAACCCAGATAAAAGAGGAAATAGAGTCGTACTTACTTTTAGATGAAATTGAATATGCAAAACAAAGAATGAAATTTATTTTAAGAAATGCTTTATTAGAAGCGGATTTCTTAAACGAAAACATTGAGAATTCATTTAGTCAAGAAATGAAATATATTAATATTCAAGCAGTATTAGTCACTGAAATAAATCAATGGAAAAAAGCATATTCTATAATGCAGAAAAAGTTAAATCAAGTCGAAAGGTACCTTAATGAAAAGATTCTAGAAAAAGAAGAAATAAAGAAATTTGATACTATATTAGATGAACTAGATGGTAGAATTTTTGAAGTTGGAGAATATATCAAAAAAGAATTAGATTCTTTCCGAAAATTTTTCCGAGAAAGACTAGAAGCAGGTTATAATGACCAGTCTTATAAGTCAATAAAAGGAGAGTTCGATAAAATAGCAAATTATGTTAATAAGTATGATAATACGATATATAAAGTATCACAAAAAATTACTATAAAAGAACAGAACGTTCTTAAGAAGCATAAGAGGATTATTGATAATTGGGTTAATATAAAGGAGAACTTTGACTCTATTTTTAATCAATACAAAGAAGGATTCATCTTCTTTGACGTAACAATTGAAAAGATTGAAAATGTAAAAGAAGAAATTAAAAAAGAGTTTTCAAATATATCCGAAAAAGCAAAAACTGAAATTGCTTCTAATCAATTCCAGGAAGCTTTCGAAATCATAAAAAAAGATTCTGATTTAGTACTCAATCAAAAAACTAATGATTTAAAAAGTTTAAGAGATACAGTTAAAAGCCAAGTAAAAAAAAATCAAAAACTTTTCCTTCTTTATCAATATTTAGAAGAAAAATTAGATGAGCTAGAACAATCAATTATAAATTTAATAGCAGATCAAGTGGTGTCTCTTAAGCATAAGGTAACAGAAGAAAGAAATAAAGCGAAAATCGAGGATTTTGACAATTTTATCTTCCAACAAATCCAGGATTTTAAAGCAAACCTCAAAGCATATAAAACTAAACTAAATAATTTGAAAAATATTAAAATTACTGAATTAATTAGCGGTTTTGATAAAATCCTTATTGAATTAGATAGTAAGAATAAATCATATCTGAAAAAACTTAATAATTTAAAAGATCTTATACCAAATTTCGATCAAAATACTATTACAATCATTCAATGGGAAAAATTCCAAGATTATCTCAATAATGAGATTAAAAACCTAAAAGAAAATTATGTGAATCAAATTATTCTTAATGAAATAGAGACATGGACGATAGAGAAAAATACTAATGAAATAGATCTGACAAAGCTTGCTGATAGGCTAAATTTAAAGTGTAAATCAGTAATTTCATTGATAAGAGAAATGATAGATTTTTCTAAACTCGAAGGTGATCTAGATGAAACAAAAAAAATAATGATCTTCCATAATGTTGCTTTTTATAAAAATAAAGACCTAAATACCTTTGTAGATACCAAACTGATTAAGTTTCACCAAGAAAAAATTGGAAAGATTTTAGCATTATATGATTCAGGTGTCAGAAATAAAAAGTTGGCAGTAAACATTCTAGAATTAGAAAATAGAATTAATGAGTACCCAAATATTGAAAAAAGCGTTAGAGAAAGGTATGAAGTAAAAGTAAAAGAGCTTAAAATTGATGAAAGTAGGGAAGAAAACCTCAAAACTCGAAAAGAATTAGACAATATATTAACAAATGGAAAAAGCGCGATTCAAAAAATTTCAGAGAACCTAAAATTCTTTAATAGATTCCAAAACTTCATTTCAGAAGAATTTGATTTATTGAGAGGAGAATTTATAAATCTTTTTATAAAATCTTTTGAAGACCTTAGAAAATTTGAATCTCATATAAAAGCAATTGAGAATTTTGAATCAAAAAAAATGAAATTTGATTTAAGATATAAAGAAGTCGAAGATAAGATCAATAATAAATTAAAAGATACTCTAAGTAAGTCCTCAAACTTTAAAAGACTTGAAACGGAAATTAGAGAATTCTATGTGTTAAGAAAGAATGAGTTTTCTGATTTCTATAATATTAAATTAGATAAGATTATGGAAGATATTACTACTCTGAAAGATGAAACCTATCGAAATGAATTATTAGAAAGAATAAGTAAAATAAAAATCTATTTAAGCCAGCTATTAGGAACCCTGCAAACTAGAGTGGAAGATTATATTGAGTATAAAGAATTTAAACGTGCTTATATAAAAGTACAAAAAAGAGAGAAAAAAATTGAAATAGAGTTTAAAGAAATTTCAAAAAATGTGAAGCAATTAGTGAAAGAGTATGAGAGAAAATCAAAGAATTTTGAAAATAAAAATAAGTATTTACTTGAAGATTTTGAACATTTCCTCAAAGGCTTTAGAGAACTCCTAACTGAAAAAATAAAATCCCTAGAAGAATTGATAGTTAAATCATATGTTTCAATGGCAATTAAAGCTGTTGCTAACCAATACCTAACCATAAGTTTTTTACAGAATGAATTGAAAATGAAGAAACAGAAAATTCAAGAACATCTAATAACTTTAATTAGTTCAGAAAAACTAGAAGGGAAATATAATCCTCAAATTGGATTGTATTATGAAAATCCAGAAATATTAGAGAAATTAGATGAAACAGAACTAGAGGTTATGAAAAAAATGAATTTCAGGTTATATATGTTTTGGAGGCGTCTTAAAAGTTTTACAAGTCAGAATTATAGTATATTCACATTCCTAGCTGCAATCTTATCTATTACCATCTCATTGTCAAGCGTTACAGGTCCATTAATTTATATTGTGTTAATTATATTGATAATCGTTCTTGCCTTATTCTTACTATTCAAACGTAAAAAACAAGAAAAGATTTAATTACTTCCTGCTTTTCACCTTATTATTCATAATCTAATATCAATTGAACTTGATTAGATTCTTTACGTAAATATCCTAAATGACAAGCTCGATTAAAATGAATGTAAAACTTGTCATTTATTAAATCTTCTTCATAAGCATATTTTTGAAATTCCGAAAATTTCATAGAACCTTGTTTCCCATAAATTTTTATAATATTGATAAGCGTCTTAACGTTTTTATTTATCCTGAATTTCCTTTCTTTAGGTTGAAAACTTTTCTTTCCTTTTATTTTTAATAAAGATTTTTTCAATTTACTTTCATCAAAACTGAGAATTTCATTAATACATGTCACTCCATGCTTCTTCAGTTCATTATATTCTTCACTTTTTATGAAGTCTTCTATTTCTGTAATTATATCATCAATTGATCGGTTTACTAGCAACTCTCGCTCTTTTTCTTTGCGATCCTTAGGTTTATCAAAAAGATTCAACTCATCAAAACACTTTTGTGTGTCAAAATTAATTTCCTTTCTATTTATTGTTTTAAATAGCTCTATATTTTTAGGTCTTAAAAGAATATCATTCATCGTCTTTTGTTTTCTCAATGCTACTTTATGAAATGGAATATCTACAGTTCCTCTAGTAAGGAGTATATAACATCTACCCGGTGCGTTTCTGCCAGTCCTACCTCTTCTTTGAATTAAACGGATTTCGGAAGGAACAGGTTCATAAAAAATTATTGCATCAACATTTGGAATATCAAGACCCTCCTCAGCTACACTGGTTGCAATTAGCACACTTATTTTTCCTTCTCTAAATTCCTCGAGAATTTCAATCTGTTTATTCTGAGAGAATCCAAGATCATCATATTTAGATGCTTGACCAATAAATTTCTCAGCTTTTAATTCAATACCAAATCTATTCTTAATTTCAACTTTCAAATATTCTGCCATTTCCCGGAATTGTGTAAAAATTAAAATTTTTCTGTTTTTATATTCTTCTATTTCCTCCTCAATTATAGAAAGCATTTTTTCTATTTTCGGATGGGTTAACTCTTCATCATCAGTGTTCTCTAATAAGGATTCTATGAATTTATAATGTTCTGAATTGGTAATCCTTTTTGCTGATAAAATATCTTGTCCCGACTTTAAAGCAACCCTTTCTAGGAATGATTTAAATAGGGAATAATTTTGAGTTTCCAACAAATCTTTGCCATGGAGTATGCTGATGCAACTTGAGCAATAGGAATAAATAGTTTGGACATTTAGATCCTTTTCTTTAACAATATCTATAACTTTTGGATTTTGATGATATAATAAGTTATTATATTCATCTTCTGATATTTCTGATTCATAACCATTTTCATATCTTAATGAGAAAGTTAAATCTTGAGCTATTGTTAAAAATTCTAATTTCGAATAATAAGGTTTATTAGGTTTAACTATTCCCCACTCAATAAATAATTTTAAAAATTTTTCAAATAAGTTATACCATACAGCACTAATCTCTAAAACTTTAACTGGAACATTTACGAATTCTAAATAGGTATCAACGTCATATATGTACTTTTGAACGTCATTATCTTCATAAGATTTGAAGATAACATTTTCAATAAAAAGGTTATCACACAATTGCTGAATGTGAAAATAACTTTTACCTGGTGATGCAGTTAAAGCTAATATTAAAGGATCTGTGCAAGTAGAAATGTATTCATTAGAAATAAAATTATACGCATAATTACCTTTTGTTCGATGACCTTCATCAAAAATAAGTAAAGATACATGCCTTAAATCATATCTACCTCTCTCAATATCATTTTTTATTATTTGGGGTGTAGAAATTATAACTTTTGAATTATTAAAAAGGAAGCGCCTTTTTTCTGGTTGAATTTTTCCCGTAAATGAAGTAATCTTTTTCTTTTCAATATTCATCAATTTTTGACATGAGGATTTATGTTGAAAAACTAATGGTCGTGTGGGGGATAGAATTAAAATTTTGGATGCAGGATATTTTTCTAAAGCTTTAACTGCAAGTAAAATACCAATAATGGTTTTTCCTAACCCTGTTGGCAAAACTACAAGAGAATTTTTATTCATGCAACTCTTTACGATGTTTTCTTGATACTGTCGATAAAATATCTTATTTTTTTTTAAGAATTGCCCATTAAAATACTCCAATTTCGGATGTTGCATGTTATGGATAACTTTCTATATTTAAATTTAAAAAGTACAACTCTGAAAGATTTTTATAAAATAGAGAGGCACATAGTTTTAAGAATTATTATTGGACATTTAATATAATCATAAAATTTTTAAAAAAATGTGATAAATTTATTGTAAAACCATTTATCATGGTTTATTCAAAAAACATGATACATCCAGATTTTTAGTAACTAAGTTTAATGTTTAAAATTAGTATCTATTCTACGAATATACCCATGTCCACCCAAAAAAATAGTACAATATTATACTGTTGAACATGAGGAATTCACTAAAAACTCCCAGGAAATTATTAAAATAGCTATTTACTTTACCATTCGTTGTTTTAATCTGATGAAGTGGAAGAAACCTTTGCCAGTTTTTTTGTATTTTTGATATAAACGATTTTCTCGATTTTTTCATCAGATCTTTTAGGTATGAATGTTATATCGGGTATTCCATGTTTCATAAATCCTTTTAATTCATCAGAAATCATCGACTTACTCATTCCCATTGAATGAAGCATATCATTTCCGCTTTTAATCACTGTTTTAGCAAAGCGTGGTACATTTCGGCCCATCCAATTAAATTTACCAAAGGGATTAGTATATCTTTTTATAAGCATTTTGAGCCAACCCTTACTAAGATAATATG
Source organism: Candidatus Hermodarchaeota archaeon (assembly GCA_048885535.1). Classification (GTDB taxonomy): domain Archaea; phylum Asgardarchaeota; class Lokiarchaeia; order Sigyniarchaeales; family SOKP01; genus SOKP01. Next base: position 12,960 of record JBHLLO010000049.1, read on the forward strand.
CAGAATATGCTTCGCCCACTAATTTATATATCTCATTAGTAGTTAGTTGTTCTGTGCGCATCATTGGATGAAATAAATCATAATATTTATAATCTTTAGTTGTAACCCTTTTTTGTTTAAACATTTCATTGTAGAACTCTGTTCCCGGAAATGCTGTAATGGGAGTAAATTGAATACAGGTGAGATTAAGCGATCTAGCAAATTGAATATTTTGTCTTACCATTGTTTTAGTTTCACCTGGATATCCAATAATAACACCTCCAAATATTGAAATTCCACGGTCTTGAAGCATAGATACAACACTTTTAATCATTTCAGGAGTAGTATTTTGCTTATTCATGGCATCAAGGCTTTGTTGGTGAACTGATTCAATCCCTAGAAAAACTTGTCTCATACCCGCCTTATGCATTAGATCAACCAACCAAGGATTTCGATATAATGAATCAATTCGGGATTGGCAGGAAAAATAAATATTATTTGGCACTCCAGAACGAATCATAGTTTCGAGTATTTGTTTTGTCCGTTTTATTTTAATAGTAAAATTGTCTTCACAGAAAAAGATAAAATCATTTTTCCAATCGACATCATAAATTTCTCGCATAATCCTTTTAATTGATTTTGTTCTATAAGTTACAGGTTTATTTGAATTCCTCCACATTTTTATAATGCAACAGAATTTACAATTATGCGGACAACCACGTGAAGTTTCAAGTTGAGCTACTCTTGCACCTAAATAAATATATTTTGCATCATCTAATAAATCTCTTCTGGGCATTGGAAAGTTATCTAAATTAAGTTCTAATTGACGCTCTTTATTATGTTTCACTGTTCCATCTTTATCCTTATATGATAAACCATCAATTTGGTTTAATGAAATATTATTTTTATTCCCATCAAGATAATCAATAACTTCTTTAAAAGTATGTTCTCCTTCACCTCGAATGGTGAAGTCTACGGCTGGATGACATGCTACAAATTCTGGTGCTAAAGTTGGATGATATCCACCTAATATTGTATGACAACCTTGCTCTTTAGCCATTTGTGCTACCTCGAATGCATGATATATTTGTGGAGTCATACTAGTAATAGCTACTACATCATATCGGTTTAGATCACTGCGAAATCTTTTTTCTCGATATCTATCAACTTTAAAATCGAATAATTTCGCCTCGTGATCAGGAACCATTGCAGCGATTGAAATAAGGCTTAAAGGGGCACCCTTTATAATAGCATCTAATCCTGCTTCTAATCGAGCTGGATTTACATAGAGAACCTTCATTTTAACACCGTTTTTTCTTGAATATTGTATCTAGCAGAAACTAACGTTTGGTAAATTATCTCTTAATATTTATAGGGAAGAAATTTAAAACCCCAAAACATTTTTTTATAATTATAAAAGAATTTTTCCTTAATAAACTTGTTGAATCTACATAATATTTGTTGATCCAATATAGCACCAATATTCAATTTCCTCCCTCTATATTGATTCCTTGTTAAGAAATATATTTATTCACAAATTGCTTATTTACCACTAGTGAGATATAATCCTAAAAGCGTTAATGAGCTGTTAGACAATTTGCAAAATGCAAATTCAGCTATAAAGGCAGTAATTTTGCTTTCTGTTGAGGGATTACCTATTGCATCCACTCTTCCAAGAGAATTGAATGATGCCCAATTATCTGCTCTCTCAGCTACGATATTAGCATTAGGAAGAAAAGGAAATTCTGAAATGAGTAACGGTGAGTTCAATCATTTATATATTGAAGGTTCTAATGGCGGGATATTAATATTCCTAATGAGTAAATTCGAAATTTTGGTTTTACTCACTAATGAAAACCCTGATTTGGAAATGATTATTCAGAGTTTAAATGATTTCAAATTTGAAGATATTAATATCTTTAAAAAATCCAAAATTAAGAAGAAAAAAAAATAATGTATTAAATCTGGATAAATCCCTCTTTTTTTAACCTTTAAAGTATTTAATGGCTAAAAGGATGTCATCCCGTGTTACCTTTTTGCGTTTTGAATGTTTGGTTAGACCTAAGGCTGTTTTGGTTATTTTTTCAGCAGCCATGCCCATCCAATCGACTAATTCGTCAACGGCGTCTCTAGCCACTATAATGGCCCCATTATGTTTCATTAATCTTCGAATAGGACTCCAACTAATATATTCAGACATTTTTTATTCCTCCACTCTTTAATTTATATTTTTGTAATGTTATTGATTTTTGTTATTATTTAATGGTTAGTTATATAGTTATATATCTTCTATATATTTAAAGATTTTGCTTAGTACTTAAGTTTATGAGGAAAAAAATGGAAAAAATTTCACGACAAAATTCAAAGATAATAAAAAATCAATCTCGTAAAAGTTAAAGATTTTTTATGGAAATTCGAATTTCGTTAAATATCAAAACTAAAAGTTAAAGCGGAAGGTTCTATTTCTTCTCTTTCCTCGAAATCGTGTATAATTTGAAAAAAATAAAAAGTTTTTTCAAATTCTGAGATGCTTGATCAAGAAATTTTGTGTTATCCAGAAGTTAATTATTTTCAATTATTGTTGAAAAATTAATGGGAAATGATTAAATAAAAATCCAATTTTGTACAAAAAATTAAATACTTTTCTGTAAAATAATAGAATTATATTAAAAAAAAATTGAAATCCGATGATTAAGTCAAAAAAGATTTATTTAATATATTTAGGAATTTTCTGTCTTATCATAAATTTTGGTTTATTCTCACCAGGCTTAGGATCTCCATGTTCTTCTGCTTATAATATAAGCTGGGGTGTTACAGAAGGAAACACCTATACATGGATTGTAAGAGAAACAAATACAAGTCTTGGATTCCTTCCAGTCAACTCTGAATTTCGAATAACAGTAAACTCTATTAGGGCACTAAACGGTGGAAATGCCACTGGAATAAACGCTACAGTCACAAGATATAATAGCGTCACTCAACAAACAACAACAATTTTAGATAATCAGATGTTTATTTATTTCGATGCAGGGACAAATACAACCTCCTTTTATGCTCCAATTTACGAGCACGGGTTTTTTGTTCCTACAAATTATGGACATCATTTTTATGAAGCTTTAGTAGATTATATTAGTAATTACTATGCATTTGATCAATGGGGATCGACTTCTTATACCGATGGTCGATTGATTTTTCTTAGTGGTTATAATATTTCATCTGATTTATATTATCGCTGGCATTTTAATGACAATTTAATAACTAGCGAATTAATTGTTGCTCACTGGGATGATCTTTTTGATAACATTTACCAATACCGACTAGAATTGGAGTGGGTTGAAGCTATATCCTATGGAAATTTCTTTTTAGTTTTTGCGGGGATTACAATAATTTCATTAATTTATATATATAAAAAGAAAGAAGCTTAAAGTTGTCTTTCTCTTTTTTTTTTTGTTTTAAATAGTGCTATTAAGACCAAACAATTTTTTCATATTTACAGGTTGAGCATTCAACAGATTCACATCTTTCTGGAAAATATGGTAAGACATTTCCGCAGTATTCACATTCTAAGTTGAAGATTTGATCTAATGTATCAATTTTATTATCAATTATTAAACGATTGGAAAATTGATTAACAAAATTTGTTAGAACCGTGATAATAATACTTGCATTATTTGAAGCAGCAAGCCATTCTATTTTATTGGAATTGATTTGCCCAATTATTAGAATATCATCTCCTGACACAAGCTCAGATGCGAAATACCATCCTATGTTATTACTTTCATCTTTTGTAATTAATTGAAAGTTTTGTTCCAGAATTGTTTGTTCTACTTGATAAAAGAAGTAGTTCAAATCAACAGCCCCTTTAGTCCCAATCCCAATACTTTTTATTCCGCGTTTTATACCTGGTAATTTAAGAAAATTTTTCACTTCATTGCTAGGTAGAATTTTTGGTTCAAGTGAGATTGGATCGAATTTGATTTCCACTGGTTCTGAATCAAGCGCCCTTACAAAATCTGCATTATTTACAAAGGTGACATAGGATCGAATTTCGCCTTTTTCTTCAAGGGATAAAGGAGTGAAAAATGAATTTATTTGTTTTTGAGAAATTTCTTCTATTTTATCAAATTCAATCCTTAATTGTTTTTCATTCTCTTCAGGTAAATCTGAATCAATTATGACTTTCGGAGGATTGCTTCTACAAAGTGCTAAAAAATCGGGGAATCTTATTCTAATTTTAACTTCGGTTATTGGAGCCATACTTTGATTGACAATCAGTAAGGAATAAAGATAATTTGCTCCATATGGTTCAAGTTTATGGACTATCTTAACTTTATTTTCTTGATCTACATACTCTAAAGAGACAAATTTTTCTTGCTGAGGTTGTTGTGTTTTTATGTCTTTAAAGACTACTAATCCTTTAATGCCTTTTGAGTCATTATCCTCAGATTTTTTATTCATAATTTTTTATGAGTACTACCGACATTAAGATTTCTATCGTTATTATTAAAAAAAAATAATTTTCCTTTTATAATTTTTGACCTTATATTTTTTTTACCTATGAATTCTAGATATATATAGAAGCAATGAAAGATTTTGAAGAATTGGATATTTTATTCGAAAGCCAAACTATTAAACCTTCTTTTAACTATGTTCATATATTTTTAGCAATCTTAATATTTGGAGAAAATCCTGAAGGTTTGGGAAGGTATCGCCTAAAGAGAGAACTATTGGTAGGAGAAGGTACTGCAAAGTCTCTTATTTACAAATTAAAGGAAATTGGTAATTTTATAGATATCAATATAAAGAATTTAAATGGTGAACAGCAGATTACATCTAAAGGACATGTATTAACTGAAAAAGGCTTAAGGATTTTGAAGAAGATAAAAAATAAAATCCCATTATTAGAAGAAGGAGATATATCGGTACTGAAGGATTTTATCCTTGATTCAGAAATTTCAAAATCATATTTTTGTTTAGTTAAACATAGTGCCGATCAATTGAAAAGTGGAGTGGAACAAAGAGATGCGGCTATTAAAGTCGATGGATTGGGAGCTACTTGCCTTATTCATAATGGAAATAGACTAGCATTTCCATCATATTCTTCAACGGAGGATAATCTCAATATAAAAATTAATGATAAAGTTCAGCTATATTTCAAAACGAAATTAATTAATGCTAATATAATTTTTGAAAAAGGAGATGTTATTATAATAGGATTAGGAACAGAAACACGAAAGGCGAGGCTTGCAGCATTAAATGCAGCAATAACCTTGATATAGTTAAAAGTGAGTTGTATGGAGATTGAGTTTGAAGATGATATAAAGTTAGTGTTAAATAGAGGAATTATTGAACAATTACGAATGTGTGTTAATAATTCTCATCCCAATGAAGCATGTGGAATAATTTTTGGGGAGATCACTCAAATTACGAAAAAAGACCATAACGATGATTTTATATACTATTACAAAGGAACAAATTTTGAATGTATTCAATCAGATAGAAAATCTGCAGTAGCATTTTTAATAGAAAATATTGAGCAATTACATGAAATTATTCAAAGTAAGATTCAGCAATTAAATTTAAAAAGTAAAATCAGATTAATTAGTATTTTTCATTCGCACCCTTCTGGATCATATCCAAGTTCTATGGATTTAAATCAAATGAAATTTTTAGACAGTTTTAGTAGTGTTATGCATCGTTTTACAAGTAAGGCTTTTAAAAACCTAGTTTGGACTATAATGGATGGTATAACCTATGAATTAAGGGGTTTTATCTATATAAATCCAAAATTCTTTCAAATTGAAGTAGTAAGAAGATAAAAACTATTATTGAACTTGTTTATACCCATCCTTGTTGATGGTACAAATTTGGATATGAAACCCAGAAGCAGCATCTCTTTCACGAGAACTGGAGATAGCTGTCTTTATTAGTTCAATTCCTGCAGTCAGTGTCATATTAGGTTTCCAATCAGCTTCTAATACTCCTAATGAGAAAGGTCCTCCAGAACCAAAAGCAATAAAATGTTCATCTTCGTAAAGAGTCCCTAATAAATCTACTCCATATAATTTGCCTTTTTTTTCTTTAAGTGAATAACCCCCAATAATCATCATAGCAAGATAATACGATCTACCACTGAATAAAATGTTTCTTGTTATACTTGCAATATATTTAGGTTCAGGAATTCTTTCTTCCTCAACTTCTTTTAATCGTGAAAAGGCTATCAATTGATTTACAATATATTGGCAATCAGCAACAGTACCTGATATTGTGGCACATGTATAATTATTTATCTCAAATAGTTTCTGTGCAGTTTTTGTAGCTACAGTATAACCCGCAGTGGCTTGAGATTCTGTTCCAACTACTACACCATCCTTTACAATAATTCCGACTGTTGTGGTACTCGATTTAATGATTCTTTTTAAAGAATCCTTATCTAAATTTAATTTATTGGAAATATTTTCCATCATTTTTCAAAAATCCTCTAGATGTTATATTGAATAAATTAACTTTTAGTATATTTATTTTTCTTTTACAGATTATAAAGATTTAAACACAAAAATTTTAAAGAAATCAATAACTTTACTACTTACTATTCTAATCATGGTCTGTCATGGCTCGTTCTCAAGCAAGATCGAAAAGAAGATATACAGGAAAAAAATATAGATATTTTAGAAAGAAGAGAAAGCGAGAATTAGAACGCCCTCCTATAGAAACTAAAATAGATGAGGAAAAAAAGAAAAATCAGAGAACTTTAGGAGGAAATATAAAATTAAAATTATTCTCGTCGCTATATATAAACGTTACAAATCCTAATAATAATAAAACTTCTAAAGTTAGAATCTTGAAGTTTGAAAGCAATGATGCCTCAAAAGATTATAATCGAAGGCATATATTAACTAAAGGAGCAATTGTAGAAACTGAATTAGGAAAAGTAAGGATCACTTCTCGCCCTGGTCAACATGGTGTGTTAAATGGGATTTTAGTATAATTACGTTATATAGGTAAAGAAAGAAATATAACAAATCTTATTCAATAAAACCCCCATCTTTATTAAGTTTTAATTGATAATAAACCAATCCATCAAGAAAGTTATCAGAAGGCATTTTTTCTAAAGAAGATATTGAAAGCCACTTTAAATGCCCTTCCCATTCATTCTTATCAGATGATACCAACTCATCTGGTTTAAAGTCATAAGATTCACTAACAGTGGCAGAAATAAGAAAAGTAATTGATATATTATCCCATCCACCTAAAATTGCTCTTAGAAAAAAAGTTGGTTTTAAAGGTATACAAACTTCCTCAAATAACTCACGTGTTAGGGCAACTTGTGGTGGTCTATCTAAATCATTGATTTCTACTATTCCCCCTGGGATATTTATAGCTCCTGGGAAGTAACTTTGCGATAATGCTCGTTGACCAATTAAAATATGTTCTAGATTAGGGGAAAAAACAAGATATTGAGTTCCAAGCACTCCCAATCCTTCGGTTAACGTTATGGTTTTTGTTAACATGTAAGTAGCCATAGAAAATTTCATCTTTTCAATATCTAAGAGCAGTAAGTTATTTTTTAGATAATAATTACTTAAAAATATTAACGTTCCATCATAATCATTAGGGTTTTCTTTTGTGTGTTTGTTCCAATGTTTTTTAGCCTCAGTTTTATATTGATTTGAGAATTTGAATTTGTTTATGAGTTTTTTATTCCATTTAATATAATCTAATAATAATTTACCCTCCCAGAGAATGTCTAACTTCGGCATTAGATTATTATTACTAAAAGAAATTAAAAACTTTCCGTTTCTAAAAAAGTAGTGTCAGAAACTCAATTAATCTTGAATCTTTATATTTTTAACATTTGCTTTCTTACCCTCTATTATTTCCGTATTTTTACTCATACAATAGTTACATTGAAATAATTGAAGTCCTGTCAATTGACACTTACTTTTTCCCTTTTTTTTCAAAAAATTCTTTTTGCCTTTGACGCAAAACGTCCAAAGCTTCCTCTGGAAGTATTTTCCCATCCAATATATCTTTATAGACTTCGTCTAAAATTTTATAATCATACTCACTTGGAAGTACAATCTCATGCAATTCTGATGCAAACTTGTACAAGAACTCCTCTCTACTGAGTTTTTTAACTTTTCTACTTTTTCTTCCATTCAACATGATTAATAAAAATATAAATTATTTAAACTATTAGGGAATATTTTGATTCTGATTTCTTAGAAATGTTAGATAATGTGTACCCCAAAAAGGCTTCTTAATGTTGTCATTATAAAATTTATCATAATACCTCTCAAACCAAGCCACCTCACCATGGGTAATAAAAAAGTTAATCCTTTCACTAAATTCATCAATGTTACTTTCTCCTAAAACTTGACTGATGGAACCAAGATCATTTTTTGTTATAGTCCTACCCAATTTCAACAATTGAATAATTGCATCGTGCATAATAACCTTTCTTGTTCGTAATAAACGTCTTGTACCATAAATATCTCTTAATGTACAAATCTTCCCCTTGAAATTTGTATTGAGGCGATACAGGTGAGGAATATCACCTAAATTTTCATAATCATACACAATTATTAAAACATTAGGATCTAGTGATCTTTTATTCTCATTTATATGGTGTAAATTCCAATATATCTGATTTGACGATCGATCTATCAAAAAATCTTTAGACCATAAATTAAGACCCATTGTCTCTAATAATATTGTATATGAATTTTCTGGAACAAGTTTAAGCCAGCTTTTGCGATCACCCTTACTTAAAGTCCTTAAAGGATAATTTCTCTTAATGTACTCTCTGTTAAACTGGTATAATTTTGAACCCGAACTTGGAGCCTCGTTTACATTAACAACAGCAAGTTTACTAATGCGCATACAATTTGAATAAGTAAATCCTTTCTCTTTTAACTTATTTGATATGAATTTAGTAGCTCGG
>JBHLLO010000050.1:0-21654 GCA_048885535.1 Candidatus Hermodarchaeota archaeon
ACCTTAAAATCTTCATTCTCATTGACTTTAAGATATTCTATTATGGTTGCGAGATACATATTTAATTTTCGCTTCAAATCAGGTACTTTTTCTCTCAATTTATACCAATTGCGATGAAAAATGTTAAATATAGCATCTACAGCTACTTTTTTGATCAACCAATAAACTTCTTTATCATCTAACAAACTGATTAAATCATCAAGAGGTTTAAGATTTCCAATTTTTCCAAGAGCGATTATTGAATTTTTCTTTATTTCCAAATTCCTTTCATGCATTAAATTAAGTAATGGATTAACAAAATCTTCCTTTCCCAACTCACCGAATAAAAAAGCAACACTTTCCTTAATAGTATCATTATCCTTTTCTAAGTATGAATAAAGATGGTTAAATGTCGCGTTTTTATTATTTAGGTAAATATTCTTAACAGCGTCTAATATAAATAACCTCATATCCAAATCAGTATATTCAAAACTCACATCTTCTATGTCTAATATACTTAAAAGATCTGGAATCGCTGAAAGGTCTCCAATTTCTCCCAGTGCTTTAATTGAAGCAATACTGACTTCATTATAAATATTGTCAAGATTAGTGATCAATAAATCAACAGCATCTACTAACTTTAACTTTCCGCTTAATTTAATTGCGTTTTGCTTAACTATAAAATCGTCTATAAGTATAAGCTTGATAATGTCATCCTTAATCTCGGGTTCTATCAATTTTGTAATTGTTAATATTGCATCCATTAACTCAGAATCTTCTTCTTTTAATATTCGTGTTATTTCGTCCAATAATAGATGTTTACTTTCTATTAACTCAGATATTATTTCAGGGTACTTTTTTTTTAGATAACTAATATCTTCAAAAGAAATATCAATAGTTGATAATTCAATACCCATTAACTTTATAATCTCTGTATTGTGTTCATTGGAAAATTCTTTTTCCTTTAGAGATTTTAATAAAACCTTAACTAATCTTCCGGGATTAAGAGTTAAAAGCTGATTGAATATGAATTCTCTAAGAGAGTTGTAAGATGAATCTAACTCACGGATAAATAATTCAATTTCCTCCTCATCAAATTTGATTTTTTTTATGGCTTTCAAAACAGAAATCTTTATTTCGAGGTTATCATCTTTTTCTTCTAAAATCCATTTCAAAGGTTTTAGTGCCTTATCGAGTTTGAGTTTTCCTAGAGCCTTAGCAGCTTCACATTTAACTTCAATTCCCTCTTCAGAAATCAAAATATTTTCTAGAGTGTTAAAACATTCTTTTTTCAATGAAGGAGCTTCTCTACCTAATAAACCTAGATATTTTATAGCTCCCCTTCTTTTGCTTGTGGTTTTTTCAGTATCAATGATTTCTGTCAAAATTTTAATAGAATTCTCGATTCCAAGCTCCTCTCTCCTCTGAAATATTTCTTCTGGGGATGGGTTTTGTTTTAACATTCTAAGCTGCTATTTTATTATAATAACCAATTTTTTTTTTAATTATTATGATTTTAGGTCTTTCGCCTATAAAAATATTTTCAAATTAATTAAAAAGTCTCTTAAAGTTCAGTATAAAATTAATAGAATAAATTTTTTAAATGTAAAGTCAAAAATTCTGAAATTCTGAAATATCGATTACATATTCAAAACTTCTTATTAATTAAATTTTTATTTGTTTGACATTTAAATTATCAAACTTTAATCTAACAAAATTTTTCTTCTCATAGAAAATTATCTTTAAAAAAAAAGATAGAGTGAAGATCAATTGAATATAAGAAAATCGATAAATAAAATAAGAGCAAGAATATTTGAAAAAACTATTAACTTTAAAATAGTTAGAATCTGTGGAATTATTGTTATAATTACTTATCTCTCATTGCTCATAGCTGGTGTTTTAGTTGCATCACTGCTACATCCTGGAGGCTATTCAATTATAGATAATTGGATAAGTGATCTTGGTAGCTTTAATCATACACCTGCTCCCTACTTATATGATATTGCTTGTATGGTTGCTGGTGTATTTACCATACCCATAACATTTTACATGGAAAATTTACTTTTTCCAATCCCCCAAAAGACAACAAAAAGTCTTACTAGATTGAGAATCAGGCTAACAAGCGGTGCCTTTATCTTTGGTTTGATAGGTAGTTTAGCTTATATTGGTGTTGGCATATTTAGTGAAGACAGAAGTTATTTTGGGCTTCATGGAGTGATGTCAGAATTATCATTTGTTGGTTTTGTACTCTCTGCTTTTTGCATGGGATGGTTTATTTTACTTTATAAAACAAGGATTCCTAAAACTTTAGGAGTATATGGCATTATTGGTCCTTTTACTACCATCATAATCTTTTTAATATATGGCAATGCATTATGGGAATGGCTGCTCCTCTTTTCAATACTTCTATGGATAATACCATTAACACTATTTGTTTTTATAAAAAGATTGGAGCCTGAAAGATAAATACTTTTTAATTTTTTTATTTTTTTAGAAATATTTTCCGAAAAAATATTCCATTGCGAGATTTCTTGCATTCTTCAGGTGTTTGTTCACTGTAGCCTCCTTTATATTAAAGTGGAGGGCAATTTTCTTTCCAGAAATTCTTTTTGGATTTTTAAAATAACCCATTTTTGCTGCATAATTAGCAATCTCTCGCTGTCTATTTGTGAAATGTGGAAGAGGAATAATGGTTCTCCAAACTGATTCATCAAAATCATTAATTTCATTTAGGTCGGTCATCCCTATTATTTCAAAATCGTCATTATAAGAAGATAAAATCTCAAATAAATTTTTGATATAATCTTCATGTGAAATGATAGTAAGCAAAACTAAATCACTTGATACATGAATAGGGAAAAGAAACGCCCACGGACCTGAGTCTATTATTGGAAAAAAGCCAGATGTTCTACTCTGATCCATAATACAAATTATTTCATCTCCAGACTGATTTAGAAGTTGTAATGATTTAGGTTTGAAGTTCGTCATTATAAAATCTTTAATATCAAGATTAACATTACGTTTAAAACGAATCTTCTGCAATGCAAAAAAATGAGTTTGATCATATTGAAATGCATTTAAAATTTCTACTAATTCAACCTTGTTAAACAAATCTTTGAACCCTATTTGTTCCAAAAAATTCCCTGGTATTTGTAATCTTACGATTTTCATATTTACTAAAAAATCTTCTATCTATCCTCTTACTTTATTTAATATTATCATATTTTTTATAGGTTGCGATTGCTACCGTTAGACTCTTGAGACATTAATTATTACAATAAAATAGGAGTTTTGTTTTTGTATTGAATAATAACCTTGAATAATTCATTATAAGGAGAATAGAAGTTGAAAATTTTAGTAACTGGAGCTTTTGGTAATGTTGGATTAAGTACATTAGACCAATTACTTAAAAGAAATCATGAAGTTAGAATAATTGAAATAAAAAGCAAAAAAAATAAAAAACTTGCTAAAAAATATAAAAGTAAAATTGAAATCGTATGGGGAGACCTCAGAAATAGCAATGATGTTGAAAAAGCTATAGATGGACAAGATATAGTCATCCATCTAGCAGCTATCATCCCTCCATTAGCAGATTACAACCCAGAATTAGCAGAAGCTGTGAATGTTGGAGGAACAATAAATGTTTTAAATATGATAAAAAAGCAAAAAAAGATGCCGAAATTAATATTTACTTCCTCCATTGCAGTATATGGGGATAGAAGACTTAATCCACTGATTAAGGTCAGTGATCCTTTAAATCCAAGTAGAGGAGATTTTTATGCTCTTACAAAAATTTCTGCTGAAAAAGCTATTAAAGAGTCTGGTATAGAATTTTTAATTCTTAGGTTAACGTATATCACATCGGTGGATAAACTTGATATGGATCCACTAATGTTTCATATGCCTTTAGATACATGTATAGAAATATGTGATACTAAAGATGTTGGTTTAGCTTTGGCAAATGCGGTAAATTCTAATAAGGTTTGGGGCGAAACAATGCATATTGCTGGAGGTGAACAATGTAGAACTAATTATAAAGATTATATTAACACAATGATGGAAATCTTCGGGTTAGGTGAACAACTCTTACCTGAACAGGCTTTTGCTAAAAAAGATTTTCACTGTGGTTACATGGATACCGAACGCTCTCAAAAAATTTTTGATTACCAATATCATACATTAAATGATTATTATAATGAAGTACGAGAAAAAGTTGGAACTAAAAAACCTTTCTTTAAAATCTTCAAAAGAACAATCAAATACCATTTATTAAAAAGATCAGAACCATATCTTAGATTTAAATTCTTTAAACGTAAATTAGGATCATTCACGGTGTCTGAAAATAGGCTCATAAGGAAAATACTTTCTCATAATTACCAAAAGCTCGAAAATCTTGAGATCAAGATTGATCAATTAGAAAAAACTATTCAGGGATTAATCAGAAACAGAAAGCATAGGGAAATTACGCCAGAGATCGAAGTTAAATAAAAAAAGAATTATTATAAAAGAAGAACTATTGTAAGTCTATAGAAAAGATTCGTAGCAAATGCTACTAATCCTAAGATTCCCACAACCATAAGATTTTTATCATTATAATTTACTCCATAAATTATCAATAATGCAAAACCGTTTAATCTAATGATGGTAAAGATAAAACTGATTATTGAAAAAGCCCTACTTTGAAGGATGGTTAGACTATCAAGAATACTTATAACACTTAGAATAGCTCCATCTAAAACAACTACTTTAAATCCATAAGAAATTATCCATAGAATCCCTGTAATCATGAGAAAAATATTATAATCTCTTTTCCTTCCAAGAATAAAGAAAAAAACTCCGTACGCCAGAAAGAAAGGTATTGATGAAAGTAGACCTAAAAATATTATATAACTAACGAAAATAAAAGTTTCAAACTCCGTCATTGATGCTCCATATATTCCGGGAAAAGTTAATGGCAATATATTAAAGATGATGATTAATATGCCAGCACTCTTTAATAGTTTTGAATTAGGAGTTTGTTCATGACGAGATTTATATGATCTAAACATAAAAATAGCAATAGCAACAGCAAATATAGCTGAAATAATTATTGGTATTACTATAGAAATGAATATATGAAAGTCAAGATACTGAAAATAAACAAATCTAATTGTCAATTGAATCCCTCATTTTTCAAGCCAATTATCTAATTAAATCAAGTAATTATAATACAATGTAAATAAAAATCTTTTATTGCTTTTTTAATTAAATCCAATTATTTTTTAGTTTTATATTATTTAATTTCTCAATCAATTAACAAATAGTTTTCGAAATAGGACAAGAATGACTATTTCTTTAATTATATTTTCAGATTTAACTTATAACGCTAAATAACAAATTATTTAAATAGATACAACATAAAAATTAAAATAAGTATAAAAAAAATACACTTCTCGATATTAAATTTATTTTCAATATTGGAAGTTTATCAATTTCAAATTTTAAAAAGTCTAAGAACAGATATATATAATTGTAAATTAAGAGGTGGATGTGTAAAAAAAGATGGAAAAATCTGATACGCATCGGATTGGATACTATGCTTGTCAATGAGGTATTAATATTCGCGGAAAAGTTGATTGTAATAAATTAGTGGAGTATGCAAAAGAATTAGATGGTGTCGTAATTTCAAAACAACACAGCTTCCTTTGTACCGAGAGTGGACAAAATGAGATTATTGAGGATATAAATGAAAAAAAATTAAATTGTATTGTGGTATCTGCTTGAACTCCACGTACTCACGAACCTGTGTATAGAGGATCGATAGCCAAAACAGATTTAAACCCATACTTTTTCCAAATGGTAAATGTGCGCGAGCATTGCTCATGGTGTACAGAAAGCAATGAAGAAGCATTAGATAAAGCTAAGATTCTCATAAAGGCAGGTGTTGAACGAGGTAAGCGTCTTGAAGCTGTACCAATTAAGACGGTACCTGTTGAAAAAGCAAGTTTGGTTGTTGGTGGGGGAATAGCAGGTATGAATGCGGCTTTAGATCTTGCAAATCAAGGAATTAAAGTATATTTAGTGGAGAAAAACACAACTATTGGTGGCAGAATGGCAGAATTAGATAGAACATTTCCTACGGATGATTGTGCCATTTGAATCTGTGGTCCTAAGATGCTTGAAGTAAATCGAAATGAGAATATTGAAATTCTTAGTTATTCAGAAGTAAAAAAGGTTGAAGGTTATGTAGGAAATTATGAAATAACTGTAGAAAAGAAACCTCGATATATTAACCCTGAAACCTGTAATGGATGCGGAGCCTGTGCTGAAGTATGTCCTACTTACACAACAAACTATTTTGATGAGGATTTAGGAGCAAGAAAAACAATTGATATTGCATTTGGTCAAGCTGTTCCGTTTTTATATGATATTAACAGGGAAACTTGTGTAGAATGCTTTAATTGTGTTGACGCTTGTGAATTGGATGCTATAGATTTCAGTCAAATACCAGAAGAGGTTAAATTCAAAGTTGGAACAATTATTATTGCCACTGGATGGGACATATATGAACCTTTTGGAGAATATGGATATGGGGAATTCACAAACGTGGTCACTCAATCTCAACTTGAAAGAATGTTAGCTCCAAATGGACCATTAGAAGGACATGTTCGGAGGATTTCTGATGATAAGAAACCTAAGGAGATTGTTTTTATTCAATGCGTCGGAAGCCGAGATACTGAAAGAACATATTGTAGTGGCGTTTGTTGTATGCTTGCCTTAAAAAACGGAAAGTTACTAAAAGAAGAATTTCCAGGTGCTAATATTACTATTTGCTATATAGATATTAGAACTAATGAAAAAGGTTTCGAAGAATATTACCAAAGGGCAAAAGATTCGGATATTCGAATGATTCGTGGGAAAGTGGGGGAGATTTCAGAAGACCCAGAAACAAAAAACGTTAAAATACGTGTATATTCATCCTTAACTAATGAAATTATTAATATTGATGCCGATTTAGTAATTTTATCAACAGCAGCATTACCTTCTAAAGGTACTCAACAAATTGCTAAGGTTTTAAACTTGGACGTTGATAAAAATGGATTTTTAACTGAATCTCATTTTGGTTTAATGCCACAAGAAACAAAAACTAAGGGGATTTTCATTGCTGGATTTGCCCAAGGTCCTAAGGATATAGCTTATTCAGTTTCACAAGCAAGAGCGGCAGCAAGTAAGGTTGCAGAACTAACCTCTGCTGGTGAAATTGACTTAGAATTAATTGTAGCAGAAGTAGATAAAGATTTTTGCATTTCATGTAGAAGATGCGAAAAAGAATGCCCAAAAGGAGCAATTAAGATTACGGAAAAAGAAGGAGCTATCGTTGATGAAATAAATTGTGACGGATGCGGTGTATGCGCGAGTTGTTGTCCTACTCAGGCTATTGACATACGATATTATAGAGATCACCAGTTGTATGCTGAAATTGAGGCTCTATTAGGAGGTGATTAAATAGTTGGAGGATAGTTTAAAAATATTGATGTTTGCTTGTCTAAAATGAGGATATAGCGCAGCTGATTTAGCGGGAGTTTCTCGATTAAAATATACACCCTCAGTTAAAATTATAAAAGTTAGGTGCACTGGACGAATTGATGTGAAGCACATTTTATATGCGATCAAATCTGGAGCTGATGGTGTTATGGTAGTTGGATGACGACCAGATGAATGTCAATTTAAAACAGGCAATTTCAAAGCTCAAACACATGTAGATCTAGCTAATAGAATATTAGAACGCCGAGGATTCGGGAACCAACGAATAAATCAATATTGGTTAAGTGGCGCAGAATCTGAAAAGTTAGTTAAAAGTGTTGAAGATACGGTTGAAAAAATAAGACGTATAGGTAAAAATCCTATTTACAAAATAAAATCAAAAAAAAAATCAAGCGTAGCCCCTTAGAATGAATCTTATAAGGAAATATTTGTTATAAGACGACTAACCATGCGTTGGTTAAGGGGTGTTTAAATAATTTTAAAAGTTTAAAAAATAGAATAAATGGAAATAATATGGTTCAGGTTGTGAATGAGAAATCATTCGGTGGAATTTCTCCGAAAAATTTAATTGAAGCAACATATAAAGCTTCGGAAAATTTCCAAATTAGAGCATTTTACGAATCGAAAGATGAAATCTTGAAAGCTGCAAAATACTCTGAGAGAGAGTTTTTTGAGATAATAGATGCCATGTTAGACGCTGAAACTGAACGAAAGATTGTATTAGAGACGCTTAGAGGAAATAAACCCTTATTTTTAGAAGAAATAATAAAAATTGTAAAAGAGTTTCCACCTGATAATGTTATACGGGATATAATCTATTTAAAGGAACAAGGATTTATTGAGGAACACATAGAGGTTAAAACTAAAATAGTTATAAAAAAAGTAAAAGGGGAAGAAAAGGAAGTAGAAGAAAAAGAATATTTCTATAGATATGAAGTAAAGGAATTACCAGATGATTTCATAGAAAATTATTTAGACCCTATTTCAATTGTTTTTGATGCTGGTGTATGCTGCCAATGCGGATGGTGTTCCTCAATTTGCCCAGTCAACGCCATTGAAGTCACAGCAGACACTTTAGAAATTGATGATGAAAAATGTATGAAGTGTGGTTTATGCTTTACCGTTTGCCCCCGTACTTTTTCAATAGATCAAGCCTATAAAAGCATTAAGCAATTAGATAAATATCTTACCTGGTCAGAGAAAATTGGTGCCTATCTAAATGCTTATTCAGGAGCTACGACCAAAGACGCAATAAAAAAAGTGAAACAAGATGGTGGAGTTGTTACATCCTTGTTAGAATATCTATTAGAGAATAAGTTGGTGGATGCGATCATTGCTGTGCAACATTCAAAAGATTTATGGAGACCAGAACCAGTAATAGTTGATAATGTAAAGGATTTATATAAGACTGGTGGTACTAAATATGCAAATGCTGCCTCGTTATCAATTATCGAAGCTGCTAAAAAGTATGAGAGAATAGCAGTTGTGGGGGTTCCTTGTATGATGAAAGCAATTGAGAAAGGAAATCTCTTTCCAAGTGGGTTACCTTTTTTTAAAAACATAAAATATACAATTGGATTGTTTTGTATGGAATCTTTTCCTTATGAAGGAGTAGTACAGTTAACTAAAGACAAATTCGATAAGGATATTAATGATTTAGTAAAAATGAATATTGATAGTGGAAAGTTCATAATTAATTTAAAATCTGGTGAAAAATTAGATATAGATTTGAAAGAAGTTAAATCTTATGCTCGTAATAATTGTCATTATTGTGAAGATTTAACTTCTGATTATGCTGATATTTCAGTTGGTTCAATTGGATCCCAAGGAGGATGGTCTTCTGTTATTACTCGAACAAAGGAAGGAGATGAAATTTATCAGGGCGCAGTAGATGCTGGATTAATTGAATCTCAGAGTCTAAAAGAAATTAAGCCAGGATTAGGTCTTTTGGAGCGAATATCAGGATTAAAAAGAAAAAATTGTAAAATAATTGAACTTAAAAAGGAGTAATATTATGAGTTCAAAAACTTTTGAAGATTTAATCAAAGAAGTCCACGAAAAGGGTATTTGTCAAGAATGTGGAGGTTGTGTATCATTCTGTTCTTCAGCGGAGTATGATGTAATTGGCTTAAAGGATCAATATAAACCTCCTGAATATATTAATAAAGATAAATGTCTCGAGTGTGGCATCTGTTATTATTTATGTCCGCAAACTCATATACTAGACGATGATTTGAATAATATATACAATTTCTCAGACTTTTCTTCAACACCTATAGGACATTATGTAGATATATATTCCTGTCAGGCTACTGATCCAGAATTTTTAAAATATGGTACTGATGGTGGAGTTGTTAATTCAATTATTAATTTCTTAATTGAAACGAAGGTAATAGATGGTGCCATAGTATCTAAAACTGATGCTCCTTTTTCTAGAGAAGCAACATTTGCTGATAGCAAGTATGATTTATTAAAAGCCTCAGGAGCCAAATTAGATATAACTCCACAATTAAATGAGATACAAAAATTTTGTACATATACTCATTCTATTCCAAAATTAAATCATTACAAGTTTAAAAAATTAGCAATAGTTGGCACACCGTGTCAGATATATACTATTAGATGTATGCAAGATTTAGGAGTCACTCCCTCTGAAAATGTTGAGATTTGTCTTGGTTTGTTTTGTTATGAGAACTTTTTTTTTGAAAAATTTCAAATTGAAAAATTTGAAAAAGACTTTAATATACAATTTAAAGATATTATAAAGATAAATATTAAGAAAGATGTGATTTTTAAACTAAGGAGTGAGGGTCCTACCGAAAAAATCATTAATATTCCTTTTAATCATTTGGACGATTATATGCGACCAGCGTGTAATGCTTGTAGTGATTTTACTAATATTTACGCAGATATATCATTTGGGGGATTAGGATCTCCAGATAAACACACAACTGTAATAATTCGAACTAATAAAGGAAAAGAAGTGTTTAAAAAAGCTGTTAATGCAGGGATAATAACCAGCAGAGAGATGGATGAGATAAAAAAGAAGAAAATGTTAGAATCAATTATAGAATATTCAAAATCAAAAGTATCACGCAAAGAAAAATTTATGCAGAAAATAACTTAAAGAGGGAAAAGTATAACAGAATCAAAAAGAGATTTAGAAAGGAAGAAAATATTCGGTGATACGTTAGAATATTTAGAAAAAATCTATGAATCAAACTTAATGAGTTTACTAAAAAAGTGTTATCAATGCGGACGTTGTAGTGGTGTCTGTCAATTAAGTAAAGTGCAAAAGTTTCCTCCAAGTAGGATAATTCAATTAATCTTAGAAGGGTTTGAGGATAAAGTATTGAATTCAGGTGTTTTATGGGATTGCCTTACGTGTAATCAATGTTTAAAAGATTGTCCTGAGAAAATCAACTTTGCAGATATAGTTAGAATTGCAAGGTATAAAATGAGACATGAAGCAAACCAAAAATCCGATGAACTCATTGCTCATAAGGGAATTTACACAACAATAGCAGAAATAATGAGTAGACCATATATAACTCCAGAAAGATCATTGGATTGGGTACCGAAAGGCTGTAAAATATCCGATAAAGGAGAGCTTCTTTATTATGTAGGATGTCTGCCTTTTTATGAATATGAATTTGAAGATTCAGATACTATAGCTAAAAGTACTCTAAATCTTTTATGTCAAATTGAACAGAAACCAATAGTAGTTTTAAAAGAAGAAAGTTGCTGCGGTCACGATCTTTACTGGGGACAGGGCAAATTGAAGACGTTTATCAAATTAGCGAAGAAGAACTTGGAGAAATTCGAAAAAGCGGGAGTCTCCACCATAATAACCGCATGTGCAGAATGTTATCGAACCTTTAAAGTTGATTATCCTAATATTTTTGAGAACTTTTCAACTAAATTTAATGTAAAACATATAATTGAATATATTTACGATAAATGGAAACAAAATAAAATATTTTTTAAGAAACCAAGTAAAAAAGATATAGATACAACATTCACGTATCACGATCCTTGCAGATTAAGTAGATTTTTACCAGAGGACAATAATTTAACTGAAAAAGTAAGAGAAATTTTTAATGAATTAACAAAGCTAGGTTTTAATTTTAAGGAAATGAAACATAATAAGCAAAATTCTCTCTGCTGTGGAGTAAATTCTTGGATGAACTGTAATGAGAGATCTAAAGCCCTTAGATATAAACGTATGCTAGAAGCAAAATCAGCAGCATCCTTAATGATTACTACTTGTCCTAAATGTGAAATTCACTTTAAATGTCTACAGAATGATTTCGAAGATATTGCAAATATTAAGATTTTGGATTTTTCAGAATTCATAATAAACAACCTAGAAATAGTTGAGGGATAGTAGAATGGAAGGATCTGTCTTAGTGATAGGTGGTGGTATAGCAGGAATTCAAACTTCATTAGATTTAACAGAGTTAGGATTCAAGGTCTATTTAGTGGAAAGAAATCCATCAATCGGTGGCCGTATGGCACAACTTGATAAAACTTTTCCAACAAATGATTGTAGCCTTTGTATCTTGGCTCCTAAAATGGTGGAAGTCTTTAGAAATCCAAATATAGAACTCATGACTTATCATGAAGTATTAAGTGTATCTGGGAAAGTTGGAGACTTCACAATTAAAATTTTAAAAAAGCCAAGATATATAGATGAAACGAAATGTAAGGGATGTGGCGATTGTTCTCAACGTTGTCCAAAAATTGAGGTTCCAAATTTATTTGATATGAAGTTAGGCAAAAGAAAATCTGTATACATCCCCTTCCCGCAAGCTGTGCCTCCTATTTATCTAATAGATCCTGAAATCTGCCTTAAATTGACTAAAGGGGTATGCGGTGTATGTGAGAAAGTCTGTGAAGCTGAAGCAATTGATTACGAACAGAAACCTCAAGAAATTAACATTAATGTGGGAGCAATTGTGGTTGCAACTGGGTTTGATATGCCCGCAGAAGAATTATCATCCAGATGGGGTTATCATTATAAAAATGTAATTAGTGCTTTAGAATATGAAAGAATTTTATGTGCTTCAGGACCATTCGGAGGGCACGTCTTACGTCCAAGTGATGAAACTGAGCCTGAAAAGATTGCTTTTATACAATGCGCTGGTTCAAGAGACTTACATGAAAATGTCCCTTATTGCTCAAGTGTTTGTTGTATGTATATCAGTAAGGAAGCTATTATCACTAAAGAACATTCAGAAAAGGCAAAATGCTTTGTCTTTAGACACGATATTCGAGCTTATGGTAAAAACTTCTATGAATTTACCCAGAGAGCGCAAAATGAATATGGTGTAGAATATTTTCAAACTAAGATAAGTCGAATCGAAGAGGATCCAGATACTAATGATTTGATTATACACTATGAAGATTTGCAAACAGGAGAGTTTAAGGATTTCAGAAGTAATTTAGTAGTATTAGCTACACCATTAGTTCCATCAAGTGGTACAGTTGAATTGAGCAAAAATGTAGGTATAGAATTAGATAAATATAATTTCTTTAAAGAAAGATCATATTTTAATAAATCACTGTCATCAAAGGAGGGTGTGTTCTTATGTGGTTTTTGTCAAGGACCAATGGATATTCCAGAAACCGTAGCAGATGCAAGTGGAGTAGCATCCCAAATTGCTTTACTACTAAATTCTGTAAAGTTCAAAGCCATAAAAGAAAAAATTAGGGAGAAAGCTGAATTAGAAGTTAAAATCTCTGATGAACCTCGAATCGGGGTTTTAATTTGTCATTGCGGGATAAATATTGGAAAATATATTGATGTCTCTGGAGTTGTGGAATATGTGAAAACTTTACCTTACGTAGCTCACTGTGAAGCCAATCTATATTCTTGTTCAAGTGATTCTCAAGCACGAATTAAAGAAGTGATTGAGGAAGAAAATTTAAACAGGTTTATTGTTGCTTCTTGTACTCCTCGAACTCATGAAGCCTTGTTTCAAGAAACCTGCCAAGAAGCCGGTTTGAATAAATACTTGTTCGAGATGGTTAATATTCGCGATCAATGTTCTTGGGTTCATATGAATGAGTACGAATTTGCTACTGAAAAAGCCAAAGATTTAATTAGAATGGCTGTCGCAAAAGCTCGTTTATTGAAACCTCTCAAAGAAGCACTATTAGACATAACTCCAACAGCCTTAATAATTGGTGGTGGAGTTTCAGGTATGACTGCAGCTTTAAATATCTCTAATCAAGGATTTAAAGTATTTTTAGTAGAAAAAGAAAAGAAACTAGGAGGAATTTTGAATAACTTAAACATTTTATACCCTGTTCATGAGGATGCTTCAAAATTTCTGGAGAATATAATAAGTAAAGTAAAAAGCAACAAAAACATTGAATTATTTTTAACCTCTAAAATTGAAAGTATAAAAGGTTATATTGGAAATTATGATGTTGCAATTATTGACTCAAAACAAAAAGTTCATAATTGTAAAATTGGAACTATTATAGTCGCAACAGGAGCCCAAGAATTAAAACCAAATGGTATTTTTCAATACGATGAAAAAAACAAAAACGTAATTACTCAACTCGAATTGGAGGAGAAATTAAAAAGCAAAAATGTATCATGGTTAGATAAAATTGAAAGAATAACGGTTATTTTATGCGTAAACTCTCGGCAAAAAGAAGGAATAACATATTGTTCTAATGTTTGCTGTGGAGTAGGTATTAAGAATTTAAGTTTATTAAAGGAATTAAAACCTGAAATTGAGATTGTCGTTCTTTATAGAGATTTGCAAATGGCTAAGAAAGAATTTGAAGATTATTATCGAGAGCGTCGAAAAAATGCAATATTTCTTAGATATGATTTAGAAAGATTACCAAAAATCAAAAAAGTCAATAATAAAGAGGAAAAATATAAAATTAGTTTATTTGATACTAATTTACAAGAAGATATTGAATTTGATACAGATTTAATAATACTGTCAACTCCTATGATTCCTGATAGTAACTTAAAAGAGTTAGCAAAAATGCTTAAAGTACCATTAGATAAGAATGGATTTTTCTTAGAAGCCCATGTTAAACTTAGACCTTTAGATTTCGCAACTGACGGAATATTTCTAAGTGGTTGCGCTCAATGGCCGAAAAATGTTCAAGATGCAATTGCTCAAGCTAATGGTGCTGCTGGAAGGGCTAGTAGATTTTTAAGTGCGAAAACTATAACAACTTCAGGATTAATAGCTGAAGTAAATACAGGCAGATGTATTGGATGCGGAAAATGTGAATCTGTTTGCCCATATAACGCTATTGAACTTAAAGAAGTATTAATGGAGTTTGAGGAAATTAGCATAAAGGTAGCAAAATCGTTCATTAACACAGCATTATGTAAGGGTTGCGGTACTTGTGCGGCTACATGTCCAAACGGAGCAATTTCAGTTAAGCATTATGATTTTGATCAAATATACGCTATGATCGAATCTTATTTATTAGAATGAGAATAAGGAGAAAATTTGGATGCCAAAAGCAAAAGCAAAGGTGAAAGGTCAAGAATTTAACCCTGAAATCTTAGTATTCTGTTGTAACTGGTGTAGTTATGCTGGAGCGGATTTAGCAGGGGTTTCAAGGTTCCAATATCCTCCCAATATGAGAATAGTAAGGGTTATGTGTTCTGGAAGAGTCGACCCTGCATTTGTT
The DNA here is from genome assembly GCA_048885535.1 of Candidatus Hermodarchaeota archaeon. Classification (GTDB taxonomy): domain Archaea; phylum Asgardarchaeota; class Lokiarchaeia; order Sigyniarchaeales; family SOKP01; genus SOKP01. The sequence continues at coordinate 15,178 of JBHLLO010000050.1, forward strand.
TTAAAGGCTTTAAAGGAAGGAGCTGATGGAGTATTAATCACAGGTTGTCATATTGGTGATTGTCATTATATTTCCGGAAATGAGTATGCTAAAGAAAGATTTGAAAGATTGCATAATGTTATTATTAAACAACTTGGAATTAATGAAAAAAGAGTAAGGTTAGAATGGGTCTCAGCGTCAGAAGGGAAGCGGTTTGCTGATTTAATTACTGATTTTACAAATCAGATAAAAGAGTTAGGACCTTTAAAAGTACTATAGACATAATCTATAACGTTTATTTTAAGAAAAATTTATCATACATAGTATCTTCAATCATTACATTAGGTAAGATTCTATTTTCTTTACATGTCAAGATATAAAGTTATCATTGATTGCGATCCTGGGTTAGGTAAGAGAGCTGCTGAAGTAGATGATGGTCTAGCTATATTTTTAATGCTAAATAATCCTGATATCTTTGATATTATTGGGATCACCACTGTTTATGGAAACACACCAGTAGAGGTAGGTTATAAATTAGTGAAAAAGTATTTAAAATTAGCAAACAGGAGAGAGATTCCTAACTTTAAAGGTGCTACATCAAGATATACTTTAGGGACCTTAACAGATGCTTCGAGGTTTATTATTAGTAAAATTCAAGAATATGAACATGAAATAATATTACTTACGCTTGGACCCTTAACTAATATTGCAACAATATTTATGGAGTTTCCTAATTTGATTGAAAAAATTAAAAAGATAATCTTCATAGGAGGTACAATCGAACCAACTTCAGCCTTCAGTCCACCTTTTATATTTGAAGATGGCCTATCTGAATTGGTTGAATTCAATTTTCAAAATGATCCAATGGCTGCAAAAGTTATGTTTGACACAGAAACTCTCATTCCAAGAATAGGACTAGGTTTAGATATTTGTTGTCAAGCTGTTTTTAAAGAAGAACATCTTGAACGAATCAAATCTGTAAAGAGCCCTATCACGAATTTTATAGTAGAAAATTCAGAAGGGTGGTTAAATGTTTGGAAATTTAATAAAAGTGAGGGATTTTACCCATTTGATGTATTTGTCCCCATTTACATGTTGAATCCTGAATTATTTACTACTATTGATTTATATATAACTATTGATACAGATGAAACACCTGGACGTATAATTAAATTAAAAAGTAAACATAAAAACATAGCACCAGTAACTTTTTGTATGAATTTTCAAAGATCTGATGGCAATAAGCAATTTATGGAGATTCTTATTGAAAATTTAATTAAAACAGAATAATTTATATATTTAAATTTGAAAAACCAAAAAACTAAATTGTATGGCTAAAAATTCTAATTCTTCAGAGGAAGATGACTGGTTTCAATTAGCATTAATCTTTAAGAAAAAAGAAGATTATAATGAAGTAATTGAGAATTGTAAAAAAATATTAGAAATAAATCCTAACTATGTTAAAGCATGGTTTTTGCTCTCTATAGCATATAGACAAATCGGAAAAATTGAAGATTCTTTAAAAGCTTTTAGAGAAACCTTTGAAATAGAGTCCGTCGAAAAATCGGAGTGGTATGAAATAGCAATAGAATATTATCAAAAAGAAGATACAAGTCAGCTAGTAAAATCAATAGAAAATATTTTATTTTTTGATAAAGATAAAAAAGAAGATTGGATTCAGCTTGCTTCAAGTTATGAAAAGTTTAATCTTTTCATTGAAGCATATAATGCTTATAGGAAGGCATTAAATATAGATCCTCTTGATATGCAGATCTTAAATAAAATTGGTCATCTTTATAATAAAATTGAAGAAATCTCGGAAAAAGACATAAAAAAAAGAGAAAAATTATTATTTAAAAATTATAAGATTAAACCTAAAAATCATTAATTAAAAAATCAACAGTAAAGTGGAACCTTAACAACTACTTATCCTAAAAATAGTTCAATAAATTGACATTTTCATTAATTTAATTGAACTTAATTTAGTTTTTTATAAATAATAAGAAAAAATTTTTTTGATTTGGTACAAATTTAAAGAAAAGGATCGCGGTTTATGATCATAATTAAGATATCCGATAAATAATCATCTGATTAATTTACCATATTGAAAAAATTTCATTAAGCCATGATCGATTTAGATCAAAAGATTTAAAAGTGTAGATATCTCATTTTGATAATAAAATTCTATTTTGAAATTGGGGATAAAAAGTGGAAGGTTCAGTTTTAGTTATTGGTGGGGGCATCGCTGGAATTCAAACATCGTTAGATCTAACGGAATTAGGGTTTAAGGTATTTTTAGTTGAGAAGGAACCATCAATTGGAGGTCATATGGCCCAATTTGATAAACTGTTTCCAAAGGATGATTGTAGTCTGTGTATTTTAGCTCCAAAGATGGTTAGTGTCTATAGAAATCCCAACATTGAACTTTTTACATTATCTGAAATAAAAGAAGTAAAAGGAAAAGTTGGAAATTTCAAGGTAACTATTGTAAAACGTCCTAGATATGTTGATGAATCCAAATGCAAGGGTTGTGGTGATTGCGCTAAGCGCTGCCCAAAGATAGAAGTTCCAAATTTATTTGATATGAATTTAGGGAAGAGAAAGTCAATATATATGCTTTTTCCTCAAGCAACTCCTCCTGTATATATGATCGATCCTGAATTATGTTTATATTTAAATAGAGATGTATGTGGAGTGTGTAAAAAGGTATGTAAAGGGGATGCAATTGATTTTGAACAAGAATCTCAAGAAATTGAGATAGAAGTTGGAGCAATTGTAGTAGCGACTGGATTTGATATGCTTGGTAAAGAGCTCCCCCAAAAATGGGGTTATCAATATAAAAATGTAGTTAATGCTTTAGAGTATGAAAGGATACTGTCTCCTACTGGACCTTTTGGACCTCAAATCCTAAGACCTAGTGATGAAGTTGAGCCTGAAAGTATTGCTTTTGTTCAATGTGCAGGCTCTGGGTATTTAAAAGAAAATGTACCCTATTGTTCCCGTGTTTGCTGTATGTATGTTGCTAAAAATGCTGTGTTAAGTAAGAATTATGCAGAAAATACTCAAATAACTATATTTAGACATAATATTCGAGTATTTGGAAAAAATTTTTATGATTATACTAAAGCTGCACAAGAAGAATATGAAATTAATTACATAAATTCAGAAATCAATTCTATTGAAGAAGATCCCGAAACTAATGATTTGATCATTAATTATGATGATTTAAAAACTGGAGAAAGCAATTTATCTTTCCGGGTTAAACTTGTTGTGTTAGCTCCTCCTCTAATTCCTTCAAAAGGTGCCTCAAATTTAGCAAAGATTTTAGGAATTGAACTTGATGATTTTGGTTTTTTTAGAGAAACATCGTATTTTAATAAATCGCTTTCTTCTAAAAATGGAATATATCTATGTGGTTTTTGTCAGGGTCCTATGAATATCTCTGAAACTGTGGCTCATGCTAGTGGAGTAGCTTCACAAGTTGCAACCTTATTAAATTCGGTTAGATATTCCTTGATACGGGAAAAGGAAATTGATATACGTCCTGAAGAAGAAATCATTGATATTACACCTAGAGCCTTAATAATTGGTGGGGGTATTTCAGGTATGACTGCTGCATTAAATATTAGTAGTCAGGGATTTGAAGCTGTTATCGTAGAAAGAGAAAACATGTTGGGGGGAAATTTGAATCGGTTACACCAAATATATCCAATAAAGCAAGATCCTTCATCTATCGTTAATGAACTAAGAGAAAATGTGGATACCGCGAATAACATCGAAGTATTTCTAAATTCTAAAATTGAGGAAGTGAATGGTTCTATTGGAAAGTATGAAATAGTTATTAGAAAAACTGACTCTGAAATAAAAAAGATGATTGTAGGAGTTATAATTATAGCTACTGGAAGTCAAGAATTTAAACCTTATGGTTTCTTCCAATATGGTGAAAACTTTAAAAATATTCTTACTCAAATGGAGTTAGAACAGAGACTAAAAAGTAATGATTTTTCCTGGCTTAAGAATATAAATCATTTCACAACAATTATGTGTGTTAATGCAAGACAAAAAGGAGGATTCGCATATTGTTCAAATATTTGTTGTAGTAATACTATTAAAAACATTAATATTCTAAAGGAACTAAAACCAGATCTTGAGGCGGTTGTGCTTTTTAGGGAACTCCATATGGCTAAAAAGGAATTTGAGGATTATGTAAGTAAAAGGAAGAAGTTAGCTAACTATTTAAAATACGATCTAGAAAACATACCAGAGATTATCAACATTAAAGAAAAACCTGAGAAATTTGAAATTAAATTAAGGGATGCCCAAAATACTGAAAAAAGTATAAGCTTTAAAACTGATTTGATAATTTTATCAACTCCTATGATTCCACCTGAAGGAATAGACGAATTAGCAAATATATTAAATGCCCCCTTAGATAAATTTGGGTTCTTTATAGAAGCTCATAAAAAGTTACGACCATTGGATTTTTCAGCTCATGGTGTTTTTGTTTGTGGGTGTGCTCAATGGCCAAAAAATATTCAAGACTCAATTTCAGAAGCGAATGGAGCTGCAGGAAGAGCAAGCAGGTTTTTAAATATAAGAAAAATATCTACAACAAAATTAGAATTGCTTTCATTTTTACTTTCAATAGAATGCTTTTTCAAGGATATCAAAGTGAATGCTGAAAAATGCAACGGGTGTGGAAGATGTGTAGAGGTTTGTGAATTTAAGGCAATTTCTCTTAATGATCTAAAACAAGAATATGAGGATGTTAGTATTGCTACAAAGAAAGCCTTAATAAATTCAGCTATTTGTAAGGGATGCGGAAAATGTTCAGCAACATGTAGATTAAAAGCAATATATCCGCGACATTATGACTTTAAACAAATCTCAGCTATAATTGACCCTTATTTTCTAGGAAAAGTGGAATCTGAACAGATAACCTCTAATAGTGAAGAATTCTCTCTAATTAAAAGTTAAAAATAAAATCATAAATCTTTTTTATCTTTGTTTTCAGTTTTCTTTGCAGAAGTATAGAGTATTATAATTATAAAGATAAGTAAGAAAGAGACTATTAAAACAACTAAGTAGACCATTTCAATACCTCCATAATCATAAATACTATTATATATTATTGGAACAAGAGCTATTCCGATAAATTGTCCTGCTGTGACTAATCCTGCTAAAGCCCCCCTCCTTTCCTTTGATAAAGTTTGACTATAGAACATCATTGAAGGTAATAGAATACCTCCTGCAGCTCCTGTGAAAATTAATCCAATTGTAGTATAGAAAAGAAGGCTTAAATTAGTGATATCTCCCAAGATTAAGAAGATTAAGATACTAATATATAATGAAATCAAACCAGAAATTATTGCAATCTTCACTCCTTTAAGTTTTATAATATTACCAAAAATTACACCAGCTATAGCACCAGTTAATCCTGCTGAACCGATGACCCATCCTGTTATGTCTTCTGGTAGTACACCAGTAAAAGCTCTTGAAGTCATAGTAATTATCGCTAAATAAGTTTGAGTAATTAAGAATGCAGTAAAGATCAAAAATAACACTACAGAGCGACGAATCTCATATGAAATATGCTTTAAAAACAATCGCATTCCAACATTTTGGGGAGATGCTCGGGTTGGTTGTTTTAAAGCAATTAAAATAATGAATCCAATAAGAGTGATTATAATAAATAATAGATACAAATATTGCCATCCAAGAAAAACAATTTGACCTGCTATTATTGGGCCAAAACCTACCCCTAAATTTGCGACAGCACCTAAATACCCCATCTTCTTCGGGATATTTGGACCTTTAGTAATATCTGTCATTAATGCAATTAAAACGGGATTTACAAAACCAAAACCAATACCTCCTAAAACATTTGCCACGACATATATTGGTAATGACATAGATAACATTGCAAAAACCATACCTAATCCGAAGATAGATAATCCGAATAATATTACATTAAAACGCCCTTTAATATCAGAAATCGATCCAGAGAATAACTGAGTAATAGCGAATGGAAACATAAATGAAGGAATCGCAACAAATATTGCGCTTTCAGCTACACTAAAGTCCACTGAGAGGATTCCAAATAAAACCAATATTACATTTCCAGTTAAGGGTCCTAACGCAAAAAGGAGATAAATTGTCATCTCAATAAAAATAAAACTTTTAGCGTTCTTACCAGATTTCCTTCCATCTTTTTTCATAGTAATTCATACTTTCATTTTTATACCAGTTAATCTGAATTAAATTTAATATCAATTAAAGGTTTAGGTTATAGAATTATACGTAAAAGACCGGTTTCACGAATTTTTGTTACTTAACACCTAATAAGAGGTATAAATAAAGCTAAGGATCAATATTCACTCAAGACTTGCTATAGTATCTTCAATAATGGGTATAAAAATTCTCTTTTCCATAAGATCAATAAAAAGTTTCACTTCAAGAGGATTGATTGCATCTTTATCAATGAAGTCTAAAACTGTA
>JBHLLO010000051.1:0-21607 GCA_048885535.1 Candidatus Hermodarchaeota archaeon
TTTGCTGCTTCAGGTATATCCGCAATTATAATACTTTTCACAGGGATTTTTGGTGGAATGGGAGTTATGCGAGATAAAATGTTTGGATTTATGAAAGAATTAATTGTTGCTCCCGTTAGTAGACGAACATTGATGGTGGGCAAAACATTAGGCGTCGCTTTACAAACTCTTATCCAAGTTTGTATAATTGTGTTTTTAAGTCTTACACTTGGATATTTGGGATTTGATCTTTCCTTAATTTGGCGTATACTATTAATTCTTCCGGTAGCTCTATTAGCAAGTATCGGAATAGTAGGGATGGGTCTAACAATAAGTACTCGGATGAGAGATTTTCAATCTTTTGGATTAATACAAACATTTATAGTAATGCCTATGTTTATGTTATCTGGTGCGTTTTTTTCGTTTGATACAGCAGGGATTTTACAACCAGTAATGATGGTTAACCCTTTTACATATAGTGTAGATCTCTTTAGAGCTGTACTGTTAGGAGTATCCTCTTTTCCTATATGGTTAGATCTCTTGGTTATGTCAGTTTTTGGTGTCGCTTTAATACTATTAGGAGCACGATCATTCAATAAAATGGAAGTAAGCTAATGTATTTTATTTTTTTAGTATTTTTTATTTATAATGCTTAGAAAATCTAAAAAATATTCCACAATTTTATTAAATAATATTTATAAGGTTTTTGGTGTGTTTATATTCCTTATTTAAACTACTTCAATAAACAGATTTTTTATCACATTAAAGAAAGTGAGAGTAAAGATGCTATTATTTTCGTTCATGGTTCTGGTGGTAGTTCAGATGACTGGAAGAACCAATTTAATCTTAAAGTAAATTATAAAATTATTGCTTTAGACTTACCTTCTCATCATAAATCAGATAAATTTTCTGAGTTATCTCTTGACTTGTATGTTGATGTTCTTAATGAGCTCGCGACACATCTTAATATTGAAAATTTAGTGCTGTGTGGACATTCATTAGGTGGGGCTATAATTCAGACTTATTATTTCAAATTTCCTAAAAATGTAAAAGCTTTGATCCTCTGTGGAACTGGAGGTAGATTACGAGTTAGCCCGATGATATTAAACGTGCTTAAAGATAACTATCAAACATATTTAGATTTATTATTTAGGGCTTTTCACAAAAATACTTCCAAAGACATTATTGATGCATATAAAATAGAAACATCTAAGATTGGGGATCAAATAACACTTCAAGATTTTAAGATTTGTAACAATTTCGATACATTGGATATAACACATACGATTAATGTCCCTTGTCTAATTTTGTGTGGCAAATCTGATTATCTAACTCCTCCAAAATATTCAAAATACTTTAAGGAGAAAATTGGAACTTCTAAGCTTTTTATAATTGAAAATGCAGGACATATGCTTATGCTTGAAAAACCAAATGAAATTAATCGTATGATTGAAGAATTTATAAATTATGAAGTAAAGTAAATATAAGTTATGCCACGAAAGTATACTTACGGTCCATTTCCTTCTAGACGGTTGGGTTTATCTCTTGGAGTTGACGTTTTACCCATACAAAAAATTTGTACATTTAATTGCGTTTATTGCGAGATTGGCCCAACAATCCAGTTAGTGTCACCAGAGTATAGATTCAGAGCACCTCCAAGCCACCAATTTAGACATGAATTAAAGGACATCTTCAAACATTTCCCTCATTTAGATTCGATTACTTTTGGATATAATGGTGAACCAACTCTTAATGAAAACTTGTTAGATTTCTATAATATAACAACAAACGTTAGAGCAGAAACTAAATGGAATAATGAGAACCCAAAAATAACCATTTTTACGAATTCAAGTACAATTTATTCGCAAGAAATCCGTGAAAGATTATTAAATTTTGATCTAGTCATAGCCAAACTAGATACCGCAACTAACTTAGATTTTTATAGAACAAATCGTCCTCATAAAAATATAGATATCAATCTTATTATCGATTCCCTTATAAAATTAAAGAAAAATATGAAAAAATCTAAACTAGCTATTCAATGTTTGATTTATAATTCTTATAGGGCAGATTTTATATCAAATGACAATAACGTAAATATAGAAAAGTTAGCTTTAACTATTAAAAAAATAAATCCAGATATAGTTCAAATCTATTCAATTGCAAGAATTCCAGCACAATTTTTTGTTTATTCGATTGATATAGAGAGAAAAAAGGAAATTGTTAAATTTTTTAAAGAAATTGTGAATAACAATCAAATAAAAATAGAATATTATTAAATTTATTAGAAAATTATATTTTGTTAACTCATTTTGGTGATTAAAGTGGATAAATATATTGTAGGGGTAGATATTGGAGGTACATTAATTAGAGCTGCTATATGTACTGCAGATTTAGAAAAGAAGGATATTAAGATAAAAACTGCTAAGACTCCTAAGGAACATGAGTATTCAATTATAAATTCAGTTATTCTTTTGATTTCAGAATTATTGGTGGATAATGATATAAATAATGAAGATGTAATTGGGATTGGGCTTGCTTCAGCAGGACCTTTAGATATAGAAAAAGGGGAAGTTTTCAATAGTGTAAATCTAGGATTCAAGGTTATTCCACTAAAAGAACCATTAGAAGACCGATTTCCAGGAATCCCAATTTATTTAATTAATGATGCAAATTCTGCAGTGCTTGGTATTCATTATTTTGAAGCTGAAGAACAGGAAAAAGATAATTTAGTCTATATAACTATGTCTACAGGAATTGGGGGCGGAGCTATTTGTAATGGTCATTTATTAGTTGGAAAAGATGGAAATGCAGCAGAAATAGGGCATACTATAGTTGAACCACATAGCGATCATCAATGTAATTGTGGAGCTTATGGTTGTTGGGAAACTTTTAGTTCAGGCACAGGAATAAAGAATAGAGCATTAGAAGCATTAGAAACTACCAGTTTGAATTCAAAGATATTAATGTTTATGGTTGACAATGACCCTTCTCGCATTACAACCAAGGAAATTTTTCAAGCTGCTAAGGGCGCTGATAAATTCTCTAAAAGTATTATTGAAATGAGTTTGTATTATAACAAAATTGGAGTTGGTATAGTTAATAATTGTTATGATTGCACTTCAATTTATTTTGGGGGTTCTTTATTGAAAGATCGTGAATTAATTATTCCTCCTCTTGTTGAGCAATTTGAAAAAGATCCGATACAATTTACTATAAATAAACCTCCAAAAATTAAAGTAACTAAGTTTTTGGAAGATATTGGTGTAAGGGGAGCATTAGTTTTAGTAAAATACAAATTGGAAGGAAATCCAATTATCACGTAAAGATTTATTCGAAAAATGGACAAAATTAATCTCATTTTTACTTTTAGTGGAATACGGGGTATTTTTAAAAAAGATTTCAATTATGATGTGGCTAAAAAAATTGGGATTGCCTTTGGACAACTTCTTCATAATAAAGATAAAAGAGTAATTATAGGTAGAGATTCTAGACCAAGCGGAGTAGAAATTGAGAGGGGTGTTGTTGAAGGTTTAATTTCGGTTGGATATAATATTGTTAGTGTTGGTATATGTCCTTCTCCAGTAATAGTACATGCAAAGAATAATCTAAGAATCCTCGCAGGAATAATAATTACTGGATCTCATAATCCCCAAGAATGGAACGGTTTAAAATTACTCTCAGGTCCCTCTTTCTTAAGCAATAGAGAATTAGAAGAAATAAATCAAAATATAAGTAAAATTAATTTAAAGGAATATGATTTTAATCAGGTTGACTTACAGCATAGATTCACTAAGATCGATCCAATACCCGATTATATCAAACAATTGTATGAATATGTAAATTATAGAGACATTAAAAAAACGAATAACCTACGAGTGGTTCTTGATACTGGAGCTGGTGCAAGTAAGTATGTTACTCCTCAAATTCTTGAAGGATTAGGTTGTAAATTGAAAATAATTAATAATGACTTGCTTGTCAATAACATCTTCCCCAGAGAGATTGAACCAGTAGCACAGAATTTAAGAGATTTAATAATGGAAGTTTGGCAAGGTAATTACGATATTGGTTTTGCCCACGATTCTGATGCTGATAGGCTTGCTTTAATTGGAGATACAGGTATTTGTTATCCTGAGGATGTTGTTTTAGCTTTAATAGCAGATTACTATTTAAAAAATTTCAGTCATCAGTATGAGAAAGCAATATTTATTACTAATTTGGCTTCATCATTAATGTTTAATGTTCTAGCTGAGAAATATAATGCTCATGTAATAAGGACACCTATAGGAGAAAAATTTTTAGTTGAAGAGATTGACAAGTTAGGAGAAGAGAGGGAAAGATGTTTAGTTCTAGGAGGAGAGGGATCTTGTGGAGGAGTAATACTTCCAAGCTTTAATAATACAAGAGATGGGATTTTTGCTGCAGCTAAAATTGTTGAAATTGTAGTCCAAACAGGGGAAAGAATTTCGACTTTAACTTCCCAGCTTCCGAAATATTTCGCATATAGAAAGAGAATTGAGGTTAAAAAAGTTGATGTATCCTTAATAATTAATGCTGTAAAAAAGGAGCTATATGATGAAGGTGAAGATGTCGTGCAAATTAATAATGATTTAAGATTCGGTAAAGGAATTGATTGGTTTGTTTTGATTCATCCTTCTAATACTGAACCTATAATAAGAGTTATAAGTGAAGCAAAAACTGATTCCGCGGCCAGGATGTATTGTGAAGTTACAGCAGAATTAGTAAGACTAGTCATATCAAAATTAAGTTAAGTTTTTTGTAATTCTAGCATAAATTAGCACGATTATCCCATCATATTCCCATTTTTTACTTACATTAATGGGAATCTAACAGTAAATTTATAAATCAATAAATAATAATTAATTATATTAAAATTTTTGTTGATAATTCCATGGCAATTAAAGAAATAGTATGGATTTGGATTAAGAAGAAATTTAGAGTAGTCCATAATCCGTCTAGTTATTGGATTGCTGCCGTGATTATAATGTTTTTAGGGATCAATATTTTATTCCCTACGACATTATGTTTTTAACTTAATCAACAATATAAAACGCTTATACATCTGATTCTCGACTACAACATTCACACACTTTATTTGTTCTCTTCATAGTTTCTTTATTTCATAGATTATTCGTCAAAAAATCGCCAAACGGATGAAAACAACAACAATTTTAATGATATAAAATCTAAATAAAAAGAAGAATAAAAACTGGTGGAAGAAATGTCAGACTTAAAAAAGTTATTAAAAAGGGAGCCAAAATTATCTTCAAAGGGAGATTATCTACAGTTACCTTACTCTAATTTAGGTCAATGGAAATTAAACATATGGAAATCATATTTATTTCACTTTTTTATGGGACTTCATTTCATTTCAGGGGTACTTTTGCCTTTTTTCATGACATGGGGGAAATTAAGTTTCATTGAAGTCATGTTTCTTCAAAGTTACTTTACAATAATGATTTTACTACTAGAGATTCCTTGCGGTGCAATAGCGGATTATTTGAGTAGAAAGCTTTCTTTAATACTAGGTGCTATTTCAACAGCCTTCGCTGCGTTAATTTATGGAATTTATCCACATATATCCATTTTTATTATTGGTGAAACTTTATGGGCTTTTGGTGCTGCTTTAACTTCGGGTTCGGATCAAGCTCTTATCTATGATACACTAAAGAAACTTGGGCAAGAAAATAAAATTTCAAAAATAATAGCTAGGAATAGGAGCTTTATGTTATTTGGAATATGTATTTCAGCACCAGTTGGCTCCATAATAAGCACCTATTTATCATTAAATCTAGTGATGACATTTATGGTTATACCATTCTTTTTAGCGACACTTATATCAATCACATTAAAAGAACCGATGAAAGAAAAGATTACAAAGAAATCAGGAGGATATTTAAGAATTATTAAAGATGGATTAAATCAACTCAAGAAAAATAAGATTCTAAGATTATTAGCTTTAGAAATGATTATAACTGAGTCTATGGTCTTCTTCTTAATCTGGACTTATCAACTGTATCTTGAAGCTTTACATGTTCAATTGATGTTCTATGGTTTTATAAGTGCCTTCATGACAATCACACAGATAATTTTCAACAATATAGTTCCAAGTCTTGAAAACAGAATTACGAACAAAAGGAGACTTCTACAGGTATTCTCAATAATACCTGGAATTGGGTTTATTACGATGTCATTGATTTATTTTATTCCACTTAGCATTCCTTTGATTTTAATAACAATAGGATTCGGTTTTTCAAGAAGTATTATTTTTATTAAGGGTATAAATAATCAAATTGAAACCGAAAATAGAGCTACAGTTATAAGTACAATAAGTATGATGGCAAATCTTATAAGAACGATTTTGTACCCTCTTGTTGGATACATGGCAATGTGGAACTTAAGTTACGGTTTAATCTCCCTTGGAATTGTGATAATACTAGCAACAATATTCTCAAGAATTAAAAGTGAGTATTTGTAGAGACTAGTATCTAAATTTTTTTTTTGAATTAATATTTAATTCTTATTTATTTAGTTCCTCTAATATTATTTTAGCCAATTTTTTTCCAATAATAGTTGAAACTTCTTCAAGGGTAGCTATTTTAATATTTTCCACGCTTCCAAAAAACTTTAGCAATTTATTCCTAGTTGCGGGTCCAACACCTTTAATTTCGTCTAGAATTGATCCCTTTATTCGCTTTTCTCTTTGTTTTTTATGCAATCTCACAGCAAAGCGATGAGCCTCATTCCTCACTTGCTGAAATAGTTTTAAAGCTAAAGAATCAATAGGAAGAAGGATTGGATCTTTAGAATTAGGAAGATAAATTTCTTCTAACTTTTTCGCTAAACCGATTATTGGTATTTCTTCGATTCCTAATTCCTTTAAAACTGATATACCAGCATTTAGTTGACCCTTTCCCCCGTCAACTAAAATTAAATCTGGTAATTCTATGTTTTGTTGTAAAACCATATTGTATCTTCTTTTAATAACTTCTCTTATCATTGCTACATCATCAGGAGTAGATTTACCCTTAATATTATAGTGACGATAAAATTTTTTATATGGCTTTCCATTCAAGAAATAAACCATAGAACCTGTAGCATCAGTTCCTTCTATATTCGAAATATCAAACCCCTCAATAATTTTTGGGACATCAGGTAGATTTAATACATGCTTTACTTCACTAAGAGTTAAATCTATTATATCTTGCTCTTTGCTTTTTATTTCTTCCATTTGAATTTCTTGTTGAACTAATACTTGCGCATTCTTTTGCGCAATTCTGATTAACCCATATTCATTTTCAATAGGAGTTCTAATTAGAATTTGATTTTTATAATCTTTTAGTACTAACGTAAATACTTCAATGTTTTTATATCTTTCAGGAATCACTACTGTGTCTGGTAGATTCCCTTTCGTATCTTGATAAAACTGCTCCATAACTAAAGGAAAGATATCTTCTTTCTCAAAAATTTTATCTTTAAGATTAAAACTAAAGGAACTCTTATTGGTTATTTTACCATCTCGTATGTGAATTATGACCATAGCGAAAAAATTTTGATTTTCATCACCATAATACCCAATTATATCCTTGTTTTCCTTAGTGTTAAGGAGTACACTCTGATCGCTTGTTGAATGATCAATTGCCTGTAATTTATTTCTCCAAAACGCTGCGATCTCAAAATTTAAATTTTGAGAGGCTATATCCATTTTTTCTTTAATTTGCATTTTAAGTTCTTCTGTCTCCCCCTTAAGAAAAAGCTCAATGTTCTTTATATTTTCTAAGTATAAATCTTTATCGATAGCCTCGATACATGGGCCAGAGCATAACTTTATTTGATAATATAGACAAGGTCGTTCTCTTTTTTTTACTTTCTTTTTACATGAACAATAGGGAAAGATTTTTCTTAAATCACGTAAAATACGTATTATTTCCTTTTTATCAGTATAAGGTCCTATAAATAGATTTTCTTTTGAATATTTTTCAGGACCTCTTATAACCCTAATTCGGGGATATTCTTCAGAATAAAAAATCGCAACCCAAGGGTAAGATTTAGAATCTCGCATAATGACATTGTACCTAGGCTGAAAATTTTTGATTTGAATATTTTCCAAAATATATGCCTCTTTTTCGTTTTCAGTTACTATATACTCGATAGAGTCGACTTTTTGAATCAAATCTTTGATTTTTTCGCCGTAGTAGGGATCATTATAGGTTGATTTTGAAAAATATTGATTTACTCTTTTCCGAATATTTGAGGCTTTTCCTATATAGAGAGGAGATTTATCTTTACTACAGAAAATATATATTCCCGGTTCATTGGGTAAACTTTTTCTTTGTAGATCTAAATCCTTCATGAAATAAATCATATAATTATTATTCTATAGCCTGCTAGGTTATCGAGATCTTAATTCTATTAAAAAAAATTATTAATTCATAATAAATAGTATTAGGGACTAAAAGTTATTTATCATTATTAATTATAGCCTCTTACTAGCTAAAATAATTACACTATGATTATATATCCTCACTGAATAGAAAAATTACGTTTATAAAAATGGTAAAAATTAATATATGTCCAAAATGCAAAAAACCAAAACTCAAGAATGCGACTAATATTTCAGGTTGGTTAGCGCCTAATATGTATGAATGTACTGAATGCAAATACATTGGATATTTGTATTTAGAGATTGATTCTGATGATTTTCAGCCTGAAGATAACGAAGAAAAGAAAGGATAAATTGTAAATTTTTTAACTTACATTTTTATGAAACGATTATTTTATCTTCTATTAAAAATCAAGGTGTTTAAGAATGGAACAATTATTAAAAGATGCCGAAAAAATTAAATCCTTGGAAATCCAAGGAGCATTAAATGTTGCAGTGAGTGCTATTAGCTTTTTACATGACTATGCATATAGAATTGGCAAAAATCTTAGTATAGATGATTTAATTGAGAAAATTCAAGAAGCCAAGGAGATTTTATTAGAAACAAGAGCTACGGAACCAGCTATGAGAAATGGACTTAATTACCTTATGAATAAAATAAAAAAAGAGAGAAAATCATTATCGATAACTAAATTATTAGAACTTATCTCTTTCTGTAAAGATGAATATAAGAAAATACTTCAAACAGCAAAGATGAAAATAGCAGAGATTGGAGCAAGAAGATTTCCTGATGTAGGAACTAATGATAAATTTATTGTTATGACACATTGTCATTCATCCGTTGTAACTGCTATTCTTATTGAAGCAAAAAGACAGGGAAAAGAATTTAAGGTTATAAATACTGAAACCCAACCAAGGTTGCAAGGGCGGAAGACAGCTAAAGAACTTTTGGATGCTGGAATTGAAGTTATTCATGTAGTAGATAGTGCTATGCGATGGGCAGTTAATCATTTTGAAGTTGATTTAATTTTAATTGGAGCAGATAGCATAACTAGTGAAGGTACTGTGTTAAATAAAATTGGATCGCGATTGCTAGCTCTTGTCGCTCATGAGGAACACGTTCCATTTTATGTTGCATCTCCACTCTTAAAGTATAATCCCCAGACATCATTTGGTATTCTAGAAAGGATAGAAATGCGAGATTCTCAAGAAATTTGGAAAAATGCCCCTAAAGGATTAACCATATTAAATCCAGCATTTGAAACCGTAAGTAGGAGATATATTGATGGATTGTTAACAGAGGCAGGTCTATTTGCTTCAAGCCATGTCCATTATTATTTTTCAAAATTATATCCAGAATTAATCTAAATTTAATAAAGTGAAATTGAATGAAATATGAGGATTTTTTAGATTTAGAATATCTTCCAGATGAAGAAGATCTAATATGTTTATTTAAGATCAAGCCTAGAAAAGGGTTCTCTGTTGAGAAAGTAGCGATTAGAGTTGCTGCTGAAAGCAGTAATGGGACATGGACAGCTTTAACAATTCCTGATCATATCACTAAACTTAGTGCCAAAGTATATCATATAAATGGAGAATATGTTAAAATTGCTTATCCTAATGATTTATTTGAAGAGGGAAATATGCCTCAAATTTTAAGTTCTATAGCAGGAAATGTATTTGGGATGAAGGCTTTAGAAGGATTAAGACTTATTGACGTAAAATGGCCATTAAACATCCTAAAGTCTTTTAAAGGACCTCAATTTGGAGTTAATGGAATAAGAAAGATGTTAAAAATAGAAAAGCGTCCAATTACGGCAACAGTCCCAAAACCTAAAGTAGGTTATTATCCAGAAGAGCATGCTCAACATGGATACGAGATTTGGTCGGGCGGTGTAGATCTTCTTAAAGATGATGAAAATCTCTCAAGCCAAAAGTTTAATAAATTCGAAGAGAGACTTCAATTGAGCATGAATATGAGAGAGAAGGCTGAGAATGAAACAGGAGAGCGAAAGAGTTATTTAATTAATATAACTGCTGAGGTGGAAGAAATGAAAAAGCGTGCTCAGTTAGTAAATGATTATGGTAATGAATATATAATGATTGACATTTTCACAACTGGTTGGTCATCTGTACAAACGATTAGAGATCTTTGCGATGAGCTAGAGTTAGCTATACATGCTCATAGGGCATTTCATGCAGCATTCGATCGTAATCCCGATCATGGTATTTCTATGAAAGTTCTTGCTGAAATTGCTAGAATGCAGGGTGTTGATCAACTACATATTGGAGGATTAGGTAAATTGGCAGGAGGAAGAACAGAAGTAAAAAATAATTATATTAAATGTTACAGTGAATCAAATTTAGAGAATGATGAGATGCTTGAACAAAATTGGTATAATTTAAAACCTGTTTTTGGTGTTTGTTCTGGAGGTTTACACCCAGGAATAATGCATAGATTGATGGAACTTTTATCAACCGACATTGTTGTTCAAGCGGGAGGTGGTGTTTTAGGTCATCCAGGCGGCACAGAGAGCGGTGCGAAAGCATTAAGACAAGCTATTGATGCCTATATGGATGGGATAAGCGTAAGTGAATATGCAAAAAGCCATCAAGAATTAGCACAGGCTTTAAATCTTTGGGGGGATGAAACCCCAATTTAATTATATTTTCTATTGATGAGTGTTTAATCTAACTTTTTTATTTAATTATTTGAAAAAAAGAAAAAATTTTATACATTCTTTAATTATTCTATTGAGTGGTTAAAACATGAGCGAATTAGAAACTAAAGAGATAATCATAGATGTTAAAGAATTAATTTTAGCTCCAAAAGTTGGTAAAGAACAACATGCTGAAGATCTATTAAGATTTATGATTGAACAACTACCTCAAATAGAGATTAATCGAAATGGAAATACGTTTGAAGTTAAAATGCCAAAAAAGTTATCAAAAAGAGCAATAAGATTAAGAATTAAAAAATTCTTGTATCAAAGAAATCTCTTTAATGAATTTAGACCTATTTTATATAAAACCCATGAATTGGAAGGGTATATAATCAAAAAGAGAAAAATTTTAGAATTATCCTATTACTAAATTATTCTCTTTTAAAAAATAATTATTAATAATTTGAAAATTCTATTTTAAATGTGGATTTAAAAGAAATTAAAGTTAGGTCAATTAATGACATTTTGACTTGCATAAATTTAGCAAGTTCATTAGAAGTTGCAGGATGGCCAAAACCAGGTAATGTTCACAGAACAAAGAATTTTCAGAAAACTCGATATGAACATTTCCTCTCTGGTATTGCAGCAATCCAACCACTTTTTAGGAGATTTTGTCTCAAAATAATTATTAGAGCCAAACACGTAAACCAGAACTATTCATTTGTGGAACTAGGTCATTTTTTTAAAAAAGCGACTAAAGCTATGATGAAGTGGCAATTTGGGGGTAATGTCTTACTAGGACATATTCTGATTTTAGCACCCCTAAGTGCAGCAGTATGTATTTGTAAGAAATTAAAAATGTTCTCTCTAAATAATCTTAAGACATTTCTTGAGAATATAATAAGGGATACAACTGTTGAAGATACAATATATCTTTATCAAGCAATAAAAATTTGTAACCCTGGTGGATTAGGAAGAATTACAAAATATGATCTTAATGATGATAATTCTATTACTGAAATCCAGCAAGATAATATAAATTTAAAAAGAATTTTTGAATTATCAAAAGAGTATGATTTAATCAGTTATGAATATGCTAGTGGATTTCAAATAGTTTTAAATGAAGGGCTTCCAATCTTTTTAGAGCATTTTAGACAATATAATGATATTAATATTGCTACAGTTAATACATTTTTAAGGCTTCTAAGTAATCATCCTGATACATTAATAATAAGAAAATCGGGTAAAGAGGCTGCATTATCAGTTTCTAAAGCAGCTTTAGGAGTACTCCAAAATGGAGGTATCAAAACAAGAAAAGGATTAAAAATGGCAGTCAAACTTGACAATGAGTTATATAGAGCTAAAGGAAAATTAAATCCAGGGACAACAGCAGATTTGATTGCAGGTGTAATATTCTGTGCCTTAATATTTGGATTAAAGTTTTAGAAAAAGCAAAAATTTTAGTTTAAAGCACAATAATTTAAACATGAGATTATAGTTACTGAAATAACAATTAAACCGGTATTTCTTATGGAATTTTGTGATGAATGTGGTAGTATGATGTTTCCCTCTCTGGTCGATGGAGTTAAAGTTTTAAAATGTAAATGTGGTGCAATAAAACCATTTACTGAGGAGAAATCTGAATCTTATAAGGTAAGCACAAAAATTGAACATCCTATTCGAAATGAGGTCATAAACTTAACAGAAGTAATGGATTGGAAAGAAAGAAATCTTAGAAGTTCAATAAAGAATTTTAAATGCCCTAAATGTGGTTATACTAAAGCACATTTAGAGACAAGACAAACAAGAAGAGCAGATGAAGGCATGACCCATTTCATCACTTGCCTTAAATGTGGTAAAATGAAGAAGATCGGTAGTTAATTAAAAGAATCATTCCGTTCCTTTAGTAATTTTTTTATTATTTCTTCCTCTTTTCTCTTTTCTTTAAATTTAATCTGAATTACTTTATAAGTACCTTTTAAACCAGATATAAATCGAATTTGATCACTATCTATTTCTAGTTGTTTTTTTAATAATTGTATTAACTCAATATTAGCTTTATTTTGAAGCGGTTTAGATACTAAACTAATTATAATGAGATTGGAATCATAATCTATTCTAACTTTTTGAGCTCTCGAGTTAGGTTTTACTCTGATATTTAAAATATAAGTTGTATCAGATTTTTTTTTAATTAAGCTCATATTCAAATTTAATGAAGTTTCTATTCTTACTCAATGTAATGGTCAATATTACTTTTTAATCTATTAAATGAAGGTATTGATAAACGTATACCTCCAGCAAGTTTATGACCACCTCCATTACCACCCAGTTCCTCTTTAATTTTTGTAATTACCTTATTAACACCTAATTGTTTATTAATTTCTAAAAATCTTCTTGAACATCGTATACTGAGTTTAATCATTTGAGTCTTTTTTTCCAAACCTCCTAAAAATAACATCTTCTCAGGGTTAATTAGTTCATTAACCATACTAAAACTTGCTGTATCTGACCAATTACTTGGGGGTATTTTCCCATTGCCGGCATCGATAAAAACCGCTCTTTCAGTTTCAAATCGATTTAGTTCATTAGAAACGGTTTTTAAATTCATAGTTAGATTACTTATATAATCATAATAAAGTGTTTTGGCATAGCGTGTAATCCCTTTTTGCTGAATCATTGATAAGGCAGCACTAATGTTTTTAAAGGATAAAATGTTTAATAATAAAGCGTGTTCAAATACAAATTGTAACAATCCTTCCTTTTGTGGCAATATGGCATAATGACCTTCACTCAAATTTGTAGCTCCTTTGATAGCTTTTATTTCAGTTGATGTTAATTCACTTACTCCTTTATTCGGAGTTATTTGCAATTTATTTAGAAAAGAAGTAATGGTTAAATCACTTTCTCCTCCAAAGTTTTTGACAAAAGGCAAAATACTGTATTTTAATCCATTTTTGATCGAATTATGCATTCCTCCGAACAAAATTAGCCCTTGTTTATCTTCTATTAATTCCTCATGAACTAGTTCTTCATATATTTCTTTATTAAAGGATTCCAATCTATCCATTGGCCTTAGAGAGTCCCCTGCTATTCCTATTGCTGTTAACCAAGCGTGCTTTATAATGTTTGGAGTAATTAGTTTCGCAAACATGTATGTTAAAGTAGCCCCTGCGATATGATCAAGACCATCATATCCATATATAGTTGGATTTACAAAAATTAAATTCTCAGGGAAATCATTGAACTGAAAATCATTTTCTACCTCATGATGGTCTAAAATAAAGAATTGCTCTTTTCTATCAATTATTATTGGAATTAATTCTGTTAGAGTAGAGCCAATGTCAGTTAGGATTAAGGCAGTTTTCTCATTTTGTCTTTTGGGTAGAATTCCATTTAAATAGGTAGCCCAAGAAGAAGAACGATTATAAATGAAGTAATCATAGTTTAAGTTTAATCTGTAAAGTAAATTCTGGATAATTTGCAAACTGCTAATTCCATCAGCGTCATTATGAGAAATAGCTATTATATTATTATAAAGGCTTTTAGAATTGTCACTGAATAAGTTGGCAGCATTCTCAAGTGTTTCGAGAAACTTTACTCGATCTGGTTTCTTTATCATATTTCAATTACAGATTAATTTAATTAGCCAAAATTCTATTTAACACTCTACTTTAAAAGTTTTTTTTTGATATCATTTAATAGATATTTAATACTCTCTTTTAAAGAGATTTTAAATAAAATAAAAATAAATTTAATAAATATAAATATTCCTATAATATCAGAACATTAGAAGAACTTGAACTAAAATTTAAAAACTAAGGAAAAATTATTTAATTCTGATTAATTTTCTGTCTAAAAAAGCTATATATTGAAGAATGCTAAAAAAGAACATTCAAATTTTTGCAATTGGATTAATTATCATAGGTATTTGCATATTATCAATTTATCAAATATATCATACTCCTCAACTTAGTTCTACAAATTATAATAATGAATTACAAACTCAAGCATTTTCTAAAGAAGATTATTCACCAATAATAGAGGAGGAAAAGCAAGCATTAGGTAATATCACAGTAACTGATCTCAATTTTAATCAAAAAGGTTTTTTCAACAATTCTGGGAGGTATCCCGATCTTGAAGATGACTTAATTTCTGGAGCTTTAAACATGCTCTACCTTGGTACTGAATTTGTAGAAACTAAAGATTTAGCCCAAGTAGATAATCTTAATAAAAATATAGTCGACTCAAATAAGATTACAGTTATTCTAAATGAATCAATCGACGTAGTATACGATACTACATTTCCTAATGTTGAAGGGTATCTAATATATGGTCCTAGGTTATTTCCTTGTAAATTAATCCAATTACTGCTAAAAAATGAGTCAATAAGCATTCAAGAGGTTTCTGAGAATGAATATGAAATAGATCCTTTCAATTTTTTGTATTTCGATTATCTTCAGTATTTTGAAACAAATCGTAATACTTTCACAATGTACCTTATTTGGGAGTATAATATCACTATTAGAGATTGGATATTATATCAAGATTCAAAAGACAAAATGTTAGTTCAACAACAACAAGAAGTAGTTAGTCCGTTGTTCTATTATAATTTTAGTGTTATAGGGCAAAAGTTTGTTAATTTTTCAGACAGAATTTTTTCTGAAGACGTTGATCTTAATCTAAAGCTAAATCTACCTGATAAAGATAGACTTTATGGGCATACTTTAAAAGTGGGTGCCATTGAGATTAATAACTTTTTAAATCTGGATAATTCTGTTAATGTTTCAACTGTTGGGAATCGGCAATTAATAAGCTTAACCTTCTCTGCTAATTATACTATTGTATTTATAAATCCGGTGGAAAAAACCTGGGCGATAGATCGTCTAGTAAAGAATCAAAATATAAGAGAAAGAATATATTTTCCATCTTTAATTGAAGGTCCAAGACACATCCTCTTGAAATATCTTATGATTTACGAAGATACAATTATTGTTGATCAAGTAATATCAAATTCCTCTTTATTTAGTAGAGATGTTCAGTATTATGATCTTAATATTTCAAAATTAAAAGAAGAATTTCAGCCAAGCTTAATATTTACTAAAAATGCTGTAAAAAAACTAGGAATAAAAATTGTTCTTCCATATCTAATTGTTGGAGAAACTGCTCCTTTGATAATTAAATATGATGCTAATAGCAATCTAATCATTAAAGTTACTGACATTATTAACATGCCCTTAGTAGGTGTTGATATTGAATTATATTATTTTCAGAAAAATTATGGTACATATATTTCTAACGATTTAAATCAAGTAATGTCACCTAGTACTACAAATGAGAATGGTCAGGTAGTGATCAGATATGTTCCAAATGGTAATTATATTATTAGAATATATGACGGTACAATATTAATAAAAGAAGCTGTCATAAGTACTTATAATGAAATTAATCTTGTTAGAACCGATCGTATTCATTTTCCATTAGTTATTTTATTCTTTTTGATTATAAGTAGTGTATCTTTATTATTAGGTTTAATATCTTATACACGATACAAAAAACGTCGAAATCTTAAATGATTGTTATTTTTATTGATAATTTAGAAAATTTCATTGAATTCTTAAAGAACAGGATAATGAATGAAATTTTCTATGAATTTAAAGAGAATGTTGATCAATCAGATCTAAGTAGCGAAATTAAAATTGAGATTGTTCTTCATTTTTTAGCTAAAGTTGAAGGAAGCTTAATATTATATGAGACTAAATTAGTAATAAATAAACCTATTAGTTCCAATATGGATGAGGAGGTATTAAGTTCATTAAGCAGTATTTTTAATCAAGTTGATCCTTCAATATCTCTTGTAAAGGGAAAAATAAGAGAAATTTTTCTTTCTTACTCTTCTTAAAACTATTCTTTAATTCGTGTTTATTAATTCTCCATAACCGATTAATCTATATCTTCTATTAATTATCCTAGAAATTGCAAAGATAAAATCTTTAGGAATGCAAATTGGGGGATTTAATTGTAAGACATAAGAGTTTTTAAGTATTTTAGTTATGGTTCCCCCTGTTTTCTCTGTACCCACAACTAATAATAACTTTTCATTATGTTTAAGTTCTGTAACTTTTATTTGCATCTCTGAACCGATAACTCTTTCGAGTAAGTGTACACTTAATTCCACTTCTGAAATAACCTCGGGTAATGAACCCGGCTTTCCAACTAGATGACCTATTAAGGAATCACCCTTAGTTAAAGCTGGATCTAGCTTTGTTCCCAAACCAATTAAACCGCCAGGCTTAGCTTCGTTTAATAAATTCATTCCCTGGCTTATACTAACTATTTTAGATTTAATTGGGGAATAACTATTTTTAATTCTTATACCTGGTCTAATTTCGATTTCATCACCTACATCAATCTTTCCTTTTAGGACTGATCCTCCGATAACTCCTCCTTTTAATTTTCCAACTTCAGTCCCGGGTTTATTAATATCAAAAGATCTAGCAACCAAAAACTGGAAGTCTTCATCTTCGTTTAATTTTGGAGTAGGAATTATTTCTTCAAAGGCTCTAACGATCAATTCTATATTAGCACCAAATACAGCTGACACAGGTAAAATAGGAGCCTTTTCAATAGATGTGTCTTTAACAAATTCTTTTATTTGATTGTAATTTTCTAATGCTTGCTCTTTAGATACAGCATCAATTTTGTTTTGAATTATAATTACTTTATCGATCCCTGCAATATTTAAAGCGGCAAGATGTTCTCGAGTTTGAGGTTGTGGACATATTTCGTCGGCTGCAATTAATAGGCATGCTCCATCCATCAAAGATGCTCCGCTTAACATTGTAGCCATCAAAATTTCATGCCCAGGAGCATCTACAAATGAGATATTTCTTTTAAATACTAAATTTCCGTCACATCTGCTACAACTATAAGTTGATTGTCCTTTTTTGCGATTTTTTTCTGCCATGTAAGATGTAATATACTCATCACATTCAGGGCAATATAATATTGTAGCATTTGAATAACCCAGTTTGATTGAAATTCCTCTATCTTTTTCTTCTGAATGTCTATCTGTCCAATCTCCAGTAAGGGCTTTAACTAGAGTTGTTTTACCATGATCTACATGACCTACTAAACCAATATTGCATTCTGCTTGTTGTTTCATTAGATTATTTAAATCTTTTGCTCTTTCGGGTGAATCTTTTTTAATTGACTTCTTATCCAATTTTGATTTGATTTTCTGTGGTGTTTCCTTTTTCGTAGGTTTTGGCTCTTCTTTCTGTTGTGACTTTAACAATTCTTTTGCATTATTGATATATTTTTTAGCTGTGGATTCACCTACTCCTTTAATTTTTATTTTAGTTAGATCTTCGGGTTTACTTGAAGCTAGTTTTTCAACTGAATCTATACCTGCTGCTTTCAATCTTTCAGCAGTAGCCTTACCTATTCCAGAAATATCTTCTAATTGTAGCGTCATTCCAAATTTAATATGAGTTATTCTAATTACTTTATCTAAGAAATTATATGTTGTATTTTATAATAAATTAATTGTTAAATATGAACCGTCTGAAATTTGACTAAAAATTTATAAATTTACACTCGGTTTTGATTAAAATCTTAAATTGGTTTATGGCATATAGAATATGCTCTTAACCCAAAAGATACGAATTATTCCTTCTCAAGCACAATCAAAGGTATTATGGGCTTTATCAGAGAAATGTCGGTTACTCTATAATTTTGGGTTAAAAGAAAGGATAAATCTTATTTTAGCGTTATAATAGTCTTAATGGCACCATTTTTCTTGTCAAGTTCATAAAATGAGACTTGTAAGAGACTATCGACATAAAAAGTAGATATTTTACCACAAGATTCATTTTGATGATGAATATATACAGGAGCAGGATATTGAGATGAATCTATATCATCCTTCTCAATTTTAAACACAATCTTCTGATTGCAATGTGGACAAGTATTGAATCTTAGTGGCATAATTTTTACATACTTCTTTCTTTATTAATGCAACAATTATTTTTAATTATTAATAATATCAGACAATATATTATTTACTTTAAAAATAATTATATATTGAATTGATTTTACTATATTAATTTAAGATGAAGTATTTCGATTTATGGCAAAATCTAAAATTCATGTGTCTAATTTTAGTTTTACTTCTTCCTTTTACTTTTATATATAGAAATAATTCTCCAGCTACTAATCCAAACAGTAATCTTCTAAAGTTTCCTAATTCTTCTAGCAATGCATCCAACATAGATTTATCTAAATTACCCAAAATTGATTATAGTTACTGGTATGAACCCAAGATAGAAATGTTGGTAATTACTCCTGACAATGAAGACTTTATCAATGCAGTCTCTCCATTAGTAGAGTGGAAGAACAATAAAGGGTTAAAAACTATAATTTTAAGTAATTTTTCTGAATATCCTGGGAGAGATAACGCAGAAAGAATCCGAAATATGATAAAAGTTTACTATGAACGAGAGAATGTTAAATGGGTTCTTCTCGCAGGTGACGCCAAAGATAATCTAATTCCTATAAGGTATGTGTATAACCCCGATGTAGTAGAAGTTGGAGGAGGTGAAAGTGAATATTTAAATTGGGATCATTATTATAAACCTACTGATTTTTACTATGCTGATTTAACTGGCTCATGGGATAATGATAATGATAACATTTTTGGAGAGTCAGCTAAATATAATCGCGACGGAATAGACGAAATTAGCTGGACTCCAGAAGTTTATGTAGGACGCTTTCCTGCTAATTCTGCTGCTGAACTTGAAATAATGGTTAATAAGAGTCTAGAATATGAGTTAAATCCATTTATTGGTGATTGGATGAATACTATGCTGTTAGCTGGAGGAATATCGGAATATTTTCCAGATGAGGATGAAGCAAGGCTTACGGAATATATTTGGACAAATTATGTACTATCAGAAATGAATTTTACACATCTATATAAAACTACCTCAAGTTTTAATCCAACTCCCCCTCCACCTCCTAATAATCAATTAGAACTAGATTCTAACAATTTTGATACACATTTCGATACAGGTTATTCAACTGTGATTTTTGCTGGACATGGTGATCCAACACAATACACAAGTTTGGGTATTATGTCTTCGGTTTATAGTAATTCTGATGCTTCGTCATCTGCAAATTTTCAGATGCCATCGCTGGTTTATGCTGATGCTTGCACTACCTCATCGTATGATAAAAATGATGATAGTATAGGAGAAATTTTAATAAAAAGAGAAGATGCAGGAGCTATTGGTTATATTGGTGGGCTTAGAGTTACCTGGTATGTTAATAATGATACAAATTTGGAGTATCTGAACCGTGGAAATGCTAAGTTATTTTGGAAGACTTTTTTTAATCAGAAATACTTCCAGCAAGGTAAGGCACTTTTCGAATCTAAAATAGCATATATGAATTCAGATATCTTTTTGATCGGTTTCTCTTCTATGTATTATGAATGGCATCGAAAAAATATATTAAGTTATTGTTTATTAGGAGATCCTGAATTGAATATTTATACAGATAAACCAAAAGAAGCAACCAATCCATTTAATGAATCATATAGCGAAGGTAGTCTTATATCAGTTATTATAAAGGATAAAAATAACAATTCGATACCCTTTGCTAGTGTAAACTTAAAAACTCTTGATGGTAAGGAGAGAACAGTATATGCAAATGAAAATGGTTTGGTGAATATTAGATTACCACCTCAAACAAATGAGAATTATAATATTACTATCACAGGACACAACCTAATCCCGTCGTATTTTAATTTCTCAACTTATACAGATAATTTCAAACCAGAAATACAAAATATTGACTGGTTTCCGAAAATTCCGTCTCTTTTAGATAATATTTGTTTTAATATCACTGTATTTGACAATCATTCGGGAGTTGAGAGTGTGTTTATTATTTTATCTAAAAATGATTTCAAAGATTATAATTATTATAGAATTGAAAACGAAGATCTCCAAGATCTCATCCGATTTGAATATGAACTTAATAAACTAGACCCAGGGGAATACTCATTTGCCATTGTGGCAAGAAATTATGCAAATAATACTGAAATCGTTTACAATGAAAGTTTTAAATTTACAGTCCCAGAACCTTTAATGGACTATATTCTTATAATTACATTACTTTTATTGCTTAGTCTCGTTGGAGTCTCATTTTTTGTTGTAATCAAAGGTATAAGGAAACGGAAAGAAATATTAAGATAAGTTGCTTAGACAATATATCTTTTCTTCTAAGTTTCTTATAATGATTCAACATCACGTCAACTTCAGTTTATAAGTTTAATGGTTTATAATAAAAAAATTTAATTAGTAGCCTTTATTAATTCTATTTACATAAAACCATATAAGTAAGACATTTTAAGAATAAATAGCTAAGCTTATGAAATGGTATAAATAAATCTTTTGACCACAAAAATCATAAACATTTCGTATCGCGCTGGAAGTTAAACTGTTTTGCGTTGAAATTAGTACTGCAATTGAGATTTGTGGGAACTTTCTAACTGTGGCTTAGG
>JBHLLO010000052.1:0-21540 GCA_048885535.1 Candidatus Hermodarchaeota archaeon
TATCAGATTTTACAATATCATTAAATATACTTTCATTAAGAATTGGAATAGGAATTGCTATACTACAAATTGGTTCTAAACCATATGATGTCTTAAAAGCCCCCATATATTCAGGTTGCATCCCAGAAAATGGCGCAATGGTCATCATATTTGGCTTTTGAATATAATTTCGAGTTCCCGGACCTATCAGATACCCAATACTTCCATTCACTAGAAGTGGGGTTCCAACTCCAAAAGTCTTGAAGTTCGGATCATTTTGAAATGGATTTAATGCCCCACATCCGCAAAATGTAATTTGTGTTTTATTTGGTTCAAATGGAAGCGATGAAAATATTGTATTGACTTTATAAGTTTCACAATTTATCATTGCATTATAATTTTTAATTGCTTGACGAGTCCCCATTAATTTTGCAAATTGCATATCTTCAAGTCTTATCATTTTTTGAATTATTTCACCTTCACTACTCTTCCCAATAATCTCTATCTCCTTACCTTCGACTAATTCTCTAAAAAGAGAACCTCCACAGTAATCATTTTTTGTATCACTTTGGGTTGTTCCATAAATTATTAGATCTACAATCCCAAGATATTCATTTGGGCATGGCCCAGGAAATGCTGGAATATTATTTAGAGTTATTTCTGTGAATTTTCTCAAAGTCTTTGGTGGAGAAAGTCTAAAAGAAAAGATTCCCATTATTCCACTCATAAGTCCTTTTGTTGCGGTGGTAATAATGTCTACATCTTCGAAGCTTACTTTTTCACCACTCTTCAAGTGATCCAGCAGATCTTGAACGTTCATTACCACTGCAGTTCCCTTTTCAATCTTTTTCTTAATTTCTGAAAGTGTCCGCTTTCTAGGCATTAAAAACCCTCAAAACTTTCAAATTTCTAACTGGGTAAATATTCATTTATAATAAAATCTTTTTATTATAATAATACTTAAATTCTTAAATAGAGGATTAGCTGTCCTTAAAGAGGTTTTTTATTTATTGTCATACTTCGAATCTAGATTAAAAGTAAATTTTGACAATTTCAAGGAAGTTGAAAGAAAAGTAGAATTTTGTAATATCTTAGGAATAAAAAATTTAATCCTTGAACCTTTAAATGATTTGAGAAAAATTAAATCTGATATTTTACAAAAAGTTAACAATACCATAAAAATTAATATTTTCTATCGCTATAATTTAAGGATAAAAGATTCTAAAGAGTTTAAAAAAAGAATAAAAGATTTTAATAATTTTCCTTATATTTTGTCAATTGAAAGTGAAAATAAAGAAGTTCAAATTCAAGCTGCAAAAGACTCGAGAGTTGATGTTTTATCGTTTTCTGAGCAACATCTTATAAAAACTATCACGCCAGGTGTTATTTCCTTAGTTAAACAGAATAATTCATTCATAGAGTTTTCATTAGCTCCAATAATGACGGAGTCAAAGGGACAGCAATCAAAAATTTTCAGGAATCTATATCGATTTACAAAATTAATATTAAACTTAAGACCAAATTATATTATTAGCGGCAATTTTAGTGATTTATACCATCTAAGGAACCCAAGGAATCTTCTTAGTATTTGCCACACATTATTGAATATGCCTTTGAGCGAAGCGAAAAAAGGATTTAGCAATAATGTTCGATTATTATTAGATCGTGTTAATCGACGTATTGATAGGGATGTAATTATGGAAGGAGTCAGAATGATTAAAGGAGGGGAACTAAGATAGTGAAAAAGGACAGGCAGAGATATATTTTATTTCTGATTATTAAAGAATATGAGAATAAAATTGATCAAAAAGCTATACTAAAAGCGTTTTGGTATTCAATTTGGAGGTATTTTGGGTTGAAGGAAGCTAATAAAATTGGATTATGGTTAATAGAGCTTGATCTTGAGAATCATTATGGAATAATTAGGTGCTCTCATCAAACAAAAGAATTTATAATCTCTGCTTTGACACTAATAACAGAAATCGATAGTAAAAAGATAATTTTTTCTCCCATTAAAACTTCTGGAACTATTAAAAAGCTAAAAAAGATAAAACAAAGAAGAATTAAAGTATATACTAATAAATAATTGTATAGAATGATGATGGTTAAGAAAAAGGATTCATTAACTAACGCAATTATTAAAAAAAATACTGATTCCACTGAATTAAATCTTAATCAGCTGCTATCAGAGGTTAAAGATTCTCGTTCTAGCCCATATCTTTTAATAATTCAATCAAATACAGAGAATTATGTAAAATTAACTGTATATCCCATTAAACATGATAAAATTATTAAGTTAACTTTAAAAGGTGTCAACATTTTATATAGAGATATCGAAATCTTGTCTAAACGCCTCCAGGAATTCAATATTATTCACACAACGGGATTAGTTTCACAAAGTAAAAATGTAATTTATGAGTGCTATCTTGATTTACGAAAAATAGATGATGTTCAATATTATAATTTGGAAAAATCTTTAGATAAAATTAAAAATGTATTCAAAGATATAAAAATTGAAGAAATAAGTCTAAATAAAGGTTGAA
The DNA here is from genome assembly GCA_048885535.1 of Candidatus Hermodarchaeota archaeon. Taxonomy (GTDB): domain Archaea; phylum Asgardarchaeota; class Lokiarchaeia; order Sigyniarchaeales; family SOKP01; genus SOKP01. Next base: position 2,523 of record JBHLLO010000052.1, read on the forward strand.
ATATAAAAATGGACACCTGGAATGTTTCGTTAAAATTTGCTGATGATTCAACTAACACATTAGAATTGTATGATGTTAAGCCCATATTCAATGGATATTTGAAAATTAAAAGGAGCTATTTTGATCGCCTTCTAAAAGCTATAAAAATGACTAAAAAATATTTTACGGGGAATGCCATAGAAAAAGTTTCTGGTCCAGATAATGAAGATTGGACACTTAATCCCTGGATACTCGTTTTAATACAAGATAATGAAAAAAAGAAACCATTTTGGTTATTTATGAAAAGAGAACGCGATCTTTCAGGAGAACTAGTAGCAATTGGTCCTAAAGCTTTTGCTGATTATAATAGTATTAATAGTGATGAGGCTCGGCGTGAGCTTAAACGATTAATGACTTATATTGTTGTATATATTAATAAATTCGAGTGTAGCGTGCTTTTACCTAATTATTTGTCATGATTGACATCATTCCATGGAAAATCTTTTTTCCTTTGCGGAATACCTACTTTCATTTCTTTTTTTTTGAACCTTTATAAGTCTTTATAATGGAGGATAAATTTTGTCGAATTTCTCATTAAATAGTTTATGGTTCATCCAAATCTTATCCTTATCATTCCAAATTAGATTAGTGAGTGGATTATAGGTCTTTAGAAAATCTAAGTTCCCGAATATCATTTTAAGAAATTGTTTTCCATCAACCATATCATTCAATATTATATAGTGTTTAATATCTAGGTAATGAAATATTAAATCAAAAAGTTTCTCAAATTCATCTAATTGACATTCTGGTAATTTCAATTTAATCATAATTCCATTTTCAAATTTAACTTCTTCTTCAAATCCATAAATAAAATATTCCCCCTCAATTTCATAGATAAAACCTACATTAAAGAAACTAAATATTTTCAAAATCACTTCATTGAATTCCTTTTTTACATTAGGCAAGATAATAGAGACTTTTTCGTTTAAAGACAAATTTTTTAACGATAAATATGGATATATTAGATTTTGTTGAAGTAATTCCAGTATTTGGGTGATGATGTTAATTTTTTTTGTTCCTAAGTAAGATTTAAGATCGATGGGGATGTAATTATATAGCTTGATTAAAGCTTTAAATTCTGGAGATTTGGGAGTTAAATAGTTTGTTGTGTTTAGTTCACCAACATTAATTTCTTTCGCCATAGGAATTTGTGTTCTATAATCAGGATCGAATAAAATTTTTTGAAAATGATTCCTAAAACGATTAGGATCTAAATCCCAACCATCTATATCAAGATTAAAATTAAATTGAACAATTTGAAAACTTTTTTTAATAAAGAATAAACAATATTCTCTAATTACTTTCTTAGATTTAGCCAACCAATTAAAAAAAGATGAATTTGGATTACGATAAGGCCATAGAAATTTAATCAAAAATGAATTTGAATTATCAATATTTACTGGGTAGTTTATTTTTTGAAATGAATTATGCAACAAAAGTCTAAAATCTAGCTTTTTTAATTCAGTTGGAAAAAAGTAAAGATAATATTGACCAAATCCAAATGCTTGAAATGATGGAATAATTTTTATAGCCTTTACATAATTTTTAAAGAAAGATTCTTTTCTAGTTTGCATAAATTTATCTATATCCATCAAATTTTCTTTTAGGGCACTGTTATAAATAAATAATTTATCTAAATCATTTCTGTTTAAATCAACATGCTCTTTTAAGACACGCTTTTCTAAATTGGATATTAAGTCTGGAAATTGTGCCTGAGATAACCACAAGTCGTCTCTATGATTACCTAGTTCTTCTTGTACAATTTTACATTTAATATCAAATGTAGCTTCTAAATAAAGATAAAACTGATCAAAAAGATCTTTAGTATAAAAAAAATCTTCTTTTTCTAAATCATAAAAATCTTTTCTTGAGAAAGCTTCATGAAATCCACTTTGATAATAAGATTTTAAGCAAATTATAGAATTCCGAAAGCAATTAAATAAAATAGAATATAATAATCGCTTTTCAGATGACCTTAGACTTACCATTTGTATATTGAGATAAAGATATTTTTCCTCAGATTTGATATCTTGCAATTCGATAAAAACTGTCCTTGGAAATAGCCACATTAATTTTTTATAGGTATCTCTGGTCTTTAATGTATCTTTTAGGATTAAAATAGTATTGTATTTCGTAAAATGACCCATAGCAAATGTATTTAGTAAACTCGGATGAATAATAGGAGGATCATTCGATAGAAATTCTTCGATCCGTTGTTCTATAACTTGATTTGTAATTTTATAGGATTTGTAATTTTCATATGAAGTTTTCAGTTTTTCCTCTTTAGTTTGATATATTTTTTGTATTAATGATTTATCTTTAATTATTGATTTGATTGATTCTAAATTAAACAATTTAAGATCATAAAACAATTTAAATAGATTATAATAACTTGAATATTCCTTAGCTTTCTCAAAATAAAGCTTTTTATTCTTTAAAAATAAAGAGATAACCTCGGTAAAAGTTCTGAATTCGAGATTTTTTAAAATTAGATTCTCTTCAATCAGATTAGAAATGCCATGTTTCTTAATATATTCTTGGATTTGAAAAAAATTATATTCTAAATGACTTAATAACCGTTTATTGAGTAAATTAAAAAGGGATAAAAAAGCATAGAAAAATTGTTTGATATAAAAAAATCCATTTGACTTATAGTTATCAATTAATTTAAATAAATTTTTAATTAGTTTTGGTGAAGTATGTGCTTCTTTAAGGCTCCCCTCAAGGTTTCTTATTAAATTTCGTTGACTTAAAACCTCATTTAGAAGATCTAATTTTAAAGCCTTTAAACTCTCCGCTCTTCTTTCAAATCCAAAACCTGTGATTGAATAATACCTAATTCTATCAATTATAAGCCAATCGAGAGGGGAAAGGGCAGATTTGAATCTTCCATGACCATAATTGAAACTGAAGAGGATTTGATATTCTTTTTTATAATCTTTCTTACTAGTATTAATCAGTAGGTTCTTATTTTCTAAAAGATTGCGAAAATAATTTAGATTTGTAGTATAATCCACTTTATTGATCAAGTATAGCTTTTTTTCAGTTACATATCCTTTTAACTCCAATTTCTCGAGAAAGTTAGTTATATCATTTTTGTATACATTTGGGAACAAAAAAAAGCCAATAATTTCTACACTAAAATTATTTCTTGAATAATTAGGATATAGAAAAAAGGGTAATTGTGAAATGATCTTCTTTATTTTTCCAATTTCTAAGAGGGGATGAAATTTCAATATACATATACTATTCACTATATCTAATGCAGGCCAATTCACATAATAACTAGGAGCTAAGTAACTTACATTTTTAATCCATTTCATATTTTCTGTGAATTTTCGTAGACTCATTTTAGTATGAACTTTACCGTTTTCTTTGAACTCCTTAAAATGATGCTGATAATCTAATAAAGAGCGGTAACTACTCACTTCATAAAATATTTCAGTAATAATACGTATGGTTTCTAAGATATCGTCATCGTATTCAGTATGTCTCTTAACATATTCCTCAAAAATTATATCATAAAATTTATCTTTAACATTTCCAATCAATTGAGCATTCTTTCTAATAAATATGAAGAAAAATTGGAAAGGATTAACTTGGGTGTCATGCACCTCGAGTTTTAAGAATTTTTCTAATCTGTCGAACTCTGCATCTAGAAATTCATAATTAATTAATTTTTTTCTCTTCAATTCTTTCCAATCTAGAATAAAGTCAGAATTTTGAAGATCAATTTCGACTTTCTGATTAATAAAAACGTTTATGGGTGCATTTTCCTGCAATTCTTTTGGTACGAAACATTTATAAGCTTCTCTAAGAAGGATCATACGAATAAATTGTTTATAGGATTTATAAAAAATTATTTCTATTGAGTTTTCCTTTTTAATTCGTTTCACTCCTATATTAAAAAATTCTTCTTTAGGATGAGTTTTAGTATCATTATCTTGATCAGTTGTGATGACTATATCCGAATAAACATACTCCAAATTAAGATAAGATTTAATTTCTCCTAATAATTGTACAAAATTTTTATTCAAATCTATTATAATATTTTCTATTGATGTATCAATCAGAAAATCTAAATTTAATGTTCTCATATAAAGTGAAGATATCCGATATCTTTCAAATTTATTAAAATATTTGATTGTTTTATTTAAATACTTTTTTAGTCAGTTTATTAAAGATTTGGATCTATACTTTATAGATATAAATTCCATTAAATCTGATTTAGCTTACGTTGAGTTTAAATAATTGATTTCAAAAAAGTATTTGACCGTTATATCTGGTTACAATAAGTTGTAGACAATTAAAGATTATCTTAATCACATTTTGAGGTTTTGATCATTCCTGGCAATGACGCCATTTGTCCAAGATATTAATTCCCTTATGAGGAATAATATTTTTACTCTTTTTTTTTGTCTAAATTTGTGTTGAGGATGTTTAATTGATTTATTGTTAACTTGAATCTAGGGGTGTTTAAAAAGGCGAATTAAAAATCACTTGTAAGATTTAGATTCTTAAGTTGCTTGAGATATGAATTTATTACAATATAAACGTCAAAGGGAAGATAAAAGTATGAAAAGTCAGAGTTATCAACAGCAGATTTTTGCTAAACAACCAAACAATGATAAGAAAAGGGTAAAAATTAACTTAAGTTATATTGGTCTTTTCTCTTTTTATTTCTCCTTGAGTGTGTTGAGTGTAATTCTAATCGTATATTTACCAGTTTATTTATTGAATCTTCTAGAAGTTAATCGGAGTGACTTAGCAAATATTCAGATTGGAGTGTTTTCAGTTATGTTTTTAGCTCCTGTTTTAGGGATACTTTTTGATAAATATATAAGGAGAAAAAGAATATTAATTGCTTTTTTTAGTTGTACTTTTATCTTTAGCTTCTTCATTTTAGTATTTTCTGGTTCTATCTTACCTATTTTTGGATTATTCTTTGCATTCATTTTAGTAAGCCAAGAAGTTATAAAAGTTGGTGTAAGTAAGTGGGTTATAGATTTATCTCTTGATGAACAAATTAAAGATACTAATTTAGCAGTTATAAATGTATCAGCAAATATTGGTTCTTTAATTCCATCAATTATATTCTTGATAACAATCCAAAATCTTTATGATATCACCCAGTGGTATTTATTTTTCCTCATTGGAGTAATTAATACGTTTCCGATCATTCTATTGCCAATTTTATTGAAAGACAAGAGAATGCAGAGAGAGGAAAAGAGGAATGCCTTAACTGAAACTGAAAGTCCTAAATGTTCTCATAGAACAACGTATATCCACATAATCCTTTTATTTTTATCATATGCTCTTATATGGAGCGATAAACTTTTTCAATACCCTTTTAGTTCGTGGATAATTTTGAAATTTGGAGAAGGGGGTTTCAAATTTTATTCCCTATGTTATTTTTTCTTTGTTTTGTTGAATTCGCTTGGGTGGTTAATTGGGAAATGGATTTCTAAAAAGAAAAACGCGAAGATCACTAAAATATTGGGAATAAATCCCGATTATCTAACAATCAGAAATAAGAAGAAAGTCATAATTTCAACTGTGAGTATTTATATATTCTTGACATTTTTAATGGCATTTTCAGATTTTTATTTATTAATAGTTAGTTATGGGATTATCCAAATCGTCGCAGGAGTAATGATTTTAAATTACATTTCATTGATGATGACAATTACAAGCAATTTCAAATACAAAACATTCGCATACCAAGTATTAACTTTAGCTTATGCTTTAAGTTGCGTAGTTTTCATTCCAACCGGAACGTATTATTCCTCATTCGTTTCTACGGAATTTTTAATTACAATTGTTGGGTTTTTATCGTTATTAGCCCTCATTCCCTTGATTTTTATTAAGTCAAAGTAAATATATACTTACTTTAATTATTTTTATATTTTTTTCAATAGCTAATCTTGTTTTGATATCTCTGGATTCTGGGAAAGTCTATACAAAACTTAAAATATCAAATTTAATTATCATTTTCATTAATTGATAAGCAAAACTGTAGAAATTATTAGCGAGTGGCTTTGGTACCGTGAAAAAGATTACTTTTAAGTTGATTACGCTTACATTCGTTACAAGTTTATTGGTAAGTGTTTTTTTTACTGTTATAAATGGTTTTGGAGCGGAAGTTACGATTAATCCTCTTTTTGGACGTGCCCCAGTTATAGATGGAGAAATTGATACATCTAATAATGAGTGGAATAAAGCAGTAAAAGAACGTATACACTTATTTTCAAATTTATCTGATCCAATTAATGGCTTACCTGTTGACATTTGGGTAATGCAAAATGGTTCAAATTTATATATATCTATTCAATTTAGTTTAGAATCTCACAATGAGCATGAATTCGTAGGTATTTTGATGGCTAGAAATGCTTCTGAACTAGCAGAGGATTTTAAAGATGCCAAAATTATACAATTTACAAATATTAGCAGTAGTGAATATGAATATAAAGATTTTTATATAAGGGATACAATTTATAGCGAGGATTCTCGTTCTGACGGAAATGGAGCCGCTAAGTTCGAAGGTGATGATGTAACATATGAGTTTATTATTCCAGTAGAAGAGAATGAAACAGATTTTGAAGATGTTTTTATTGAACATGGACGAATTTATGCTTTTAAGATTATTTTAGGAGATTCTCTTATATACCCTGCTTCTTATCCTGGCGATATCAAAATAACCAATGTTGTACTTATTGATATTTCATATTATATCCCAGGAGAATTAACTCCCCTCGAACTCTTATATTTAGTGTTATCTATAATAATTTTTGGTGCTATAGGTACGTTTTACGCTATCTATATATATCGAATAATAAAATTAAAAGAAATAATCGAAAGAATAAGGACATAATATGTCGAAGTTTAAAAAAGAGAAAAAAAATAACAAAACCTCAAAAAAAAAAGGCTTAAATGAGGTTTTTGCTTATAAGACGGTTATAAAGTCCATAGTTTATGCAGGGTTATTTCTAGTAATTTCTATTCTTTTTAACTTGGAAATTATTACTTTTTTCATGGATCAAGGTGGTTTCTGGGTAATTATTGATGTTATTATTAAAGTTGTAACAATTTTGCTATTTTATTTTTTCATAATTATTAGTATTGGTAATTATCAAGAATTAGTGGGGCGTCCATTAAAATTAAAGCTAATTATTCTAGTGTTTGTACTATCGCTCCTACAAGCTTTTAGAAATCCATTAGTGTTAACACTCACCTTTTTTGGACTTGCTGCTATAACCGCTTACATATTTTTTGTTCAAGAAAGTTAAATTTGATATTCAAACTTATCCTTTAATATTATTGATGAAATCAAATTTTCTATTTATAGGCCATAGAGGAACTAGGATTGATTTCGATGAAAATACATTAGAAGCATTTGAAATTGCGCTTAAAAGTGGTGCAAACTACATTGAATTTGATATCCGTGAATTAAATGATGGTAAAATTGTAGTATTCCACGACGTTTCTTTAGATAGAACCACTAATGATTCGGGTTTAATAAAAGATTATAATTCTACTAATATAATGAATTTACTAACTAAAAATAGAAAGTGTAAAATACCTTTTCTTACTGAGGTTTTGAAAAGCCTGAAGGATAAAATTGGTTTTATAATTGAGTTTAAGGAAGTAATGCAATGGGAAAATGCTATAAATATAGTCAATAATGAAAATTTACTTCATCAAACTATTTTTAGTGGACGAGATTTTGGTTTATTAAAAATGATAAAGAATAAATTTCCTAATATTAAAGTCTGCTACAATATTACTAAAGGAATAGGATTAAATGTTAAAGATTTTCTTGAAAGTCCAAAATTAGAAGAAATAGATTTTCCTCTAGATATGATTAATCTTAGATCTGATAAAATTAATGATATATTTGTTGAGAAGTGCCATAGGCATAAAATATTAGTTCTATCTTGGGATTTTATTAATTATAAAGCCCCATTGGAAAAAATAAAGCACTTAATCGAGCTAGGAATTGATGGAATTTTATTTGATGATTATAATAATATTAAAACTATAAAGGAATACTTATATAATCGTTAATTTACTTTTCTATTATGGATTTGCCAGGCGGAAGAACTAATATAATTTCATCTAAGGATAATAATTTTGTCCATTTCTTCATATTTTGCGTAGAAGTTTTTACAAAATGAAGTTTTATTTCCTTAGCTAAGGCTCCTTTTTGTAATCCTGTATTCGAGGGTTTAATAACTATGAAAGGCAAATTTTTAGATTTAATCGCACTTAGTGGTCCGGCAATTATTTTAGGATAAAATTGACGATTTTCATTATTTGAAGTATCCGATATTTCTACCAAACCTAACCCTATACCTAATTCTGTTTTTGCATCTTTTATAATATTTTTTTTACCTAATATCATAAAGGATCCTTTTGGGAGAAATTCTCCCGAGGGAGGAGTCTTTGAGACTTGATTAGGTAAAACATAAAATACTTCAACGACCCCCCAATTTTCCTTCCAAGCTTTAGAATAACTAGCAACAAAATTGGAAGCTTCTTCTATTGATTGTTTAGGTATAACTTTTTTCTCTGGATTTTTTATAATTGTTAATGGAGAACCTAGAACTGTGGTGTGTAATACTAAGTCATTATCATCTATATATTTTTTAAAAATCAACTCATTAGAACTAGAATCTCTTCCTCCGATAACTAAAAATCCTTCAGAGGTAAAGAACCACCTAAATTTTTCATACCATTTTTTTTTTGGTTTTTTTATCAAGAAGTCTATTTCTTTTTCAACTAATTGTTTTTTATTTAATAACCGTTGTATCACTTTTTTAGTTTTTTCTATAGCAGGAATAGTCCCTTGTAACTTCTTTTCATACTTTTTTCCTTTATTGTAAAGTTTATTAGCATTTTCTCCCAGGCTTTGATTTAAATTCAAATAAACCTCATTATTATTTATATTTGCTACAAATTCTTTAGTATGAGGTAAAATCTTAATGAAGAATTCTAAATCCTCTAAGTTATCTTTTTTTGCTTTTAATAACTTATTATTTATCTCTTCAAGGGAGTATCCTTTATTTCTTGCATTTGAAATTGTTTCAAATAATTTTTGGAATGAGCTAAAATGAGTATAAATAAAATCACCAAAATCATAATATTTTTTTTTCATAACCTTCAATTCTTCAAGGTATTCCAATTGTTTCTTCAGGATTTGTTCTTGAGTCGTTATCTGAGTATCTAATCCATCAGTAGAGGATTTGATTATTTTGGCATCAATCTTGGAGTAATAATAATCTACAGCTTCATTAAAAAATTTGAAATAAACTTTTTTATAATTTTCAAATAAAGCCAATTCAAAGGGTTGGATTGAAATTTGGTTTTCATTTTCATCCAATATAATATTTGCTTTAATTTCACCGAAAAGCAAGTTATTTCTTAAACCTTTAAACGCGTTAAAAAGTGTTTTTAGTTCGTCTTCATTTAAATTAGTTCCTTTTTCTGTTTTTCTTATTCCTGCCCTATAGCAAATTTCTTCACTATGTAAACCTGAAATACTTATATTCCTGGCTAAAATTCTGACGATTTCCTCATCTGAACCAATGATGAGGTTATTAAATTCTTCTTGACTTAGTTTTAAAAAACTTTTTCCTCTTGGTTGAGGATACTGATATTTTCTATTTGGTAAAATATCTCTTTCTCTAAACCTTTTGTAACTATTGGCAATTTTTACAATCCCATTCTCATCAATTAATATGTAATTACCTTTATTGAAAAGTTCAATAATAAATTTCCATGGCTTATCATTATAATTGCTAAGCTCTAAAACTATAATGCGATCAAAATTATGTTGCGAAATTGATTGTATTTTTCGACTCTTCATGAATTTTCTTAAGGAAATTACAAATTGAGAAGGATATTTAGGGATGGGATAGTTGTAGTTAGTTAAATTGACCCGAGAATCATTTTGTATTATTAAATTCCGTTTTTCATTATTAGAAGTTCTTATTTTTAGTATTAAAATGTCTTCAATCTCATATAGATTTAAGATGCTTCCTTGAGAAAGAATGGAATCCAATTCCCTAACAATGGTATAAATATCAAAATTTGAAAATTTTAAGCTAGTACTCATAAAAACCATAATTGTTTGAAAAAATCAAATAAAGTTTAGACTTTATTTCAATATATATAATGGTTTTTATAATAAATAATATTTATAATACTATAATGGTTAAGAAAGATAAACGCCATAGACGGATTAATATAAAAAAAGAACGTAAAAAGCTTATTAGGGAAAAAAAGAAGCAACTACAAAAACAAGATTTATTAGCAGATAAGAAATCTACTAAGGAAATAGATATACGTTTAGAAAAAGAAACAAAGCTTTACTGGGTTAGAGCTGTTTCGGGATTAGTCTCAGGCTTAGTCGGAGTTTTAATAGGTCTAAAAGGATGGTTGTTATTAATCTGGATGATATGTTTTTGGTTTATTACTCCATTTTTTGTAAGTTTTATTATATTTAGATATGAATATAACAAAGAAAAATGGAATTGGAAGAATATTATAAAACCAGGTATAGGAATCTTTTTCTTACTTTTTATGATAGTATCAACTATCACTTTCACGTTGATGAAGTTTTTTATGTGATTTTAATTATAGTTGAATTATCTGCTTTACAGTTTTCTCAATTTTTTCCCGTGATGTGAATTTTATCTCATCTAATTTGTAAATTCTATTACAATATATACATTGGATTTTCAATGGCTTTTCTTCTAAAACTAAGAATTCTGTATCAATTGGTTCATCAGAGCTAGAAATACAAGTAATATTTTGACATAATATCAGTTTTTCAATGATCTGAGGTAATTTTACCTTTTTTTTTTCAATTACTCTATAGTTATCGATCAAAGATATAGTGGCATTAGGTGAAAGGATCGATATTTGTTGCATTTGTATTTCATTAAGGAAAACTCCTTCGATTTTAATTATATCCTTTTTTTTTAATTTATTAGATGATACATTCACACCAATTGTCATAAGGTTAGGAGATTCATCTAAACCCGTAAGATTTAGAATAGTTAGTGCATATCCTGCATCGATATGGTCAATAACTGTTCCTTTCTTAATTTTATCTATTTTTAATTTTTCTTCAGACATTTTCTTGTAATTATTATGAATTTTTGACTTATTTAAATTATTGTGAATGAAAAGAAAAATAATACACTTGAAATAACAAAGTTATAAGTAAGATTATCATCGACTTCTAAATCTAGATAATCTAAGATTCCCACGATTAAAGCCCCAATTAAGGACAGGAATAAGATATTTTGTATTCTCAAAAAATATAACCCATTCAGTAATGATAAAACAATAATTCCTGAAATAAATGCCACTATAGCTCCAGCAATTAAACCCTCATAAGTTTTATTTGTGTTTCGAATTTTATTTCGCCCATAAGTTCTTCCAAACAAATTTGAAGTCATATCCCCAAAAATAGCCATTGTCATAGAAGTACAGATTATTAAAGGGCCAATAGGTTGAATTAGACCATAAATTATTATGATAGAAAAGCATCCAATCCCCATAGAAATATGAGGGCCAAGTCTCATATGACGTTCCTTCTCTCTTAAAATTTTATTTACAGGTTTTAATGGATAAAATGTAGGTTTCAATATTCTTACGAATTCTGCTGTAAAAAATCCAATTAAAGAGATTCCTACTAGACAAACAACCAAATACTGGGTGAAAATCATTTGATCATCGATATTATAATAAACTGAAAAAAATAATTCAGATAAAAATTCTGGTAATATCTCAAATAAATAAACAAATAGGTTCTGAACGAGAAAACCTAATGTAAAATAAAAAAATATAATTCCTAAAACTATCAAATGCGTTAATTTCCGATAGATTTCATACTTTAAGGGTAATGCCTTAAAAGAATTTGGATCACTTTTATTTTTAGTTTTTATCATTTTACTTCTTTTTTTTTCCCTTCGAATTAACAAATAAAAAAGTGGTAAAAATAATACAATAAAACTTAACAAAAGAACATCAAAAGGAAAAATTAAAAAATCAATACTAGTAATCCGAAGTAAATTTATTATTAATAGATTAATTGAGAGTGCTATTATAAGAACTAATGTATTAATTAAATTATTATAATAAGCTCCTTTTTCACCCTTCTTTTTAGTTAGAAAAGTAATGTATAATAAAATTGAGCTATAAAAATAAAAAAATCCTACAATAATATAAGATAATAAATCCAAAGAGTACCACGTGGTTCTTTTATAAAGAAAATGAACTTATTAATTTTAAGATTTTCTGTGGGATAATGGTCAATAACGAAATAAAAAAATTATTTCGCTAGATTCTAAAAATTTTTATTATCTTCCTTCAAAAATTTTTGCTAAATTTTTAGCTGCAACTCTCATTACTTTAACGGTCTTCATTAAAGTATCAATTAATGTTCCAGCACACACAATAACTAATGGACCAGCATTACTTACAACAATATAACCATTTTGAGCTCTTACAATTATTTCACTTAACTCTTCTTGGAATAAGGTTTGAATGGTTGAGCTACCTGTCATAAGTAGGGCACTCGCAAGACCACAGAATTGATCGCCATCAACATGATATTGAGGGAGAGCAGAAAACGCAATTTGATATCCCTCTTGAGAAACAAGTGCAATTGCCTCAATGTCTGCATTAGAGGTTATAAACGTGATTTGAGGGCTTATCTTTTCAATATCTTCATCAGTAATTCCAAGATCACTTCCAAATTGAATCTAAATCACCATTTTTAGATAATTTAAAAATAGAACCTTAATATCAGTAATTTTATTAAAATTCTTTATATTTATATTTTTTTACCAAAAATCAATCAATTTATAAAAGGAATTACAAAATAAAAACTGCAACTTAAATTTTAATATTAATTCAACTATAAATTATTCAAATTTTACAATTAGTATTATAGTAAATTTATTTTCAAATTATGATAACTACACGAGAATCTATTAACTATCAGTTTTCATTGATTTTTGGATATTCAAGTCCTAAAGACCTCATTGTTGGAAATGTTTTAGGTCCGGGTAAACTAACAAGAGAAAAAGTAAATGAATTATCATATGATGTTATAAGATTTTTACGAATGTATAATGCTATATTAAGAGATTATACAGGATCTGAGCTGTATTATGTTGAGTTTGAATTATTTAATTTCGATGAGAAGGATGCTAAAATCAAGATTTATCCAAAATCTATGTTATTAGTTCCTGGAAAGTATAAGGAATGTGAGAGTTTACTTCTTGGCTTAAAGCCAGATACAGGTTATTTGGATATTCACAAGTCTAGGGCTTCTCTTGACAATATAAGCAAGCTATTTTTTGAAGTAGAGGAGTTTACAAACCATCCAGACTTAAATAATGACGATAAGTGTAATTTCTTAGGAAGTTTTGCAGTGAGATTTAGCAAAAAATTATATGGTGAACTAATAGAGGATAAATGGAATAAAAAGTTAATTGGAATAACTACCTCATTACCAACTGATAAGGAAATGCTAACTCAATACGGTTCTATTAGAAACGATTTAAAAATTTTTTGGAATAGGAAACCCATTGAATATAATTTCTTGAATTATGAATATGGGAGATTTTCTACTCCATTTTCGGACAAAATGGCTATTGAACATCTAAAATATTTAATCTCTGAACCTAGCGCTAGAGTTTTGGTTGAACATACATTAAAATTGGGCACAAGCCTATTAAAGCTAGCTAATACTGGAACTATGGATGAAACTCAAGAGAGAATTTTGGTATATCTAATTAAAATGCTTAAGGAAGATCTCGTATTAAGAGATGTAGAATGTCCTACTGGAGAGCTATTTTCTTATTCTGAAGATTTCTTGGTCAATATGGAAAAGAATTTAAATCAATTTTCAGAGATTGCTGAAAAGTTTCTTAGCTCTGGAGAAAAAGGGGAACTGACAAAACTTTTGGAACTTTTTGAGTTGTTTATACAGAGTGAAAGTAACTTAAATAGCAGAGATCGATTTAGAGAGATATTCAATTTATGTAAATTTTCTTTATTTCAATCAGTTAGTCGAGAACAGGATTTGATTGCTATAGAATTAAGTTCAGCTCTAAATTATTTTTTTGAGCTTTTTAAACAGTGTTTTACAATAATTAGAAGGGCGCTTCCTCGTTTTCTATATCGTAGAGAATTGATTCTTCTAGCAAATCTGCTTATTAAAAATGTAAAAGCCAAACTTGAAAGAGAACAAAAACCAGCTAAGGCATTAGGAGGAAATTTAATCTCCAAATTCGAACTTACACTCAAAAGTAGAATTGAATTTAGTTCAAGGGTATTATCAAAGAATTATTCTTTTGATAGAAATTCATTAATAAAAAACTTTAAAAAGATTGTTATTGAGACTTTTTCACACTTTTTTAAAAACATTGAATTGGACATAAGTGATCTGATTTCTTTTGCTGAAGTCCAAATGGAGAATAATCCAGAATTGATAAAAAGGCATTTAGATAAATTCGAGAGATTTTCAAAAGAATTAACATTTATGGCTAATTATATTTTAAGATATTCTACAATTAACCGATTTTTAAAAGATGAAAACGCTTTTGAAGTAGCTGATCCAGTCACATTTGCTAATAAATTTTATAGATTTCTTGAAAAAAGAGTGGCAGGCATCGATTTAGAATGGAAGGGATATGTATTAGAATGGATAAAGGATTATGCTAAAAAGTTTTTTGACGTCACAGAGAAAAGAGATTGGCGATTAAATGAGACTTTTACAGACTTTATCGAATACTTTGAGCAGCGTGAAAAACTTGAGCAAGATATAAAACACTTTTTTTCTTTCTTGGATAAGTATATTGCTCAAGTAGTAGATGAGAATGAGAAACATCTTTTATTAGATTTCTATAAACAATTTGAATATTCTCTCGATATTAAGTTTGAATTTCCAATTTATGTTCAAAAAACAATTGAAACTGAACTTAACTTGATAAATTTTGATGAAATAAGAACAAGTCCTATCAATTTTCTAAGTATTTCTGAAGATGATACAATTTATGATTATATTAGGGAAAATGAAGTCAAATATTTTTCAAAACTTATTCCTCGACCAAAAAGTATAATTTTAAGACATGATTTCAGTAATGAAGAGAAAGAATCGTTTATTGGGAATTTGTTCCATGTTATTCATTTTAAATATTGGCATAATAAGTCAAATTATGTAATTTCTGATAATTTTAAAGAAGTTTATAGGGAGTGGATTAAGGAATTATGATAAGTGGAGTTAAAAGAAGATCAACTGCTATAGAAAGCACGTACCGATATTTTCAGACAGTTGACTTAATTCTCTCGCATTTTAAACGAGCTACAGATAGGGAAAAAATTTTTGAATTAATTGGAACTACCTCTCATCTTAATAAAATTCTCATAGCTACCGCCTCAATTCACCTATATCATAATTATGGAATTAGATTTCCAAAAAAAATTAAAGTGGAACATTTTTCTGATAAAATTGCCCGAGACATTGAAATTAATGAAAAAAAAATATTATTAGAAGAAATTGAGTTCTTATTAAAAGATTCCTTTTATTTAGAGATTGATTTGTTTAATAAAATAATTGATATTGAAAATTTGTTTATATCTTTATTAATTGAAGAGAGAGAATCTTCTTTTAGTGAGCATCTGAAAAGTGAAAAATTAAAACAAATTGACCAAAAAATTGAAGATGAACTACTAGGAATAATAAAAAGTTATCCTGCTCTTTACTTCTACGATTTTTTAGGTGATCTAATGGGATTCACTGATCAAACAAAAAGGGAAATCTTAGAGGAGAGTTCAGCATTCAAAGCCCTTTCAGTAGATATTGAAAAAAAACTTGATTCACAAGAAAGAGAAGATAAATTCATCGAATTATCGACATTAAATCGATTGATAAGTAAGATACACACAATTTTTGAATTTAAATCTTATAAGGAATTACAAATACAAGCTATGCCCATTAGAATGATCAAAAGAAGAATTTTAGATTTTGAATTTAACAAATATCCAATTTCCATACCTGGATTAAAAACATTTCAAAAAGGAAATGCTATAAAAAAAGAGTTAGTTAATATCATAAAGGAAGCTCTCAAAGAACCAACAAATTATGAGAATTTTGAAGATAAAGTCTTAACTTTCTTAAAAAGAGAAATAATAAATCAACTTAAAACCAGTCCAAATGATTTTATTTATTTAATTCAAAACCTTTATGATTTTTCTTTTGAGGAAATAATGTATCAGTTGAATAAATGTGGGATTTATGATATAATGCATTTAATTAATGTCGATTATGAATTAATCACAAATATCAAAAAATTCATGATTAAATATAACATCAAAAAACAAGACTTTTTAGCTTTAAACGATAAAAACAGAAATTTAGTAAATCTCGCAAAAAAAAAAATTGTAAACCTTGACTTTACTTTTTTAAAAAGGATTTTAGAACCTTTTGATAATATAACTGAATTTAATCTCCTTAAGTTATTATATCGAGACGATTTAGAATTAAAGGAACTATGGGAAGTTTTAGAAAAAGGTACTGGAACGTCAATCAATGACTTAAGAGAATTTGCACGAAAGAAACAGATTGTTGATAGAGCATTTTTTCAGGAATTAGGGCTAAATAATTATGATCAAATTATCACCTTATTAAATTTTGATGAGATCATTGGAAATATAATAACTGATATTTTTTACTATATTATTTCCAAAATACTCAGGCAATTAAGTAGGATAATTGAATCATATAACAAAATTAATGACGATAAGGGTTTGATCCTACAAGGCTTAAAAAAAATTGATGGAACTTTAGAAGATGAAGATTGGATAAATATCAAATTGGAAGAACTAATTATCACGCGGATAATGAGAAGGCAACAGGAGTTTGTAATTATTTTCAACGCGCTAAACCAAGTTTTTCTAGTGAATGGTTTCATCTTTTCACGTTTAACTGATAAACCTTTAGAAGAGGCAATAATTGAATTAAGAGATACTCCCAGTTTGATTTATTTACCCATTAAACACTTAAAACTTCAAGCCAATCTAATTTCTCCTATTTCTTATTGCATTGCTTATGATATAATTAAGAGATTAGAGTACTTTGAGAAGAAACGTAAAAATGAAGTTGATGAGATAATTAAAAGCGAGAAAAGAGAAAGTGAAAAGAAAAGGCAAGAGATATTAGAAAAACAAAAAGAAAGTACATTAAATTGGATTGAAAGAAGAGTGACCTCCTCCTTAATGGGAATAAGTCGTCCTGGTATAAATCCAAATCAATTTTATTGGCAAGAAAAAGATACAAAAATAGCAATAGACAATATAAAGTTACATAGTGAATTAACTGATAATCCTTATGTAGGATTTTGTGAATACTATAACTTTGTTGTTAAAAAAATAGGATCATTCCAACTTAATATAATTTTACCTACTAAGGAAGAAATTGAAAAAGAAACGAAAATCATAATCGAGAAAGCATTAATTCAACGATTGAACAAAAAACCCAATACTGATGATATAAAAACAATGTTAGATGGTGAGAGATATCTAATTGCAAAAAAAATATCTATTAAGATCGGAGAGATGTTAGATAAAGCATTATATATAAAATTTAAAATTAAGAGGAAAAGTAAATAACCTTATATTTAAAAATTTTAACGCATATTTACATCTTAAATTTGATTAACCAAATTTAAAATCTATAAAAGATTACTTAAATTATGTCTTTACTTAAAAAACAACTAAACCAATTGCGCCTTTCATTTTCTCAAGTCATAAAAGGTTTCATTTTATTTATTTTGAGTTCTTCTGGTTTAGGTTTTGCTATAATATTGAGATATCTTAATTCTAATGGGACAATTATCGCATTTGGTGGCATTTTAGTTGAAGCTATTGCTATAATATTAATTTATTTTTTGTTTAGGAAGTATTTTAAAGAAAAAAAGGAGCCTACAACAAAAAAAGACAAAAAAAGTCAGTTCTACGAGTAAAACCTATGGTTAAATATATTGTTCCCATAATCTATTATCTATATTGCGTAATTTCAGATATTCCTTAATATCACTTAATAATATATTTGGATCATATTCCCAGGCACAATATTTATTGAACGATATACATCTAATATGATCAATATTTAAAACTGACTTTAATAGAAGCCCATAAGTCGCAACTTGGGGTAAAGAATACATAAAATTCCCTTCTGGCTTATAGTCAATTACTTTAATCGTATTATCTTGAATTTGGATAAGATCTATATGTCCAGTAATAGCTTTATTATTGATCTTTCTCCAGATTGGTATTTCAGTAGCAATAGAATCCTTATCCTTGATTAATATATATTTTAAAATGGGTCCATGTCCTGGATTTACGAGAATTCCATCATTCTTGAAATTTAAATGAACTTTCAGGGCATACTGTGGCAATTTTGAATTCGCATCAAGATAGGCAATTTTCCCTTCTCGTATTAATTTTTTACTAAAACTTCCAAGAAATAAATACTTTATACCTGTAATCTTGAATCTAGATACTCTAGGTAAAGATCTTGAATTAAATAGACTATTTGGAATCTTACCTTGATAAATTCGATTGAAATATTTCCCAAGTCTTATAAATTCAGTTCGATAAGGATTAAGTGGAGATAATTTCTGTTTATGGTTTTGAATATTCCAATTAAAAGCATATGGAATTTTCTGATGAATGAAGATTTTGTTTTTAATAGATTGTTGATATATTGTCATCTAAGCATTATTTATATTTTAAATTTAAAAAAATATGTATATTAATGATTAATTAATTTGTAGAAATATTTTTACTTAATTTTATTAAGAACTCATTTTTATAATAGCGAGCGGACCTGGCAGGATTCGAACCTGCGACTTTCGGATTAGAAGTCCGACGCCCTATCCATGCTAGGCTACAGGTCCTT
>JBHLLO010000053.1:0-21042 GCA_048885535.1 Candidatus Hermodarchaeota archaeon
GTGGCAAGAATAGGTAAAAAAGAGGTTTCTACAATTTTTAAACCAAAAATTCTTAAACAAAAGGAATTATGATTAATTATACAGATTATTCCAAGGAAATACGTAAAAAAATCGAAATCGTAAAAGAAGAAGTCTTATCAGGAAAGCTTAATTTATTAAACCTGGAATTAGACCCCATATTCCAAGATTTAAAGAATACACTGAATAAATTTAATATTGATATATATTCCTCATTATATAAAGAAGCTTGCCTACTTTTAAAAAATAAATTTGAAGAATTAAAGGCATTCCTTAGACTTCTAGAAAGCGACAAGCTCTTCTTTAAATTCTTAAACTATAATCCAAATGATGATGAAATTGCATCTATGTTCCAGAGTTGTTGGAGAATAGTTTTTAATATTGAAACAATCTCTATTGACTTTTTGGCAGAAAGTGATAAGAAATATTCTAAACAAAGAAATGATATATTTCAGTTAACACATCTAAAGCAAAAAAAGGTAGATTCTGAATTTTTGTTGGAAATAGCTCAACATAATTTTACAGAAAAGATGTTTCTTTATCTTGAAAGAATCAAAGAAAAATTACCGTGCAAATTTGAGAATATTTTCGAAGGTGAGAAAGATCAAACAGAAATATTTGAAAATTTCGTATATTTATTGCATCTTCTTCAATTAGGTAGAATTAAATATCAGAAAGAAACGAAAAGTTTATACATATGAGGAGAATAAAATATGAATGAAATATCAATATTAATGCATCTGTTAAGTAGAAGGGATGACTTATATCATATTGGAGCGACTGAAGATCAATTATTAGAAGCATTAAATATAACTTATAAGAACAGAACATTGCATTTTCAAAGTCTAATTACCGAACTATCAAAAATTATTGAACCAATAGGACTTCAAATTAGATTCAACCCATTAAATTCTCATTGGTATATCACATTTGAGCAGGATATCTCAAATATTATTAATTCAAATCCATTTGGAAATCATCCTAGTTTGGCAGCAACCTTATTTTGTGTATTAGCATGTTGTTTGAAGAATTCAGGATTTTCAACTATTCGGGAAATTCAAAAATTTAGAAGAAAGAAAACAATCTTGGAAGATATTAAAAGTTTACAACATAAAGGTTATATTAATTACGATAAAAAGCAAAATCAAGTTTGCCTTACACCTTTAATAGGATATCAGTTAGATCTCGAGAAGTTGTTTATAAAATTATCTCTTAAGTTAAAAGAAAAAGAAGAGAAAAAGTAGTTTTTTAATGAGATGTAGTTATTATAAGTATCATTTCAGCGACTCGATTATTATACTTCTCAACTTCATCAAAATTATCTACTGTCTCACCACAAGTAATAAAAATATCCTGTACAATTATTTTTCTTTTGTTAAAAAAATCGTTAATTTTCTTTTTTAGCTTCTCAATTTCTTTCTCTTTATCTCCTTCTAATAGATCAATCTTGTTTATGCATACATAAATTTTTTCTGGAAAAAACCGAACATCATTAAAAAACTCAAATTGACTATCTAAGTCTCTGTCCAAAGAAAAGACAGCTATAATTTGAGTAGCTATACGAGAAATGGTTATAATGCCCATTTTAACGACTGCCCTTGACCGATCTCCCCCAGGAGCAAAGATTGTATGTGCTTTACCAGAGGCATCTTCCCTAAACACCACACGATTAGGATGGATAGTTTTGGTTTCCTTTTCGTCAAGCGTATCAGCCTTATTTCCCCTAGGCACCGTTGCTTCTCCAGAGAAGTCTGTCTTAACTACAGTGGCTTTTAATCCACCCTCAACTTTTTCGATATCCCCTCGATTTAGGTATCGTACAAATAAACGTAGAATTGAAGTTTTACCAACACTGACATCTCCTAATAATCCAATATTGACCATTATACTTCACCCTCCAATAATTTATTCAATAATAGTTCATAATCAGGAATTAAAAATTGTTCTAAATATGCATTGTTATGTGCTTGAATTAATGCTATTAATACCTCTTTTAAATTCTTAGCAGTTTCAGCGTATTTCAAGAGGTCATCTGGAGATGGTTCATTATTGAAATCTCTTGCTTTCTCTTCAAACCCGAAATTAGAACGTTCAGGTAGTGAATCAAAAAATCCAAAAGCAGAGTATCCTTGATATTGAAAAAATACAAAAAATCTTGTTTTGATTGATGAGATTACTTTTGTCAAATAAGCTGATGGATATATTTCACCTAAAATTAACTCATCATCTTGTTCAATAACAAAATATGGAGAGATAGGAGAAACTTGGTTCCCATACATTTCTTTAGGTGGTAATGAAATGAAAGGCAATTTCTCGGAAACTATTGTCCAGAGATCCTCACGATGCTTTTCTAGTAAAATATCTTTAATTTCATCATAAGCAAAATAAAAGTCTGATTGTAAAGCAAGAAGTGAGCTTAAATATACAGACAAAGAAGCAAAAGTAGCTTCTAATAAAGGTCTCCTACCCTCATCTGATGCGGAAGGTTTAACTGCGCCTTTCCACGCTCTAAGACCAGTATATACAAAACCTTTTATATCAAAAAAACTTCCAGAAAGAAAAATAAATGAAGGTACAAAACCTTGTTCTTTTGTCAATAAATCCCTTGATCTATTTATTAACGATGATTCTAACTTATCATCGTTGAATTTTGAATGAACAACTGGCATTATAAGCCATTTCTTTTTTTTTGCCAAACTTACAGCACTTCTCTATTTTTATTAAAAATGATATGATTGCTTAATTATTATTTAAATCTATATTTATTAAACAATATATTATCATAATATAATTTTTTGCAAATATCTTATATGGAGAATTAAGTTTTTGAAATCATATAGATTACAGAGTAATTTACTTTTTGAATCTAATAAAGAGGTTTTTTTAATCTTTTTTTTCTAATGAAATAAAATGCAAAAATTATGACTATTACAATTGCAGCGACTAAGAAGATTTCAAAACCAAAATTCTCAGGAGTTACTTCTATTGGACAAAAAGAATCTGGTGCACAATCTAAGTATTGAGAATTCCCTTCATAAGATGAAGATAAAGCAAACCAAGTGGTGTTATCATAAACCATAAGGGCTGCTTTAGGGATTGTCGCTTCAATTGTGTAATCCGAAAAGGATCCGATGTTATCAGCTGAAATATTGGAGGAGGTCCAGCCAATAGTGTTGTTCCAAAATTCAAAACTATATTCCTCTCCAGAAAGAGTATATTTAACGAATATAACTCTAAATCCTGTGCCACTTATATTAGAATAGTAAACACTATACTCAAATATGAGATTGCTAGGATTATAATTTTCGAATAAATAAATACTACATTCCATATCATATCCAGTTATATTCCCTAAAAAAGTTACGTTAGTAAATTGATTATCAAGATTAAGAGAAATATTGATAATATCTAATTGATTATGATCGCTAACTTTATCTATTCTTTCATTTAAAAAATCTATTCGAAAAACATCATTTTCAGGGTCAGTAAAACTTTCTGTAAGTCCTTTAGCAATTGGAATGTATTGAAATGATGTTATAAATATCATCAGGTAAACAATAAAAAATAAAGGAATTTTCTTTTTAACCATTTTAATCTTATATCTTTTTTTATTATATAAAATTTATTCTAAAATAATCATTAATTCAAAAAATATGAAATAATTAATGCTCACTTGCTAATAAAACTCTAATTTTTTCTGTAATTAAATCATAATCTTCTATTGAATTTAAGTTAGAAATGTGGATATATTCTATTTTATCCGTGTTTTTATAGAAGCTATAATTCACGCTTAAATTTGGATATCTTTCTTTAATTTTTATCAAAGCTCCCTTTAAAAAAAGATTGATAAAATCTTCAGATGTCTCTTTAATGTCCCTTATTTCTGGGTCAATGAACTTGATTTCAAGCCTCTTAAAGTCATAAAAATTGAGTACACAAAGCAGATCTTTTTCATCTGGTGAAAAGATCTTTCTCTTAATATTGGTGCCTTTAAACTTTTCTTCCGAAATTCCTTCTTTAAAATACTCTTCGCTTAATAATTTGGCGTATATCTCATCAGCACTAGTGAAAGATTGATTAGAGATTATTGAATTCAAATTATTAATAATTCCATGTAATTCTTTTATTTCTAACTGTAAATCTTCTAATTGCTCTTGTTTCTTATTATAAATATTTTGAAGCAATGAAAGTACTTTAATTAATTTCTCTGTCTCCTTCTCATTATCTGTAAAACCCATCGTTTTCATATAAATATAAACATTAAATAAATTTATTTATTTATTTAGTGTTAGTTGTATTAATTAATTTTTGTTAAAAGGAATTAAAATGTATTCAATGATTATTACACCTAGTCCCCTAGATCCGGAAGTCCAAATTCTTTCAGAAGAATTCAAAAAGATAGGGTATGATATCCAATATTTTATCCCATCAAAGTTTATAGCTAAAATTAGTATTAGTAGTTTCGAATCTCAATTTAAAAATCTTGAGCCAAGAGCGGCATTAGTGAGAGGTTTTGGAGCGGCTCAAACTCAAAAGATATTTTTTAGGTTAGATTTATTAAGTGCTATTGAAGAATATAATATTAAACTGATTAATTCTAGAGAATCACTAGAGATTGCAAGTGATAAGTTCCTAACGTCTCTCTTTTTGGAAAAAAACAATGTATCGACACCGAAAACAATAGTCTGTGAAGATCCTAGTGATGCCTTATCTTCTTTTGAGGAATTGGGAGGAGATATTGTCCTAAAGCCTCTTTATGGTTCTCGTGGAGTTGGCATAACAAGATTAAACGATAGGGGATTTGCTGAAAATGTTATCAATACTTTAGGTCAATTGAATGAGATTTTCTATTTACAAGAATTTATCGAACATTATAATCGAGATATTCGAATTTTGGTTTTAGGAGAAAAAGTAATTGCAGGTATGTATAGGGTGAGTAATAATTGGAAAACCAACATTCATGCGGGAGCTAGAATGGAACCTATAGAACTAACATCTGAAATGAAGAAATTAGCAATTAAAGCTGCTAAAGTTACTAAAACAGAAATAGCAGGAGTAGATATAGTAGAAAGTGAAAGAGGGCTGTTAGTTTTAGAAGTTAATTCGATACCTGGATTTACTGCTTTACAAAAAGTCACAGATATTAATCTTGCGGAAGAAATTGTAAAATTTTTTCTAAAAAAGGCATCAAGTTGAAATCTTTAAATAAAACAAAAAAAAGAAAATTAATGATTTTGGATTTATAACTCTTCGATTAACCCAATTATTGCAGCAATAATTACCAATAGACAAGCTATAATTCCTGCCCCAAAAATCGCAAGTAAGACTCCAAAAATAAACAATAGAAGCCAGTGGAAAGGAATCGGATTATTAGGTCTAATTCCAACTAATAATGTTACTATTACTACTCCTAATCCAATAATTAAAACAACTAATGGGTAAAAAAGGTATGGAATTATTCTATAACCCTCTATAAACCCTAGATTTGCTAAAGATGCAAAACCAGAAATAATATATACTAAACCGACTAAACCTCCGATAATTACCAAGAATTTCATAATTTTTTCGTTTTTATAATGTTTCACCATTCGAATCATCACATTTTTTTTATTTAATAAGATAGATTATCTAAAATTTAATAATTTCATTACAGAAATATTATTTTTATAAGTTTCTCTTTTAATTTGGCAATAACGTTTTTAGAATTTTTATACATATTTGATGAATAAGATTAACCTTATTTACTTTTAATTATAATCTATTAAATATGACTTTCTCAATTGTTGCTTTTGATCCTAAAAAGAAGGAATGGGGTGTTGCTGTTCAATCTAAATTTGTTGCTGTGGGAGTTATTGTTCCATTTGCTAAAGCTAACGTAGGAGCAATAGCAACGCAAGCCCATGCAAATACTAGTTATGGTCCAAAAGGACTCAATTTACTTGAAAAGGGTTTTACAGCTGAAGAAACAATTAAAGAGTTAGTAGAAGAGGATGAACTAAAAGAACAAAGACAGCTTGGGATTGTGGATGCAATCGGAAATACTGCAGCTTTTACTGGAAGGAAATGTTTTGATTGGGCAGGCCATTTAATTGGAAAGAATTATACCTGTCAAGGAAATATTTTAGCTTCAAAAAGTGTTGTAAAAGCTATGGCAGAAGCTTTTGAGAATACAAAAGAAGATCTAGTTGAGAAACTTTTCGCTGCTTTAGAGGCTGGTCAAAAAGAAGGAGGGGATAAAAGGGGAAGAGAATCTGCAGCAATATTAATAGTAAAAGAGAAAGGAGCTTACGATGGTGGAACAGATAGATATATTGATATTAGGGTTGATGAGCATCCAACTCCTATTAAAGAATTACGTAAAGTTTTTGAAGTTTATGATATGTGCATTCTTCTTAGAGATGATCCAAAGGATATAATTAAATTAGAAGGAGAACCCATGAAAATAGTAAAAGAGCGGTTAAAAATCGATGGTTTTTATAAAGGAGAAATTAATGATTTATATGATAACAGAACAAGAGAAGCTTTAAGCGATTGGTTAGGTACAAACAATTTTGAAGTTAAAGAGAGAGACGATGAATATATGTGGGGCTCTGTTTTTAGATATATTCTAAATTTAAGAAATAAAAATTGAAATTATTTTTTCAGTTTGTTCATTTTAATTTGATCTCTATAATATCTGGATATTTCCCAACTTAAAATATCGACCTTTAAGTTATAATGTTGTGATAGAAGAGAAAATTATGAAGTATCGGAATGATTTAGAAGCAGCAAGAAGATTGGCAAAGAATAGATTTGCAAATCAGGTATATTATGAACAAATGAGTATTAAATTAGAACGATTGCTTAAATTTTATGAAAATCTAAGAATTTGGAATGAGTTCTCTAATAATAAGTAAGTCCTAATTTTATTTAATTAGTGTTTATTAAGTAAATTGAAGTTAAAATGTTCTTTTAAAATTGTATAAATTTTAAATAATGGTAATCCGATAACATTAGAAAATGAACCATTAATTGATTTTATAAATATATTTGCTTTGTTATTTATTGAATAAGCTCCTGCTCTTCCTTTCCATTCCCCAATCTTAATATAAGACAGAATCTCTTCATCAGATAATTTCCCAAAATGAACAATTGTTTGTTCAAAGTCAACAATTACTTTTGGAGATAAAGTATCTACAATAGCTATTCCAGTTAGTAGATTATGTTGTCTATTTTGCAATGATTTTAAAATTTGGAAAGCATTCTCTTCATTTGCTGCTTTTCCAATTATTTGACCATCACACTCAACAATTGTATCAGCAGCTATGATAATGGCATTTAAACCTTCCTTTAATATTAACTTTTTAACATATAATGCTTTTGCTTTTGCTAGTTCTGTAATTAATTTTGTTGGGACATTGATGTTTTTCTTAAACTTATCCTCATCAATATTAGCAACTTTAATCTCAAAAGGAATTTTCGCTCTCTTTAAAATTTCGTGTCTATCCCTTGATTGAGAAGCTAATATTATTTTTTTTTGCAAAATTGAATTGATTTTTCTAAAGTTTTGTATATATTTTAATTAATAAATAATGCTATTTGAAGATATTAAAGATTTAAATTATTAATCAAATAAATTAATTTAATATAGCTATGAAATTAATAAGATAGATATATTTATGATTGAGTTCTCTATATGGTTCATATTTTTAACTTTTTCTTATGTTTTAGTTTTATATTTATTTTTGCATTTTTCAAACAAAAAAGAAAAGGTAAATAACTTAATTGGATTTGGAGCATTATGTGTTGTTTTTATTCATTTATTAGTTATTTTTATCCTTATGTTTCAAGATACTTCTCTTCATTTAGATCTGATTCCACTATGGTTTTTTTCATTAGGATTGCCAATATTAATTTTATTTACAGTAGTGCTTATTTCTTCTTCATTAGAACTTATAATTAATCATTTATTCAGGTCTGGATGGCTAAAGCATTTCTATGTAAAAATAGAAGAGAAATTAAGAATGAGAAGCAAAGCGAAAAATGATTTCTATCGTAAGGTTCCTCATGTTTTGATGTTTATTGGTATCTTCATTTTATGGTTGTTGGGAGTCTATATTATTTATTCCGCAGTTGGAACTACTGAAGGGATGATTCCATACGAAAATAATATGCTTTATCTTTACCTACAAATTCTAACTATGCCAAACATAATTCGTGATGTATTATTTGCTTTAGGCTGGTTTTATTATCTACTCTTCTTCTTTTTCTATATATTTGCATTAATTATGCTAACCAATGAATTTACTCGAAAATCTCGATATGTAAGTTTCCCCAGTAACTTTCTCTCTACTATACTTCTCAATAAAGATGAGAAGCAAGGTTATGGTACATATCTTTATTTTGCTGTCGGTCATATGTTTGCAGCTTTAATTTGCCCTCCAATGGTTTTTCTTTCAATTTTAGGGATTAGTACTATAGCTGATCTAATCACCAGTCAAATTGGGATAAGATATGGGAAATATCATATAAAATTTAACAAAGAAAAAACTTGGGAAGGAACAATTGCTGGTTCAGTGGCAGCTTTTTTAGTGAGCTTTCCTTTTATAGGTCATATATGGGCTTTAATATTTGCTTTTTTATTCTTATTTCTTGATGTCTTAACAGAGAAGCCAGTTAAAGTATCGGATAATTTAGTCTTTCCGATAGCCTTATCAATTATTTATTTTGTTATAAGATTTGTATTAAATTTAAACTATTACACTCTTATTGGCTAAAAAATGTTGTATTTAACGACTAGTATTATTTTAATTGGATACTCATTAACAACATTAATTTATGTTATATCAAATTGGAGGGATAAAGTTAAAAAAGGGTTAGTTGCTAATGAATTAGCTATTGTATTATTATTTCTTTTAGCAGGGATATTATTTCCTTATATGTACCAATATCATTCAGCATCATTGCCCTTAGAGACTTTATCTTTATTATGGTTAATTACATCGATTATTTTTTTGATTGAGATGGGTTGCTTATTTATTATTTTGATTTATAATACAATAATTTCAAAGAAGAATCCCCATCTCATGGCAGAGAGGAATTATAGTAAATATTGCGCTGAGTTTAATCAAAAGTGGAATGATGATTTAAAAAGTGAACGCGGAAGGAAATTATTACATCTATTTACAAGTTCTATTATTTTCATTTTCTGGGGTTTAGGAACTATATTAGATATTTTTGGTATATTAGATAAAATTTATCTTGATAATTATAGTTTCTCATACATGCTTATTGTTGTAACGGGATTTGCCTTTATCTTTATGTTTCAGATTGCAGATTTGGCACGTTTAAATAAATTTTATATGTTACCAAATTGGGCTAGAAAATGGTATTTATCTATGAGACAAGAGGAGCAAGAAACATTCTTAGCCTCCACCCCATTAGTATTATCCTTTGTTCCTTTCATTTTTGCTCCTTTCCCTATATTTGCTGCTGTGGCTTTAATTGCTACGGGTGCAGATGCCATGGCATGTATTATTGGAAAAAAATATGGAAAACATTCACTTAGAAAAAATTCAAAAAAAACTATTGAAGGATTTTTAGCGGGTGGAATAAGTACATTCTTAATAGTTATTGTTATATTTAATCTTTACCATGCATGGATGCCAATTGACCAAATAAAGATAATTTTAATGGCATTAATAGCTACAATTATGTTTTTATTTGTTGATATGTTTGCAAAATATATATCTGATAATATTTTGAATCCGGTTTTAACGGGATTAGGAATGTGGTTAATCTATTTAGTTTAAGAGATGAGAACTTAGCCACCAAAGTAAAGATATAAAAAAGCTATGTCATCACCATCTTTTAATATAGTTTCTAGAAATTTATCATCACGATAACTTATCCCATTAACAATTATTGACAAAAAAGAGCTAAATTGTACTGGGTTTTTTTTATCCCATAATAGTTCTTTGAATTTTTCCCCATATTTTTCATAGAAATATTCTAATAAAGCTTGTAAGGTGATTTCTTTTTCAAGCTTAACAATCTCAGTAGTTTTTTTGGTAACCTCATTGAATGGTGGTTCATATCGAAGTTTTAAAGAGATCATCTATATTACCTCTGATAAATTAATAAGAATAGTACTTAGGATTCATAAATCATCAAAAATATAAATTTATTTTGGAAATAAAAAATAAAAGTGAGATTTTTATTAAAAAATTAATAAGTAGGTTATAAAACTAAATAAGATAATTGCTTAAATGTATTTAGTGAGGTATTGAAGATGGCTCAAATCCTTTTTATTTCAGAAAGAACCATACGAGATGCTTGGCTCTCTGCTTTAGCTCAAGTTCTATTTAATGGAGATGATATCAAAACGGAATATGATAAAATAGGGGATCTTCCCTCTAGAGATGCAACAGCAATGATAGAAGTCAAAGAACCAATGAGAGATCCTATTATGAGAAAAGATAAGGTAATGAAAATTACTTCTAAATATGGAAACTCATATGAAGTATATGGGTGTGTGGCTGATACTTACCTAGTTGGATCTATTCAAAGTGGATATATAGAGGAAATCTTACAAGGTGTAAACGATCATTATATTTGGGATTCAGATGTAAGTTTTCCTTATTCATATCATGATAGAATCTTTAATTATTCCCCCTTTTCTCTTGAAGATACGATTCATGTTGATTATGATTTAGAAATTGTAGAAGCAAAATTTGTAAAAGAACATAAAAAGTTAATCAAGGCAAATAAAATTGTAAAAACTGAAGAGGGTTTAATATGGAAACTAAAAAATCTTGTAGATTTTAGTCTTGAGAAAAAGATTTCTAATCAAATTGGCGTAGATAAAATCCCTATTGGAGTTTTAACTTTTCCAAGAATTAATCAAATAGAATATATAATCCAAAAGTTAAAAGAAAAACCACATTCTCGGAGGGCTCAAGCTATAACCTGGAGACCTTTAGTAGATCCTTTTCACGTAGATCCTCCCTGTCTTCAAAGAATCTACATGCGAGTTAAAGATGGAAAACTTTTAATGCAAACTACTTGGAGGAGTAGAGATTTATTCAGAGCATGGGAAGCTAATGTAAATGGAATGATCAGAATCCAAAAACTAGTAGCTGATGAGTTAGGAGTTGAATTAGGCCATTATTTAGATTTCAGTAACTCATTACATATTTATGGAAATACTATTTCAGAAGTTACCGATATGTTTAATCGTATGAGAAATAGAGGTGAAAAATTTCCTTCTGAAGTTGAGACGCTTCTGGAAAAGTATATGAGGAATTAGTTATTAAAAATCTTTGGAAAAACATTTTTTGTATTCTTAAAGATTTGTTCTTCTAACTCATTAATTGGAATATTCTTTAACTTTGAAATGGAATTTAAAACTTCTTTAATCATGGCAGGAGTTCCCACCTTTCCTGAATATTCGACAGGTCCATCACTTTCTAATAATAAATGTTCTGCATCAACCATTAAAACTGTTTTTTTCACAGCTGGAGAATAATTAATTGCGGGTGTGATAGAAAAGTAATAACCTGTATCAATACCTAATTTTATAAGATTTTCTGGTCCTGAATACCAATGAATATTAACATTGGGAATATCATATGATGTTAATGAGTCAAAAACAATTTGTTCTGCCCCCTTACTGTGAATAATTACAGGTAATCTTAACTCTTGAGCTAGCTTTAGCATACGTAAAAATATTTTTTTCTGTAAAGGATACAGTTCTGAGTCCTTGACAAAGTAATGATCTAGCCCTATTTCCCCAATTGCTACAATTTTTTCTTTATTTGAAATTATAAAACTCTCTATTGAATTTAGCTGGTCTTTGATCTTATTATTCATTTTTACTTCCTCAGGATGTATTCCAAGTGCGGGGTAAATAGCATCAAATTGTTGGGAAATTGCTAAAACTCTTTCCTGACTTATAGCACTCATTGCAACTGCTATAATTTTTTCAACTCCAAGAACAAAAGCTTCTTTTACAATATCTTCAATTGTTAAATACAGATTTGCATGACAATGCACATCTATTAATATATTTTTCACCCTCACAAATTTTGAGATGATTTAACTCAGACAACTTATAATCGGCTAATTTCCGCTCTTAAATCGACAATTTTTTTTACTAATTGGAATTTTCCTTTAGGATATGATTTTGTATCTAAATATTTCATTAAACTTTCTAATTCCTTTATTAAGTAATTTTTTATATCTTCTTTAGTCACATGTCCTAAAAGTTTTGGTAAAGGCTCAATTTTTTCTGCACGTTTGATTCTCAGATCAGAGATGGCTTTCGCTAGTTGTGCCTGAAATCCTTTAGATTCCGAAATATCTGTACCACCAAGCATGTCTAAAGAAGTCTTTAGACCATCAATAAATGCCTCTAAGTCCTTTATCTCAATTTCATCATTAGTCATTTATAAAGAAAACAGTGTGAGTTAATATCTTATATCCTAGAAAGATATTTCATATATATATTTCTTTATATTTCTAATGAGAGGAAGAATTTATGCAAATTCATCAAAAAATAAAGCGGCAAGAGTAGATATAACTTTCTTTCTTAGGTGTTCATTATAAATTCGAACTTTGTCTGAAAATTCTATTTGCATGGTTTGACTATTTTCTATATTGTTCGCTCCATATTTTTGAGTGATATAACCTCCTTTGAGAGCATATTCTTTTCTTCTTTGATGCCCTGGAGCAATGGAGATTCCTACATTTATAAATGTTTTAATTATTTTTCCTCGTATATTATGTCCCCATAATCTTTTGGGTATAGGTGCAGAAAATAGAGTTTCCAAATTATTAGTACCTAATATGATATCTACATCACGATAACCCAAAGGTATATCTTTCTTTTCGAATCCATGTATATCAATCATGATAGAGCGATTAAATCGTTTTAAATTATAATGAATTAATTCTTCTATTTTATTGTGATAATTTTGGTAAATTTGGCCAGCTAAAATGGACGTAACATCGTATGCTTCTGATTCTATTCTATTAAGATCAATTTTACTCCTATGGATTTTAGATAAGATGTAAGATGGTCCTTTTTTGGCTGATCCTTTTGATTGGTATATATCTTCAATCGATTTAATTAACTCAAAAGCCATACTTATTGTTTTCTTATCCGCCCCAATAATTCCTTCCGTTCTGGTAGGGATTTCTTCAATTTTTATTTTACCCCCATGAGATATTGATAGAATAAGAGGAATGTTTCCCTTATGGTATTCTATAAACTTTCCAAAAAATTCCATTATTGAACCAAATTTTTGAAAATTTGAAATAAATAAAAAAGTTAAGATTTTAGAAAATTTTATTATGTAATTGTTAACATTCTAAGTATCATGAAAACACCTAACCATATTAGAAATCCACAAATACCAAAAATATAATACGCCCAAATATTCTTCTCTTTTACAAAAATTAAGTAGCAAATTAACCAAGAGCTAAGACCTCCAATAGCTCCCATTAGAAGATCAGTAGTTATATTTTCCCAACTATCTACTCTACCTTCAAATTTCCAACCTAGATCAATAAATAGGGTATTTTCAAAGACTTCCCATAATACTATTATTACCATAGTGCAAATGAAGACGAATAATAAAGAGAAGATAGGAATTTTACCTTTATTTTTTGGAATTGTATAAAACAAAGAAAAGAATAAAAAAACACCAATGCCAAAACATATATGTCCAATCGAATAGAAATCAAACCAAGCTATTCCAACCATATCAGGATCAGTTGCAATTAAATCTACAAACAACATATTTCTTTCACATTTGATTTTCTATCTAATTCATTTTTATAATTAATATTTTTTTAAAAGAATATTTCTAAAATAATAATACTGTTCATTTAATATAATGTTATTTTGAGTTAATTCTTGAAAAAAAGTATTGCATTAGGTGTATTTTATCAAAAAGAATACTTAAAATCAAAAGAATTAGATGATTTATTCTGATATGTAATAAGTCTTTCCTTCCTTTTTTATAAATCCCTCATCTTCTAAAGCATGTAGAATGTTCTTTATTTTGTCAGAGTCTTTACTAACTTCTTTAAAAATTTCAGTTTCCTTTATGCTTTTTTCTTTAAGTATCAATTTTAAAACTTTTCCTCGAATCTCTCTACTAGAACCTTTGAATTTAGTCTGTTTCCTGTAATTAGTACTTTTTTTATGTAGTTCTGGATATCTTCTCTTAAGCATAACACCATAATCCATTAAAGCATAATACCAATCTCTAGGATTAGAAGTATCCAACGTTTTTTCAACTAATTCTAGTATTTCTTTATCAGAGATTAATTTTTTATCCTGAAAGAAGAAGTGTATATATACTCTTCTAATATTAGTTTCGATAAAGACGGTAGGGATATTAAACGCAAAGGTTATTATCGATGAGGCTGTATTATGACCAATTTGGGGAAAAGATTTTAGAATATTGATATCTTCAGGTAATTTACTATCGTAATTGTTAACTACGGTTTCAGCTATATTTTTTAATGCAAGAGCCCTTCTATTGTAGCCTAAACCCTGCCAGATTTTTAAGATATCGTTAATCTGAGCGTTTGCTAATGCATTAAAGTTCGGATATTTATCGATAAATTCTAAGAACTTCTCGGCAACCCTACTTGTTTGAGTTTGCTGAAGCATTATTTCCGATATTAAAACTTTATACGGATTTATATCAGTCCTAAAAGGAAAATTTCTTCCCGATCTTTTGTAGTATGAATAAATAATTTTTTGGAATAGTCTCAATATATATTTTGTTAAACCCTCTCTTTTGTAAATTTTGTGAAAATCGTGGATAAGTATATCTTAACACCTTTATTGATTTGGATTAGAAAGGAAATGGTGAAAAAAGAAATTAACTATTTTCAAATATAAAGATCTTTATATTTTTCAAACGAAGTTATTTGGTAATATCAAACGCAAATTCTGTAATCCCACCCTCAATTTTTTTTAAGGTTAAATTGTATCCAGCAGTGTCGATCAAATGAAGCATCGATTTGTTTTCAAGTAAAATAGTTCCCCCAAACGTTCTATAATTCAATTCTCTTCCAATTTTCACTAAATAATTTAATAAAAATCGGGTGATTCCCAAATTTCTCCAATCTTTGCGTACAACAAATGCCAATTCTGCAAAAGTTGGTTCTATAGTTTTGAAAAAACCACCTAAAGCAATGATTTTAGATTCCTCTTCTTCTTTATACTCTCCAACTAATATCATATCTGTGGTGTAATCAATATTAATCATTGGTTGGATTTTTCTGTGGCGAAATTCTCGAATTGGTGTGAAAAATCTTAAATATCTATCTTTATCATCAAGTGAATAATGAAGTTCTTGAATCATTCTTTCATCTGTTGGTTTCACTGGTCTAATTATAATTCTTTTCTCATTTTTTAAAGTTAATTTTGTTTCATATTTTTCAGGGTAAACAGCAATTCGACCGTCGATAGAAACTGGGAGTTTTTGATCTGAGTATACATATTTCCACTTCTTGGCATGATCTAATAGTTCTTCTCGGAAGTCCGGATGGGCAATACTTATCATTTCTAATACTCTTTCTCTAATACTTTTTCCATAGAGATATGCGATTCCCCATTCAGAAATAATATAATGCACATCTCCACGAGTAACTACAACTCCTGAGCCTTGTTGAAGGTAAGGAACGATTCTTGAAACTATTCTGCCATCTGATAAAGTTGCCGTGGAAGGAACCACCATTATTGGTTTTCCTTCCTTTGATCTTCCTGCTCCTCGAACAAAATCAACTTGACCCCCAATCCCACTATAAAGTTGGGGACCTAAGGAATCAGCGTTAATTTGGCCAGTTAAATCTACAGTCAGTGCTGCATTAATTGCAACCTGCTTTCTATTTTGCGAAATAATGAAAGGATCATTAGTATATTCACAAGGATGAAATTCAACCATAGGATTATCATCACAGAAGTCATATAATCTCCTTGTACCCATAACGAAAGAGCAAATAATCTTATCTTTATGTATTGTTTTTTTTTTACAAGTAACTACTCCTTTTTCAACGAGATTTACTATCCCATCCGAAAAAACTTCACTATGTACACCTAGGTCTTTTTTTCCTTCTAATTCAATGGTAACCGCATTCGGAATGGTCCCGATTCCCATCTGGATTGTAGATTCATCTTCAATTAACGAGGCTACAAATTCTGCTATCTTCTTTTCAGATTCATTTGGAGTACCATAATCAAATTCAATAATATCATGATCAGATAGTACATATGCGTCGATATCATCCATATGTATAAAAGAATCTCCTAAAGTACGAGGCATCTTGGGGTTTATTTCAGCAACAACAAAATCTGCAGCTTCAGCTATAGATTTGACAATATCCACATTAATTCCATAACTACAGAAACCATATCTATCTGGTGGGCTTACTTGAATTAAAGCAGTGTCCAAATGCATTCTTCCAAGCTTAAATAACCAGGGAATTTCAGATAAAAGCATGGGAGTATAATCAGCTTGGCCTGCTTTAACATATTTCCTTAGAGATTTCCCTATAAAAAAGGCATTATGTCTAAATAAATCTTCAATTCCTCCTGCAGTTTCATAATAATCAAGATCACTCAAACTTAAGAAATGCAATATCTCTACATCTGGTAATTCTGGTCCAAGTTCAATTAATTTCTTTGTTAATTCTATTGGTTCAGCACATCCAGAATCAATAAATATCCGATCTCCAGGATTTATAAATTTTCGAATTGCCTTATCAATTGAGACTTTTTTTTTGCTATATTTTTTCAATAAGGTTTGAATATCATCTTTGTTATTAATTCGCATACAATCATCCATATAAAATAGGATTTTAATTGTTTTAAATCCGATCGTAATGAGAAATTAAATAATTTAAAGTTAGGATAGAATTAATTTCACAATTCGATTAATATGTTTTCCTTTTTGAATTTTACAAGTACGAGCTACTTTTTTAAAGTTAAATGATTCAGCTAAAGCGTCTAAATAAGAAATATTATATAATATGGAGAGACTTTCATTATTTCGCATAAAGAGTTTATCTAATTCCACCTTCGCTTGAGTTTCATTTAATTTTTTAGATCTAAGTTTGATTCTTTCAATAATTTCTTTTAAAGAGAGGTTAAAATGAAGATCTCTTATGCTTGAAATTAAAGAGCTTAAAACAATAGTGTAGAGAAGAATAATATCATATTTTGTATCTTGTAAAGCAGTTAATCTGATCTGAATATCTTGATATATTTCTTGTAAATAGTTCTCATCTAATCCCTTAATTTTTTTAAACGGATTAAAAAATTTCATATAGTTACCTTCCAAAAATAAATAGAGATTTTTTTTAAATAATTCTTTGAATTTGTTTACAATTAAACCAGATTTTCTAATCTTTATTGATACATCAGGTGTTCTGCCAATTATAGTATCACTCCCATCTAAATAGAATTGTTGCTCGATGAGGTTATCTGTAGCCTGATATAGCTGTTTTACTTTTGTATCGATTTTTAGAACACCTTAAGACTAATATTCATTTTTTTTGGAGGAAAAATACTACAATAATTATCAAAATTCAATGATTTAATTTTTTTGATCTTTGTCAGAAATAATTATTATTGGTTATAATTTGCTACAATAATATTAATTAGAAAATGTTACATGTATATCATTAACAATTGTTTAAAAAAAACAAAAACTTATCCAAGTTCAATTTTAAAATAAAAAATAATTAAAATTAAGTGAAATAAAATGGGATTGAAATTAGCGTCCACAATGGCAATACTTTTCTTGTTTGGGCTTATTTATGCTGTTGTATTCGTAATAGGGGTTTGGTTTTTGCCAAACTCTTGGTGGAGTCTCTTATTTATGGTTGGAATTACTATCTTAATAATATTGTTCCAGTATGGTATAAGCCCTTTGATAGTAGGATGGCTATATCGAATAACTTGGATTCCTTATGAGCAGTATATTGCTCAATACCCGCATTTAGGAGATGCCATAAATAAAGTTGTAGCTATACAAAAAATAAAACCTCCACAACTCGGAATCATATTTAACGAATTTAATCCAAATGCTTTTACTTATGGTTGGACTAAAAATTCTGCAAGGTTGGTAATTACGGAAGGGATTTTAGAATATTTAGATGAGCAAGAGCAAACAGCAGTAGTTGCACATGAATTAGGACATATTGTACATAATGATTTTATATTGATGACAGTTGTTTTCGCGATTCCTTTAATTTTGTTAACAATAGCACGATGGTCATATTATGCTGTTCGTTTTTCAGGTGTAAGATCTGGTAGTAGAGATAAAGCAAATTATCTGCCTTTGATATTAATAGTAGTTGCAGTAGTATCCTATCTTTCTTATTATATAGGATATTTGGTCTCACTAGTAGTGAGTAGGATCAGAGAATACTATGCCGATCAACATTCTGCAGAAGTTACTGAAGATCCAAATGCCTTATCCACTGCTTTAGTACGGATCGCTTATGGATTTTTGACTTATGAGAGCGAGGCTGAAATTAAAGAGAGAAGTAAATCTAGAGTTAGAGCACTTAGAGGATTAGGCATTTTTGATCCGAAAAAAGCACATCATTTTGCTGTACAGGGGATTGGGGCTTCCGGTGAATATTCAAAAGAGAATGCTGAAGCTGCTGCAGGATGGGATTTGTTTAACCCATGGGCTAAATATTACCAACTCTTCAGCACTCATCCCTTACCTGCTAAAAGAATTCAACGTTTAAATGAACAATGCGAAATGTATGGAAAATCTGTTGAAATAGATTTTTCTCAAGCTCGAAAAATTAAAGAGGCACAAGTAGGTAAGTCTATGATAGGTGAATTTCTTACAGATGTATTTATTAAATCCTTACCTTCCATAGTCTTTTTTGTTTTATTTGTTTTAAGCGCAATATGGTTATTTGCAGCAATAGGATGGTTAAATATAGGACCCCTTGCGACTTTTAGTAATTTAGTCCTCATGTGGGCTACTGGCTTTTTTGTCATGGGAATTGCTGTGATTATGAGAACTTCATATATGTATAGGAAGGGATTTAAGCTTGCAACAGTACTTGAATTAGTCACCCAAATAAATGTCTCACCAGTTCGTCCTATCCCTGCTATTTTGAAGGGTACAATAATTGGAAAGGGCATTCCGGGTTATGTTTTCAGTGACGACTTATACTTTCAAGATGACAATGGAAACGCAATGCGTATTGATTATAGGTTTGGGTTAAGCATTGTTGATTTTTTTTGGGCACTAACAAAAGTTAATAGATTAATAGGACAACGTGTACAGATTAAAGGATGGTACCGTAGAGGTCCTGGCCCATATTTACAAGTTGATACTTTAGAAACTGAAACAGGAAGACGTTTTCGAAATTATTCTAAGCACATGACTTATATATTAGCAGTTGTATTCTTTGTTATTAGCGCTTTAATCTTTTATTTCTGGTTTGCCACCTATATCTTTTAAGAAGTAATTTTATTTTTTTATTCTATTTTATTTTCATA
The DNA here is from genome assembly GCA_048885535.1 of Candidatus Hermodarchaeota archaeon. Lineage (GTDB taxonomy): Archaea > Asgardarchaeota > Lokiarchaeia > Sigyniarchaeales > SOKP01 > SOKP01. Next base: position 19,547 of record JBHLLO010000053.1, read on the forward strand.
TTGAATTAAAATTCTTAAATTATTAAAATAAACTATTCACCAGTGAAAATGACTACTTCTAAAAAAAAGAAAGTCGAATTAATGATACCCTTAAAAAATTTAAAATCGCTAAATGCTGTAATTGGAAATGTTGATGCCGTCTATTTTGGAGTCGAATCTTTTAACATGAGAATGTTTAGTGATAATTTCAAATTAGAAGAATTAAAGGATATCGTAAAAGTCTGCCATGGGTATAATATTAATGCTTATCTCACTACAAACGTAATAATTTATGAAAATGAGGTAAGCTTTTTAGGAACTATATTAGATAGGGCTGTAGAAGCTGAAATTGATGCCGTTATTGTTCATGATATAGGAGCAATTCAACTTGTTAAGGAAAGAGGTCTTAAATTCCATATATCTACACAAGCGAGTATTTCAAATTCTTATTCTGCTAATTTTTTTGAATCATTGGGAGCAAACAGGTTAATCTTAGCACGAGAATTGTCTCTAAACCAAATAAAAGAGATTAAAAGTAAACTTAAAAAAGTAGAAATAGAGACTTTCGTACATGGAGCCCAATGCACTTCGATTTCAGGAAGATGCTATTTCTCAGCGGAATTATGTAATTCTCAAGACTATTCCGCAAATCGAGGTAGATGTGTTCAACCTTGCCGCGGGAGATGGCGAGTTGTTGATGATCAAAATAATGAACTACTCTATGATGGTGTTTTCTTCATAAACACAAAAGATCTCTGTATGATTGAACACATACCCACATTAATCGAAGCTAAAATCGATGCATTTAAAATTGAAGGTCGAATGAGAGATCCTATTTATATTGAAGAAACTGCTAAATGCTATCGTGAAGCAATTGATTCATATTATGATAATACTTTCATTCAAGAAAAGGTCGAAAATTGGTTAGAAAGACTATATAAGGTCTATAATAGGGGATTTTCAACTGGATTTTACTTTGGATTACCCACTGGGAGTGAAGTTGAGCAAAAGTTTGATGGTAATGTATCACAGTATAAAAAAGTTGAAATCGGCAAAGTTTTAAGTTATTACACTGAAAAAAAAGCAGCAAAAATCCTCCTTACAGCTGATAAACTAAAATTAGGAGATGAAATTTTCATCATTGGAACTCACACAGATACCTATATTAGACAAAAAATTAAATCCATTCAAATTAAACAAAAGAAAAATCTACTTGAAACACCTTCCATCTCATCCGCTAATGAACGAATAACTGTTGGAATAACTGTTGATAAACCAGTTAAAAAGAATGACAGAATCTTTAAATTGAAACTATCTTATTAGGAACTTTCCATATTTATTTATGAATTAAATAAAAAAAAGATAATAATATAAAATAAAAAGAGTGTTAATTAATTTAATATGGGATCTGATTGAAGTTTGTTTTAATCTGCGAGATCCTCAAAAGCTTCGATGGCTAATTCAATAATTTCTTGAAATGCCATGGCATCTTGAAGGTTACCTTCTACAGTTATGTC
>JBHLLO010000054.1:0-20979 GCA_048885535.1 Candidatus Hermodarchaeota archaeon
TTATCTCGCATAACTCCCATTCCACCAAAAATCCCTGTGAAAAGTATTATAATTGCGGATATACCTGAAGCAGCAAAAGCTTTTTGATCCACCTGTATTCCACCTACTGTTGGTGTTATGAAACCAAATCCATTACTGAATACTACTAAAAACAAAACGCCTTGAACTAATGAGGATATCAATCTTGTTTTATTTCTCCAAAATTCTAGTATTTCTCTTTTAGCTAATACCCAAATTGCTCCATAGTTTAATTTTATCTCTTCAACATTTAAATCTGACATATCTCACTACCTCCTTAATTGCCGCATTTGAATTAATTTTTTTATATTTTTCCCCGTATCAGATGATTCTTCCCTGATATTACTTCCCACAAAATGTAAGAAAACATCCTCTAATTTTGGAGCATGCATATTTACATCCTTTATTTTTAAGCCATCGTTATTAATCGCCTGGATAATTTCTGGAAGACATTTTCCCCCACTTTCGCAAGAAATTGAGATAGTTGGTTCGAAATCTTTTTCTTCCTCTTGATAATTTCCACTTTTGATTTTAATAACCTCTTCTCTAATTTCATTCGGAAGTTCTTTTAAAAGATCCTCGGTAAAAAGATTACTAATTCTTTTTTTCATATCTATTGGAGCATTTAAGAACATTTGAGCAGCCATTGGAAATCTTTTAAATGCCATTAAAAGTTTATTTGGGTCAGACATTATCTGATTTAATTGAGTTTTAATCATTTCGGGATTCAAACCAGGCATCCCTTTAGGGAGATTTAGTTCCATTGGCAATACTGTCTGATTCCCTTTAGCACCTTCCACTGAAATGTTCTTTATGCTAGGAAAACTCCTCAATTGAGATATTATAGCAGGAATTTTCATTCTATCCTCCACTCTCTCAAATTTTATATCTATAATATCTCCCGATATCTGTTTCTTAAGATTTTCTGATGTATCTAAAGCTATTATTTTTCCATGATCCATAATGCAAATTCTATCTGCCAATTCGTCTGCTTCATCCATATAATGAGTAGTAATTAGGATCGTGACATCTAAATCATTATTTAGTTCTTTAATTTTATCCCATATCTTTCTTCGTGTTTGAGGGTCTAATCCTAAGGTAGGTTCATCTAGAAATAACATTTTTGGTCTATGTAACAAACCTCTTGCAATTTCTAATCTCCTCTTCATTCCTCCTGAATAATGTTTAACATAAGTTTCTGCTTTATCTTCTAAGTCAACCAACCTAAGAACTTCACTAATTCTCTGTTTTCTTTGTTTCTTTGGCATGTGGTATAAAATAGCATGGAGTTCTAAGTTTTCTCTTGCTTTCATTTCATTATCTAAGGAAGGTTCTTGAAATACTATACCTATACTCTTCCTTACTTGATCTGGATATTTTTTTACATCATAGGAATTTATAAATGCTTCTCCTTTAGTCGGAGTTAATAACGTAGCTAACATTGAGATTGTAGTAGTTTTACCCGCTCCGTTAGGACCTAATAAGGCAAAAATCTCTCCTTTTTTAATGTATAGACTAATATTATCTACTGCTAAAACATTCCCTTGTTTGTATATTTTAGTAAGATTCTTTATTTCTACAATACTTTCATTCATTTATTTTTTCCACTTTATTTGGATTAGTTAACTTTTGAATATTCTTTTCCAATTTACCTTTTTCTATATGTAATTGCTTCAAAAGTCTCATTATATCATATTCAATTTCTGATAATGCCTTTAATTTTTTTTCGTCTGAAATATCTTTATTTATAATAAATTCTATCGGACTTGACCAGACATTAAATGTAGCCTCATTTAAGAATTTAGAATGATCTAAATCAGAGTTTGACTCTGGAAACCTCAATTTGATGAATTCAAAAATCTCTCCAATCTTTTTCCGTAAATCATCTAACTTTTTCGCTCCTTTATCCGATAAAAAGTATAAGTGTTTAGGTCTTCCTGTTTCTTGACTAATATCATCTTTTCGAACCAGATCACCATCTTCCTCTAAAGATTTCATTATTCGATATATTTTTGAGTGTGGAATGTTTCCATATTGCGTTAAGTCGTAATATGTCATCCCATCTTTATACTCTTTAATTGTATTAAATATAAATATCATTCGCAAGTCATTCATGAATTCATGAAAAAACTTAAACTGCTTTGGCCACATAATTAAATCTGTAAATGGAAAAGTTTTTTTCAAAATGAAATATTTAAATTTGAAAAATAAATGAATGTTTATATTTTTTTTCATTTTGAAATATTGATTTATGGATTCAATACCTTTTCAAATAAAACAATATTATGAGTTATTGGTAAAAGAAATGACTGATGTTTTTATTATTGACACAAAAAATGGAATTCAAGATGCGGTAAATAATATATTAACTAAAATTGAAGACTCGAAACCTATTTTAAAGAACTCTAAAGTAGTATATATTAAACCTAATGCAGTAGATTTTAGAAATCATTCATATACTTCTCCAGAGGTACTCGAAGCTGTTATCAGATTTTTAAAGAGAAAAGAAGCAGAAGTTTATGTTATGGAAAATTCAACGCAAGGAAATATAACGAGGATAGTTTTTACTATTAATGATTATGAAAGAATATGCAAAGAAAATGGAGCAGCAATCATATATTTGGATGAGGAACAAACTACCGAATTTACATTTAAATCTTCAGAAGAGGATCACTCTGTAGATTATAATTTAAAAACTTTTAGATTACCTTCAACTATAGTTAAAATCATGAAAAACAGAGATTCAGTTACATATATTAATCTACCTAAACTAAAGACTCATTCCATGGCTAGAGTTTCGCTTGGAATAAAAAATCAGTGGGGATTCCCCCAGCATGAAGATAGGGGTAAAGATCATAACTATAACTTGCATTCAAAGCTAATAGATGTTTATGAATTAATTAAACCAGATATCACTATAATAGATGGAGTGGAAGGAACTATTCATGGGCATTATCCTCCCACAACATGGGAGGATAAATTAGTCATTCCCTTTGATATTTTGATTGGAGGAAGAGATACATTATCAGTTGATGTGGTGGGAGCAAGAATCTTTGGATTAACTATAGATGAGGTTCCACATTTAAAAATAGCAAATGAACGAGGATTAGGTGTAGGAGATCTAGGTAAAATTAATATTACTGGCAAAAACATTGAAGAATACCAGGTAAAATATGATTGGAATTTACTACAAATATTTCCCGAAGATGTTAAGATTGTTAAAGGAAAAGATTTATTGTGCATTGAAGGCTGTCAGAATAATTCTCTAGTTATTCTACAAACTTTGGCATATGATTATCCAGATAAATTTAACGGAGGTTGGTTTTTGATAATGGGTAAAGGTCATGACAGAAATTTAATAGAGAATTTAAAAGTTGAGGGGTATACCAAAGGTCTTGTAGCTGGTTACTGCGCAATTGATGAAGTGGGCAATAAACTTAGGGAGGCATTTGGAAGACGAAAGGTGTTCTTTTCTGGAGATTGTAATAATCTAGCAGAAACTATAAAAGCAGAATTAAAGCTGGCAGGTATGAGCGTATTTGACTTAGTTCCTCTTTCGAATGAAGACCTTATGAACCTTATTGATACAGCTCAAAAAAATGGCAGTACAGCATTAACTCCTTTATAATATGATGAAAAATGAAGATTTCAATGGAATTCCTAACCTAAACTTTTTAACATTTTTGTCAATTAAAATCAACTTTTATTAATATTATGATTCAATAACATAATTAATGGAGTTTGAATCTAAATATTCTGTTATAAAAACGTTCTTATCAATTCCTGATAATTCATATAAGCTTAAACAGAAAATAGATTCATTATTTCAATCTGATACTTTTAAAGAAGAAATTTTAGCGAGAATCACTCAGTTCATGTACTACTTTTCCATGTTTAAGAATATCACATCATTCATGAATTCTGTATACAGATGCATTGAAAGAACTCTTGATATCAAATTTGAATCAATAGAAGATTTTCAAGAATTACTTATAAAAAATACATTATTAGCTTTCATTCAAGATTACATTAGTTACGCAAAACTGACCCAAAAGCGACAAATTTTGAAACTTTTATCAGATTCTTTAGATAAACTTCAAATTCAACCTCTAATAATTAATTTAGGGCTTCTTCTAAAACCTATGTATCAAGATAAAGAATATCTTGAAAAGCTAGAATATTTAGAAGAAGTTGAAATTTCTTATAATCAAGAAGATAAACTTGGCTTCGAAATAAAACAAGAAATTGATAGTTGGCTCACAAATCAAACTTTAGATTTAAATTCACAAGAAATCCTGAAATTATCATTGAAAAAGAAATATGATGAAATCATTTCCCAAAATAATATTGATAAACAATCAAAGTATTACCAGAAATTATTAACAGAAGTTATGGAAATGCTTACAATGAAGCTTACTATGATTAGTTTGATGGAGACAATGTCCGATGATTCAATTGAATCGATACCCATAAAATAAGAAATAACAAGGCTAAAAACTGAAGAAATAATTTTAAATATTCAAGCAAAATTCAAACCTAAAATTCCAAACTATTAATTCTTCGATAAACAAATTAATAAATACAAATTTTGATTTTATATTTATCAAGTAGTATTTCAAATTTTATGAAGTGAGGTAATTGGAAGAAAACGAGGAAGATTTAACACCGGAAGAAATCGAAAAGCAGAAGAAGATCGTTAATGAACTTTATAAAAAGGAGAAAGAAGAGCGAGAAGAATATCTTAAAAAGTTCGAAGAACAAAGAAAAAAAGGGTTTGAAGAAAGCAAAAAATTGATATCTAAATTAATTTCAGAAAAAAGTTTTAAGCGAGAAAAACAAAGAGAAGAAGATTTCAAAAGAATCGAGCTTAAGCCAGACATAAAAGGTGCTGGAGAAGCAATAAGCAAATCAGTCGATCAAAAGTTATTCATGATTGAAAAGAAGAAAGAAAGTGATGCTCAAAGATTAAAGATTAAGCCAGATATAGAAAAAACAACTAAAGCTATAAGCAAATCAGTTAATGAAAAGGCTTTTTTAATTGAAAAAAAGAAGGAAGTTGAAGCCCAAAGAATTAGTGTAAAACCTGAAATTAAAAAGATGGGACAGGCCATAGAGAAAACTATAAGTGAACAATCATTCATGAGAGAAAAACAGCGTGAAGAAGACACTAAAAGAATGGAAATAAAACCAGATTTTAAGGAAGTTGGTGAGGCAATTGAGAAGAGTGTTAGTGAAAAAGCATTTCGGATTGAAAAGCAACGAGAAACAGACCAGAAATTAAAGACTATCAAAACAGATGTTGAGAAAGTGGAAGAAGCTATAGGCCAATCTGTTAGTGAGAAGGCTTTTAGAATGGAAAAACAACGGGAAACAACAGAAGAATTGAAAAAAGTAAAACCCGATTTAGACAAGGCAGGACAAGCAATCGAAAAGTCAGTTAGCGAAAAAGCATATATGCGGGAAAAACAGCGTGAAGAAGATACAAAAAGAATGGAAATAAAACCCGATTTTAAAAAAGTCGGTGAGGCAATTGAGAAGAGTGTTGGTGAAAAAGCATTTCGGATTGATAAGCAACGAGAAACTGATCAGAAATTAAAGTCAATCAAAACAGATGTAGAGAAAGTAGAGGAAGCAATAAGTCAATCTGTTAGCGAGAAGGCCTTTAGGATGGAAAAGCAACGGGAAACAGCAGAGGAACTAAAAAAAATAAAGCCTGATTTAGATAAGGCAGGGCAAGCTATTGAGAAATCAGTCAGCGAAAAAGTATTTATACGAGAAAAACATCGTGAAGAAGATGCTAAAAGAATGGAACTAAAACCTGATATACAAAAAACAGGGAAGGCTATTGAGAAAACTATCAGTGAAAAAGCTTTTAGAAGAGACAAAATGAGAGAGGAAGACTCAAAGAGAATGGAATTAAAACCTGATATCAAAGGAATAAGTGAAAAAATCGAAGATAAAATAGAAAAAATCGAAGAGAAAAAGAAAAAAGAATAAGTTTAATCTATTATTGAAGATTTTACATTTCAAAATTATTATTATAATAATAAAGCATTTCTAACTTTTTTTCATAATTTAAAATCGAGGGTTCAATTATTCCATTAAATCGTTCGATTGAATTTTCATAACGACTATAAAAATCATTTATGATATAGTGAAGTAGGTGCCTTTCGAATTTTAAATTTAATTTTTTAGTTATTGCAATTACAGAGAGGCGCCCCATTCGTTCATATAAAATTCTAGTTTCTCTAAAATTAATTTCTTGTATTTCCTCTTCAGTCTCAGCAGGTTTTATTTCTTTTATAAACAAATTTAGAGCATTTAAAAATCCGCTTATTAAATCTCCATTCGAAGTAGAATTCTTATTATCTGAATATTGCTTACTTAAGAGTAAAGATCCCGTTAAATTATCTAAAAAATAAATTGCATGAAAATAGCAATCATTTTGGTTTGTTCTTCTGACATTAAAGCCAAAAATCCTTTTCTCTGTATTTTCATTAGAATTAGAAGACATAGTTTAGAATTTTCTTTTTAATAATCAAAGTAGCATAATTAACAAACTTTAACTTATGATTTAAAATACATATATTATCTTTGTAATATCCTGAAGATATTTTTCTAATTAGATTGAATTATACATTGATTGTACCTATAGTCGTGATTTACAAATTCTCCTCATTGAAATTTTTAAAAAAAATAAATATTAAAAACAAACGAGTTTTATTAATAGACATATATTTGTATTTTCTTAGGAGTTTTAGATGCATATGAGCACTGAGGGGAAAAATAAAAATAAAATTTCCTTAGGTTTGATAATAACAAAAGAAGATTTAAAATCTACGATTTTTCCTGATGAAGTTAAAGATGACATTATTGAATCACCTTATTATCTACTAATTTTCATATCAAGAGAAGATGTTATAAAAATTAGTTGCTTTCCCACCAATACAAACTTAATTAAAAAAGTGTTAATAAAATTAGAAGAATTTTCACCTGAAATAGTTAAAGGAATTTCAGAAGTTTTAAGCAAGTTAAACTTAAGCAAAGATATACTACATACGACAGGAATTTGCTACGAATTAGAAAAGTGTTTTTATGAAACTTATTTAATTGGAGATTCTCTCGAATCTGGGAATATAAATACAGATACCATTATAGATGAGTTTTTAATGATAGAAAAAGTCAATGATGTCACTATAGAAGATATTCCAATATATTCTAAGTAAATAAAATTCACTATCTTTAAATCAATTAGAAAACTTCAAACCTTCATATTACTTATTCTTCAATTCGTATTGAATCAAGGGAGCGCCAAGTCTTCCAAAATATTAGCCATAATATCGCAAAAATAAAAATAGTCGTAATACAAGTATAACCTCCTATAAACGGATCAATTAAAATCATAAAGGGGATTCCTGCTATAGAAAACCCAAAAAGATAAGCATACCCCCAATATCTTTTCTTTAAAGCAATAATAACTCCTGGAATAATCGTTGTAATAATTATTGATAAATATGCTAGAACTTCAATATATCTGGGACTTTCCAAAATTAATAACATATTGAACCATGAAACAATAAAACCTATTATGAAAAAAATAACCGTTAATAAATTAAATTTCAAATTTAGCTCTCCTTTCACAAAGGATTTATTAAGAGTCATGTTTACTATCTATCAAATTTTTTAATTATGTTTTAATAATTTTAATATTATAATTTTCCAAGCTTGAAAATTTTGACCTAAAACTTAGCAAAATTCATCAATTATTTTAAATACATCCAAAATCATATATTGCATAAGATAAGAATTTAAAATTCAAATTTTATCTATAATAATTCCAAAAGTAAGATAAAAATTTAAAAAGCATCCAAAATCAAAATCAATATAGGGTAAAAAAAAAGACATAAAACTTTGACTCCTGCTACCGCCCTGGATTTTTGTCTTTTGGTAGTGTGTGAAAACACACTCTGATTTCGCCCTCCTCCCCCTATTTTGTTTTTGACCTTACTTTTAGGTCTTGGTGGCAGGAGTCTCCCTTTTATATAAAAAGACTCTAAATTATAAATTAATAAAAAAGTAAAAAAAAAATTAAGCTAATTTTAAAATTTTTTTCATCCACTTGGGTAATAAAAATCCAATATAATAAAAAGTACTCGCCAGTAGCATTAAAACTCTAAAAATAGTAAGAGTAAAAGGATTAAGTTCTAAGAATCCATCTCCAATAGCGCCAATTGCAAATAGGTTAAATGAAAATATCAGAAATCGCCCTTTCCATTTAATTACCTTATCTTCACTTTTTATTGAGTGGATAGAAAACTCATTACCAGTAATTAACATTATTATCAGTGAAATAGCTAAAAAGATTAAAGCAAAACCCTTGTATTCAATGTCAATGGCACTCTGTTTTATTCCTATAAGTGCCTCAATAGGAGCTCCAGGGGCAAAAAACAGAAAAAAGAAAACATATCCATAATAAATTAGAGAAAGTATTGCTGTGCCTATTAATAATGGATATTTTAGTTTGGGATGTAAAGCAGGGATATAGATCTGGAACCACGCAAATATAGCTATTGGGACACCTAACGTCCCTAGCAGTACATAAACTGGATATGGGATAACCTGATTTGTTATCAGCCAATATATATAACCAAATCCACTAGGAAACCAAGGAGATATCGTAAAAATTATTGCAAAGAAAAAATAATAGAGATCTCTAGACCTTAATTGAAGAGCTTTAATAATAACTAATATTCCATAAAAGAAGACGACTGATAGACTGATTACTCCGAAAATTCCGGAAAGTTGACTTAAAAAATCTAATTCTATAAACATTAGGCATAACATAATTTAGAATTAGTTCAGTTATTAAAAAAACTATTTTTTTAAAAAGATTAAAATAATTGATATTATACAATAATAATACTATTCCAAGTATTATCTAGCATAAAAAATTTTTATAGAAAAGTTAACTAACCTTTTAATTAAATAATTTTTTATATAAAAAAATCGTAATTTTCTTTAACAATATAATTTAAGATTTGATTAATATGACAGAAGAAATAATAAGACGTACAACTAGTATATGCCCAGAATGCTTGCAACCGATAGCAGCTGAAATATATGTCGATGAAGATAAAAATTGGGTAATGATGAGAAAGAACTGTAAAGATCATGGAGATTTTAAAGACAAACTTAGTATAGACCCAGAAGATTACAAGTGGCAGCAAACATTTACGGACGATATCGGCTCTACAGGAAACCATACTACCAAACCTGAATATGTTTCTTCGGGAATAAAAGATTGTAATCAAGGTTGTCCTTACGATTGTGGACTTTGCGAGAACCATAAAAGTGCTCCAAATATTTGTCTTATTGATATAACAAATAGGTGCAATTTAGCGTGCCCAATCTGCTTCGCTAATGCGAGCGCAAAAGGATATGTTGTCCAACCAACATACGATGAAATCGTCCAAATAATGGAACACTTTCGTTCTATGAAACCCACTCCAGCCGTTTTACTCCAGATATCTGGGGGCGAACCAACAGTTAGAGATGACCTTCCCGATATCATTCGAAAAGGAAAAGAGTTAGGCTTTATTGAAGTCATGGTTACATCTAATGGAGTGAGATTCGCTAAATCAATCGAATATATGAAAAAATGCAAAGATGCTGGAATGGATGCTATTTATTTGCAATTCGACGCAACCGATAATGCAGAAGTATGGAAGAAAATAAGAGGCGTAAACCTATGGCCTCTAAAACAAAGAGTTATTGAAAATGCACGTAAACTTGGATTTTATGGTGTAATGTTAGTTCCTGTAATAGCTAAGGGAGTAAATGATAAAGAAGTCGGTAAAATTATGGATTACGCCAGAGACAATAATGATGTCATTTCAGGGATAATATATCAACCTGTATCGCTATGTGGTCGTATAAGTTTTGAAGATTTAATGGATCTACGATATACAACCTCAGACTTGAAAATAGCGTTGAATGAACATACAAATAATGCAATCACTAAATTTTATCCTTTAGCCACTACAGCCAAAATGACCCGACTGTTAGCATGGTTTGATGATTTGCCTGAGTGGAGTCCAACTAGTCATTCAGATTGCGGGTTTGCCACTATAGTCGTCGTAAATAATAAAGGTGAATATGAACCCATTGAAAATTATTTTGACGCAGAAGGTCTCATTAACTGGTCAAATAAAGTCTATGACATGGCTATGAAACAAGAAATTCCCAAACCTACTGGAATCATTAAGGGTTTCAATTTAGAACAGTTAGGTAGTATTGCGACTAAAGTAGGACAGTTTATCGATGATATAACCAGTTTAGGATATCGCCAGCTAATGAAGGCTTATTATTTTGGTGGAGCGATGAGATATGTGCGTAATCCTGCAAAAATAATGGATAGCAAAACGTTACTGGCATTTTCTCGCCTAATAGCATTCCCTAACCTACAATCTGCTGGCATGTTCTTCCACGAGAAAAATTTACTGGTTTCGAGCATGCATTTCCAGGACTCCTACAATTTCGATTTGGACAGAGTATGCCGTTGTTTAGTTCATTATGGAGTAATAGACCCCAACGATTCGACTAAGGTCTTAGAAGTACCATTCTGTGCTATGAATACATTGCACAGGGAACGTCTAGAAAATGCTCTGGCTATACAAGGTGAAGAAGCAAAGAAACCAGAAGTTATCCAGTCTGAGATCGAAGAACTTTTAGAAACCGTTAAGGATTAATCTTTCTCAAACATTTTGTTTTTAATTTTTTATACTTATCTGACTTTTTTAATAGTTTTTTTAAATTTAAAAAGAAAAAAAGATTAAAGTTATTTTTATGTATCTTTTGTTCATTGAATGCTAGAGCCACAATTCTCGCAGTAACTAGCTCCTTCTCGGATTTTATGACCACAATAAACGCAGAAATTCTTACCTGTTGCTGGTAAAGGTTCTTGAAGTTTTTTTGGTGGAGCTACGTAATTTTCGGCGGGAGAATATTGAATTGTTTCTCCTAGAATGATTTCTCCAGTTTGAGGGTTAAATTTATATTGTATTAATCCATTTGCTCTCAAATCTACGAGAACTCTTAATACATCATTAGGTTTGATACCTACTTCAAGTGCGAGATCTTCAAGCTTAACTGTACTTTGACCGCGGTCTAAGAGTGCATTTCTTACAGCCTTCTTAAATTTCATATTTGTATAGAGCTGTTGAAACCCACCAAAAAATAAAATAAAGAACGCAGGAATAAACATCCAATATCCCCATCCCGAGAGTCCTAGAAAATCATTTTGAAGCGTTAAAAGAACTAACGACACGATAGCCACAGTTAAGAAAGCACCTCCGCAGAAAAATGAACCATAAGTACTTTCATACTTTTCCTTAGTATAATACCTATCATGAGGCAAATTTATTCACCAAATTGATAAAATTGTTAATAATCTTCGAGTATTAAATTAATGTTAATTTATTAGAAGCTGGATTATATTAAAAAGATTGTTAGTCCAGTTTTTGAATCAAATTTCGTAAAAACAAAACTTAAAAGTATTGAATTTTCTAAAATTATAAGTGTGTTTATTTTAGGATCGGAAAATTAAACCTTAAGAAATTAATAAATAAATCTACAAATTACTGCTAGACCCTACAAAGATTTATGCCAAACAATTCTGGACTAATTGGAGAGTATAGAGGTACAGTTCGAAATAGAGTGGTTACAGCTCTTTTACAATCATATCTTGATAACCTTGATTATGATGGAATGAAGTCTATTTTAAGAGAAGCAGGATTATTAGAATTAAAAGATATACAAGATGCGAACCCTGATGAAAGTATTGATTTTTTTTCTTTTAAAAAGTTAATTACTGCTCAGAATTGCCTATTATATGATTCTACAAAACTACTATTCGAAATAGGACGTAAGTTATGCTTTTACTTGTTTCCCTACGGTAAGGATTTTGAAGGGATCATTAAAGATATTAACAATTATATTCAAACTGATTGGAAAGTCGAGATTTTAGAAAATAATAAAGAATCAATCGTTGTTAAAGTCGATAAATGTATATTTTGTTCTGAAATTGGAGTTAAATGCGATTTATTTAAAGGTTTTATTGTTCATTCTGTTGAAAAAACACTATCATCGAATCATGAAGTAGTTTATTATGGAGAAAGAGAGAATATAGACGATCCTCGTCATAATTCATTCATTCTAAAATTGAAAATTAAAAAAAAGCATTAGAACAAAAAAGGAAAACAATTAAATATATCAAAAATCAAAATTATGTTACATCCTTAATTATCCAATATTTTTGGTTATTAATGACTACCGAAGAAAGAGAGTTTGTATTTAAAATTACGATTTTAGGAGATGCAGCAGTAGGTAAAACATCATTAATAAATCAATTCGTTGAAGGAGCTTTTCAAGAGGATTATAAGCCAACATTAGGAGCAAATATTGTTCGCAAGGATGTAGATCTTAGCGAAATAAATGCACAAGTGCGATTAATCATGTGGGATCTTGCGGGTCAAGAAAAATATAACGTAATTCGTTCTATGTATTTTCAAGGAGTCAGTGGTTGTATAATTGTTTTTGATTTGACACGTATGGTTACATTCGAGTCGATAGAGACTAAATGGCTAAAGGATTTTAGAAAATATGCTAAAAGAGATGCAGCGTATATACTTATAGGCAATAAGGTTGATTTAAATGATGAAAGAGCCGTTCCTGAAGAAAGAGGAAAAGAATTAGCTCAAAAAATACAAGCTAGCGATTTTATTGAAACAAGTGCTAAATATGGAGATAATGTTGAAAAAGCTTTTAAAAACTTAGTCTTTCAAATTTTAAGAAATTATGGAGAGAAGGTGTGAATCTTCTTATTTTTTAGATCAAATTCTCCTATAATTTAAAAACATTTAAAACCAAATGTTTTAAATAGAACTGAAGGGTTAGTAAATTATGAAAGAATTATCCAGTAATGTGGCTAGAACCCCTAAGTCTCAAATTCGAGAATTAATGGATTTAGCTGCAGGGCATCCAAATATAATAAGTTTAGGAATAGGGCAACCAGACTTTTGTACTCCGGATCCTGCAATTAAAGGCACTATTAAAGCTTTAAAAGAAAAAATTACATATTATGCACCCACCAAAGGGGTTCCAGAATTATTAGAATTAATAGAACACAAAGCTAAGACGTCTAACAATATCAATTGTGATTGGACTGAAAATATTATTATTACAAATGGGGGTTCACAAGCTTTAACTCTTGCATTTGCGTCAATTTTTAATCCTGGTGATGAGTTAATTGTTCTTTCACCAAATTTCATATCTTATTTCTATTTGGGGAACTTTTTTGGAGTTAGAGTTATAGAAATTGAAAGAAATAGTGATTTTAGTCCTAATTTTGAAAACATGAAAGCATCAATTACTTCAAAAACAAAAGCAATTCTAATTAATTCCCCTAATAATCCAACTGGATATGTATTGACACCTAAAGAAATAAATGAATTCGCTGAAATTATTAGAAAAAATGATTTATATTTAATAACTGATGAAGTTTATGAGAACTACCTATATGATGGGTCTAAGCACATCAGTTTTGCTTCTTTAGATGGTATGTTTGAGCGAACAATTACTACCAATGCGATGTCGAAACTATTTTCAGCCACAGGTTTTAGACTTGGATATGCTATAACAAGCAAAAAAATTATAGATCAGATGGAGAAAGTTCATCAATACACTGTTGCTGGGGCGAATCATGCTGCTCAATATGGATTTATTGAAGCTTTGAAAATGGGTAAAAAATTTTTTAATGATATTCTAAAAAGTTTTGATCAGAGGAGACTGCTTGTATACAATAAACTAAAAGAACTTGGATTTGAAGTGGTAAAACCAAAAGGTGCATTTTATATTATGCCCTCAGTAAAAAACTTTAATATGTCTGGATCTGAATTCTCAAAAGAGATCATGAAAAACCAAGCAGTGGCAGTAGTACCAGGAGATACTTTTGGATCCTTCTCAAATGATAAAATTAGAATATCATATGCTACAGAGATAAATAAATTAAAAGAAGCTATGAATCGGATTGATAAGTTTGTAAGAACTTTATAAAAACTTAAAAAATTAAGTATATGTTTGTATTATTGCTTCTGTAAGACTTTTTGTCGATTTAAAAACAGATTTAAGTTCAATATATTCATTTACAATATGAACAATTGAGGGATCACCAGGTCCAAAAATAATGAAAGGAATTGGATTACTTTGATTTAGCAAGTTTGCACCATCAGTAGCATAAGGCAAACCAATTAATTTAGTTCCACAGATATTCTTTAAATTGTATAAAAAAGGATGATTCACATTACTTTGAAAGGCAGGTAATTTCTTGAGTATTTCAAAACTGAAACTACAAGGATCTATCCTTAATTTATTCAACTTTTCGATTAATTTATCTGGATTTTGTTCAGGAGTCAATCTAAAATCAAGTTCTAATTCTGTCTTTTCTGGTACAACATTGATCAGTGATCCTCCACTTATTTTGCCAATATTTAGTGTGGATGATCCTAGGATTTCATTTACTTCTTTATCCAGAGAATTATAGAGATTTGGGATGATATTTGTAGCTCCTAGAATGGAACTGATACCTTTTTCAGGCATGGCACCATGAGCAGCTTTTCCAAAGACTTTTAATTTAAGCCATAATAATCCTTTTTCTGCGATACCAATATTCATGTTGGTTGGTTCAGCGATAACTAATAGTTCAGCATTATCCATCAATCCTTGTTTAGATAGTGTGATAGAGCCTGTCATTCCCAACTCTTCATCAGCTGTACCAGCAAAAATGATAGAGTATTTCTTTAAAAGATTAGCGTTTTGGCTTATATTTTTCATGACTCCTATTAGCATCGTTAAACCACCTTTCATATCAACAGAACCTCGACCATATAATTTATTATCTTTTATTTCTGCTGAAAATGGTGGATAATACCAGCTGGATGGGTCTCCTGCAGGAACAACATCAAAATGACCCGTTAAAATAATCTTTTTTTCACCGGATCCCACCTTAGTCACTAGGTTATGAAGTGTAAGGTTATTTTTTTTATAAGTAATTACTCTATTCTCGAATCCGTATTCTTCTCGAAGTACTTCTGAAACTAAATAATCCACTATTTCTTTTGTTAAACCTGGCGGATTTTCTGATGGAATTTGAACTAACTTTCTTAATATTTCGGTGAGTTCTTTGTTTGAATTTAAAATCATCTTTATTAAAAAGTGTTTAAATTAATTTTAAGAAAATTATACATAATCTACTTCAAATTTAGTTTTTGTTAATAATAGAAAATATTTAAGAAATCAATAAAAAAGATTTAGAAATCGAAGACTTATTTGTAAAAATCAACTGATGTCTCTTTTATATTACGAGATTCAGTAATCTGTTTTGCCATCGATTCATACCGTTGTATTATTTCACTAGGTAAGGTGGATTTTATCTTATTCAAAGCAAATTCAAAGTGCTTATTTTCAATTATTTCAAAATTTTGCATTTGTTCTCGAATAGCTTGCATTCCAGCTTCACGACACACATTTTCTAAGTCTGCACCGCTATAACCTTCTGTAATTTGAGCAATGTGCTTTAAGTTCACATCCTCCGCTAAAGGCATATTTTTAGTATGTACTTCCAAGATTTTAAGTCTTGATTCAAAATCGGGAGCCTCTACATAAATTAACCTATCAAACCTACCAGGTCTTAGGAAGGCAGGATCAACAATATCTGGACGGTTTGTACTAGCGATTGTCACAATTCCTTGACGGTTTTCAATACCATCCATTTCAACAAGAATTTGATTGACAATAGAGGCATAAACTTGAGTTCCCGCATATTCCCCTCTACCGGAAGAAATTGCATCTATTTCATCAAAATAGATAATTGAAGGTGCTGCTTGGCGTGCCTTCCGGAAAATATCTCGGACAGCTTTTTCACTTTCTCCAACCCATTTAGAGAAAATTTCAGGACCTTTGATTGATATAAAATTTGATTTACTTTCAGTTGCAATAGCTTTTGCTAGAAGTGTTTTTCCACACCCGGGAGGACCAAAGATGAGAATCCCATTTAATTGTCGAATTCCTGCTTTTTCAAATAATTTTGGGTATTTTAAGGGCCATTCAACAGCCTCTTTTAACTCTTGCTTTACATCGTCTAATCCTCCAATATCATCCCAAGTTACATTGGGAATTTCTACCATAACTTCTCTCATCGCTGAAGGTTCAATCATGTTTATTGCTTGTATGAAATCATCATCTTTAATTTTTAATTCCTGTATAATTCTGCTTGGTATTGGTTCATCAAGATTTATTTTCGGTAATATTTTTCTTAATGCAAACATAGCAGCTTCTCGACATACAGCCATGATATCAGCGCCTACAAAACCATAGGTAATTTCAGCATAATTTTCCAAATCAACATCTTCTTCAAGTGGCATCCCCCTTGTATGAATTTGGAAAATCTCTTTCCGTCCCTTCTTATTAGGAACTCCAAATTCGATTTCACGATCAAATCTTCCAGGTCTTCTTAAAGCCTCATCAAGTGCATTGACTCTATTGGTTGCACCAATGCAGATAATCTCACCTCGACCTCTAAGTCCATCCATTAATGAAAGGAGCTGTGACACCACGCGTCGTTCGACCTCTCCAGACGTTTCTACTCTCTTTGGTGCAATTGAGTCGATTTCATCAATAAAAATTATTGATGGAGAATTCTCTTCTGCTTCTCGAAAAATTTCTCTAAGTCTACCCTCACTAGCTCCATAAAATTTACTCATAATTTCAGGACCATTTATTGTAATAAAATGAGCATTGGATTCTTGTGAAACAGCTTTAGCCATTAGAGTTTTACCAGTACCAGACGGTCCATAAAACAATACTCCTTTAGGAGGATCTATGTTCAATCTATGAAACAATTCAGGATGTTTTAAAGGCAATTCAACCATTTCTCGTATTCGTTGAATCTCATCTGTCAACCCTCCAACATCATCATAAGTTACTACTCCACCCGAAACATTCAAAACTGCTACTCTCTTATTAACTTTAATTGCAGTATCACGAGTGATTTTTACTATTTTATCAGATGGAACTGTATTTTCAACTATTAACCTTAATAAGCCTAAAGTAGGACGCTTTCTTTGGCTTTTCATAAACATACTCATGATTTCATTCATAGGATTACTTGGATCACTTTTTTGATACACTGCACCTAATACATCAACAATGTCACCAATTACCACAGGTTTATCAATTAATTTTGCCTTTATTGCATCTGCTTGCTTTATAAGGTCAATATTTGCCTTCGTGGGGGTTAGGACAATTTCTTGAGCAGGAGTTACACGAGCAGCCTTGATAGTTACGAATTCACCAATGGTTGCTCCTGCATTTAGCCGTTGAAGTCCATCTAATCTAATGATTCCCTTTCCTCTATCATTAATACTTGATACTACAATACCAGCTGTTTTTTTCTTTCCTTTAATTTCAACAATATTACCAGTAGTTAAACCTAATTCCTCAAGAATATTTTGATCTATATAAGCTAATGAACGACCACTTCGGCTCTTCTCAAGTTCTTCAATTCTTAGTTTTACTTCTTTCCTAACGGGTTTCTTTATTCCCATTTTAATTATCTTAATATGTTTTATGTATAATAATATATAATAAATGAAAACTTATTTTCTTTTTTATTATTAATTCTTATTTCATAAAGAAATCAAGAAAGTTCAGATTTTAAACCTTTCTTTATAAATTTAAATAATTCTTCTGAAATTTGCATATCTGTGAATAACCTATCCTTATTTATTTTTATGAACTCTTTACGCATCTTAGAGATTTTTTTCATGAATGGACGAAATTCATCATATCTACTAATTTCTGTTATTAAATTTCTTGTAATTTTATCTACTTTTTCATGATATCGTTCCTGTTCTGATTTTTTTCTTTTAGAGTGCTTACCAAAAGCTTTTTTTTCTAAGTTCCCTTCAATAAGATTTATTAAATTATTGACTTCCTTTTCGAGATTTTCTGTTTTGGATGGATCTATTGTCATCAGTGGCTTATCCCAATTGTATTGATTAAATAGATCAAATTTTTCATATATATTTTGAACCACTTCCTGTGGAATCGGAAGCCCTCTATTTTTATTCCACTCAATGCATTTTTCTAACGGAGTAGCAATATGCACGATAAAAAACCTTTTCTCATACTTTTCAGCAATTTCTTTTAAATCATGACGCATGCTAGTATAATAATTTAAATCATCACTAATTACAATTGAACCATTCCTTAATCCATTTTTAACTTTTTTTAAGCTTTTTTTTCTAATTAATCCTTCTTTTTTATAATCAAACTTGTTAGGAGTTAACGAATTTCTTATTTTGTCTGGATCTACTATTTCTATCCGGAATTTATCATTCCTTTTTTCCATTTGTTGTTGTAAAATAGCAGCAATTGTACTCTTACCTGATGAAGGTAAACCAACTAATATAATTAAAAAATTTCTATGAATCAATTTTATTTTCAATGCAATTGAAGTTTTTTATGAGCTCTACTTTCTCTTTTCTTGGAAGAGACTTAATTTCTAATTCCCTTCTCATAGCTTCTTTTCGTTCTGTAAATGATTCAAAATATTTAAGTCTAATTACCTTTTTTCCACGACAAAATTTAGCTCCAATACCTTTATTATGCTCAGATAATCTTCTTTCTAGGTTATTGGTGTATCCAGTATAAAATCTTTTCTTATTGTTTTTAGAAATTGTTTCTAATATATATACGTAGAAAATAGGCATTTCAAATCCACTACTAATACAGTGACTTTTTTGATATTTATTTTTTAAGTCAAGATTTTTTTGTAGACTAGTATACATTTTGTTTTATTCTTCTAGTATGAAATTTGTATTTTCAAATTAAATTTATTAATATATAATTTTATAATTTTAGAGTAAGAGTTAAGTTTGGTTTGGTGATGTTCTATTCCTTTAGGAATTTTTTTAATTAAATGGGATCAAGTTGCTGGAGGAGTGATTTACATGAAATATCCAGATGAAATGTCAATCCCAGATAATATTGTCCAACAAATTCAAATCTCCCACAATTTTGTAGAATCTCATATTACTATTGAAGAAAAAAATTGGAATTCAATATCATATTATAATGAGGAAAAAGATATAATCCTCGTTCTAGTGTTAGATAAATATGATGAGAGTCAAGATTATGTTGGTATTTTAGATGACTTCAAAAAAACATTAGAGTTAGAACTCACAGAAGAACAACTAAAAGAACACCTAGAAAGGATGTTCTTGGAAAAAGTGTTAAACGTTTTTAGAACTAGAGATGAGGTTATTGGAAAGTTAAGTAATGAAGTTGCTAATCTTAAAACAAAAGAATATGATCTTAAAAAGAAATTTGAAAAAATTGCGAAATCAGATCACTTACAAGTAAAAAGCAAAATTCAATTTTTATTAACAATAAATGATGAGTTAAGCTTTGAAGAGCTTCAAAATGCGATAAAGACAAGCAAGAGATGGTTAAATGACGTAATTGAAACTCTAGTAAAAAATAACATAATTGGATTTAATGCTTCAAGTGAAACTTATTATTTAATATTTTGAAGCATTCCAACTTGAATAATCAGATTCTTAAGAAGGAAATAATTTTCATCTTCAATAATTGCATTTCAATAATTAATATTGAGTTTTATTTTACCATGAATCTTACAGAGGAAGAGCAAAAAGAAGTAATAAGAGTAATGGAATCCCAAATGTTAACTTTACTTCACGGTGAGGCTGTAAAGACCTTTGAAAAAGAATTTGCGAATTATATTGGCGTCAAACATGCTATTGGTGTTAATACTGGTACAGCAGCTTTACACATTGCTATAGCTGCTCTAAATATAGGACCTGGAGATGAAGTAATTGTACCTCCATTCACATTTATAGCTACAGCGAGCTCAATCTTGCATAATAATGCCATACCCATCTTTGCTGATATAGATGGTAAGACATATACACTGGATCCTAAGTCTGTGAAAGAAAAAGTGAATTCTAAAACGAAAGCGATAATTCCTGTTCATTTAGCAGGTATAAGTGCTAACATGGATTCCTTAACAGAAATAGCTAAGGAAAATAACATATTCATCATTGAGGATGCTGCTCAATCTATCGGTACAAAATATAATGGAAAAAAGGTCGGTTCTATTGGAGATATTGGTTGCTTTAGCTTTTACCCTTCTAAAAATATTACTACTGGAGAAGGGGGAATGATTACAACAAATAGTGATGAAATTGCCGAACAATGCCGCTTATTAAGACATCATGGTGAGCCATCATGGTATACCTATGATCGTCTCGGGTATAATTATAGAATGACTGAAATTCAAGGCGCTATAGGTAAAGTCCAGTTAAGAAGAATAGATCAATTTATAGAAATACGGAATAAAAATGCCCAGTATTTATCAGATGGTGTAAGTGAGATTAAGGGAATTGATCCTCCTTTTATTCCAAAATATTGCGAACCTGCATTTAATTACTGGATTGGGCGAATTCATCCTGATATTATTGGTTTAAATAAAACGCAATTTATTGAAAAATTCCCAAACAGTAAAATTCTTTATCCTAAACCACTTTATGAAACCAAGCTTTTTCAAAACAAAGTTGGGTATCCAAAAGGATGTCCTTGGTCTTGTCCATTCTATGGAAAAGAAATTGATTATAAGAAAATTAGTCTACCAAATGTCGAGAGAGTAACTAAAGAAATCTTCTCTTTGGACATACATCCAAAGATTAATAAGCAAAATTTAGATGAGTACATTGCAATTATGAAGAGTCTGGTTAAAGATTAAATAATTTTCAAGCTTTATTTTTTTATGAAGAAGATAATTATTAAAGTATATGGATTAGTTCAGGGAGTTTTTTTCCGTTATAC
>JBHLLO010000055.1:0-20929 GCA_048885535.1 Candidatus Hermodarchaeota archaeon
CTAGCTTTTGCTACAGACATTCTTACTAAATCCTTAGCTTTTTCTGTAGCTTCTTCTGGAGAGTGCATATGCACCCAAGAGCATTGATCTCTAATATTCGCTAGATCAAAAAGGTATTTATTTAAACCTGCTTCTCTAATAGTAGCTTGGAATAGTGGTTCGTGCGTTCTTGGCGTACAAGATGCCACAATCACTCTATTTAAATTATATTCTTTTATCTTTTCTTTTATTATTGTTTGCGTATCAGCTGAACAGGTATACAGATTTCTTTCAGTATATACTACATCTGGTAAAGTACTAGCATAATCAACCACTTCAGGGACATCGACAACTCCTCCAATATTGATTCCACAATGACATACAAAAACTCCAATACGAGTTTGCTCACCACTTATATCACGTTCCTCAAAATGCATTTCTTGAGCTACTAGTGTATCCCTAACATCAGATAAAAGTACATTCACGGCTCCTGCTGCCGCGCTAGCTTCTATCACAGTTTCTGGAATATCTTTAGGTTCCTTAAATGTTCCACATACATAAATTCCAGGTCGGGAAGTTTCACTTGGATTGAATGTATTAGTCTTACAGAAACCATATTCATTTAAAGCGACATTCAATTCTTTTGCTAATGTTGATACGGTTGAATTGGGTTGTATACCAATAGATAAAACGACTAAATTAAAAACTTCTTCCACCACTTTCCCTTCTTCTGTTTCGAATTTAATCTTTAAATCTTCAGAATCAGGAATTTCACTTATAGAGGAAATTCTACTTCGAATATACCTTATACCATAGTCATTCTTGGCTCGTTCAATATATTTTTCGAAATCTTTCCCATGTGCTCTTATATCCATGCTAAAAATCGTCGGTTCAACATTTTCTGAATGTTCTTTAGCGATAACTGCTTCTTTGGTGGTGTACATACAACACATTGATGAGCAATATTCATGACCAATTTTTTTATCCCTTGAACCAACACAATGCAAAAATGCAATCTTTTTAGGAGTTGTATGATCTGAAGGACGAACCACTTCTCCTTTAAACGGACCAGATGCATTAAGAATACGTTCAAATGCTATGCTTGTAATTACGTTTTTATATACGCCATATCCATAAACATTTCCTTCTTCGGGAATATATTCATCAGAGCCAAGTGCCAAAATTATAGCTCCAACATTAATAGAAACTATCTCATCAGTTAAAGTGTGATCAACAGCGTCTGCCAAACAAGCTCTCACACATTCAAAACATTCACAGCAGGAAGCACAATTGAGACAACGATTAGCTTCTTCAATAGCTTCTTGTTCATTAAAAGTCATTGTTTCCTCTTCAAAATTCATTATACGTTCATTAGGTACGCACACGTTGCATTCTTTTCGTTCTTGGCATGAAAATCTCTCAATGTTCTCAATATCATCCATTCCAATAATTTCTTCCTCACAATAATTAGGAATTGTTTCTATTTCTTCTGAAATTACTTCATCTTTTAAAAATTTCTCAAGGATTATCGCAGCTTTATTTCCAATTGCTATTGCTTCTATTGCTGAACCCGGTCCCTTTACTATTTCGCCACCTGCGAAGATCCCAGGAATATTGGTTTCAAAAGTTTTTTCATTAATTTGAATCAGATTTGATTTATCAAATTCTAGTTCGTCTTGACACGCAGCTTGTATTAAAGAGAAATCTGCTTCTTGACCAATAGCTAGAATCACTGTATCAATTTTCATTTTAAACTCAGAATTTTTTATTGGTACAGGTCGTCTTCTTCCTGAAGCATCAAGATCCCCCAATTCCATTCTAATGCATTCTATTTCAGCAACTTTTTTAGCTTTATCACCATAAATCTTTACTGGATTAGTTAAAAATTGAAATTCTATGCCTTCTTCTTTTGACATTTCAATTTCTTCTTTTGAAGCAGGCATTTCTTGTTCAGAACGTCTATAAATAATAATGACTTTTTTTGCCCCTAATCTAAGAGCAGAGCGAGCAGCATCCATAGCTACATCTCCTCCCCCAACTACACCAACAAACTTATCTTTAATGTTAGGTGTTTCTACTCCCAAATTTAAATTTCTGAGAAATTCTACTCCATATAAAACGTTCTTTAGATCATCTCCTTCTATTTTCATCTCTCGACTCTTATGAAGGCCAATAGAAATGAATATGGCTTTATATCCTTGCTTCTTTAAATCACTAAAAGTAAGATCTGGTCCAAAACAGGCATTTGTTTTTATTTCTACCCCATATCTCTTGATGTGATCAATGTCCGCTTCTAATATTTCAGGTGGTAATCTATAATCAGGTATGCCTATTCTAAGCATTCCCCCCGCTACTGATTCTTTTTCAAAAATGGTAACTGGATATCCTCGTCTTGCTAGATGATATGCAACAGTTAATCCTGCGGGACCTGAACCAATAATAGCAACCTTCTCTTTCTTTTTGTCTTCTAAAAAGGTGATTTTTTCTTCAAAATTCTCTCTTACATGATCAGCTACAAATCTTTTCAATCCACAAATGTTTACAGGTTCATCTACTTCCTTTCGATTACAAGCATCTTCGCAATAATGAGGACAAATTCGCCCGATCACAGATGGAAGTGGACATCTTTCTCTTATGAGGTCTAAAGCCTCTTGATAACTTCCTTTAGAAATCAATTGGACATATCCCTGGGTATTTATATGAGCAGGACATGCATCTCGACAAGGAGACACTCCCCTTTTATCTATTAAAGTTTTAAAAGGAACGGCTTGAGGGAATTGAAGATACATTGCTTTCCGATCACTTAAGCCCTGATTAAATTCATCAGGCATTTGTACTGGGCATTGTTGGATACATTCTCCACACCCCGTACATTTATCTTCATGAATATATCTTGTTCTTTTATTAATTTTGACGTTAAAATTACCTGCTTTTCCATTAACACTTAGGACATCAGCATTGGTAATTAATTCAATATTAGGGTCTCTATCAACAGCAACAAGTTTAGGAGCCAAAATGCACATAGAGCAATCATTCGTGGGGAATGTTTTATCCAGCTGAGCCATTACTCCTCCAATTGAAGGGTTATTTTCAACAAGAAAGACTTTGATCCCAGAATTTGCTAAATCTAATGCTGCTTGACATCCTCCAATCCCTGCTCCTACAACTAATGCTGCTCCTACTTTACTTTCTTCACTCATATTACATCTAACAACAATTTCTACTCATAAAATTTTAAATTTTCAAAGGCAATTTAGTATACATTCCTTGTCATTCTTAAGCAAGGAAAAGTAATTCGCCAATAAAACTTGCTAAATCTATTACTTTGATTTTATTTTTTAAATCTTGATGTTCAACATCTAAGGAAGGCTCATTGAGATAACAATCAAAATGTGTCCAACATTTAGGACAGGGTACAATTAAATACTCTGCTCCAGTTTCCACCGCTTCATTAATACGGTTCTGTCTAAAAACTCGTGTTGATTCGTTGCATCCTATAAAAGCTGAAACTCCACAACAGTTAGCATCGTCTTTAATATTTTCCATCTCAATTAATTGTACTCCAGGGATCTTTTTAAGTAAGTTTCTTGGAGCATCATAAAGTTTTCCTCCTAAACGCCCTAATCTACAAGCATCATGGTAGGTAACTTTTATTTTGGTTTCGTGTGGGAATCTAATATTTTCAAGGATATTTTCTTTGAGAAAAAATTCTGAGAAATGCAGAACTTCAAAGTTGTAATCTTTTATAACCTTTGGATAATCAAATTTCCACGTCCTATATCCTTCTGCGCATCCTATAATTATAGTTTTAACACCCGCATCCCTATAAAGTTTAACATTATATTCTGCGAGTTTTTTAAATGTGTTTATATCTCCTTTACCCCACAAGATATCATGGCCGCAACACTTTTCATTTAAGACAACTGGAATTATATTTGCTTCATTAAGTAAGCCAATTATAGTTTTTGGGATGCTAATATAATTCACATTTGATTTATAAAAGATATTTTCCATAAGGGGTAAGCATCCTGTAAAATATGCGATTTCTCCAGAATTAGCGGTTTTTAAAGCAGTATTTTTTAGAAAATCTAATTTGTTTGGACTAATTTTATCATCTGACATTATTCTTGAAATAAGAGGAAATATTTCATCGTGAGTTTCGCATTGGATGATTTTATCTACTTGAGTACTATTGTTAAAGCCCAGTTTTCTTAATTCCAAAATTAGTTCAGGGAACTTCACTCCTGATCTCTCCTCTGTCATAGGGCAGTAATTAGTGCAAAGACCACAAGTCAGACAATCCCAAATATTATGATTCTTTATGACCTCTTCTATAGGTGATGAGACTAAATCGACTATTAATTTTTGAGGATAAAAAACATCAATATGGGAGAGTGGACAAACATTAACACAACGATTACAGTTATAGCAGAAATTTGCCATCGAATTAATCCTTTTTACAATATCCCCTGAAATCTTATTCACCCACAAATTTTCATTAAGTTTTACCTTAGATGTTTTTACTTTCTTTACATGAATTTAATTAATTTAAAGTTTGTATAAGATATAATTTCCACGATTTTTCTAATTTATGCTTTTCTTTAAAAAGAATAATTATTGATTTTATTAATTTTTTATAAATCTCTGTTGTACAATTAAATAAGAAAGATTTCAATAAATAACCTAAAAATTTAACTTTATATTACTTCTTTAATTAATATTCTTTTCAATATTAAAGATAAAATTGCAATTAGAAAATGAAAGTTTGCTTCATCAATCCAGCTCCTCGGTCTTATATAATTGAGAGAGGTCATGAAACAACTGGAGCATATCCACCATTAGGTATTTTATATATTTTGGCATATCTGAAAAAAGAGGGCTATGAAAGCATATTAATCGATCAACACGCTACAAAAATACCAACAATTGAAGTCCTTAAACAATTAAAAAAATATGACCCTGATATAGTTGGTTTCAACACATTAACGGATATCAATATGGGTTTACGAGCAACTTTCATTGCAAAGTTGGTTAAAGAATGGAATCCGAATATAAAGACAGTATTTGGAAATTGTCATGCTACTTTTAATCATGATAGAATATTGAAAAAATATCCATTTGTTGATATATGTGTCAGAGGAGAAGGAGAACTAACCTTTCTTGATTTAGTCAAGTCTTTTGAAAGTAATAGAAATCTTAGGGATGTATTTGGAATTACATATCGCGAAAATGGTAAAATTAAAGTCAATCCAGAAAGATCTTTGATCAAAAATCTTGATGAGCTTCCATTTCCAGATAGGGAAGCATGTGGGGATGTAATTTATTGCCAAAACTATGGAGGAGTTAACGCTGATTATGGAAAATTTACGACAATTCAATCTTCGCGAGGTTGTACTTTTAATTGTACATTTTGTTGTCAGAGTAACTTGTCAAAAAGAATATGGAGAGCTAGATCAATTCCCCACATAATCAAAGAATTAGAATATCTCGAAAGTGAGGGATATACAAATCTTTATTGGGTCGATGATAATTTTACAAACAATCCTAAAAGAGCTATAAAATTATTTCGGGAAATGGAAAAGAATAATCTCGAGTTTAACTGGGTTTGCGATCAAAGGGTGGATCTTGTTAATGATCTATTACTCCGTGAAATGAAAAGAGCTGGATGCCGGACGATCTCATTTGGTATTGAAAGTGCAAATCAAAGAATACTTGATTGTTTAAATAAAAATATTACGCCTCAAATAGCCGTTAATGCCACGAAAAAGGCAAAAAAAAGTGGTATTGATTTTATCATGGGAACTTTTGTACTTGGATTACCAACAGAAACTTTAGTAGAGATTAAAAAAACACTTGACTTTTCTCTAAAACTAGAAATTGATTATCCACAATTTCATATCTTTGGAGCGATTCCAGGAACTAAAATCTGGGATGATTTAGTTAATAAAGGAAAAATTAATCCCGATAAATACTGGGAAAATGGAGTTAAGACTTTAGTACCTCCTCTTGATGAAGTTAAAAAGTTAATCAGAAAAGCTTATTTTAAATTTTTTATGAGACCAAAATATCTCCTAGAACAAATCCCTCGCACTCTTAAAAGTAAGCACAGATTAAAAATTTTGTATTCTAATCGACACATCCTTTCTAATAGCAGAGCAGTTAGGACATTTATCGATTTTTCAATTAATACTTGGACACATGGAGATTATCCCTAATTCAAGAGAATTTATAAATTTTTTATGCCTAATTATTAGCAAGTAAACTAAAAAATTGGGCGTTTTTAAATTGAAACGAGATTTCAAAACAAAAATATTAATCTTATTTGTATTAAGTTGCTTATGTATCTCATCAGTATTCCTTATGAAAACTATTGATATTGAGTACATTTTTAACTCAAAAAACTCAAAACAAGACATATCTAAAATCAAAAACCCACAGATATCACAGACATCTGACAGAATTCATATTAATAATAATTGGACAGAAACAAAGATTGCGGGTATATGTACAGGGAATGGCACCTATTCTGAACCTTACATTATAAAAGATATGGTTATTGATGCAGACTTTTTAGGAAATGGCATATTAATAGAAAATTCTAAAGAATACTTCATAGTTAAGAATTGTTCTATTTATAATTCAGGAAATGGAGGGTGGGGTGCGGGAATTAAATTTAAGAATGTGAATAATTCTCAAATAATTGAAAATTATTGTTTTAATAATTCTTTGGGAATAATTCTTAAACAAAGTCATAACAATTCTATTATCAGTAATACAGTAAATAGAATTAGCATGATAGGAATAGTTTTGAATCAAAGCTCCTATAACCATATTTTGGCTAACATAGTAGGGAATAATAGTGGAGTGACAATGGGGGCAGGAATTATTTTGTTAGGGACTAATAATTGTAGAGTTTTTGGAAATGTAATACAGAATAACAATTTAGGAATCAGTTTCTCAGATAGTTATAATAATGATATTTCAGGAAACCAAGTAAATTTTAATTCATATGGGATAGCTTCATCTTTTAGCAATAATAACTCCATTTCAGGGAATTATGTGAATAATAATCTATTTGAGGGAATTCATCTTGAACAAAGTGATTATAACAACATTTCAAGAAATGCGATGAATAATAACTCATTATATGGAATCTATCTAAGTGTCAGCGATGAAAACATAATTTCAAAGAACATTATGAACAATACTGAACGTGGGATATATATATGGTTTGGATTTTTGAATATTATTTCAGAAAACATAGTAAATAATAATGTCGATGGAGTGTATTTATATTATACTAATTATAATAATATTTCAAAAAATATCATAAGAAATAACAGTGAAAATGGAGTAATCTTAAACAATTGTGATTATAACATGGTTTTGGAAAATGTAATCAGTGAAAATACCGAATTAGGAATAGGGTTAGATCTTAATAGTATTTACAATATAATTGCTGGTAATATTATAACACAAAATACAGATGGTATATATATGCACTATAGTGACCACATTGAAATCCATAATAACACCATATCTTATAATTTGAATGGGATTAATATTGTGTATTGCAGTGATAATAATATCTCAGAAAATAAAATTTATGGAAATGAATATTCTGGGTTATATTTAAATAGAACTAGTTTTAACCACATCATAGGAAACGTCATAAATAATAACAATGAATATGGAATAATTTTAATAGAGAGCAACTTCAACACAATCTCGGGAAACACCATAATAGGTAATAGAGTATGTATCACAGAGCAAAATTGTCATGATAATATATTTAGTGATAATACAGGGTGTGATTATGGTGAAGGAGGAGATGGTGGAATTCCTGTTGAAGCTATTCTCTTTACTCTTGGAGGGGTAACTCTGTTAATCTTGGTAATTATTCAATTATTTAGCAAGAGAAGAAAGAAATTGAAAAATGAATAAGTTGAGGAATTCAGCGTTTAGGACTAAAGTATTTAAACCTTTTTTCTATGTTAAGAGCAGAAGACCCAACCTCATTCTATAGTGAAATATCAAATAATTTAGTTATTTTTTATGGAAAAAACTGATAATTATTCTCTATACGTTAGAAAGTTTTTATATTTGATAATAAATACCTTAAAATGTTCTATTTATCACTAGTAAATTACTGGGTTTGATTTTTTATGAGGAAAATCGATAATAGAAAGTTAGTTTTTGTTTATATTGCAGATTCAGGTATAAAATAAATGATGCTAAATATCCTTCAGCTTATCTTAATGAAAATGATAAATTAACTTTACTAAAGTCAAAGTCAGAAATAGATTCAATAAAAAATTTAGATGAGATGGAAGCATTACTGTTAAGAAAGGTTAAGAACCTTGTATCTCCTCTTAAAAAGGATGATTTAGATATAAAAAATGAGAAACATGAAGGTAACCTTGCAGAAATAAATGAAGTTTAAAATTATAAATCTAAGAATACTATAATTATTAAATTAAAAGTATTTGAGGAGTTGATATGATACCTAAAAGTATAGTAGAAAGATTGATTAAAACAGATGTTTATATTTATCCAAGAACTGTAGATAGAGAATTTGGTGGTGTTCTAGACTCAATTACAGAGGATAATATTGTTGTATTAAAAGATAAGTACAATAATTTAATTTATATACCTTTAGATATAATAGAAATAATTACAGAAAGACGATAATTATCATTTCCATTTGGCATTTAAGTATTCAAGCATCTTATCTACATCATGAGTTGGAGATTTACACATTTTGTTAATGCAAACATATGTAGTAGCTTTTCCTTCCAAATTGTCGAAATATTGAACAAAATTTGAAAGTTCATCGATATCCGGATTTTCATGTTCCATTTTCCTAAGCAGTATTACCTTATTTGGTAAGTATTCATTCTCAATTGCCTTTAGCATCTTCAATGTATCATCAGATTTAGTTTCTCCAGCAATAACTATCGAATATGTTGGTCCAACAATAAAATCTGCCGCGACCATGAATTGTGTATAAGCTATTGGTGATGATTCTAATCGTTCTGTAAAAACTCTACTTAATATATCGGCTTTTTGTTCTAAGTTAGAGTCTCCTGTGATGTAGCTTAGACGTAATAAGTTTAACATTGAAACTGAATTTCCTGAGGGAATTGCTCCATCATAGATTTCCTTTCGACGAGTTAAGAGTTCTTCGTTGAAATCAGAAGTGAAGTAAAAACCTCCAATCTCATCATCCCAAAAATGATTAATTTGGAAATTATTCAACACTATTGCGTTTTGTAAATAATCAATATCAAACGTAGCTTCAAATAGTTCAATTAAACCCCAGATGAAAAAAGCATAATCTGTTAAATAACCTCCAATTTGAGCTTCTTCATCTTTATAGCGATGGAGCAGCTGTCCATTCTTTTCTCTTAGATTATTTAATATAAATTGAGCTGATTTCATGGCAATATCTAAATAAAAGTTATTATTTAGAATTTTAGCACCTTTAGCTAAAGCTGCAATCATTAAGCCATTCCAATCTGTTAGTATTTTATCATCTTTTGAAGGATGAACCCTTTTTTCCCGATGGTTAAATAATTTTTGTCGTATTGATTCAATTTTTAAATAGTTACTTTCTTGTTCAAGTGGATCTATGTTATTTAAATGAGGTATGTTTTTACCAGTCTTTTTCCCTGTTGATTCTTCAAAAAAATTACCGGAGTCATTTATATTATATAGATTTATAAAATAATTAGCATCATCTTCTCCGAGGGTTGTTTTTAATTCAGATTCTTTCCACAGATAAAATTTGCCCTCTTCGCCCTCACTATCAGCATCTTCGGCGGAATAAAAACCTCCCTCTGGTGAAAGCATATCACGTGTTACATAAGAGAAAATTTCTTCAGCAACCTTTCTATAAATTTCTTTTTTTGTCGCTGAATATGTTTCAATGTAAGCAATAGCCGTTAAAGCTTGGTCATATAACATCTTCTCAAAATGAGGCACAAGCCAATAGGTATCTGTAGAATAACGGTGAATGCCAAATCCTATATGATCATAAATTCCTCCTAATCTCATCTGAATTAAAGTCTTTTCAACCATTTCTAATGCCTTTTCTTCTCCAGTGCGTTTCCAATAACGTAATAAGAATAATAAGTTATGTGGAGTAGGAAATTTAGGTTTTTCACTAAATCCTCCATAATTTGGATCGAAAAGTGTTTGAAGTTGATCATAAGTCTTTTTCAATATTTTCTGGTTAAACTTATCACCGGGAGCTTCTTGAGTTATATTTTGGAGAGTGGAAGTAATTTTTTCAGCAGATTCTTTTAATTCATCATTTTTATTTTCCCAAAGGGTTTTGACATTCTTAATTAGATCTATAAGACCAATTCTACCAAATTTAGTCTCTCGTGGAAAATATGTACCTGCAAAAAAGGGTTTTTTATCAGGAGTAAGGAAAATAGTTAGAGGCCAACCACCTGAACCAGTCATCATTTGACAAACAGTCATATAAATATGATCTATATCAGGGCGCTCTTCTCTGTCGACTTTTATTGAGACGAATACATCATTCATTAAATTAGCCACTTCCTCACTTTCGAAGCTTTCATGGGCCATAACATGGCACCAATGGCAAGTGGAATACCCTATCGATAAAAATATTGGTTTATTCTCTCTTTTAGCTTTTTCAAATGCTTCCTCGGACCAAGGATACCAATCAACAGGATTATGTACATGTTGCAATAAATATGGGCTTTTTTCAAATTTTAAATGATTTAATCTTTCATTCTCGATATTTGATTCTATTTTTGAACACCTTTATTCTTTTAATTTACTTCCAAATTCATTTAAAAATACAAATTGATCTAAAGGTTTTCTTGGAGGTCTTTGTTTTTCACCTAATTTCATGGATTCAGATAAAACAGGATTTATTTCAGTTGAATGCCTACCAATAATAATTAAAGTTATCAATAAATTATCATCAGGGATATTAAGCACTCCTTTTGCTTGATCTTCATTAAATCCGGCAATAGGATGGGCTATCAAACCTAACTCTGTAGCCCTGAGTATAAGTAAAGAAACTGCCAATCCATTATCGAATAGATAATATAACCTATCTTTAATTAAACAATCATCTTCTTTTTTGCTGAAAATTGCAATAATCAAAGAAGCTTTTTCTACCCATTTATTACCTGGGGTGAGTGTCATAAACAATTCTTTTAATTTATTTTTGTCTCGCACGAAAATTAAGTTCCATGGTTGCTTATTCATACATGAGGGAGCCATTTGAACAACCTTAGCGAAATCTATTAACATTTCGTCCGAGATTTCAACTGAGTCAAGAGATCTATAAGATCTTCTTTTTTTTATTGCTTCTGTAACATCCATTTTGGTATTGATTATTTCGAATTTGCTTTTTAATTTTATCTCTAAAAATTATAAGAAATATTCAAAATATCAATATCCTGCTAATACTAAATCAAAATAATGGGATTATAACTAATAATTATAAAATAAATGGAGTAAAATAATAATAATTTATAGAAACACAAGGATCTTGAATTTCTGAAATACGTTTAAAGAGAGTATTTATTAATATAAGAGAATTCTTTAAATTTTAATCGAACTGGTTTGTTAAATTCAGTAGCTCTCATTAATTCTGTCAAGTTTTTATCAATTTTAGGTGACTTTCTACCTATAATAATTAAAGCAATTACTCTCATGACATTAGGAATACCCAATATCTTCTTAACTTTTTCTTCCTCAAATCCGGCTATAGGATGAGCTACAAGACCAAGTTCAGTAGCTCGTAGAATTAAAAATGCTGTAGCTAGTCCAGTATCAAATAAGTAATAAAGGCGTTCTTTTATGATACAATCATATTCAACATTACTAAACACAACAATTATCATGGAAGCATTTACCACCCATTTTTCATTAGGGGGGGTTATTGTAGGCATTAATTTTTCGAGTTGGGTTTTACTATAAACAAAAATAAATCTCCAAGGTTGGGAGTTTTTACAAGAAGGTGCTAAACTCGCGCAATCAGCTAAATCCTTTATAAGTTCATCATTAATATCAATAGGATTCAAAGATCTATAAGACCTTCTCTTATTAATAGCCTCTTTAACATCCATTATAAAACCCTTTTCCAGTTAATTTAAATTTTCTTTTCTAATTTAATAGAAAATAATGAACTATTTAATTTGAAGATATAGAAAAAACATCTCTGGATAAAATTCCTAGAACGTAATAGAAATTATCCTTTTATTGATTTTAAAAATTTAATAATAAATATTAGGAAAAAAAATTAAGCCTTATTTTTTAAGCTTTTAAGTTCATCTTTAACTTCCTCTGCATGTCCTTTAACGCTAACCTTAGGCCAAATATAAGCGATCTTTCCATCTAAGTCTATTAAAAACGTGCTTCTAATAACTCCTAAATATGTCTTTCCCTTAAATTTTTTTTGACCCCATGCCCCATATTTGTTCATCACTTCATGATTTTCATCGCTTAATAGGGTGACTTTCAAGTTTTTCTTTTCAATGAATTTAGCGTGGGATTCTGGACTGTCTGGGCTAATACCTATGACTTCTGCATCAAGTTCTTGGAATTCGGGTAAAATATTCGTAAATCCAATCGCTTCAGTTGTACAACCAGGGGTATTGTCAGCAGGATAAAAGTACACAATATTGTATTTTCCACTAAAATCTTTTAAGCATACTTGCTGTTTATCCTTATCTGGAAGGCAAAATTCAGGGGCTTTATCTCCTATATTCAGGTTCGCTTTCTTTTTTGTCATAAATATCACATTTTTAAAAGTATTTATATCCTAATAATAATTAAAATTTAAAAAATATCAAAATAGACATTATTAGCTATTAAATTTTAACTAAAATAAGAAACAAATTTAAGATTTAGAAAGATTAATATTAATAAAATATAAATTCAATTGTTTTACGTGTTTAATTTATGGAAAGTAAAAGTTTGGGTCTATTCCTAAGTGTTTTAGGAGGAATTTTTATAGGAATTGCTTTAATTACAATTTGGAGCATGTTTTTAACTTGGGAGCTATGGAAAGGTGGATATATAATCTTAGCAATTCCATTTTTAGCGTTTGGAGTCTCTACGATGTTTTTTGGAATTTATTTAATATTTGGCTCTAAATTTGGTTCAAAAATTAAAGGATTGATTATGATAATTGATGGAATAATCCCAATTATAGGAACGATAATTATTTGGCTAGATAGTAGGTTTTTACCCCATAATCTGACACAGTTTATTGTGTTTTTTCCTTTACTATTAGTTGGCATTTTTCTTATCATATATGGTATTTTTTTAATATTAGCAGATACATTTATTCAGAATAAAAGAACTAGGAAAACAACAAATCAAGTCCTAGGTATAGTATCTGCTTTAGTAGGTATAACAAATATAGTATTTTTTGTAATTCTATTGATATCCTTTATTGATCATCCATTACTATTTTCTGTAGGTTGGCTAGCTCTTGGAGCTATATTGATAATATTTGGAATTTACTTAGTTATTAAGAAGATTGAAAAAAAATAACATAAAATATTTTTAAGGGTCATTCCTAAAAGGATGTCTTGCATTTTCCATATTTGCAATTCCATCCTCCACAGTTGGGACACCTTCCATTGCTTTTCTAATAGCATTTCTTGTAGCTTTATAATTGTTAATGAATACTCTTTTTCTGGCACTAGCACTAGGGTGAACAAAAACGTTGACAATTATTACAATTTCATCTGCTAATTCTTTAGGAAGTATACCATCATCAACACATTGCATAACTGCCTTAGCGATCGCTGCTTGAGCAGGACCATAAGTTAGACTTGCATGACGTAGGGAAGTTGGTCTTACTGTGGGGATCATTATTGTGGATGGTTTTATCTGCATATTAGGCTCCAATATAACTTGTAATCCTTCGCGACCTTCTTCAGGATTAGTCAAAGCTTGAGCATATGCATTTCCAACGGGTCCATCTTTTTTACCTATCAATATATCAATGTGAGCTACTTCAACACGATCACCAACAAGTGATTCTCCAACTTTTAATCCAAAATCAGTGATTTTATGTGGTGTTATTCCAACAGCATAGAAGCGATTTGTTAGTGGCTTATCTCCAAATTGAAACTCTATTTCAGTTTTTTCAATTAATCCTAATTTTTCTAATTCAACTCTCAATTCATCTTTTATTTCATAGGAGAGAGCATCACCCAAAACAAGCGGTTGCCGGGTTTTGCCTACTGGAATTTTCATCATATTTAAACAAGATTTAACTCCAAGTGCTCCTGAATTAATTAATAATCTCGCTAATTTTTGAACTCTCTTTTGAAGAGCTTGGGCTTCTTGCAGTCGGTTATTTTTAACGTGATCATAAATTTCTAGCCAAAATTTGGGAATTACATTTGCAGATCCTAAAATACATCCAGCAGCACCTCCAGCTAAAGCACCTAACACATTTTCATCCCATCCAATCATAACTGAAATCTTATCACTTACCTTCTCTAAAATTGCTGAAAAATATTTATAATCTCCACTCGAATCCTTAATGGCAACAATATTTTCAATATCTACTAAATCTTCCACTACAGTCCAAGGTAATTCTACTCCTGTACATGCTGGTATGTTGTATAAAACTATTGGTATATCTGTTTTCTCAGCAATTGTGAAATAATGGTCATATAGACCTTTACTTTTCGGTTTTAAATAATAAGGTGTAACTATAAGGACTGCATCAGCTCCAATGTCAGTTGCTTTATTAGTTGCATCAATTACTAATTTTGTACCAGTTTCTCCTGTTCCAGCGATGACCGGTATACGTCCATTAACCTCATCTACAACAATTTCAATTATTTCTAAACGTTCTTCAAATGTCATATTAACAAACTCGCCAGTAGTACCGACTGGAACAAGTCCATTTACTCCTTGTTCGATAAGATAATTTACTAAATTTCTTAATTGCTCTTCATTTATCGATTCATCTTTATTAAACGGAGTTACGAGAGCAACCATAACTCCTTCTGGTCTAAAATCAAACTTACTCATACTTTTTATCATACTAAATTGTTAATTTTAACCCAATAAAATTATTCATTTACTTTTAGCTTTCGAAGTAGCTTCAAAATTTTTTGAACCGGGTAAATACTTAATAACCTTTGCTGGGGTTCCACCAGCTAGTGCAAAATCAGGTATATCCTTTGTAACAACAGACCCAGCAGCAATTACGGACCCTTCACCTATTGTTACTCCCCCCAAAACAATACTATGTAAACCTAACCAACATCCTTTTTTAATTCTAACTGGTGAAGGGGGATAACCTAGATCTGACACATACATTCCAGGTCTTAAAAGATGAAGGTCTCTACCATGGGCCATAATCATCGAATAAGCTGCTATTTCAACATTGTCTTCAAGGAAAATTAAAAAAGGATACTCATTATCAATATAGACATCTTCACCAATCCATACATTTTTACCCATAACAACACCCTTTATTCTATGCAGTCTTGCTCTTGTAAAACCACCTGGGATATGCCTTGCTAAAACATTGATAAATCTAACCATAAATCGCCCAAATATGGTTTTCTTTCTTTTTTTCTTAATTTGTTCTAATTTCTCTCGAAGTTTTAATTCTTGTTCACGAGAAAATTTACTCATATTTTCTTTAATGTTCCTTTTTTCTTAAATTAAATTCATATTACTAATAAGTGGTATTTGAAGTTTGATAACCTTTTTACTTTCTTAATCTTCTAATATAATCTATATAGGACCACGTATCGATATCACCAGTAATGCACACAAAATTTTCTTTTTGATCTTTCCTATAGGTTTCTACAGCTTTTTTAAATTCGATTAAAATTGAGTTCGCATCTTTATTTACAAATTTACAAATAGCATCCAAAGCAACGATAAACTTTTTCTGACCCATTCGTATTGGGTGCATATCGAAAATTATTATTGAGCCTTTAGTTTTACGAATAGATTTTATAAAATGCTTAGTGATGACTCTAGGATTCCAAATACCTAACAAATCTATTAAAAGATCATCACTAGGTCTTGCCATTACAAATTCGGGAACTACTTGATTAATTGGTTTCCAAGGCGGATCCTCTTGAAATTCTGAACTGGAATGTGAGAACCCTATTTCTTTAAGAACTTCATAAAATTTAGATTTTCCCAAATTGCTAATAGAATTCATGGCATAAGGGGCGCGAAAACACCAAGATTCGAGATTACTTCTTTCAAAGATTTCTTTTGATCTCCTTATTTCCTGAATGGCTTGATTAACTGTTAATTCTTGGAGATTAAAATGCTTATATCCATGCGGGAGAGCTATATTTTTTGAGTTTCTAAATATAGCCACTCTATCAGGATGTCCTTCAAGAATGTATGCTGCTACAAAATAAGTCATATGGGAATTATATTTTTCAAGCACAGAATTGATATTGTTAATTAAATATTCCATCTTAGTTAATTGAAAAAAGAAGTTTAAAACAGTTTTTTTTAATAAATAAAAAATGTTCCTTCTGTAGACTTTCAATAATTGCTTGAAATATTGGGGTATTATCGGCAATTATCCCACCTATTAATTAACTATTTAGGATAATGTAAATTTTTGGCAGCAATAATAGAAAGGCCATTTTCAGTTAATGCTTTAGCGGTATGATTTACTGCACGGTATCTATCAAGATGATTTATACGGAGAAAGTCCCATAATCCTGCGTTTTTCAAATCTTCTTTTGGCATGAAATATTCAAGTATGTCTGTAGGATGTTCTCGCTTTTCTTCTACTTCAACATCCCCACCTTCATGCTTAGCACTCACATTTTTAACTATTTTTACTAATTCTAGGAGTTCTTTCCTTCGATCGTAAGGCTGTCTGACAATACTCTTCCAAGTTTCCGTTATATGATGTTCAAGTCTAACTACATCTTCAAAATCAAAATTTTTCCTAATATAAGCAGCTAATTCAATAGTTTCGTTATTAACAGAATTAGCAAGGTTAAACCCTATTAATGGACTTGTCCCATCTTCCCGTGCGAATAATTTAGCTGTTAATAACGTCCAAAGACAAGAATAAGGATTATCATTTCCCATATACACACTTATTTTAAATTCATTATTAATTCCCAATTTGTAAATAAAATACCCAAGAAGTACAGTTCCAGGATTTACGTTAAGAACTTGTTTAATTCCATAATTGGTATAATAATAAAGAAATTCGTCAATCCATTTTAACGCAAAGTCATTTGGTTGGCCAACACCTCCAAAATAACCAGTAATTGTTTCTGGTCCTCCTAAATGGACATTAACAGGTAAACCATCAGGACCAGGAGCAGTCCCTTTTGTATCCAATGTTTCAACCCAGCTAGAGCCTATAATTTGCATTGCAGCAGTCATTGCGATTAGATCTCCATCTTTTTCTTGTTCTTTCATATTCCGAACACGTATAATTCTTCCTGGAACTAGCTGCTGAGTTTCTATAGCATCTCTAGCAATATCAATTAGAAAAGGGAAATATTGACAGGCAGATAACTCCAAGGTTACCGCAAAATCTTCATTAAATTTTAACTCTAAAGCTTTTTCTCCTAAAACTTTTTCACGATATTCACCTATACTAATGAAAGCTTCGTTATCTCTTTGATTGGTAAGCCATTCGATATCCTTAACATAATCAGAATTCACTTTTTCTAATCGCTGGATTAAAATATCGATTTTAGATGCCTCTTGTGCTTTTCTATTAATCTCCTTAATACCACCATATTTTTCCAATAATTCAAAAAGATCGTTGATAAGCGTATTATCTTCATCCAAAATGAATTCATTCACCGCTTTTAATGCGCTATCAGGAATTTTTAGCTTTTTTCTTAATTCTTTCATCTCTCATTTTTACCTTTATTATTTTCGTAAATTTTGAAATATTCTACCCATGCCATTCCCATGAATCTAATATTTCAAAAAGAAACCATAAATGTAATACTAGATTCATTTTATTTTAAATTTATTTGAAATACAGCAAAATCTTTAATTAGAATTTCAAATATCATAAACTATATCAAGAAATTATAAGTGGCAACAATAAAATGTTTAAATATAAAGTATCAATTTTAGGAACTGGTTTTATTGGGTTATGTTCTGCCGCATGCTTTGCAAATAAAGATATAAAAGTATTAGCATCAACTCATAATGAAAAAAAAGCTAAAATTATAAATGAAGGAAAAGCACCCTTTTTTGAAGCTGGCTTACAAGAAATAATGGATAACATCAAGAAAAATAAGCCTGAAATGTTCCAATGTTTAACTGATCCAATAAAAGCAGTACTTGAAACAGATATCTCGATGATAACCCAAGGAACTCCAATGAGGGAGGATAAAAGTATTAATTTAAGTTTTATTGAAAGCACAGCAAAGGAGATTGGAGAAGCTTTAAAACAGAAAGACAAATATCATTTGGTAGTTGTAAGATCAACTGTTGTGCCTAGAACAACTCGTAATTTAGTTGGAAAAATTATTACTGAAATTTCTAATAAAGAAGCCGGTAAAGATTTTGGTCTATGTATGCAACCTGAATTTTTAGCAGAAGGTCGTTCAATTGAAGATACATTAAATCCAGATAGAATTGTAATAGGCGAATTTGATGTAAAAAGTGGAGCGATGTTACAAGAATTTTATGAATATTTTTATGGCGATCACCTTCAAAATTGTCCTATATTAAGAATGAATATTGAAAGTGCTGAGTTAGTTAAATATGGTAATAATTGCTTATTAGCAACAAAAATAAGCTATGCAAATGAATTTGCTAATTTCGCTGAATTAGTTCCTAATATTGACATAAATTTGGTAATGAAGGGAGTAGGTCTTGATTATCGCATCAATTCTAGGTTCTTACGAGCAGGGGCGGGATTTGGGGGTTCCTGTTTTCACAAGGATGTTAATGCGATAAAAGCATGGTCAAAATCAAAAGGTTATACTTCAAGACTTTTGGAAGCTGTTTTAGATATTAATGACGACCAAGCAATACATATAGTCGATTTAGCTCAAGAGTTATTAGGAAGCCTAGAAGGAAAGAAAATAACTCTGTTGGGTCTTGCATTTAAACCTGGAACTGATGACATGAGACAAGCCGCTAGCATAAGAGTCGTAAATGAGTTAATTAAGAGAAAGGTTAAGGAGATAATAGGATATGATCCAAAAGCTAATGACACTGCTAAAATTGAATTAGGTGAAAAAGTCAAATATTATGCCCCCTCAATTGAAGAAGCGCTAAAAGATTCAGACTGTGCACTTTTAATAACTGAATGGGATGAGTTTGAAAAACTAACTCCTGATGATTTTAAAAAATACATGAAAGTACCAAATTTAGTAGATGCAAGAAGGCTATATGATTTTGAAATATTTAATGAAGCCATACCATTTAGAGCAATAGGTCGAAAATGACCTCAAATTAGTCTATTTGAAATAACATGGTTGAACAAATTTCTCTTAATCAAGTAAGAAGATTTACTTTAGAGAATCAATTTCTCAGAACTGAGAATCCGACAGATTCTTTACTTGAGGTTATAAAAAAAATTCATAATGTCCAGATTGACACAATTTCTGTTGTAGCTCGAGCACAAGACCTTACTTTATTTAACCGCGTAAAAAATTATAAAGAAAAGGATGTATGGAAGTGGGAAAAAGACGGTAAAATATTTGAATATTTTTCTCATGTTTTATGTTTTTTACCAATTGAAGAATATCCATTTTATACATGGATAATAGACTATATGAGCAAAAACCCAGGAAATTGGACAAAAAACTGGATTCCAGAAAATAAATCTATTATTGAACGTGTTTATAAGCATATAAAGACATCTGGTCCAACGTGTAGCGCTGATTTCAAAAATGCCACTAAAGTTAGGAGGGAAGGTTGGTGGGAACTAAAAGCAGAGAATATCGCTCTTAAATATTTATTTCATGCTGGAAAGATACTCGTTTCTTATAGAAAAGGATTTCAACGCTATTACGATTTATCGGAAAGGGTCATACCCTCAAATATTAGCTCAGAACCTATGGAAAAAGATGATTTACCTCAACATATCCTCGAAATCGTCTTAAATGCCTTAGGACTTGCCTGTGTTGATGACTTCTGGAATTATTTAGGCACAACTTTCCCAAAAATTATATGGGATAATGATAAGCAAAAATTAATTAACTTTTTAGAAGAATATGTTAGCGAAGGAGCTTTAATTCCTATATATATTGAAGGCATTAAGGATAAATTTTACCTTACTGAAACAGATTATAATAAGTTATCGAAAACTCCAGATAAATTAGAAGAGAATTCTCCTGTAAAGCTCTTAAGCCCGTTTGATAACATAATAAGAGATCGGTATTATCCAAAAAAGATTTGGAACTTTGATTATAAATTTGAAGCTTATCTTCCTAAGAATAAACGAGAATTGGGTTTTTTTCTCTTGCCAATTTTAGATAATTGTGAATTCATAGGTAATATAGATGCAAAAGTTCACAGAAAAGAAAAAAAATTAGAACTTATTACAATTTATCTTGATGTCGATTTAAATAACAATCTAAGCTCTAGATTAAGAGATGGGATTTGTAAATTTGCTCAATTCAATAATTGTACTGAAATCTATCTCAATAGAATAATTCCTCAAAAATTTTCCACAATTTTAAAACCAATACTGGAATGCTAACTTTTTGAATATTTTGTCAATAAGTTTTTATGTTTCCAGATAATATAATAACTCATAGAAATTAGAACGTTATAAAAAATATCAATTTATAGACGCATGAGGAGGTATTAGTGGAAAGGAAAAACATTATTATTGCCTTTCTGGCTATATTATTAGCTGTA
Source organism: Candidatus Hermodarchaeota archaeon (assembly GCA_048885535.1). Taxonomy (GTDB): domain Archaea; phylum Asgardarchaeota; class Lokiarchaeia; order Sigyniarchaeales; family SOKP01; genus SOKP01. Next base: position 20,839 of record JBHLLO010000055.1, read on the forward strand.
TCTGGAGTAGGAAATTTCATACTTGGAATTAATTTATTATTTCATGGTGAAATTGAACCACCTCTTAATAAAACACTCGTAATAGGTACAG
>JBHLLO010000056.1:0-20090 GCA_048885535.1 Candidatus Hermodarchaeota archaeon
GAAGAGAATATGACTTAATATTTTCAGGAGCTTCTTTATGGAGTATATTTGAAGAAGAAGATATTTTAAATCCAGGCTCCTCTACTTTTTTCTTAATGGGAGGGGATGGGTATAATGCTGAAACTCCATTACCTATATCATTAGCCCAAAATTTCACTGAACAAATCATTCTGGCATATGAACAAGATGGGCAACCAATATTTTTTGATGGTCCTATTGTTTCAGTTATAGACCACATTGTCATTCCTGATAAGCCTAATACTCATTATATGATTAAGTATTTAAAAACAATTTTAATTCAATAGCAGGATTCTAAAAATGGAAATAGACTTTAAAAAAAAAGAAGAACATGAAGCTGTTGTACAAAATAATATAAAAGAAGAATATAAACCTACAGGCTTTTTACAAGATAAATCTAAAAAAATAATTCTTTTAGATCTTCTCTATTCTGTTATTATTGGAGTCATGGGAGGCATAATCTCAAGCCTTATACCTTTTGATTTATTAATAAAAGTATGGTATCCTTTTACAGGAGGCACCCAATTAGTAAGTGGACATCACGTAATGTGGGCTTCAGTAATATATGGTTTAACTCTAAAAAAGAGAAATATTCTCATAACAATGTTCTCAAAAGGAATAATTGAATTCCTATTTGGAGATTTAACAGGTTTGCTCATTATTTTTGTAAATTTTATGGAAGGAGCTTTCTTATGTGCTGGATTTTATTTTGTGGAAAAAATAGGAGAAGGAAATACTAAATTGGGCTGGGGTATTGCAGGTGGTATTGGTAACTTTTTTCAAGCACCTTTTTTTTGGATTTATTTCGAGCGTTGGACAGTACATTGGATATTATGGGTTCTAGCGTTTATTTTTGCTTTTATCTCAGGGGTTCTCATTACTGGCTTATTAGGTAGAATTATAAAAAATGGATTAATTAAAGCAGGGGTACCAACAACATTTTGATAAGGGGTGTATTGACCAGATTCCTTTTTCTAAAATCGCACTTTCTTTTGAAGATTTTTCATTTATCTATGGAAAAGATAAGAAGCAAAAACCATCTGTTTTAAACATTAACTTCCAGCTAAAGGAAGGCGAAACTCTTGTAATAGCAGGTCCTAGTGGAAGCGGCAAATCTACGTTATCTTATGCCATGAACGGAATCATCCCTTGGAGACAAAAGGGCTTTGTTAAGGGTGACATAAAAATATTCGGTAAAAGCTTCTGGGATTATGACTTTTCTGAATTATCTAAAACTGTAGGTCTAGTAAAACAGAATCCTCTTGAACAACTTGTAACATTTTCAGTTAAAGATGAAATAGCATTTGGATTAGAGAATTTAAATTATCCTAAACAAGAAATTGAATCTAGAGTCGAAGAAGTATCTAAACTAATGGGTATAAGCCATATTTTGGATCGTTCTATAGAGCAATTAAGTGGTGGACAAAAACAACTTACAATATTGAGTTCATTTTTAGTGATGAATCCAAAAATACTTATTTTAGATGAACCAATTGCATTTTTAGATCAAGAATCTGAAAGTTTGCTTTTAAATCAGTTAAAGAAGTTAATTAAGTCTAAAGATTTACAATTAACCTTAGTAATAATTGAACATCGATTATCTAGAGTTTTAGATATTGCTGATAAGTTATTAGTACTTGATGATATAGGAAAAGTAGCTCTAAAGGGAGAAATAACAGACATATTAAAAAACAATTTTGAAAGTCTTAGAGCTTGTAATGTAAGAGTACCATGGTTAATTGAAATATTCGATGAATTAAATAAGGCAACAAAAAGTAGGTTACTTATTAAGAATTCAATGAATTTCCAAAATTATTTTAAGCTTATTTCTAATTTAAAACATCAAGATCTAATTTTATTACGTGATATAATTACAAAAAAGGAAATTCGAGCGGAAGAATTAGAAAAATATGAAAACTTAGAAGAAGTAATAGAATTAGAACAAACATATGTTAAATCCCTCAAACATATGAAATCAATTAAAATTGACGATTTGGAATCGAGTAAGTCATCTTCCAAAAACAATTCTATTTTGGAAACCAAGAATTTATCGTTTATTTATCCAAATAGTGGTGTTAGTGCTCTTAACAATCTATCAATTAATATTCAAACAGGTGATTTTGTTGGTCTTGTTGGACCAAATGGTTCAGGTAAAACTACACTTCTCTATTTATTAGCTAATTTATATCAGCCAACTTCTGGAGAGATTATCTATAAAAACCAAAATCTGGAAGAAATTAACCCTTATGAGTATGCAAAAAAAGTTGGATTTATTTTTCAAAATCCAGAAAATATGATATTCAAATCTACTATAAAAGATGAACTATTATACGCTGCTAAGAATTTTGGAATACTTGGTGAGGTTAATGACAAATATGTGAAAAAGTTGCTAAATTTAGTCGGTAACGAAAGCCCTATGAAGAATCCTTTCAATTTGAGTTGGGGTCAGAAGAGACGGTTGAATTTAAGTTCAATTTTTGTATATAATCCTGAAATTATATTATTAGACGAACCCTTTATAGGGCAAGATCAAAGGACCATAGATTCTCTAATAGAAACTTTATATATTGAAAACAAAAGGGGTAAAACTATAATTATTTCCTCCCACGATTATCATTTACTATTAAAGTATACCAAAAGGATTATTGAGTTAAATAAGGATGGCACTCTTCAGAATTATGATACGAAAAGTAATTATTTTTCTAAACATAGCAATCTTGGACCCATTATTCTATTAAAGGAAATTAACAAGGTGTTAGCGAAGGTTAGAGAATAATTGAAGGATAAAAATAAAAGTTTGGATTATAAAAAGTATACATTTGTTTACTTTCCTGGAAATTCTTTTTTTCATAAATTAAATCCCATTTCAAAGATTTTCTTTTTAATTTTTCTTACCATAATTACATTTTTAATACGCTCTCTGCTTTTTTTAACCTTAATTTTTGTAATTAATGTAATATTTGCCTTATTGAGCAATATTTCTTTAAAGAATTTAATTAGAAAAACGAGATTTATCCTAATTGTTTTAATTTTTAGTGTTATATTAAATATCTTTTTCAATGCTATTCCAAGTGGTCAAGATGTAGTTCTTTTCTATTTATTTAATGTTTCCTTTTTACCAATAAGACGATTAGCTGTATATTATGCATTGAGGGCATTATTTATTATACTTACATTATATACCTCAACAATTATATATACTAATACTACTTCTTCTAAAGATTTTGTATATTCTTTATTGAGGTTAAGAATCCCTTACAGATATTGTTTTTCTCTTATGGTGGGAATCAGATATATCCCTGCCATAGAGCAAGAAGCAAGAACTATTGCTTTAGCTCAAAGAGCACGAGGATTTGGTTTGGGAGGAATTAGGAGTGTAAAGAAAGCTTATAATCTCATTTTTGAAAGATTAATGTCTACTTTAGTATCAATTCTTAGAAAAGGGCATACAACATCCATTTCAATGGAGAATCGATGTTTTGGATTATATAAGAAAAGAACCAATTTAATAAAAATCAAATTTAGGACTATAGATATTATTTTTTTAATTGGGTGTGTATGTGTCTTCACGTTTGTTTTATTATACACATTCGAAATCTTACTCTTACCTCCCTTTCCTTCTTTATATCAAATATATTTAAGTCTATTTTGAAACTTTTCAATTGGATTAATTTTTTAGAAATAGATTATTATTAAAATTATGGTTAACACCTTGGAAATTGTAAAAGAAATACAACTGAAATATCAGATTATAGGAAGAACAACAGAACTAAGAAAAATATTACTTGCTAAATCTGTTGGAAAGCACATTTTGATTGAAGGTGAAGTTGGGGTGGGAAAAACTACTATAGCTAGGGCGACATCATCCTACTTCGATATAGATTTCTTTAGAATTGATTGCAATGAGGAAACTCTCTCTCATAATCTAGTTGGATATTGGGATCCTCCATTAGTAATTGCGAAGGGGTATATTGAAGAATCATATGTCTATGGACCACTTGCTTCTGCTATGTTAAAAGGTGGATGTTTATTCATTAATGAAATTAATAGAATGCCAGAAAGTACCCAAAATTCTTTATTGACTTCCTTAGATGAAGGAATAATTGAAATTCCTAAACTGAGAACAATTAAAGCTCATAAGAATTTCTATGTAATCGCAACCCAAAACCCTAGAGCTCATGTTGGTGTAACAGTTTTAGGAGAAGCTTTAAAAGATAGATTCATATGGATTAAATTAGATTACCAAAGTCCAGAAGAGGAAATCTTAATTATCAAAAAAGAAGCAAATTTAATTAACTCTAATGAAGACGCAATTGCTAGAGTTTGTCAAAATATTATTCAAATGACAAGAGAAAGTACCTCTATTCGAAGAGGGAGTTCGATTAGAGGAGGAATTGATCTTGCGAGATTAATTTTCAATTCAGGAAAAGAATCTAGTACAAGGAATTGGGTGGAAGCAGGGATTATGGCTTTGTACAACAAAATTGAATTAGAAGATGGAGTTTCTAAATCAAAAACAGAACTTATCACAGACATTATTATTTCTACTCTAAATAAAATGGATTTTCAGTAATCGATGATTTCTCATCAGAAAATTCTGAAGAGATTGAGAATAAACGGTTGCATGTAAGGCTAACAGAAAGGATTCCCGATGAAGAAATTTTAAGATATGAAATTATCAGAAAAGAGCGAAAAAGACCTAATTATTATCAACATTTAGCAAATTCTCTGGATTATAAACAAATTAAGGAACTAACTTATTTAGCTATTGAATATAAAAACTTAGAGGCTATTATCGGTTTACTCAAATCAAATGTTTATGCAGCAACTGATGCTCTAGATTGTGACGAGGGTGTTAAATTTTTCGCTGAAAAAGCAAAGGATTCAGCAACTTCTATGGCAGAAGTTTACTTTTTTATAAGAAGACCAATATCTGAGAAATATAAAAAAATCTTTAGGCGATTAGCTCGCCAGAGTATATTAAAAACAGCTTTTAAAATCACTAGTAAAGGTATAAGAGGAAATTATAGAATAACTATCCCACATTATGAAATTGGCACACCAGAATTTGATTTAGATGAAACAATTCAGCATAACCCTTTAAAAATACATCAAAAAAGTTTACACTATAATGATATCTATGGAATTAAAAGAAAGCAACAAAAGCGCAAGGTTGTTTTAATTTTAGACACGAGCGGTAGCATGTATGGGCGACTACTTCTCAACGCCGCTTTAACTGCTTCCGTACTTGCATATAATATGGAAAAAGAAGATTATGCTATAATCTTATTTAACTCAACCGCAATGATTTTGAAAAAGATTGATGAGAAGAAACCTATTGCAACAATCATAGATGATATATTGGACTCTGAAGCAAGTGGTTTTACAAACATACACATAGGTTTAGAAAAAGGGTTAAAAGAATTGAATAAAGTAAAAAAGGAACCGAGAAATCAATTTGGAATTTTAATAACAGATGGGAATTATAATAGAGGTGAAGATCCTTTTCATTTAGCGGAAAGTTATCCGAAATTACATGTGATTGGAATGCCTGCTGAAAATGATGCTGATAGAGGAATTGATGCATGTAAGGAAATTGCAAGTAAAGGAAGAGGTAAATTTTATGCTGTAAAAAGCTATAAGGAAATTCCAAGAACACTGATAGAATTATTATCACATAATTAATTTCAAGGTGTAAAATTAGCTTAAAGGGGATTCTAATGGAAAAAATAATGAGATTTGCTAATGAAGACGATTTTGAACTTTTAAAAGAGATGTACCTAAACGAAGTTGAAAAACACGAACGAAGCGCAATAAAATTCGCAGAAGATTTGATTTTTAGATTAAGAACAATTATTTGTGTCGCTAATTTTAAAGTAATTGGAACTGTATCTTGGGATACTCGTGGTGGATTAAGTGACGGAGTTATTGAATTAATTGGTCTGGGAGTAGCTAAAGATTATAGAAAGCAAGGAATTGGAAGAGAACTTGTATTAACTTGTATAAATGAAGTAAAAAAGTTTTTTAAACTCGAAGGTTATAAATTAAGAGTTACATACCTATTTATGGAAAGACAAAACAATGAAGGTCGTATGTTTTATACAAATATAGGCTTTCATGAAGTATCAATCATACCAGCTTTCTATCCACAAGATGATGCGACATTGTGGATAAAATATTTCTAGTATAGTTTTATAATTATAATTTAATAGAATCTTACTCTTATGAACTCTTCCCCATAAATATTTGAATCAACTTTCTTTTTCTTCTTTGTTTTCTTATTTTCATTTTTCATATACCTTATAATCACCTTGATTATACATCTAATTGATTTTTATCAATTTGTCTAATATTTAAATCTAAATGAATTAAGTTAGAAGTGGTTTCTTCTGTATTTATATTGACATTTAAGTAAAAATGTTATATTAATAAAGATTTAAATTGAAAAAGGCAATATTAGTTAATTAAGCAAATTGTTAAATTTAAAATGAAAAATATAGAAATCGCTAAGATTCTCTATGAAATTGCTGAGCTTCTAGAGTTCAATGAAGTAGAATATAAACCAAGAGCATATAGAAGAGCTGCCCAAAATATAGAGATGCTAACTGAAGATATTGAAAGTTTATATAAAAAAGGGAGCTTAGATGATATTCCTGGAGTAGGAAAGAGTATAGCATTAAAAATACAAGAATACATTGAGACAGGGGAATTAAAATATTTAAATGATTTAAGGAGTCAAGTCCCTAATGGTTTACAGGATTTGTTAAGAGTGGAAGGAATTGGTCCAAAAACAGCACAGATCTTATATAAAGAACTTGCAATTAAGAATGTTGATGAATTAGAATTTGCTATTAAGAAAGGTAAGTTAAAAAATATTAAAGGCTTTGGAAAAAAAAAGGGAGAAAATCTTCTTAAAGCAATAGAACTATTCAAAACATCCCAAGATAGATTCCTGTTAGGAGAGATCTTGCCTATTGCTAAAAATATAAAATCAAAATTAGAAAGTTTAAAAACAGTTATTAAAGTTGAATTTGCTGGTTCTATCAGGAGAAGGAAAGAAACAGTAGGAGATATAGATCTTTTGGTTGTTTCTAAACAACCTAAAAGTGTTATGGAGTTTTTTATTAAATTACCGGAAAAAAAGAATATTATTTCAAGTGGAGAGATAAAAAGCACAATTGTTCTCAGTAATAATGTTCAGGTTGATTTAACTATTGTTGAAGATTCTAGCTTTGGTTCAGCGCTTCAATATTTTACTGGATCAAAGGAACATAATATTCAATTAAGGAAATTAGCCAAAAAAAGTAATATGAAACTAAATGAATTTGGCCTTTTTAATTTAAGCGATAACAAAAAGATTGCTGGCGCTGAAGAGACAGAGATTTACAAATTATTAGGTTTAAGTTACATTCAGCCAGAGTTAAGAGAAAATCGTGGAGAGATAGATTTGGCAAGGCTCAAAAAACTTCCAAAGTTAATAGAACTTAAAGATATTAAAGGAGACTTACACATTCATACAGATTGGAGTGATGGTTCTAATTCAATTGAAGAAATGGCTATAACCGCCAAACATTTAGGATATGATTACATTTCTATTTGTGATCATTCGAAGACTCTAAAAATTGCAGGGGGGTTAAATGAAAACGATTTAAAAGTTCAGATGGCTGAAATCGAAAAAATTAATCGTAAATTAGAAGATTTTAGAATTCTATCGGGTATTGAGGCCAATATTGATACAAATGGGAATTTAGACTTAAAAGATTCTATATTAAAGGATTTGGACTTTGTAGTTGCTAGTATTCATTCTGGCTTTAAACAGAGTGAGCAGTTTTTAATTAAAAGAGTTTTAAATGCAATGCATAATGATTATGTTAATTGTATTGGTCATCCCTCTGGAAGAATAATTAACAAGAGAGCACCAGCTATCTTAAATTTCTCTGATATATTTGATGAAGCTGAAAAACTCAATGTATTTTTAGAAATTAATGCTTTTCCTGATCGTCTAGATTTATCTGATCTCAATTGCTTTAAGGCAAGAGAACGTGGTATTTTCCTTTCGATCGGTAGTGATGCTCATAATCTTAATCAATTGAACTTTATGGATTATGGTGTTAATGTGGCTAGGAGAGGTTGGTTAGAAAGTAAAATTATAATAAATACGATGAATCTAAAACAATTAAAGAAAGTCTTAGGACTTTAAGTGTGAAATAATTAATTTTTGTTTTTTTACCATGCTCAAATTATAAAAATAAGAACCGCAGAGGAAACAATTAGATTTAGATAAACTATTATTGATTCAGCATTCATTTTGAATCTTTTTTTAGAAATTATCCTTTAATACTCCTTTTAAATTACTTTTTTTTATACATTTATTATTTTATTTTTATATGCATAAAATATAAATTAAGTTTATTCAATGTATAACCCAGATATCAATAAAAATGATGGGTGATTTTTAATGGAAAATCTTGAAAATCTTGAAAGAGTTGCTAAAGAAAATATAAATATAGCAAAAAATGAAATTAAAGTTGCAATTGATTCTAAAAACGTTACAAAATTCGAAGTAAAGAAAGCTAAAGCTAGAGAAACACTTGCAAAAAAAGAACTTGAATTAACAAAAATCAGAAAAGACTTAGCTGAAGAGACAACAGAATTAATAGAAAGTAAAGTCAAGGCTAAAGAAATTTTAAATTTATCGGATTCTGGATTGAAACTTGAAAAAGATCAAGCAATATTTAACGAAAAAATAGCTGATATTCAAGAAGAAATCGCAGAAATTCATAAAAAAATTGCAAAAGTTGAAAAAGAAATCGCTGAAGAAAATCAAAAATTAATGGATGAAAAAATCGATGTTGGGAAAGAAAGGGAGAAATTAGGCAAAAAGCAACTAACTTATATCAAATATGTTAGAAGTTCAGCAATAGAAGAAAAAATTATCTCAGCCAAAGAGGATTATCTTTCTCAACAAAAAAAACTCAATAAAACTGAGAATAAGGTAATTGAAAAGAATGAAGATTTAAAAAAATTACATAATAAATTATCTGATATTAAACGGGAACTTTCTGAAAAACTATCTGAACGGGAAAAATTAAGACCTTCAATTGAGACTCCTGAAAGTAATCAGTAGGGTCTATTTGGGAATAAATAATTAAATGACTAAAAGGTAAAAGGGAATTTTAATGGAAAATATTGAAAATCTTGAAAGAATTGCTGAAAAAAATATAGATATCGCTAAAACTGAAAAAGAAATCGCAATGAATTCGAAATTTATGGCAAAATTAGAATTAAAAAAAGCTAAAGCAAGAGAAGAACTTTCCAAAAAGGGAATTGAATTGGCAAAAATAAAGAAACAACTAGCTAAGCAAACAAGGAATTTAATAAAAAATAAAATTGCTGACAAGGAACTTTTAGAATATTCTGATTCAGGATTAAACTTAGAAAAGACATACGCAATTTATAATGAAAATTTAGCAATTATACAAATAGAATTAGCTGAAATTCATGGAAAAATAGCAAAAATCGAAACTAATATTTCAGAAGCAAACAAAAACCTCATTAGTGAGAGACTATCCATTGCAAAAGAAAGAGATAAGTTAGGGAAGCAACAATTTGCCTATATTAAGCTCCTTAAAAGTAATATTTCTGAGGAGAAAAAGAATAGAGCAAAAGAAAAAATTATCTCTCAGCAAAGCAAGTTAAAAAAAATCCAGAATAAAATCAATGAAATGATGGGAGATATAAAAAGTAAACAAAATATGTTATCTGATCTTAAAAAGAATCTCTCCTTGAAACTATTAGAACGTGAAAAGATAAGACCTTAATTTATTCCTTTTATTTTAAATTGAAACGAGAATTGATTTCGATACAAACCTTCTAAAATTTTCTAATATTATCTGGGTTGTTAGAAATGATTAGTGAAATATTAAATGGGAAAAATTTAAAATTTGTTAAGATCGTCTTTGGTCTAATTATCTGTATCTTATCTTTCTTAGTACTGATATTTTCTGTTGCTTCAGTCGTCATACTTTTAATCATTCTGTCGCTAACGTTATTAGCTTTAGGTTTAGCTCAAATTCTAAAAGTAGTTGCTTCCAAGGATTTAGAAAGAGAAAATGTTATTTTTAAATATATTACAGGGATAGGAGCAATAGTTATTTCATTGATTATACTTGTTAGTATAATTGTTAATCCTTCGGGTTCAATAATTATTGCCACTACTCTCTTTGGTATAGTTATAATAACAATTGGATTCATTATAATCTATCTTGGAATAAAGATAAAAGATGAAAAAACAACTTATTGGATATTTCTACTAATAGTTGGAATGTTGATCTTTATATTTGGAGTTTTAATCATAGCATTACCTACTTTTGGATTTACAATTCTAGTGATACTTATATCTCTTTCTTTAATGCTTTATGGAATTGTTCATTTGATTTCTGGTATTCAGACAAAATAATAAAATTATAACCACTTCTTTTTTTTGAAAAAGTATAGCATTAAAATCCCTATAAATATCATTAAAACGATTAACAAAGGATATGCAAATGGATTTGATAATTCAGGCATAAATAAGAAATTCATTCCATAAAAGCCAGCTAAAAATGATAATGGCATAAAGATTGTAGAGATGATTGTTAAAACTTTCATTATTTCATTCATTCTATTGCTAACACTTGAAAGATACATATCTAACATTCCGAATATAATATCGCGATAACCCTCCAAAAGATCATTAATTTTGTAAATATGATCATAAAGATCTCGTAAATATATTTGCAAACCTTCATTAATTAGCTTACTTGGCTCTCTTTGTAACATATTTACTAATTCTCGCAAAGGCCAAACAGTTTTCCTTAAATCAATCATAGATCTTTTAAGTTTATATATTGCTTGGAGAGTTTCAGGTAAAGGATTAGAAATTAATTCATCTTCAATATGCTCAATTTTTTCACTTGTAATTTCTAAAATTATAAAATAGTTATCTATAATGATGTCAATTAAGGTGTAAAATAAATAATCTGCTCCCATATATCGAACTCTACCTCTAGGAACACGAACTCGTTCAATTATAGGATTAAATGTATCAGTTTCTCGCTCTTCCAGCGAAATTACGTAATTAGGACCTAATATTAAACTTACTTGTTCTCGTTCAAACATTTCACCTTCAGTATTCCAAAATATCCTTTCAAGAATAGTAAAGATATAATCTCCATAAACTTCAAATTTAGGTCTTTGATTTGGGTTTAATATATCTTCTAGAACAAGAGGATGTATCTCAAATTGATTTCCTATTCCCTCAATGATATCCACTTGAGCCAACCCGGTAATTTTAATCCACCTTACTTTATTCTTTTCAATTTGGCTAAAATCTTCCTCCAGATTATCAAATTCTTTAAAATTGAAACTCTCTTCATCATAATCGATCACTTTTATTTTAGTATCAATTTTTTTTTTATCGCCTGTATATACTAAAGTGCCAGGTGGATACCCCACTTTTTCTTTCTTCTTTATACGTGCTATTCTTCTGTAGATAGATGGTATTTTCAGATCACCATTATAAATTATAAAAATATGATATATATGTAAATCAGAATTCAAGATAATAATATCTTGTGATTATTTGATAGTAGAGAATATTTCTATAATTTATGGAAAATATTTATATTAGGATAGAAATACTTAAACCTAAGATTTATTTCGGAGATTATTTTTCAACATGAAAAGAATTTATAAAATTATTATCTGGTTAGCTAGTATTGGAGTTTTCTTATGGCTTTATTTTGGGATAATAAGGAATTACTTAGAGTTTCTTGTAGGTTATGAATTATTGATAAATTTACTTATCTTAAATGTAATTGCCTACTTCCTAAGGTCTCTTTTCATTAATTTAACGCATGCTTTTATCAAAAAGCTATTTGCTCGCTATATAATCAAAATAATACTAAATATAACGTGGTTAATATTTCCATTTTGGTTAATTTTTATCATTTCACCAATTTATTTTGTAGCAATTATATCTTTTTTAGTGGTAGCTATATCATTAACATTTCAAAGTATCATTAACAATATCATTTCAGGCATCATGCTTTTATCATCAGAAGGTTTTGAAGCAGGAGATTTAATTGAAACGAATGGAGTTGAAGGAATTGTTAAAGATATCACACTAAACTATGTTAAATTGGAGGATTTTGATGGCTCATTAACCTATATACCAAACAAGACTGCTTTTAATTCATCTATAGTTCGTTATACTCACAAACCAACTAAAGAAGGAATTAAATTCAGTATTACAGATGTCATTAAGACAATAAGTAAAATTTTAGTTAAAGAGGAGAAAATCACACGTTATAGAAAAGTAGTTGAACTTCTAATTTCGGTGGATGTAGAAAAACTAGATGAATTACTCAAGCCTGTATTTGAAAAGTATGAAGTAATATTTGGTATAAAACCATATTTCTATGCTAATAACACTGTTATGGGAGTAACAAGTAGATTAAGTATCACTATACAAATTTTATCAAAGGATCCAAAATTAATCTTAACATATACAGACCCATTAATGAAAGACATTCTTTTTAAAATCTATGATAAAGAAATAAATTATCAATGGAATTCTAGTAATAAAACTGTGGAGGTAGACTAAATTTGGCAATTTTTAGTACTGATTTGGAAGCATTAATCTATTTCATAGTCATTGTAGTAGTCCTTTATCTTTTTAATAAGCTGATTTCTTCAACAGTAGGTAAAAGTAAAAAAATTCCTCTTAAACAAAAAATAATTATCAATTTTGGTTTTAAGATTGTAATGGCATTCATTATTGTTTATTTCATTATTGAAGGTTTCCCAGTTATTTCATTAATTCATCCTACATATACCGCAATAATTACAGGCGCAATAAGCACAGGTATAGCTTTCGCATCTAGTGGGATATTTACAAATTTTATATCAGGAATAGTAATAATGTTAGTTAGACCCTTTGAAGTTGATGATTTAATAAAAATAGAAGGAGATAAAGGAATTGTTCGAGCAATTAATTTAACTAAAATAAAAATAGAAAATTTTGATAATATTATAATTGAAAAATCTAACGCTCAAGTTCTTTCTTCAAAGGTGATAAATTACACAGTGAAACTAGGAAAAAAGAAATCCTTCGAACTTTTTAAGAATAAGATCCTAGCGCCCCAGGATAAAGGTTTCAAGGATCTTTTTGGGGGTACTCCCGAATCAAAAAAAAAGTTTGTAAATAACCTAAAACAAGCCTATGAATCCTTTTCGGGTAAACATTATCCAAAACTTTATAATTTTACCTTTAGAATGGCTTTCCCTTATAAAGGATTTAAAATTATGATGAACAAAGTCGAAGACTTATGTAACTTATATACTGAAAAAGGTATCTTTAGGATAAAACCCCAATTTGATATTATCTCTTTTAATATAAATATAATTGTCAAATTTAGGTTAATGACATTCAATGCAAAAAAAATTTTCGATTTTCAACCTAAATTTGCTCAAGAAGTCTATAAAATTTTACGAGATAATTATTTAGGAATCTAGAAAGGCTAATTGATTATCTTAAATGTATCACTTGAAAAAAGGTACAGTGGTTGTAAAAGGGAGAGAAGCTGAGGAAGAACAAGAAAAATTACTCGAGTTAATACATCAAAAGCCTAAAAACTTAAATAATATTAAAAAGTTTAAAATCTAATTTCTTTTTCAAACATTATAAATTTGATACCACATTTAAAATCAAATATTATATGGTGTTTTAATGCGTGAAAATTATTTAATCACACTTAATATCATTTTTGGATTAATTATAATAATTTTATCCACAATTGTCATTTCTATTCAGAATATGGATTTGTCAATAACCATTTTTCTTTTAACAATGGGAATTTTATTAATTGGGATAATTCGGTTATTTAATTCAATTTTAGACAAAAAAGTTAATAGAACTGGGATTATAACAAAATTCTTAAGCGGAATGGTGGCAATCATCCTAAGTATAACGATTTTTGTCTTTCTTTTAAATCCAATGTTATACGTTTTTCTACTAATCGATTTATTTGGAGTGGTTATTTTAGTCATTGGGGTATCAAGGATTCTTGTAGGAGTTTTAACAAGAAAATATACTAAGAATTTTCGTATTCTTACAATTTTGATTGGTTTAATTAGTATTACTTTTTCAGTTATAATATTTAGCTCTCACACTTTTAGTATTCGTTTTCTGTTACTATTAATTTCATTTGCGATATTAATTAATGGATTCGCTAGAGTTATGCAAAGTATAGTTAATTTTAGATAATAATTCTTCTTTCAGTCTCCTGTAGGTTTAATTGTGCTTTTTTCGATCAATAAAACAGACGTGCGAGAAGGAGCTCTTGTTCGATGCTTTACGCCCTTAGGAACTACAAATCCTTGTTTCGCTTCTAATGTAAATGTCTTATCTTCTAAATCTATCAGAAGAAATCCTTCGATTACGAAAAAAAATTCGTCCTCCTTATCGTGTTTATGCCAATGAAACTCACCTTCAATAACAGCAAGCCTAACAACAGAATTATTAACGTTACAAAGAGATATATTTTGCCACTTCTTGGTACTTTCGGTTATTAATTCATTGATGTCAATAATTTCTAAGGGTTTAAACATTACCTCAAGATCAATCGAATATTTGTTGTAATCTCTCATTTTTAGTCTTCCTAAGTTCAAAATTAATTTATTTCAATTTTTTAATTCTTGAAAAGATACACCTAAATATCAAAATTTCCCCATATTTTTAAGGGTATTATGATTTTGATAAATTATGGCAGAAAATGGGAAACAAGCCCACAATTTTCCCTCAAATAATCATATATCCAATAATTTCTACCCTAATAGAAACATTGGGGTGTTATTTTCATTTATCTCTCTTTTTTTTCTCGGAATATTACCAATTATATCGAAAAGTCGACCATCAGCATTAGATGCATTGAGCTTCGCATTTTACCTTTCTTTATGGGAACTAATATGTACAATACCTTTATTCATTTATGAACTGACTAAGAATAATAAGGGAATATTTCAAAAGTCAATAGATTCTAAAGTTCGAAAAAAAACTCTTGGAATTATGGTAATAACAGGCGTGATTTTTACTTTTTCAACATTTTTTTATGTTTATGCCTTTGAGACTGCTGGTACCGTAAGTGCTGCAATTGCTATTCAAACTTATCCATTATTTTCAATTCTTATGGAATTTATTTTATATAGGAAGAGGAAGCGATTAGTTGAGCTTATTTTTACTCTTACAATGATAGTAGGAATATATTATCTTGGCACAGAGGGCACATGGGTCATTACTGGTTTTTCTCCTTGGTTTGCATTAGCCTTAATTGTGCCATTTTTATGGAGTATTGCTCATGTTTCTATAAAGAACACAATTGATACTTCCCCAATTACTCCAAACCAAGTTACTTTTTTCCGTGTATTTATATCATCAATACTTCTTTTTGGAATTTCCTCCTCATTTAGAGGTACTAATAAAATTTTAGAAGGATTATTGAATCCTGAATTTCAAATATTTGGCTTCCTTATGGGATTTGTTTATTATCTAGAACTAGTAAATTGGTTCTATGCTGTGAAACATGTAGATGTATCCTTGGCAAGTACAGTTACTACACCTAACCCTGTAATTACCATGGTGCTTGCTTTACTCATTCTAAAAGAACCCATTGAACTATATCAAATTATTGCGATGATTATCGTGTTTGCGAGTCTATATGGTTTACTATGGTCAGGTAAAGTAAAAAATCATAAAAAATCAGCTTAGCCATAAATTTTATCAAGTTTAGTTATTTCCACTAATCTTTTATGAATTAATTCATTAAATTAACGCATAGTAGCAGATTTTTTGGAATACACATCAAATTCTTAAAGTATATGAGTCTAGAAAGTAAAAACTATAAAAATTATTTGAGGTGGCTTTTACACCACCTTTTAAAGCAAAAATACCTGCTTATTTTTGTAATAATAGGGATTGTTCTAGTGACATTTACGAGAACATTGATCCCTCTAATATTAGGAAATATAATAGATAAGATTCCAATGATTAGCGAAATTTCAGAGATTTTACCATTAATTTTCATAGCCTTCTATGTTTATATAACAAATATTGCCTTAGATTATGGATCTATGATGGCTGGTCATTTTTTGGGTTTAAAAACAGAAAAAAATATGCGGACAGAATTTTTTGATATTATTCAATCCAAATCGTTAAAATTTCATGACAGTGCGAGAACTGGAGACTTACAAGCTCTCGCTACGTATGATTTAAGAATTGTAAACACTATGGTCTCCCATGGCGCTTTTTATATATATCCATTCATTCAAGTGTCTATAACCTTGATTGTTTTATTCAATATACTTGATATAAGACTCGCTTTACTCTTTATTCCCTTCCTTATATTCTATTGTTATTTCATTTTACACTATAGAAAGAAACTTGTTCCATTTGTAAGAGCACGTATGGAAAAGCACTCTAATATCGCCATAACTCTTCAAGACAATATAAGTGGTTCAAAAGTGATTAAAATCTTTACAAAAGAAAAATTAGAAAGAAGAAGATTCCTTTCAGCTGTTCAAGCATTTAGAGATAATTGGATCGGAGAAAATGATATACAATCGAAATATTATCCACTTTTAATTCTTTATCTTGCTATTAGTATCTTATTTTTAATAAGCTGCTTTTTTGTTTATTTTAACACACTCACGATTGGTGAATTGGTTGCTGTTAATTTACTTTTAATCACATTGATTGATCCAACTAATTTGATTTTTTGGGCTACAAATGATATGACCAGCGGTTTTGCAGCTTGCTCTCGCGTTTTTAATGCTCTCTCAAAGGGTGAGAGTGAGCTTGTTAGTCTTCATGAGAAGGATACTTCAAAGAAATTTAAAGGGAAAATAGAATTTAAGAATGTATCTTTTTCTTACGAGGATGAGAATAATAAAAGTACACCTGTTTTTAGGAACCTAAATTTTATTATTAATCCTCAGCAAAAAGTTGCATTGGTTGGGCCCACTGGTTGCGGTAAAACTACTCTTGCCAAAATAATTTTATCCCTATATGAACCACAGAATGGAACGATCTACATAGATGATATAAACATAAATAATTATCCTCTTGAACAATTAAGGAGGAGGATTGGATATATAGAACAAGACATCTACTTATTTCCAAGATCTATTAAAGAAAACATCTCATTTGGTAAACCCGATGCCTCTGATGAAGAAATTATGGAAGCCGCAAGATTAGCACAAGTTGATGATTTTGCTAAAAATTTTCCTGATGGTTATGATACAATAGTAGGTGAACGTGGAACTAGGCTCTCTGGGGGAGAACGTCAACGTATCGCAATTGCTCGTGCATTATTAACTAATCCTGATATAATTATTCTTGATGATTCTGTTTCTGCCGTTGATAGTGAAACAGAGGAAAAAATAGGGAGAGCTATTGAAAATGTCTTAAAGAAAAGGACAACAATAATGATTACTCATCGTTTAAATACGATTAGGGCTTCAGATAAAATTCTTGTACTTAAAGAGGGAAAAATTGTAGCAGAAGGGAACCACCAAGAATTATTAGAAAGATCAGAAGATTATAGAAGGATATTTGGAAAAGTAATTCCATTACCTGATATCAAAATCAAAAATCGATGAGAAGAGGGAAAAAAAAGATATGTATAGAAGCTTAATAAAAGAAAAACGCCAGCGAAAATATTCTGATCGTGAATTATTTAGTAGGTATATTAAAAGATTAGCTCCCTTTAAGAGGAACATAATATTCATCGCATTATTTATTTTTATCGCAACAGTAGCGGAAATTCTTGGTCCTTTAGTAGTAGGATTTACCGTTGATCAGTTAACTTTTATATCAAACCAATTTATCCTATTATTATCTTTTACAGTTAGTTACATTGCGTTATCTAGTATCCAATGGATAATGTTTTTTTTGCGAAGGAGAGAATATGGCAAATTTGTACCCTTTTTTTTAGAACATCTGCGTATGGATATTTTTGAAAAACTACAAGAGCAGGATATAAGGTTTTTTGATAAATATCAAAGTGGAGCTTTAAATACAAGAGTATCAAATGATGCTTTAGATTTTGGTGATATAACAGCCCTAATTTCGGAAACGATAGGTAATTTTCTTATAAGCATTTTGACCTTTACTATTTTAGCGTTATTAAACGTCTTTTTAGCGTTAATTGCGTTAATTGTAGTACCTATTGTATTATTTTTGATGCTTTCCTTACGAAAATTAGCAAGAATAGTTAGTAGAGCCTACAGAAAAGCAATAGAGAATGTTAACAATGCAATGGTGGAATCCATAGAAGGAATTCATGTTTCCAAAAGCTATGGTCAAGAATCTACCATCTCAAATCAGTTTAGTGAGATTAACAAGGATTATTTCAGATCAACTTTTAAATTAACTGCTGTTACCCATCTGTGGAGGCATATTTTGAACTTAGTTGCCTCAATTACAATCTTAATAATAATTTATTTTGGTGCTCAAGTCTTTTTAGAAGGTTATTTGACAGCAGGAACAATATTTACATTCATATTATACCTACAGAGTTTTTTTAGACCGATTATAGTCCTCGCCACATTTTTTCCACAATTAAGTACTGGAATGGCCGCATATGAACGTATTATAGAAATTCTTGACTCCAAACCTTTGGTTGAGCAAAACATTAATGCAATCGAAGTGGGAGAATTAGAAGGTGAAATTGTGCTTGAAAATGTAAGTTTCAGTTATGGGAATAATCAGTTAGTTTTCAAAGATTTTAATCTCAGTGTGCCCAAAGGAGAAAAACTGGCTATAGTTGGCCATACTGGAGCAGGCAAAACATCACTCGTATCTCTGTTAGCTCGATTTTATGAATTTCAAAGCGGAACAATCAAAATTGACGGCGTAGATATAAGAAATATGACTTTAGATTCCTATAGAAAAAATATTGCGATTGTTCAACAAGAAATATTTTTATTTTCAGGTACACTGGAGGAAAATATTCGTTATGGAAAACGTGATGCTTCTCAAGAAGAATTGGAGAGAGCAATTAAAACAGTTCATGCTGAAGAAATAATTAAATATTTACCTGATGGGATTAAAACGAGAGTGGGAGAGAGAGGAAAAGGATTATCTATGGGACAAAAACAGATAATAAGTTTTGCGAGAGCAATTTTAAGCAACCCTAAAATTCTCATTTTAGATGAGGCAACTTCTAGCGTTGATGCTTACACAGAAGCAATGATACAAGAAGCTCTTGAACAGTTGTTATTGAACCGTACTTCAATTATTATTGCTCATAGATTATCAACTGTTCTTAACGCTGACAGAATAATCCTCATAGATGATGGGAAAATTATTGAAGAGGGAACTCATAAATCTCTACTTGCCCAAAATGGGAAATATGCTCAGCTATATAAACAATACTTTGAACATCAGAGTCTAAATTAGTAATTATTATGATTTAGCGAATATACCCTTCATTTTTATATTAAAATTTAACCAGGAGAGGCTCTTTTCCTTTTTTAAGTAGAATTATATTCTCATAAGCTTTCTTATGATGAATTCCTTGCTCAACCCATTTGTTATATTCATCACATGGAAAATCTTCACATTCAGAGCAATCATTTAAATGCTTGTTATCAATACAACATATTAAAAGAGAGCAGTTTGAAGCCCAATGGATATCTGTTCTATCACTTCTACATCCCTTACAATAATCTTTATTCTCTATTATATCAGAGACGGTTTGATCTTCTCGATACCATCCTTCTGATTGAAACCATTTCAGCACCTCCTTTCCTGAATTTTCATTATAAGGAAGATTTAATATCGGACATGAACTGCATGTCAATCCACAGATGCTTAATTCACCTTTCTTCATAATTTTTTTAATTTTCCTTTCCAAATAAATATTGGATTATCAATTTATTATTCTTTGAATTTTCTCTCTTGAATTTGTTATATCTATTATTTTAGAGCAATTATTAATACTTAAAATATCTATCCATTCATTCAATTGTTT
>JBHLLO010000057.1:0-19876 GCA_048885535.1 Candidatus Hermodarchaeota archaeon
TTAGCAACCAAATCCCTAATTGATTGATCCTGAGGCATAAAACTTCTAGGCCAAGTGGGTGTATATTTTACAAATGGTCGCAAAAAAGGAATTTTCGCCTCATTTGCATATCCTAATCCATGACCTGTTCCAGAATCAGGAATACCTGCTACAAGATCAATTGGTATACCATCATTTTTTGCTAAATAAGAACCACATCTATGACGTACAACTTCTACATTAATTCCTTCGTAATTTGACGCGGGGTAACCATAGTATACCCATAAAAAAGCACAGATTTGCATTCGGCCGCCAGGTGCAATTATTTGTTTAATCCCTTCTTCACTTAGAAAAACGACTTCGCCTGGTCCAAGATATTTAGATATTTGGTAGCCTAGGTTAGGGAAGGCACATGTTTCCATTGTAGCTGCTATGGAACCAGATTTTTCTCCAATAACGAGAGGTGTTCTACCTAATTTATCTCGTGCCGCATAGATCCCGTTATTTGTCAATATCAAGAATGAACATGAACCATCAATCATATTTTGAAGTTTTTGAATTCCTTCTTCAAATGTGTTCTCTTGGCTAATAAGTGTCGCCACCATCTCTGTGGGATTTATATCTCCCCCGTGCATTTCCGAAAAGTGAGTTCCATTTTTAAGCGCTTCATTTGCCAAACTTTCTAAATTGTTTATTCTTCCAACTGTCGTAATAGCAAAAACTCCTAAACGAGAATTTATAATCAAAGGTTGATCATCATAATCACTGATTACTCCAATTCCTTTATTTCCGTGCATTTTCTTAAGATCTCTCTCGAATTTGGATCTAAACTGAGTTGTTGTAATGTCCTTAATGAATCTTTGAAATCCACCGGCATTTTTTACTGCTAATCCGCCTCTTCTAGTCCCTAAATGAGAATGATAATCAGTTCCATAAAAAAGATCTTTTAAACAATCAGTTTCTGAAAATACTCCGAATAAGCCTCCCATTAATCATCCACTATATTATTTATCAGAACAAAATTTTTAAATAAAATTATTAATCTACTATGATTTTAAATTAAAAAGAAAAAATAGATTTGAGAGGGAGTCAATTTAGTTAAAAAATTAGACAAAAATCTAAAAGTTTCAGATAGACTTTAATATTTAACTTTTCTGTTTTAAATGGTTAAATAACCCCCCAACTAATTGACCTGTACTAATACCAGCATCTCCAGGGGGTATAATATCATGCTCTAAGAAAATATAACCATTTTCATTTATATGTGTCTTAATAGAATTTGAAAAAGAATAATTATATGCCACTCCTCCGCTTAACCCAATTTTATCTATATTATTTTTTGAAGCAACTTTCATAGCTATCTCTGCAAAAGTTTGTCCAAATCTTGTTTGAAAAGCAGCAGCAATATCAGCTTGACTATTTTTATGACTCTCCTTTAAGTTAATAATCTGCAGAATCAAATCGGAGGAATCAATAATAAAGACTCCATTTTTTTCAAAATATTTAATATCTAGATCAATATTTTTCGAATTTCCGTTTATTGCTAAACCCTCTAACCTCATAGCAGGTTCTCCTCTATAGGTTTTTATCGTTGAAGCTCCTAAAATATAGGATACACAGTCAAATATTCTACCTGCTGAACTTGAAAGTGGTATATTTTGATCAGGATAATTTTTATTAGCACTTTTAAATTGAGATATAATTACTTCTAATTCTTTTTGTTGATATTCTAAATCGTTTTTAAGATTCAAAGTCTTAAAGGTTTTAATAGCATCTTCAACCTCTAGACTATTTAATATAATTGAGGCAAGCATTCTTCCAGGATACTTAGTACATCTGTCTCCTCCAATCATAGGCTGATATTGAAGATGACCTGCCCTTTTATAATCATTATAAGAACATATCAATATTTCACCCCCCCAAACATTACCATCATCCCCATAACCCACCCCATCAACACTTATTCCAACAATGCTTTCATTTTCCTTAACATTATTTTCAGCCATTAAGCTTAAAATATGAGCAAAATGATGTTGAATGCGATATAGTTGAACATTGAAGTATGATGCTAGCTCATTACCCAATTTTGTGGAAATAAATGCAGGGTGAGCATCACAGCTAATAAAACTTATTTCAGAATCCTTAATTTTTAAGAGATTCTTCATATGGAAAATAGCATCTTTTAAGAATTCATAAGTTTCTAGGTGAGTAGTATTACCAATATGTTGAGTGGGAAAAATTCGGTTTCCCCTTAATAAAGCACCAGTAGTGGTTAATTCAGGACCAGTTGAGATTGCTCCTTGAATATCTACTTTTATTGGAATTGGAATATATTCTGGTACATAACCTCTTGATCTTCTAATTAATTTAATTTTATCGTCATGTAATCTTAAAACACTATCATCTACTCGTTGAAAAATAGGGCGATTATGAAGTAAAAAGAAATCTGCTAGTTCATGAAGTTGATCGAATATCATTTCATTTTCAATTCCCATCGGTATATTCGATTTATTACCACTCGTATAAACTAATGGCTTTTCTCCTATATAATCAAATAACAAGTAATGAATACCCGTATAGGGTAACATTACACCAATATTACTTAAACCTGGAGCTACATATTTACTTATTATAGAGTTTCTTATAGACTTTTTCCTTTCTAATAATAAAATTGGTCTTCTAAACGATTTTAACAACTGTTCCTCTTTTTCAGTTATTCGGAATTCATTTTTAATTAACTCTATATTTGGTACCATTATAGCAAATGGTTTGAATTTGCGATTACCCTTTCTGCTTCGCAGTTTTAAGACGGTATTATCATCTTCAGCTAAACAGACCAAGTGAACTCCCCCTATACCTTGAACAGCTCCGATTTCACCTCGATTTATTCTTTTAGCAGTCTCCAATAATATTTCTTCAATAGATTCATCATGGATTATATTTTTGTTTTTATCATAAAGTTTGTAATTAGGACCACAAACAGAACAGGCAAATGTTTGAGCATGAAATCGACGATTAGTAAAGGTATTATATTCTTTTGTACATGACTGAGGTTCAGCTTCTTCACAAAATGGAAAATTAATCATTGTAGTTCGCTCTCTATCATAAGGCAACGCTGTGACTGTTGAAAATCTTGGTCCACATACTGCACATGCTATAAAAGGATAATTAAAGTATTTCTTTATATCAATATTTCTCATATCTCTTATACAATCTGTACATGTTGCTATATCTGGTGGAAGTGCCAGGCTGATTCCACGACCATCTTCACTTTTTATTATCTCAAGTTTGTTATATTCAATTTTAGATTGAATTTGATTGGTAGTTAATTCCTCAATATAGGCTATTTTTGGTTTAGAGAGCTGAATCTTTTTTATAAATATCTCTATTTTTTCAGGGTTGCCTTGTACAACAAGTCGAACTCCTGCATTTCCTCTATTTAAGATAAAACCATTTAAACCATAATATTTCGCCAAGTTAAACAAAAAGGGACGAAATCCAACGCCCATAATAATTCCCGTTATATTGATCTCTACAGTTTTCTGAGTCATCCAAGTAAATTAAACTCCAAAATTATATAAATAGTATTATTTCAGTTAAAAAGTGGAGTTTATTCTTGATGGTATTTGTAAAATATGGTACACGTACCTTCATTAGAAACCATACAAGGTCCTATAGGATTAAGAGGAGTACATTCCTTTCTAAATAATTTACATTCGTTAGGAAGAAGTTTTCCAACCATGATTAAATGGCAAGAGCATCCAGGAGGAATATCTTGAGACTTTTCTATTTTTATATTGAACTTACGATCTGCATTATATTTTTCAAATTTATCTCTAATTACTAATCCCCCATCAAGAACTCTTCCAATTCCACGCCAGGGAGACGAAACAGATTCAAATATTTCTTCAATAACTTTTTGAGCAACAAGATTTCCTTCCGGTTTAACAACCCGAGAATATTCATTCAATGTCTCATAGTTCTTTTCTTTGATTTGTTTTAAAAGCATTAGAATAGCTAATAGAACATCAACTGGTTCGAATCCAGCAATAACATTAGGTACTTTGTATGCATCAGAGAAGATTTTAAAGGGTTTTAAACCAATAATCGTAGAAACATGCCCGGGAGATATAAAACCATCAATATTCAATCTAGATTGGCTTATCAGAAGTTCTAAGGCAGCAGGAATTAACTTATGAGCACAAATCACTGAGAAATTAGATGGAGGATTAGCCTTTATTTCATATCCAGTTAAAGGAACTGTCGTTTCAAAACCTATTGCAAAAAAAATGACTTCTTTATTTGGATTATTTTTAGCTATTTTAACTGCCTCACGTGGTCCATAGACAACACGTATATCAGCCCCTTTAGATTTCAATTCTGCTAAAGAAATGTTTGTTGCTGGGACTCTAAGCATATCTCCAAATGTGGCAATGATGACATCATTTCTTTTGCCTAATTCAACTGCTTTATCAATATCTGCTGCAGGGCAAACGCAAACAGGGCATCCAGGTCCTGATACTACTTCAATTTCTTTTGGTAATAATGTCCTTAAACCATACTTAGAGATTGTATGCTCATGTGTCCCGCATACGTGCATTAGTTTAATAGGTCTATTTAAATTATTACAAATTTTTGTGATAGAATTAATAATTCTCTCAGCAAATAATTTATCTTTTAGATATTTTGTTCCAGGAATTTCCATAATCTCTAATTTTAATAATTTTATAAATAATTTATTTAACAGATCCTTGGAATTGGTTCACCGAGAGCCATTTCTATGAATCTCGTGCCGCCTACTAAAGTTTTGAGTAAAACTTTTTTATTATTTTGAACTTTTACCTCCCCAATAATATTTGCGTCTTTTCCAATTTTTGTAGATTTTATTTTCTGAAGGATATTTTCTGCTTGATTTGGATCAACAGACATTAAAGCTCTACCTTCAGAAGCAATAGTAAAAGGATCCAATCCAAGCATTTCACACACAGCAACTACTTGTTTTTTAATAGGAATCTCTTTTTCTTCTAATATAATGCCAACGTCGGATTTCATCGCCCAATCATTTAAAGCTGTAGCTATACCACCTCTAGTTGGGTCCTTCATTGCATGAATATAATTTTGATTTATATCTGGTTTTAAAATGTTATAAATCTCTAGTAATGTTTCAACATCTGATTCCAAATCTGAAGATATATTTAAACCTTCCCGACTGGAGATTAAAGCTGTCCCGTGATCTCCTATTGAACCAGTAACGATTATTTTATCACCAGGTTGCAGATTATTATCTAAAATTCTAATATATTTGTCTTTAATTCCTATACCCGTAATAGCCATAATTAATTCATTTAACGTACCACGAGGCATAACTTTAGTATCTCCTGCAATTATCGCAATATTTGCTTCTCTGGCTTTAAAGTTAAAAGAATTGATAATTTTTTCCAATAGATCAAATTTTAATCCTTCCTCTATTATAACTATAGAGGTAATTGCGATAGGTTCTGCACCCATCATTAATAAATCATTAACAGTTCCACAAACGCTTAAGATTCCCAGATTTCCTCCAGGAAAAAACAAAGGCTCAACTGTATAACCATCTGCCGTAACTACGATTTCTTTATCGTAATCTTCCAGTGGAATCGTAGCTCCATCATCTAATTCTTCAACTCCTATCCCTTTATTAACATTTTTATAGGTAATGTTTTTAGTAATAAAGTTAATTAATTCTTCTTGTAATAAACCACCAGATCCATGAGCAAGACGTATTATACTGGAGCTTACTTTCTTCATACTCATGATTGAAAATAAGAAGCAAAAATTATAAGAATTTAGATTATCCAATATAATCTCAAATAAATGATAAAAATGTCGAAGAAAAACAATCTCTTTTATTTTACTTATCAAAAATTCCAGAAAATTTTTATAAAATTTAATGATTACATAAACACAATTAGTTTAAATTAGCTAATTTAAAAAAAAATAAATTTATCAAACAATAAATAGGTAGAAAAACATGGCAGTGAAAGTTGCTTTTATGCAATGCTCCGATATGGTAAAAATGTTCAATTTTTCCACGGAAGTGCTGGGGCTGCCACCAGAGCCTACTTAACGCACATTTAGGCTTATTACCGGTACTCCCAGCATTGGATATTGTATATTGGCCAGCTGTAGTTGATTTCAAATATGACTCTTTGAAAGCAAGACCAGATGGAGATATTCTTGTAGGATTTGTTGAAGGAAGTTTAAGAACAAAAGAAGATGTAGAAAGCGCAAAATTAATGCGTGCCAAATGCAAGTTAATTATTGCCTTTGGTAGCTGTTCTTGTTATGGGAACGTTCATGGTTTAGCAAATGTATGGGACGTTCAAGAAGCTATAGATCGAAAGTTTAAACAAGCGGAATCAATAACTAATAGAGATACAGCAGGAGAACCTAAAAAACATACTCCTGGATTCGAAAGTAAAATTGTACCTTTAGACGAAGTTATAAAAGTGGATGCATATATAGGGGGCTGCCCACCAAAGCCGGAAGCTATCATCTCTGCGGTTCAATTTCTGCTTGGACAAAAGCCTCAACCAAAATCTGAAAGAACATTCTGCAATGATTGCATTTTACGAGAGAGTGGATGTTTATTAGAGAAAGGCACATTATGTTTTGGACCTATCACAAGTACTGGATGTTCATTAAAATGTACGAATGATGGTAAACCATGTGTTGGATGTTTTGGACCAAGTACTTCTGTAGACGGTAGAGCAAGTAGACTAAATGATATGCTTAGAAATATTGATAGCTTTAAATCAGGAGATAAAAAGAGTTTGTATGAATTTTTAGCTCTTTTCTTGAATATACCATTGATGGCAGGCTTTGATTTAGCGGGAGATATATTAAAACAAGTTAAGAGGACTGGTTCACCTCAAACTCCTTTAGCTGAAATGCCTTCACAAACAACCGATATCGCTACAACTATTATGACATATCTTAGAGATCACCGAGAATTTTTAACTATCTCGAATGTCTGTGATACTTGTGATCGTGTAATCGGAAGTGCGTCTAGAATGACAAGAGTCAAGAGAGATTATGAGGGCTTACCAAATATGACTGATTGTTTTATTGAACAAGGATACCTCTGTGCGGGACCAATTACGAAAGCTGGCTGTGGTGGTTTATGTATACGGGTCAATGCTCCCTGCTCTGGCTGTTTTGGTCAGACAGAATGGAATGTTGATCAAGCAGAGAGATTTGCTGAAGTAGCTACAAAAGGCTTCAATGTGGCTTTATCTAAGGAAGAACTTTTATTCCAAATTAAGGATAAGATTGGTTTTTCTGAGAAGTTCACATTAGCTGCTAATAAAAAATATAGGTAGGTGAAAAAAAATGGTAAAAGAAATTGAAGTTGAGCCTGTCACTCGTTTAGAAGGACATGGCGGATTGAGGTTAGTAATAGGCGATGATGGCAAAGTTCAAGACGTGCAATTTAATATTACTTCTACAAGATTCTTTGAGAAATTTCTTGAAGGACGATACTGCGAGCACATCCCTCGAATTACTCCAAGAATTTGCGGTATTTGCCCAATTCCCCATCATTTAACTCCTACTAAAGCTGTAGAAGATGCATGGGGTATACAAATTCCAACACCTGCATATAAGTTACGTCAATTATTACAAAATGCAAAGCAGTATTCTTCTCATGCACTCCACTTCTATGCATTAGCAGCACCAGATTTCTTACTTGGACCTTTTGCAGATCCAGCATTAAGAAATGTTGTTCATGTAATCAGTAAGATGCCTGATGTCGGTGCGATGGCTCTAAAGATGATGGACTTCGGTCAGAAGCTATGCGCAGCTATTGGGGGTAAATCAGTACATCCTATTTCTGCCATAGTAGGTGGAATGAAGAAACCAATGGATGAAAGCGTACGTGATTTATTCTTAAAACAAATTGAAGATCAGGTAGAATGGACAAAAAAGACAGTCGATATAGGGTTAAAAGTAGTAGAAGATTATTGGGATGTCGTAGCCAACGTAGGAGTTGTGCCTACTTATTATGCTGGTATGACTAAAAATGGTGTTCATGATATTTATGATGGAGATCTCCGTATAGTCTCCCCTGAGGGACAGAAGTTTGACTATCCTCCTCAAAAATATCTAGAGGCTTTAGGTGAACATATTCCAGAACATTCTTATGCTACTCATATGTATTATAAGCCAGCAGGATACCCTGCAGGTATATATCGAGCTAATACATTAGCAATGATTAATTGTGCTGATAGAATGGCTACACCTTTAGCCGATGAAGCATTACAGGCAATGAGAGCAAAAGTTGGACAAGTATCTCATCATACATTTGCATATCACTGGGCTCGATTAATTGAATTAGTAGAATCGATTGAAATAATTGCTACATTATTACAAGACGATGATATAGTTAATCCTAATTGTAAAACATTTGATGTCCAACCAAGAGAAGGAGATGGAGTTGGTCTTACTGAAGCTCCTAGAGGAATACTCTTGTATCATATATGGTCTGATGGTGAAGGCATATGCAAAAAGGCAAATCTCTTAGTAGCTACGAATCATAATATTGCGGGTATTGAGAAAACATTAATGCATGTAGCCAAACAAGTGTTCGAACAAAATGCTTTATCCGGATTAAAATTACCAGACCCTTGGATTAAATAAAAAGGAGGAGTATAAATAAGATGAGTGAAGATGTACCAGAAGGAGTAGTAAATCTTCTTGAAATGATAGTCAGATGCTTTGACTCTTTGGTTAATTCAACCAAGTGGAGTATACTGCTGACTATCCTGCGCCGCTCATATAACGGTCGTGAAAGAGAATGGCGAGGAGGTTTATTCTCGAAAGTTGAATGTTGGCCTTGGATGAATATCCAATATAAATAATAGATTGGATATGACTACCCACGCAAGGGTTAAAGCCAGCAAATAAATGAAATGAATAAAAAAGTTTTAAAAGTTAACGGAAAACGTGAAAAAAAATGTCGATTGATTTCGAATTTAGAAAACAAATTATGGATTTTCATATAGGGTCTGATCTAATTAAATATTGCTACCAATGTAGTCGATGCGCTGATAATTGTCCAGTCACAAACGTAACTACAGATTTTTATACGACTACAGGATATAATCCACGTAGTAACATCCTAAATGCTCTATTGGGATATAAGGATGCTATCTTTTCAGCAGATCCCTTAACAATTTGGGGATGTACAGTTTGCGACACATGTGACGAGGTTTGTCCTCAAAAAATCGAGCTTACTGAAATATTTACTTTCTTGAAAAATAAATCAACAGAACAAGGTAATGCTCCCGATTTTATCTATTCTCAAGCAAAAACAATATTCGATAATGCTAAAGCAATTCCTCCACAACCTGCAATTGAAAGGCGAAGGGATCAATTAGGGTTACCGACAATAATGACACCAGATATCAGTGAACTTCAAACATTATTAAGAAATATTGGAGCTAATAAAAAGATCATAGAAAAAGAGGGATAAAGCAATGACAGAATATAAAATGTTTGAAGGTTGTACAATAGGGAATCGTATTCCTTTTATAGAAGCTGCTTCAAGGAAAGTATTTGAGAAAGTAGGGATTGAAACATCAGAAGCTCCGTTTAGCTGTTGTCCTGATCCCACAGGAATGAAGAGTTTTGATAATGATGCATGGTTAGTAATTGGAGCTCGGAACCTTAGTCTAGCTGAAGCTGAAGGAAAAAATATCATATCGCTTTGTAATGGATGTGCTAATACTCTCAGAGGAGTGCAGCACCAATTAAAACACGATTCCTTAAAGAAAGAAAAAGTAAATCAACAACTAGCAAAAATCGGTAAACAATTCAACGGAAGTATAGAAGTAAAGCATTTTGTGGATGTCTTGCTGGAGAATCTTGATAGAATAAAAGGAGCAATTACTAAACCATTAAGCGGGTTAAAGGTTGCTGTTCACCCAGGTTGTCATTATATGAGACCAGCAGAATGGATGGAAAATGATGATCCACTAAGACCTCAAAATTTAAAGAAACTGGTTGCAGCTTCTGGAGCTACTGTTGTGGACTATGAAAGTTTAGCTTTATGTTGTGGATCAGCAGTTACTAATGCTTATGAAGAACATGGGTTAGCAAATCTAAAAATCAAATTAGATGATATCAAAAAAGCTGGAGTGGATGTAATTTGTGTAAACTGTCCCTCATGTTTTCAGCAATTTGATACCCGTCAAAAAGATTTAGGCAAAAAATATGAGACGGAATATGACATTCCTGTTTTATATGTGACAGAATTATTAGCACTGGCTATGGGGATTAGTCCGGAAGATATAGGGCTAAAATTTCATAGAACGCGATTGAAGACCCAAATATAATTAAATAAACATTTTTACACTATTTTTTTTTATTTTTCTTCTTAGTCGTTAATTTTAGTTAACTGATAATATTGCTGTAAAATTTAAATAGCAAGAAATAAAAATTATTAGTATTACTAATACGTTAATAAGGGTCGATCAGATTTTTTAAAATTAACTAAATAGAGGTAGGTAAGTAGAATGGGTCCTATTAATTTCGCACGGCAACCGCCATGGTTTTTTCCTTACATTGAAAATTACTCTCATGTGGTATTAGACATTAAATTTCATAAATGTGAAGATATTGGTGAAAGATTAGATTTCTTAATAGAAATGGATCTTAGAGGATTTGAAGGATTATTATTTTATATATACAAACCAGATCATAAGATTATAAAGTTTGACATTATTAACCATAGAGAAGATTCCATTCATAAAATGGAAAACTTATACTATGAGATTAAAAAAGATGCTTCAATTCAAGGATTAGATTTCATTTTTATACCTTTTGGCCATTTTACAGAAGATAATAAATTTACTCCAAAAGTTAAGGCGAGATACGCGGAACCAACCTACCAGATATTTACTTGGTCTCCAAGTTTATTGTTCAAAAAAGTAAAATCTATTATTAAAATTGATAATAAGTACAATGAGTTAATTCCGATTGATGATGTTCATGGGTATTATTATAATTTAGATGTCTCATTTAAAGGAAACAAAACAGAATATCTCTTTAATTTAATAAACGTATTATGTAATTTTGACAATTCTCCTCAATATGACTCAATAGTTAATGAGATTAAGTCAGTAATATCTAAATCGAATGAATACTTATTTGAACTCAGGGTGGGAGATGTTCCTATTGAGATGGAGAATTTATTAAGAGAATTAGAGCGCTTGAAGTTCAATATCGACAGCCTTTCCAAAGAAGAAATATTCAATTGGCTCGATGATTTAATTGATTTTTATTCAAGGCGGACCCAAAAATAATTCATAACCATAACTTTTTTTTAAAAGAGACTATTCCAACCATTAAGGATAGAATTAATATTCTGAAGTTATTATGTGCTTAGCCATTCCCGGAAAAATTATAAAGTTCAATGATGATGGAACCACAGCTCAAGTTGATTTTGATGGAATTATACAAAGTGTGGTTATAGCCCTAATTTCAGAACCAAAAATTGGAAATTATGTTATTGTACATGCAGGATATGCTATTGAGCAAATGAATGAAAAAGAAGCATTAGAAGCGATTGAGCAGTGGAAAGAAATTGCTGAAGACCAGGATTTAAATCTCTCTGACATGTTATAGTTATTTCTACTTCTATAGTCTATTTTGATTTTCTTTTTTTCTTATCCAAGGAATTAACTACGAGGTACTGAGCATTAGCGAATATAGAAATCCCGATTAATATTATTATGATAAAGTTAAGTATCATGTTATTATTTCCTAGAGTTTCTAATGCTAATGCGATACATAGAGAAATCATCCCTACTACTATTAAATTATCTTTTTTCATAACTTCATTTCCTCCTAATTTCAATTAATATTGTGGATTTCTCCAATGAAACTAGTTTAATTAAGATATATAAAGCTAAGCTATATAGATTGTAGATTAGAAATCAAATAGTTCTTCTTTTAATTTTTTCAACTTCCTATAAAGATTTTTTATTGAATTAATTGCATTGGAGTTTGAATTGAAATCGAGAGGTGAAATTCCATTTAAATCGGCTTTCCCAATTTCTGAATCAAATGGAATTGTATGATAAAGAGGAATCTCCCAACTATCTACTATTTTACGGATAGTATTAATTTGAGAATCATCCATAATTTTATTTGCTATTAAATAGATGTTTATTACACCTAATTTTTTCGATAAGGTAATGATCTTAGAACATAAATCTAATGATTTTTGGGATGGTTCTGTTATAACTAACATTATATCAATCCCTTTTGCGGTGCCTCTACCTAAATGCTCCAGACCAGCTTCAAAATCAACTATTATGACTTCATCTCGCCTGACAAATAGATTATAGAGTAAAGTTCGTATTAATGCATTTTCAGGACATAAACAACCAGTAGCAGGTTCTTCGATACCTCCCAAAACCAATAATTGTAGACCATCTGGACCAGATACTTTAAATCTGTCGGGTATATCTGAAACTTCTGGATTAATGTTATATACTCCGGGACCAGCTCCTGGAACATTTGTTCTTTCTTCAATCATTTGTTTCATTTCAGAAATTGGTACGATTTTTTGTTGAGTCTCTGAATCTATTCCTAAAGTCATTGCTAAATTCATTGCTGAGTCATTATCAATTGCTAAAACTTTAAATCTGTCTTTAGCAAACAATCTTGCGAGCGTTCCAGCAATTAGTGTTTTTCCGACTCCTCCCTTTCCAGAAACAGCGATCTTCATTTGAGTTAATAATTGAATAAGGAGTATTAAATATTTAGTTTACAAATTCTCAGATATAAATAAATTAAAATTAAAATTAATAAGATTTTTCCTAATTCTTTTATAAGATATTAATCATACTTTCCCATGGCCTGCATTCTCTTAGAAATTTTCATCATTTTGTTGAAAATCCTATCGTTTTCCAAGGGATCCTTACAAGTAATTAGTTTGTCATTTAAAAGCTTAATTTTGTATGTCAGTTCTATGAATTTTTGGGGAGGTTCTAATCGATAATAAAATTTTTTATAACCATCTTGAGTTAATTCAATATAAACCCATTTTCCATCTTCTTGAGACCAATTCCATCTATTTGGAGTTAGTTGTCTAACCATGCTTCATTTAATTACAATGTTGTTATTTATTGGCTTTTAGAATTGGAGGTATTAAACACCTGTTATTGCTTTTATTAGATGAAAAGTGGTATTTAATATTTTTTTGAAAAAATGTTAATGGGTTATTATTGCGAAAAATAACATTTGTTAAAAATTAAACTCATTAAATACTTTTTCAGCAGTTTCTCGAACGTCAACGTCTTTATCTTTTTTCAGCTCGTTCAGTAATTCCTTTACTTCTAAATTGTCGAATTTGATTAATGCTTTAATAAGATACAGTTTTACTATCCAATCGTCATCTTTGATCAACCTTTTGAAGGCTTCAAAAACTTTGGGACCTCTAATCATGCTCAAGAGTTTTATTGCTGTTGTTCTTTTTCCTCTTTGAGGTTCATTTAAGTGAACAATCAATAAATTGGTAATTTGTTCTTGAGAGTTAATATCTAATAAGTTAAACATATTCAAAAAAAGGGAGGGCTTTAATTCACCTAAATCTGAATTTTCTGGACCTAATTTCATTCTATAATTGGATGTAACTTTTTGTTCTTGCTCTTTGAGTTTTATAAGCATTTCATTTAATTGTTTATTTGCATTTTCTATTTTTTCTAATTTAATGGTGAGCAGTTCCAATTCCTCTTCTTTCTGGATCATATTCTTCCTGTATTCAGATTCTTTGCCAATTTCAAGATTCTTTTTTTGATTCAAAACACTCTCTAGCTCATCATTACGTTGTTTTAAATTGTCAGATAATATTGTGTTTGCATTTAATGCATTTAATAAGTTTTCATTTTCTTTTTCTAAGTCGGAAATCTGTTCTTTTAGTTCTATTACGTCTATCTTTATATTAGAGGATAAATCATTTTGATTTGTGTTTATCTCAGTTTCCAATTTTTGTTGAAGTAGATTTATTTTTTCTTGGTATTCTTTATTTTCGTTAAGCAAATTTTCATTGGATCTAGATAGATTATTCAAATCTTCATCTAATTCACCTTTTAGACTTTCAACTTCTTCTAATTTTGATTTTATTTCTTGAATTTCGGCTTTCAATGATTCTATTTTTACTCTATTTAACCCATTTTCTTCTGTAAGTTGAATTATTATTTTTTTTGCATCAATTAGTTTCTGAGTAGTGTCATCTAAATCAAAATGTTGCATATAATCAATTTTCTCTTGGAATTTGTCCAATTTTTCTTCAAGATCCTTGATGAGAGCATCCTTTTGTTCATTTTCTTCGGTTAATTGAACAATGACCTTATTTGAATAAATTATTTCTTCGCTTTCTTCACCAAATTTTTTGGCATTCTCTAATTCTTTAGTAATATCTTGTAGCATTTGCTCTAAAATTTCAATGTCTTTGTCTTTTTTTATCAGATCCTGTCTTTGATTAGAAATCATCTCTTTAAGAGTTACGATATCTGCTGGTAAATCATTTTCCTCAATATCACTAATTTTAGCACGTTGATTTTGGATTATTTGCTTTTGCTCATTTATGATAAAAGTTAATCTCAGAACTTCTTCTTTTAAATATCGGATCATTCTCTCCAAATCAGAATGTGCACGATTCGCAGAGTCAATTGATTCAATTAGATCTTTTAATTCTTTGCTCATACTTTGATAGTGTATTTTACTAATGTTAAAAAAATTTGAACTAAAAAATATTCACATTTGATAACTTTTTCAATCCAATAATGGACTAAGATTAAATCAATTATTCGTGAAATTAGTCTTATTTCTTTATATAAAAAAAAATCTTAAATTCAATAAGATAGCTCATGACATCGTAAATAGTAATATTTAAAAATATGTTTAAAATTTATTTCATTAGAAAAATAAATAAGATATTAAAATTTCACTCTGAAAAGCTGGAGGTATTAAAATGGCAAATGAGGAATTAAATGATAAAGATGATGAAGAAGATTGGGATGACGAAGACGATGATTGGGATGAAGATGAAGAATTAGACGATTATAATGATGGAGAATGGGATGATGATCTCGATTATGATGATGATGACTATAATGAAGATGATGAAGATGATGAAGATGATGACGATTGGGATGACGAAGACGATGATTATTAAGTTAACACTTAAATAGGAAAAAATTAATTATATTTTTTTAAGCACTTTTTTTAGAGTATCTTAATTTCTTTAATAATAT
The DNA here is from genome assembly GCA_048885535.1 of Candidatus Hermodarchaeota archaeon. Taxonomy (GTDB): domain Archaea; phylum Asgardarchaeota; class Lokiarchaeia; order Sigyniarchaeales; family SOKP01; genus SOKP01. The sequence goes on from JBHLLO010000057.1 coordinate 15,282, forward strand.
CTCCTTGAGCAATCTTATCCACAATTTTTTGGTCTTCTGAACCTATAACTTGACCAAAAATGGTGTGTCTATTGTTCAAATGGGGTGTAGGCACATGCGTAATGAAGAATTGAGACCCATTTGTGTTTGGTCCAGCATTTGCCATTGCTAATAACCCTGGTTTGTTAAATTTTCTATTCGATTGAAATTCATCAGGAAAAGGGTATGTAACTTGTTGTCCTTTATAAGGAAAAGAATTTATACCTTTAGATCTGGGTCCACCCGTACCATTTCCAAGTGGATCTCCACCTTGTATCATAAAATTTTTTATAACTCTGTGAAATTTTATGTTATTATAAAATCCATTTCCAGCTAAAAAAAGAAAGCTAGTTACTGTTAAAGGGGCTTCATCATCAAACAAATTAAGGTTAATATTGCCTTTATTTGTAATAATAATTATTTTAGTCATAGTTATTCTAAAATATATTCAAATTAAAATTATGCTCAAAAATTTCTCGTTTAAAATATTTTACCATCAATTTATAAAAAATTTAAAGTTAATATAAATAAAATATTCTCATAGGTATAATAAAGTCATTCAAAAAATACTAAATATGATAGCTGATCACGATATCTCTTATTTTTTCAATCCAAAAAGTATATCCGTAGTTGGAGCAAGTCCTACTCCAGGTAAAGTGGGATATAATGTATTGAAGAATATAATAGACTCCGGTTATTCAGGTAAAATTTATCCTATTAATCCCACAGCAACAGAAATTCTTAATAATAAAACATACAAAAGCGTACTAGATGTTGTAGATGAAATAGATATTGCTATTTTAGTCATTCCTGCTAAAAAGGTCCTAGCTGTAGCTGAAGAGTGTGGAAAGAAAAAAATTAAGGGTTTAGTTGTAATTTCAGCTGGTTTTAAAGAGATTGGAGCTGAAGGTATTCAAAGAGAGCGTGATCTTATTAATATTGCAAAAAAATACAATATGAGGGTTATTGGTCCTAATTGTTTAGGGTTTGTGGGAAGCCGATATAATGGATCTTTTGCAGCTAATACTCCTAAAAAAGGACATATTGCTATGATCTCTCAGTCTGGAGCAATGCTAACAGGAATGATGGATTATTCTATGGACCAAGCTTTTGGATTTTCATGCAATATTAGTTTGGGTAATAAAGCCGATCTTGATGAAGTTGATTTTATTGAGTACTTATCAGAAGATCCTGAGACAAAAGTTATTTTATGTTATTTAGAGAGCATAGAAAGTGGAGAAAAGTTCCTAAAAATTGTTCCCAAAGCCTCTAAAAAAAAGCCAATAATTATTTTGAAAGCAGGAATCAGTGAGGCTGGAGCTAGAGCGGCATCTAGTCATACAGGGGCTCTAGCAGGTTCTAATATCGCATATACACTTGCTTTTGATAAGTGTGGAGTTTTACGAGCAAATACTATAGAAGATTTATTTGATTATGGCGAAATTTTTCTTTTTCAGCCGATTCCTAAAAAGAATTCTTTTGCTATAATTACTAATGCAGGAGGACCTGGAATCGTGGCAACTGATGCATTTGAACGCGAAAATTTAAGGTTTGCGGAATTTTCAGAACCAATACTCCATCAATTAAGAAATGAACTTCCTCTAGAAGCCGCTATATTTAATCCCATTGACATTATTGGAGATGCTTCACCCAAACGCTATGAATTCACTATTAAAACTATATTTGGGTTAAATTCTGAAAATACTCCTATAAAAATTAATAAAGAGGATGTAACAACTTATGGAGCACTGATTATAATGTCTCCTCAAGCACAAACGCATCCAAATGACGTCGCTAAAATAATTCATAATATTTCTAAGAACTATTTATCAGAAAAACCTATAGTATGCTCCTTTATTGGAGGCATTTCAATCAATGAAGCTACTAGATATTTAAAGCAAAATTATGTCCCCTGTTATCCTTTCCCTGAAGAAGCAGCCCAATCTCTGAAAGTAATGGTTGATTATAGTGAATACCTAAAAAAAGTCCCCTTAGATGAAATAAAAGTCCCTCAATTTAAAGTGAAAAAGAGAAGGGTTAGGGAAATATTTAAAAGTGCTAGAAACGACGGTAGAACTGTTCTTTTAAGTCATGAAACAAGTGAGGTTTTTGAATGTTATGGAATTAAATCACCAAAATCAAGATTAGCAAAAACACCTCGGGAAGCCATGAAAATTCAAGAAGAACTAGGAAATGTTGTAATGAAAATTGTAAGCCCTCAAATAATCCACAAGGTTGATGTGGGGGGCGTTGTATTAAATATTAATTCTCCCGAACAAGCATTTGAAGCATATATTCAGATTGTAGATAATTCAAAAAAATTTGGTCCTCAAAACGCAATAATCTATGGCGTAGAAGTACAAGAATTTATTAAATATAGTAAAGAAAAGAAGGTTAATGAATTAATCATAGGAATGTCAAGAGATCCCCAATTTGGTCCTCTATTGATGGTTGGATCCGGCGGGATTTATGCGAATTTTCTAAAAGACGTCTCATTTGCGCTCTCGTATATGTTTACTAAGGAGGATGCTAAAAATATGTTACAAAAAACTAAGATTTTTAGTTTATTACAAGGGGTAAGAGGTGAAAGTCCTTCTGATATAGAAGCAATTATTGAAGTATTGCTTCGACTCTCCCAATTAGTAAATGAATTTCCAGATATCATGGAATTGGATATTAATCCTCTTTTAAGTTTTATAGAAGGGTATTCTGCCGTTGATATAAAAATTACAATTTCCCGTGAATGAATTTATAAGAAAATATAAAAAATTTAATAAATTTAATAAAAAATGATAAAGGAAGGAAGAAATTAGTTATGGCAAAGACGATTTATTTGTGTTCTTTATCTGAGCATGTTGGAAAGACAACACTTTCGATAGGAATTATGTTAAAGCTACAGGAAGAAGGAAAGAAAGTAGCTTACTTTAAACCAATTGGTATTCCTAAAGGCGCTTTTAGTGATAAGAGTGATAGGGATACGGGTTTTATCCTTCATACTGTGTTTAAAACCTCCTTACCATACGATATTATTAGTCCTGTATCAGTACCGGATTGCTATTATGTAGACTTAATTGATGCCTCTAAAAAAGAAGATTACTTAAATAATATTAAAAAGGCTTATGATGAATTAATTAAGGATTATGACTATATCATAATTGAAGGCGCTCCGAGCATAAAAAGGTATATTCGTGTAGGATTAGACGATATAACTATTGCTCAAAAATTGGGATTAGAGGAATTAGTTTTTATACAAGCAGAATCCTCAGATAAGTGTATTGATAGTCTATTTTTTACGAAAAATTACTTCGAATTTAGAAATATGAAATTTAAAGGAATAATTTTTAATAAAATCGATTACGATTATACAGCAAGAATCAAAGAATTGCAAGAAAACCATATTGATCGCTATAATATTCCTGTAATTGGTCTCATAGAAAAAAGTTTAGAATTATTGAGCCCTCGGGTATCTGAAATTCAATTTGCAATAGGTGCTGAATTAATTAATGAACCTGCAAAAGAGAATTTGGAACAAATTGTAGAAACTTATATCATTGCGGCAATGAATGTCCAAGCTGCGTTAAAGTATCTAAGATCAGTTAAAAAAGCAGCAGTTATTACGGGGGGAGACAGAATTGATGTTTCGCTTGCAGCATTAAAGGAGGATGTAGTAGCGTTAGTCTTGACAGGATTTATTCAACCAGATGTAGCTGTCATTAGAGCAGCAAACGAAAAGAAAGTTCCAATTCTTTTGTCTCCAAGCGATACTTACACCACAATCCGAAATATGGAACGCATAAAACCTGGGATTCAATCGGAAGAAATCCAAATAGTAAAAGAACTTGTAAAAACAAAACTTAATTGGGACATCTTACTGAAATAAAGCTGGAAATTGTTTTTTCAAAATTTTCTCCTTTAAAAAAATCCTCTAAAATTTTTCAAATAAAAAAATAAAAAAAAACATTATTGATTTAAATAAATAGTATTTAATCTTTTAAAGCTAGTCCTAGAATTCCGCCAACTAGTAGTATGAATGGATCAACAAAGAAAAATGTGTAAACCAATGTGACAGGAATGTAACCAAGATAAAGTCCTATGGGGATAAACATCCCTATAACTGCTACAATCCCTGCAAGTAGCATAAGAACGGCTCCTGGAACTCTTTTTCCAGCAAAACCTAAGATTGCACCAATTAAACCAAGAATTCCAAGTATCAATGTTGTCATAATTCTAATTACAAATAACATACCTAAACCAATAGTTATTAGGCCAAAAAGAGCAGCAACTATGAGTAATGAACTTCCGATAATTCCAACAATAGGACCTGCAAGTTCTTTTCCTTTAGCTCCCATATATTTTCACTTTTTATGTTTTTTTGGATTCGATTCAACTAATAAAAACAATTTTTATTAGATACTAATATCTTTCTACAATTCTATTTAAATATATCTATTGGGAGGGAAATGATTCCCTCATAAATTTTTTTCTAAAATTAAAATCAAATTAGAGGTCCAATTTCATCCAAAAGTTGAAAATCTATAGGTTTCGTGATATTTCGACAAATAAGTAAATTATAATTT
>JBHLLO010000058.1:0-19750 GCA_048885535.1 Candidatus Hermodarchaeota archaeon
TTTATTTCAAAAACTATCAAAAATAAAGGTTTAAGTGGAAAAATGGTTGATAATAATTTAGCCGCCCCTTGTGGGTTATTTTGTGGTTCCTGCCGTCAATACCTTGTCTTGAAAAAAGATCAATTGAAGGAAAGAGGTTTTAAAAAAGGTTGTAAGGGTTGTCGAATTAGAAATAAGAATTGTGCATTTATTAGAAGAGATTGTCCTGCTTTAAGAAAAAAAGAATTAGAATATTGTTTTGAGTGTGAAAAATTTCCTTGTCAAAACTTAAAAAAAATTGATAGACTCTATAGAGAAAGGTATTTTGTAAGCCTTATAGATAATTTAAAAAGAAACAAAGAAATAGGAGTTGATAAATGGCTCCAAGAGCAAGAAAAACTCTATACTTGTCCTGAATGTGGAGGTGAGATTTGTGTACATGATGCAGAATGTTTTGATTGTGGAAAAAAAATTAATCCAAATAAACAAATTGATGAATATTAAATGGTTAAAATTGAAATAGCATATTATTTTGTAAAATTAATAAAAAAAGGGTGAAAATATTAATGGTGAAAGAGCAATCCTATCTAAATCAAGACATAATTGAATGGTTATTAGAAGAAAGTAATCCTTCAGTACGATACTTCACTTTAATTGATATTATGGGTAAAGACGAGAAAAGTAGCGAAGTTATGAAGTCAAAGAAAAAAATTATGATGGAAGGGAGTGTACCTAAAATTCTAAGCAAGCAAAAGCAAGGAGGATATTGGATAAATAAAGAGAATTTCTATGTATACACAAAATATAAAGGAACTGTGTGGAGCTTTATATTACTAGCAGAGCTTAATGCCGATGGAAGAAACGATCAAATTAGACAAACTTGTGAATTTATTCTTAAAAATTCACAAGATCGTGAAAGTGGAGGGTTTTCTATTCATGGGAATGAGAATGATGGTGGTGTTAAGGATCATATTATCCCGTGTTTAACTGGAAACATGATTTGGGCGCTGATAAGATTTGGATTTTTAGAAGATCCCAAGGTTCAACATGGAATTGAATGGATTTTGAAATGCCAGCGATTTGATGATGGAATAGAAAGAGCTCCCAAAGGATGGCCGTATGAAAGATATAAAAATTGTTGGGGAAAACATACATGTCATATGGGGGTTGTAAAAAATTTAAAAGCATTGGTTGAAATTCCTCAAGATAAAAGATCAGATAGAATAAATAATTTTATTGATAAAGCAGCTGAATATATGCTTAAGCATCACATTTACAAACAAAGCCATCATTTAGATGCAATCGCCAAGCAGGAGTGGACTCAATTTGGTTTTCCTTTAATGTGGAATATCGATGCTTTAGATGTTCTGGATATCTTAACAAAAGTAGGTTATAAGGATAGAAGAATGCAAGATGCCATTAATTTAGTAATCGCGAAAAAGAATGAAAATGGTCGTTGGATTCTTGAAAAAACTTTCAATGGACGTATGCAAGCAAATATTGAACTAAAGGGAAAGGAAAGTAAATGGATTACATTACTTGCCTTAAGAGTTTTAAAAAGATTTCAGTCAAAGCAAAATTTCTGGTGATTAATTATAGATATAATGAAAGAAATAAAATATGACCAATTAAGAGGAAATTTTCTCAAATATACCAGAAAAGCATTTGCAATTCTTCCAGAAATGCATAAACCTCGTATTCTTGATATTGGTTGTGGCTTTGGTATACTTACCGTAGAATTAGCTAGACTAAGCAATGGAGAAGTAATAGGAATAGACATTGATCAAGCTGCATTAGATGATCTAAATAATAGAGCTAAAATCCTTGGATTATCTAATCGTATTAAAGCTATGAATTGTTCGATGTTAGAATTAAAATTTCAAGATGAGAATTTTGATATTATTTGGGCAGAAGGTGCTATAAGACCAATTGGTTTTAAAAGAGCCTTAAAAGAATGGGGTAGAGTACTTAAAAATAATGGTTTCATGGTTGTTCACGATGATCTAGTTGGAAAGAAAAATAAATTAAAACAGATCCCTAAATATGGATATTTATTATTTCATGAGTTCCAACTACCTGATGATGCATGGTGGGTAGAGTATTATTATCCTTTAGAGAAGCAAATTAATAAATTAAGTATTATATATAATGAAGATCCAGAATTTTTGGAAAAAATTGAAAGATTTCAAGACGAGATCGAAATATATAAGAAGGGCCCTAGTGCTTTTCGTTCAATTTTTTATATACTTCAAAAAAGAATATAAGTAAAGTGAGAGATATGGATGAGATAAATATTGTTGGGGCACGGATTCATAATCTAAAAAATGTGAATGTGAATATCCCTAAGAATAAGATTATTCTAATCACAGGGGTATCAGGTTCAGGAAAATCTAGTCTCGCTTTTGATATAATTTTTGATGAGGGAATGAATAGGTATTTACAATCAATTGGTTTTCCGCCTAAGTTTGAAGATGAAAAACCATTTGATATTATTGAAGGTCTTAGTCCTACCGTGGCAGTAGAACAGAGAACTACAAGGGTTTTTAACCCTCGCTCTACAGTTGGTACAAAAACTGGGCTTTATGGACTCCTCCGTATGCTTTATGCGACAGAGGGCATTTTAATTTGCCCAATTTGTAAGAAATCCGTTAATGAAGCTACTCTAGAATGTGAAATATGTGGAATGGTTACAGAGCGTAAACAAATTAAACATTTTTCATTTAATGAGCCTTCTGGTATGTGCTTGGAATGTAAAGGAAGGGGATACACTATGCATCTTAACGAAGAAATGATAGTTCAAGATTATAATAGGAATTTAATAGAAATTACTAAAGCAGGGTCTGGTTGCTTTGCTGATCAGATTAGATTCGTTGAACAGTTACCTAGTTTTTATAATTTTGATATTAAAACAGCCTATAAAGATCTACCAGAAAAGATTAAGAAAGTTTATTTATATGGGAGTGGAAACAAGTTACAATTTAAATGGGAGTCCAAAAGATTTAGTGGTGAATTAGAAAGGGAATTTGAAGGAATTATTCCTCATTTAGAGAGAGCTATGACTGAGAGTAAAAGTGAATATCGAAGAAGTAAAATTGCTAAGGATTATATGAGCAAGAAAAAGTGTGAAGAATGTGTTGGCTATAGAATTAATGAACAAGCTAGAGAGATTAAGATCAATAACAAGCATATAGGAGAATTAGCAAAAATGACTATCGATGAGTTGATTGATTTCTTAGAAAACTTGGGTAATAAGGATATAAAGAGTCCCCAAGGTAAATCAATGCTAGAAAGTTTAATTAAAGGCCTAAAGCGTATGATTAATGTTGGGCTTTCCTATTTACACTTACATCGTTCCTTACCTACTTTAAGTGGAGGAGAATTACAAAGACTATCTCTTATGACTCATCTTGATGGTGGGCTTGATTCTCTTATTTACATATTAGATGAACCAAGTATGAGTCTACATGAAAAAGAAAAAGAATCATTGATTAAGATTTTAAAAGAACTTAAAGATTTAGGAAATACTCTAATTATTGTTGAACATGACAAACAATTTATCAAAATAGCTGATGAAATTATAGATATTGGACCAGGAGCAGGAAAAAATGGAGGAAAAATAGTTTACCAGGGAGATTTAGATGGGATTAAGCAAATTGATAATTCATATACAGGTCAATTTTTATTAGGTAAAATTAAATTACCCACTAAATCGACTCAACAAGTTAAAGTAATTAATGATGAGACAAAATTCTTAACTATTAAAAATGCTAATACAAATAATCTTAAAAGCATTAATATTAAAATACCTCTGGGTATGATGGTTGGAATTGCAGGGGTTTCCGGATCTGGTAAGAGTTCTTTAGTGTTAGATACATTAGTACCGCTTTTAAGACCTTATTTTTCTAGAAGTGCACGAAAAGTTGTAGAAAAACAAAATGAAAATGAGGAGGAGGCAGAAAATGGAGAAGATCTAACAGAATTTTCTGGAATTGTTGAGGGATGGGAAAATCTAGATGGTGTAGTTGTAGTAAACCAAAAACCAATATCTAGAGTCCGAACATCCACACCCTCTTCATTTATTGGTATTTGGGATAAAATTAGGAATTTATTTGCCAAAACTCTAGAAGCAAGAAAGAGAAAGTATACTGCAGGACATTTTTCATATAATTCTGATAATGGAAGATGCCCAGTTTGTAGAGGTAGTGGAGTTCAAGATTTACAAATTTCATTTTTAAGCAGCTTCACCATACCTTGCAAAGAATGCAAAGGATTAAGATATAAACCAGAAATCTTAGAAGTTCTCTATAAAGATAAAACTATATCGGATGTATTAGAAATGACAGTAAGTGATGCCTTGAATTTATTCAAATCTCAAACTACCATTTCAAACACACTTAAGATTCTTGATGAGATTGGTATGGGATATATCACACTTGGGCAACCAGCTCCAACACTAAGTGGTGGAGAAGCACAACGCATTAAGTTGGCAAAAGAACTTGGAAAAACACGTAAAGGCAATTATCTCTATATTTTAGATGAGCCTACAGTGGGATTATCATTCTTTGACGTAGTGAAATTGATTCAATTATTAAATCAGTTAGTGAAAGAAGGTAATAGCGTACTAATTATTGAACACGATCCTGAAATTCTTGCATATTCTGATTATATAATAGAATTAGGACCTGAAGGAGGTCCAAAAGGAGGAGAAATTATTGCTACAGGAACTCCAGAAGAATTAAAAAATAACATTAATTCAAAAACAGGATCTTACCTTTTTATTCAAGGTTTATCTTAAAAGATAGATCTTTTTATTCTTTATCATTTTTTTGAGGGTTTTCTTTTCCTGTAAATTTATTTATCAATTTTTGAATTTCTTTGCCTAATTTCGAATTTAAACTAGGATGGTTTTCTGAAGGAAGATCTATTCCCATAATTGGAGTCAAAATCTTACCTTCTTCATCTATAACATTATATTCTTTCAGAATACTTTTTTTAGTCTCTAATTCTTCATCATTTGATATCCAAAACATACCTTTAGGACAATTTATCAAAATTTTTGTAACTAAATGTATCTGTATCTTACAATTTGGACATGTATAATAATATTTATCGTCAAGGAAATTTTGGATCAGTTCTGGATTTAACCAAGTATTAATCGATGCTGCCCAAGTAACCCTAAAATTATTTTTACAGTGGGGACAATTTAGTTCAGTACTAGTTAAACGCGTCATTATTCACTCTACCTATTTTAAGAACTTAAAAGTTTTTTGCTTAAATATTAAAACATGATTATTATTTTAATTTATTGTTTTGAATATATATTCACTTGTCGCATATGTGCGTCAGTAGTGTCACAATATTTATATATTGTTTTTTATATTTTAATCTTACAATAAAATTTATTAAAAATAAAATGGTGGGTTTTGTTTGTCAGTCAATGGGGATTTTATTGGACAAAAGCCAATTATAGTAGACAATGGAACTGGAATCTCAAAGAATGGTTATGGTGGAGAGGATCAGCCTCGCTCGGTTTTCCCTACTATGATAGGAACACCCAAATATGGAACTGTTATGCCTGATGTAGAACACTTCTCCAGAGAATATTATATTGGTGAAGAAGCAATGGAATTAAGAGGTCTTTTAAGTCTTAAATTTCCAATTGAGCATGGTATTGTAGAAGATTGGCCTGCTATGGAAAAGTTATGGCATTATACATTTTATACTGATCTACGAATTGATCCTTCGGAACACCCAATTCTTCTTACAGAAGCTCCACTAAATCCACGTTATAATAGAGAAAAAATAGCTGAAATCATGTTTGAGACGTTCAATGTGCCTGCATTATATGTCGCGATGCAAGCAGTGTTATCTTTATATGCTTCAGGTAGGACAACAGGTACAGTAATAGATATCGGGGATGGTGTATCTCACATAGTACCGATTTATGAAGGATTTGCATTAAGTCATGCTATACAACGAACTGATTTAGCCGGTCGAGATATAACTAGATATTTACAGAGATTATTAAGACAAAAAGGATATTCATTTGAAACAACTGCAGAAACAGAAATTGTAAGAGATATTAAAGAAAAGCTATGTTATGTAGCAATAGACCCAGAAAAGGAACTTTTACTCTCAAAAAAGGTTACAGGTATAGAAAAAAATTATATGCTTCCTGATGGTGAAACTATTACTCTAGGAATAGAAAGATTTCTAGCTCCTGAGTGCTTTTTTAATCCGTCAGTTATAGGGAAAGAACTGGACCCAATCGATGATCTTATCGTAAGTTCTATTTCTGAATGTGATGTTGACCTTCGCCGAGATTTATATAGTAATATAGTCCTTTCTGGTGGTTCTACTATGTTTCCTGGGATTAAAGAAAGATTAACTAAAGAAATAAAAGAAATGATCTCTGAATCCGTGGACGTAAGAATCATTAGTCCTCCAGAACGAATGTACTCAGTATGGATTGGAGGTTCGATTTTAGGCTCATTAAAAACTTTTCATAGAATGTGGATTACTAGGCGTGAATATAAAGAATATGGTCCGTCCATTATACATAGATGTTTTTAATTATTTTATCTAAATTTTTTTTTATTTTATATTGAAGTGGTTGAGTAAAAGTTGGAAAAAATTGTAAGAAAATTAGATAAGTATGTTTCAAAAGATAGTAGGATAATTTCAACTACTATAATCGAAGGTGAAAATAATATTCTTTATTCATCAGATAATTGGGATATTTCTGGTGATTTAGAAAGTATTAACGCTTTATGGAATTCAGAAAATCTCGGTGAATTAATTATTGAAAATATTAAATACAAGGTTTTACAAAATTCTTCAGAAAAGCTTGTTGCTGTAAATTTGGAGAAGAAAGGGAGCATAATTGGTTTTAAAGATAGTGAAAGGAAAATAATCAGCAGAATCGAGCCTGGTGAATCTGCTTATTTAGGTTTAATAGAAACTTCAAGAACTTTGGGGGAATTAAGTAAAAAGAAACCTTATTTAAATCCAAAAGTGATTTTAGGAAAAGATAAAGAAATCAAATGGGCGACTCCAAAAGTCCTCCTCGATGATGCTCAAAATCTTCAAAGATTGGGCTTATTAAAAGCAGGGTTATCATTCGAGGAGGCAAAAGTATATTTAACCTTGCTTCAAAGTGGCGAAAGAGGGGAAAAAGTAGGAAATTTAAATAAAAAACTAGAGATAAAAAGGACAACAATATATCGAATTATAGAACGGTTAGTAAATAAAAGGTGGGTAGATAAAGTAATGGAAAGACCAACTGGTACAACAATCTATGTTGCTCGACCTCTTAATGAAATTATTGATAATTTAATTAGAGATAAAGAAAATGAATTAAAGTTGCTAAAGAGCTTCAGATATATTATGGGAGAAAGTTCAGAGAATGGATGGATTGATGTTTCTAAAGATTTTAACACTTTAGGAATCGTTGGTGTAGAAAAAGATTGTGGTTTAATCATCTTTGAATATGGTAAAACTGTTAAGGAAGAAGTTATTCTACAAGCAGCTTTACAATTGTCTTATGAGAAATTAAAGGAACATTTGCAACCAGAACCCGAAATTGAAGAATTCACAATTCCTGATTTAGAAGAAATCAAAATAATTCATAGGAAAATTGATGATTATTTTGGAGCTATTATGGAATTGAAATTTAAGGAGGGAAGTGCTATAGCAAATAATGTTGGAACAGATTGGATCGTAGCTGCTAAACATGTTGCAGTACCTATTGATGATAAAATTTATGTGATTTGGGGTTCTGAAGAGAAGTTTCCAATCTTGTTGAGTATAATTTTAAAAATTAGTTGATGCTTTTAATTCGGATAATCATAAATGCATCTTTAAATTTCCTTTTTAATCTCATCATAAAAATTCATAATAATCTTATGCCTCTTTTCAGCAATTTTTTTTGAGATATCAAGGAATAATAAATCCTTAATTTTAAGAATTTTTTCTTCCAAATGTTTAATTACATCATTCAAATTACCTTTCTTTTGAATAGTATACCCAATAGTTCGGTATAACCCGATTGCTCCAATTGCATCTAATTTATCAGCATCAGATAAAATCTTTGCCTCAAGAGTTCTTGGTTTTATATTATTTGAAAATGAATGTGATTTGATACAATGAATTATATTTTCTAATTCTTCATCAGTAATATTAAAATTTTGAGAAGTTAAATACATTTTAGCAAGATTGGCAGAAATTTCAGCATGGCCTTTCTTGATTCTAATATCTTTCTCTTTTTTTCTCCCTAGATCATGGAGTAAAGTCGATATTTTTAAGATTTTTAGGTTAGCATTAAGTTGGTTCCCCAAAATCAAGCATAAATTGTAAACTCTCTCAATATGAGGAAATCCATGAATATCATCTAATTCAGAGTTAACAATTATATGATCACGAATAATCTTAATGAAATTTTCATTTTTCATTGGAAAATTCTTTCAAATTTTTCAATTATTTATTATATATTAGGAAAAACAAAAAAGTAAATAAATTATTGAGTTTAAATAAAAACCTTGTTTAAATTATTAAACTTCTTCTCCTCGTCTTTTTGCTTCGATATCTTTTAATTCTTTTCTCTGTACTTTACCAACCAGTGTTTCTGGAAGTTCTTTTCTGAATTCAATGAATTTTGGGACTTTATATGGAGCAACATTTTGTCTTAAGAATTCCTTTATCTCATTTTTAATTTCGTCACTTTCTGGGTACCCATCTTTTAAAACAAGATATGCTTTAACTTTTTCACTTCCAGGTAGGTCAGGATCTGGTATACCTATAATAGCAGCATTTTCTATAGCATCATGTTCGAATAAGACATCTTCAAGTTCTCGAGGATATACCTTAAAGCCGCTGACATTTATCATATCCTTCTTTCGATCAACAATGTAGAAATAGCCATCCTCATCCATCTTTCCGATATCTCCTGTTAAAACCCATCCTTCCTTTAATTGATTAGCTGTTTCCTCTGGTTTATTCCAATATCCTTTAAATACTTGAGGACCCTTCATCATAATTTCTCCTGCTTCGCCAAGAGGAACAATTTTTGTGTAATCTTCAATATCAACTATCTTAACTTCTGTATCAGGTATTGGCATCCCTACAGAACCAATTTTTCTTTCTCCTGCTATTGGATTACTATGTGTTACGGGAGAAGTTTCTGTCATGCCATAACCTTCTAATACTTTTCCACCTGTTCGTTCTTCAAATTCTTTAAGAACTTCTGGAGGCATTGGTGCTGCTCCTGTGTTACAAATTCTGATAGATTTAAGATATTTAGCATAATCTTCTAAGTCATCTCTTTCCAAAAGACGCATATACATGGTTGGAACTCCTGGAAACATCGAAGGTTGAGTGGATTTAATCACTTCAAATAGAGATTTTTGATCCCGCGCATCAGGATTTAAAGCTATTGTTGAAGCAAAATATATGTGTATATTCATACAGACAGTTTGACCATAAATATGAAAAAGAGGTAAATTAGTCAAAATAGTTTCCTTACCTCTTGATGATGCTTGACCAATCCAAGAAAGAGTTGCTAGGCTATTTGATACAAGGTTATAATGAGTCAGCATCGCACCCTTTGGTACTCCCGTTGTTCCTCCTGTGTATTGAAGGCAAGCAATATCCTCCTTTGCACTAGTTTCGAATTTGGGTGGACTTGGTTTTGTATTATCGACCAAATTGAGGAATTGTAGAGTTCCTGCTATCTCGGGAGGATTCCTTGGAGCCATTGGAGAATAATCTAGAACATTTGTTATTATAACATTCCTTAAACGAGTTCTATCTCTAATTTTATTGATTTTTTCAACTTGATTATCCCACGCAATAATAGTTTCAGCTCCAGAATCGTTTAATTGGTACATTAATTCATGTTCTGTATGTAGAACACTAACACAAGTAACTATTCCACCAGCCTTCAATATTCCATAATAACTCATTATAAATTGAGGGAAATTTGGAATCATAATAGCTACAACATCGCCTTTCTTAACACCCAAATTAACAAGTGCTGTAGCTAATCTATCTGTTATATCTTTCAATTTTTTATATGAGATTTTATTTTTTGAAAACCAAATTGCTGTCCGGCTTCCAAAATCTTTTGTCGAATTGTCTAAAAACTCATAGATATTCATTTCAGGATAATCTATATGGGCTGGAACGCCCTCATCATAATGTTTTAACCAAGGTTTTGAAGCATAGGGATTCATTTCACTCATTATATATATATACCTCCAAAAAATAGATAACTCATAATAATTCAAAAGATTTATTATAAAATAAAAAGGTTTTGATAAATTACCTTTCTAGGCTATCCAAGGCAGTTATAGCAGATTCACAAACATAATCACATTTGTCTTGTATAAGAGCTTTCAAACCTGAAACAACTTCTGGTGTAGTTACACCAATTCTTGCCAGTGCTTCAGTTGCTCTCCATCTAACATCTGGATTTTTATCATTTAACGCATTTATCAATGATGGAATTGCTTTTTCAGCAAATTTACCTAATTTACCTATTGATAACGCGACTGCTCTGCGTACAAACTCCGATTTATCATTTAAAGCATGTATAAGAGCAGATAAAGCATCTTCTGATTCAATTCCGATAAGTCCTAATGCCCTTGCCGCTTCTACTCGAACATTTTTTTTCCCAGTATTCAAAACTTCAATCATGAATGGGATAGCTTCTTTTGCGTCAACACCGATACCCCCAATTGAAGAAATAATCATTTTTTTGCGTCGTTTATTAGTTATAAAATATTTAGCTATATAGTAGAGAGTAAAAATTAGAGGGCTTATTAAGGATAAAACTAGTATGAAGTTTACAAGAAAATTTGAAAATAATAATACTATATACCAAAGAAGGTAGTACCCAGCATATACCAAAGAAGGTAGTATCCCATACAATATCGGATAAAATGAAAACCTCATATTCTCATTATAAGCTTTGATTAATAAAGGTACAGAATCTTTCCCAATCGAGTGAAGAGCATCAGCAGCTTTTCCTTGAATAATTTCATTGTTATCTCTTAATCCTAAATATAAATTTTCTATAACTTTAGGATCTGATATTTTTAACTCTCCTAAAGTTTCAATAGCTTCTTTTCTTACAATCAGATTTTCATGATTTAATAGATCTAATATAGATGGTATCGCTGTTTCTCCCATCTCAGCTATTGTGTTAATTATTCTATATCTTACTCTCCAATCCTTATCATTAAGCGCTGAAATTAAACTTGGAAGAGCTTCTATAGATCCTTTTCCAATTTTACTTATTGCTTGAGCGGTGGCAGTCCTAACCGCCCAACTAATATCTTTAAGGCTTTTCATTAAATAAGGAATTGAATCACTTGCTTCAGGACCAATAAGTCCAAGAGCATTTGCTGCTTCTATTCGAACTTCTTCATTATTATCTTTTAATGCTTTATTTAAACTATTTAAAGATTCAGGAGTGGGATTCTTTATCTTGCCTAATGAGACTGCTGCTTCTTTTCGAATTGATTCATATTCACTGTTTAATAATTTAGTGAGTTCTGGGACAGCTTCTTTTACACTACTTCCAATCTTTCCTAAGGTTCGAACGGTCTCACGACAGACACTCCAATCCTCATCTGATAGACAGTTTATTAATTTTGACGCTACAATAGCCGATTTCTCTCCTAATTCTCCTAAAATAAATATCGCATTAAATTTAATTGACCTGATTTCATTATCTAAATTTTTAATTATTTGATTGATAATTGAAGGATCTTTTTCAATTCTTGCTAATATTAAATCAATTCTGGCATCTCTGAGTAGTTTTTCTAAAGTAACTGACAATTTAAATCACCCTAAATTCCTAAATATACTTCTTTTATTCTAGGTTCTCGTTCTAATTCATCTTTTGTGCCTCTCATTTCAATTTTTCCTTCTTCCAAAACATGAATAGTCTCAGAAACATCCATGGCTAATACAGCATCTTGTTCAACTAATAATATGGTAGTACCCTCTTCTTTTATTTTTTGTATGGCTTTAAATATGTTATTTTTAATTTTAGGAGCTAATCCCAAAGATGGTTCATCCATTAAGAGTAATTTTGGATTTGACATAAGAGAACGTGCGATAGCAAGCATTTGCTGTTCACCACCACTGAGAGTCCCGGCTCGCTGCTTTTTTCTCTCCTTAAGACGTGGAAAAAGTTCAAATATCATCTTTATTAATTCTTTATATTTTGTTTTATCTTTTAGTGAATAGGCACCCATACGAAGGTTTTCCTCGACATTCATATCATAAAAAAGTCTTCGACGTTCTGGACAATGCCCAATTCCCATTCTTGCGATTTTATAAGCTTTTTCCTCGTCTATTCTTACTCCTCTAAAGATAATTTTTCCTCTGTCAGGTTCTTCTAAGCCAGAAATCACTTTTAGGAGTGTAGACTTACCAGCACCATTAGGTCCAATAACAGAATCTAATGATTTTTCTTCTATTTTTAAATTTACTTCTTCAAGGCTTTTAGCTTTTCCATAATAATGATAAATTTTTTTTAATTCAAGCAAATTCTTCACCTCTACCTAAATATGCCTCAAGAACTATTTTATTATTAGCCACTTCTTTTGGGGGGCCATCAGCTATAAATTTACCTTGATGCATTGCAATTACTCTTGGGACTAATGACATTAATTCCCTTAATACATGTCCCGTGATAAATATAGTTACTCCATCATCATGTAATTTTTTAATTAAATCTGTAATAACATCTTGTTCTTCGTGACCAAGACCACTGAAAGGCTCATCAAGAAGTAGCAATTGGGGATTAGTGCCAATTGCTTTACCAATTTGGAGTTTTCTCAAATCACCATGAGGTAAAATAACTGGTGGTATTCTAGCTTTGTCGATAAGTCCGACAGAAGCGAGGATTGAACTAGCATACTCCTCAACCCCAATATTTCTTGCAACTACTTTTCCTCGTGGTGAAAGACATGAAACTGTAACATTATCAAGGAGATTTAGATACTTAAACGATCTTACTAATTGAAAAGTTCGGGCAATTCCTAAATTTACAATTTTATAAGGCTTCTTGCCTGAAATATTAATTCCATCAAATCTTATACTGCCTGCATTAGGCTTTTCAAAACCAGATATTAAATTAAACACTGTAGTTTTTCCAGCACCATTCGGTCCAATTAAACCAACAAATTCTCCACGTTTAATTTCAAAACTGAAATCATTAACAGCTGTAAGTCCACCAAATTTCTTCGTTAAATTTTTAACCTCTAAAATTATACCCATCTTTTAAAGCACTGTATTTTAATATTTAACTTTATGATTATTTTTACCTTCCTAGCAGGAGATCCCATAAATCTTTTAAACGCTCTAAAGCAGGTCTTAATATTCCCTGTGACACAAATCGAATTATAAGTATTAGCAAAATTGAAAACACAAATCTTGGATCAAAAAAAGCTCCCAAAATAGGAATGGGAGCTAATTGATCTAAATCTCTAAGAATTTCGCTTAGAAAAATAAATGTGAATGCTCCTAAGGCTGATCCAGAAATTGATGCAATACCACCTAATGCGGCCATTATCAAAACAATAAATGAATAATACGGTTGGAAAATTTGGGGGTTTACACTCCTATTATACATAGCAAAAAGGCAACCAGCCAATCCAGCGAATAAGCTACTAATCATGAAAGCAAAAACTTTATATTTCGTTACATTTATTCCTGAGGCCCTAGAACCCGTTTCATCATCACGAATAGACTTAAAAATTGTGCCCATCTTAGATTTGGTAATTTGAATCATTATTATCATAGAAAGACACATAAATATCAATATAGTGAAATAAAATATTACATAATTATTGGAGAGGGGTGGAATACCAGATATTCCTTCCTCACCCCATAGAAAATCTTTGAATTGGGGTATTCTAAATAAGCTCATTAACATTATGCCAATAACCATAGTACCTAGAGCTAAGTATGGACCTTTTAACCTTAAACAAACGATTCCTATTAGAAAACCAATTCCCACCGAAACTAACGTCCCAACAATTAATGATGCCCACCACGGAAAGTCATTGAACATAAGAGTAGCACTAAATGTATAAGCTGAAGTTCCAAAAAAAATAGCATGTCCAAAACTTACTTGTCCTGCAAATCCAGCAAGAAAATCCCAACTAGCTGCAAAAATAGCAAATATCATTGCAAGTACAAAAATTCCCAAAAAATAAGCATTTTGAGTCAAGATTGGAAAAGTAAAAAGTCCTATTAAACATACCAAGGTTAATGCTCCTTTGAAAGAAGATGCCCAATCTTTTAAATATTTGGGAAATCCCTCTAACTTTTCTTTTATTTTACTCATTCTAAAAAACCATCCTTAGATTATGGGCTTAATTTATTTTCCTCAACTAATTTCTTTTTTACCAAATAATCCTCTAGGTCTAATTACAAGAATTATAATTATAATCACGATTGGAACTAACGAGGAGTAGACAGGATCGAGAAAAGAATCTGTAAGGAGTCTAGCATACCCTAGAATGAAAGCTCCAATTACACTACCAGGTAGACTTCCCATCCCTCCAAGAATTACTACAGCAATTGCATTTGTAAGTATAGGCCATCCTTTATATGGCGCTACCAAATCCAAAGGCACATACAGTATAGCAGCTGTACCCGCAAGAAATGCTGATATCATCACAGTATACATAAGAATTCTATCAGCATTTATACCCATTAACATGGCTGCCTCTCGATCCTGGGAAACTGCTCGAATAGATTTCCCGAGTTTAGATTTTTTTATAAAAATTGTGACCAAAACTACAAATACTAATGATAATATAATAAGTATAATCCAATGTACTTGAACTTGTAAACCAAAAAATTGTACCCTCTGATCCCAAATAGTTGAAATTGAATGGGTATCTGGATCACTTATTGCGATTACTAACTGTTCGCAAAAAAAACCTATTGCAAACGTTCCAATTAGAACACTTATTTCATGCCCTTTTAAAGGCTTTATAAGCAATAAATATGAAAGCATACCTACTGTAGTTGCTGCAATTAAAGCTAAAACCATCCCTAAATAAAAACCCAATAAGGGGAATGCACCAAGATATAACCAAGTTAAATAAAAAGTATATGCCCCAATTAAGTAATAAGCACCATGAGCTAAATTTAAAATACCACCCACTCCATATACTAAAGAATACCCTAATGCGATCAATGCATTAACAGCACCTTGTGCTGTTCCGTAAAAAATTATATCTTCACCAGCCAAATACTTTAACCTCTCTACTCAATTTAAACAGAGTGAATTTTATTATTCTAGTTAAATTTTGCTAAATCCTAATTCGATTATAAAAATCTATTTCTAATGTAAATTATTTTGTGTCGATTATTTAAAAAGCTTTTTATTCAATCATTTTCAAATATGCTAATCAATGTCCTTAATTTAATAAAAATGTCAGAAATTTTTAATTCCCAAATCAAAAATTATAAATCTTTAAATATATGTTTATCTCAATTAGAAAATGTTAATCTAAAATTTATACAAAAAAGTGATTTTAAAAATGGAAAGAAGAACAAAAAGAATTTTAGCTATAGTACTAGTCGCAATAATTGGTACAGCTTCAGGAATTACCATATGGTTAGTTTTAAGACCATATCAATGGAGCGCTGCAGATTGCCCTGGTGTAACACATTTAGATATACCCCCAGAGCGAATAATTAAAATAGGAGTTATAGGTGATCTTAACCGAATACAAGGAGAAGGCCAAAAAAATGGAGCATGGCTAAGAGCGTATGAAATCAATACTCACGGTGGCATAGATATTGGTGGCACCACCTACTATATTGGAATAACTGCTGAAAATTCAGATGAAGCTAATCCTATTCTTGATACCTCTATTGGTGTAGCAGCGGCGCAAAGGCTTATTGACTATAAACAAGTTCAATTTGCCACAGGTGGATTTAGAACTGAAGCATTACTTGCATATCGAGACTTTTTCATGGAAAGAAAGATTATTTTTATGAATACTGGAGCCGCTACCTCTACTTTTTGTAAAAATGTTTCAAATAATTATCCTGTATATAAATACTTTTTCCAACCTAATCCAATCAATACAACTTCCTTGGCTAAAGAATTAATAACTTTAATTATGGGCACAGCATATGTATTAAGCCTTCCAGTTCCATTTGGAACAGGGCATAATGTTACCAGATTTTCATTTATGAGAGAAGCGTTAACCTGGACTGAAGACTTCCGAAATGCTATGGTTGCTGTACTAACAAACCTAACAGGTACAAATCCATTGTTTGAAATGGATTATACTGGTACAGATATAGCATTTCCCCAGGATGTGCAACCAGCACAATTGAATACCTATTGGCAATGGATTGAAAATAATAATACTCAAATTGTAATCCCTATAATCTCTGGTGTTGCAGGACTACCATTTGTTAATACTTATGCTGATAATACACCACATTGTATCCCAATTGGTATTAATGTAGAAGCTCAAGCTGGTGATTTCTGGACTAGAACTGGCGGAAAATGTGAGTATGGAGTTACTCTTGAATCTGTATTTAAAACAAATAAAACTGAAAAGACACTCAAATTCTGGAATAATTATATTGGTAACCATACCAATTTTGGTTCGCCTACTCCAATTTCGCCAATTTATACCGCTACTGGCAGTTATGATGCGGTCAACCAATTAGCTTGGGCAATCGAAACAGCTCAATCCTTAAATCCTGACACTATTGTTTCAACATTAGAAACTTTAAACAGAACAAATTACCTTGTAGGTGCTGGGGGATGGGGTTCTTATGATCCTAGTCATTGTATTACAGAAGGGTGGCCATATGGAACAGCTCTAGCTATTCAATGGTACAGTGGGAATAAGACAATGGTTCCAGGACCAGGCATATATCCAAGTGGTTTAGGAATAATTTCCCCATATCCACTACAGAATATGTCTCCGCTTCAATTACCATCCTGGGGCCTATACTATTACGATTAAAATTAAATAACTATAAATTTTCTTTTTTTTTAACTTATTGAAAAAATGGAAAGCCTAACTAGAAAAATTCATTTTCTTTTCTTTTATTTTATAATTTTAATCGGATAGATTTAGTTCTATAGTTAAAACTTTCAGTTTCATTAATACATTTATATGTATTATTATCAAATATAAATTTAAGTGCATAAGCATTACTAAATGCATAGCTTTCAGCTAAAATTAATATTACAATGATGTTTCTTTTGTTTTCCTGAATAAACGGTATTATACACTTCCATTTATTAAAGAATACATATTTCTTACTTAATGAAATAGCTTTTTCAAAAAATTTCATTTCTTTTGAACCTTTTTCTATTTTAAATTCTAATAAATTAATCTCCTTTGAAAAAAATTGATACTTTTTAATTAATTTAAACAAAAGAATGTTTTCAAAACTCTGGTTTTCATAAACAAAATAGATAAAAGGAAATAATCCCGGAATGTAAAGGGTATTAGGAGGTAATTTTGCTTGAATCCATATTTTTGAAATAAAACGATATAAGAAATAAACTAAGTAAAATCCAAAAAAGTATTGAAATAGATATGAAAAAAAAAGTTGTGGTAAAAAGAAGTATAATAATGAATAGAAAACAATAACAAGACCAGAGATTAGAGCCAATACTAAATTGATTGCCCTATCTATGAAAAATCTATATCTCTTTTTAGAGAATGGATAAAAAATAGGGATTTTTGATGCTGTTACTAAATCAAGTGAAATATGGATACTATAAAATAGAAATCCCACAAACCAAGCAATAATAAATTGTTCAATGGTTATGATTGTAAATATTATTGCAGTGAAAAAAGAAAAGATTAAAGCTGTGAAATAGGAATGTGATAATCCTTTATGGGACAAAAAATTTGATTTTATAATCAGCCGTAATGGTGCTAATAGTATATCGAAATCAGCAATTATAGCCATTATTACAGCATAAAGAGCTATACTGAACGGCAACGAGTTAAGAGTATTGATACTTATGAAGATTCCTATTAAGAAATGTGTGAAGAAATCCATAAGTACTCGAAAATTTAAATTAGGAATTATTTTTTAAGTTTCAGATTTTAAAATAAAGGGTAAAATAGCTTATATATTTTTTTATAAAAACTAAGGAGGCAATCCTTTTGTCAATCTTTCACTAAATTTTATTAAAAGATTTCATCCAAATTGTTAAATTAGTTTATTAAAATAGTGGGTAAAATTTTCATTTTCTTTACCATATTTCTGACGAATAATTGTTTTAAGTGTTCCCATATCTAATCTCTCTTTTACTTTTTCTCATCAACATCCTACATCCGGTTGTAATTGAATAAAACTATCAGGGTATAAATTGAATTCGATATTTTCCCTAATAGGATTAAATTTACGCATAATTCCATCTTCGTCAGGTGCATAAGCGAATACTCCAACATCATCATAAATTAGACCTTCTTCTATGTTTACAAATAATTGAAGGTAACTATAGATATAGTCCTCATACAACGGAAATATTGTATTTGTTGGATCTTCCATTTCTATCTTATCAACTAATGCTAATGCTTCAATAAATGTAGCATTATCATTTAGTTCAAGAGAATACTTTTTACCCTGTTGAAGTCCTTTAATTGGTATACTAATTTCAAATTCTATCTTTTTAATTTGTAAATCACCCAAAATTATGATGTTTATATTAAACCTTTTTCTTTAAGTAAGTTTGGCAAATCTCTTTTCAATGAAAACGCAGCGGTGTATTTTCGTTCATTTTCTACTAAAATTGTGTTTCCTTGTAAGTTAAGGTCTCGAGCTTCCTCAGAATTAAGATTTTTTGTATTATGTTCAATAAATTTAATATAAGGAGTTAATACAATAAAAACTCGATTCATAAACTTATCCCATTCGCAAGCACAGCTATCTAATGGCACAAAAATATCTACTTTTAACTTATTACTTTTTTCCACCATTTATAACCTATAATTTTAAGAACAATTACAAGATTGATTTGATTGATTTGATTGGTTTTTTACTCGGCTTCTAACATTCCATAGACATCCACAACCAGGTTGTTCTTGCATGATGATTGCTTGGGTGGGGCAATTCCTTTTACAAGCACTACATTCAGTACAAGTATTAGCGTTGGTTATTTCAAATTTTCCATTTTTACTTGGTTTTGGTAAACCAAAAGGGCAAATTTCTCCACACAATCCACAACCATTGCAAAGATCTCTATCAATAAAGATATTTAGACTTTTTATGATTTCCTTAAAATCTAATGAATTAAAATCTATTTCTGTCATATATACCACCTTTTATTTTTCAATATTATTAAATTAATTTTCATTTAAAAAAATATGACTCCAATTGTTAATGATACTAAACTGATTATTAAAAATACTTTATTCAACAAACTAAATAGGGGATATTCAATTTCAATTTTTCTTGGACTTGTTGCCATTGTATAACCACTTGAAGACATTGTTGAAAAGAAAGCAATCCAAAAGAAAAATGGGATACTAAATAGCATATAGAGAATTGAATGATGTACCCACCACGTTAGCACTCCTAAAATACCAATATTAATAAATCCATAGAATATTCCTTTAATTACAAACTTCTGGGTAAATTCTGAAGTAGGAAAGGAGATGAATATAATCGCATTAGTAAATATGATCCAAAGACAGACTTCACCAATCCACCATAGTTTATCAAAATCAGTAAAGATTGATAAAACCAAAAATAA
>JBHLLO010000059.1:0-3059 GCA_048885535.1 Candidatus Hermodarchaeota archaeon
TAGGAACAGATCAAGATTATGACACATCTGGTATGAATGTATGGTTTCATATTCCAAGTGGTTTTAGTTCTTCTCAATATTCAATTCTCGGTATCAATTATGTTTTATGGGCAGATTCCACAATTTGGGTTGGTCATTTAATGCCTTTTCTCGGTAAAAGATTACATGCTGAAGGAACATATTATAGGGTCGCTGCTACTGATGATTATGGAGACTTCACTGCCAACTATGTAGTTGACGATTATTTTACTTCTGAAGGCTATCTTCTAGGTGAGATATATTATGAAGAGGATGAAGGATTTGATGGAGATACGGGATATCCATCTGAATTTACGTTAAATTCAGTAGTTTTTATTACATCTTCTAATTATATTAGATGTTTTAATTTTGGAATTTACTTTTTAGCATATTGGTTTCCAATATTTTGCATAGCGATAATATTTTATGTGATTTATGAAAAAGTAAGGTGGAAACCAATAGTAATACATAAAGAACCAGAAGAGAGAGACATAATTGTAGAACGTGGCATTCCCTCTAATGCTTCATTTTCCATAGAATCTGCTTATTCAGAAATAATACCATCTTATTTAGTAAGGGCAAGATCTCATGGGAAGAAGATAATTTCTGCTCATAATGATAGCAAATTGCATGGAATAGGTTTTATAGAGCCAAATGGGAAAATTGGTACTTTTTATGGAAAATATTCCCCCGAAATGATCAGATATGCGAAGGTTAAGTATGCATTTACCGAATTTCCAAGAATTTTCAAATTCAGAACTATTGAAACCTATGACATTTTTCGAATTGATAACCTTCAACTACGAGATTTTACTTTTGACACAACCTATATCAAACCGACGGACCCAAAATACCTTCAAGATATTATGAGGATGGTAGCAAATGAAGATAGTGGTAGAAGAAGACCGAAATATGCAAAATGGGTAGAAAAATCTTATGAAGATGATATTAGTGTGGTCGCTATAGCTTCAACTCAAGATAATTGGATAAGGTATGTCTTGTCTGAGTTACAACGTCATAATTACCCAAAACCTGAATTGTTCATTAATGAAGTGATTATGGGTGTTGGGTTTGCGACACCTGGTGAAACCACTGGTTGGTTGTATGGTCTTTATGTACATCCTGCGTTTAGAAATCGTGGTTTAGGTCGAATGTTAGTCTTTTCAAGGCTTTCAGCTCTTAAAGAAATGGGATGTGGGTCAGCAATTACAGAAATAGCAGAATGGAATAGTCCGGCTAAAAAAATTTATGAGGACATAGATGCTTTAACAATAGGAAAGATTCATCTTTTAGGAAAAAAGATGCCAAAGATTAAGGTGAGAAGATACTGAGCAAGGGTTTTTCAAACAATATTTCGAAATATCAACAGTTCATGTTAAATTCAGTAAATATAGTTCTTTATGAATCAATACCGGAAGATAGGGAATTAAATCCTCAATTCAAGTCATTAGAAAAATGGGTTAAACTATATCTAGGTCCTGCTACTGCAGAGATACATAAATTAACTAAAGTAAGTCATTCCGCTATTAAAGATGAAAATCGAAACGCAATATTACCTAACCTAAATGTTTCGTTTAATGGTCGTCTTTTTTATCTATCAGTAAAAGGCTGTGGTGCATATGAAGATATGTTTTTAGGGGGACCATTAACACCCTCAAAATTAAAAGATTCATGCCGTGATTCACAGTTGTATGAGCAATTGGATAATCTTTCGACAGGCTTAGGATTTATTATGGGAGAATCATGGATGGGTGAGAGCCCTTATGGAGCTCAGGGGAAAATTAATGCTTTTGATGAATTAAAATATTCTATGATAGCTTCAAAAGATTCTATAAATGGAGCACATTTATGCCCTGTTATAGGGGTTGTTCAATTACCTAAAGAAATAGAACAATTAGCTAGAAAATTTTTCTGGTTTCGTACTTATCATGACCATTTTTTTCAAGTCATTCGCCTTATTCCATCAAATATAAGGTTATTTTTTGAATCAAATTTTGTTATTGCAAATCCAGCTTCAATTTTTTCCTTATTTGAAGTAGATACTGCTGAAAAAGTTGAGGAATTTGAGCTTAATTTTATAAAAAGTGGAATTGCATTATTATCTCTTTATTCAAGATCAGCTAAAGTTAATGGGAATGAAATTACAGGAATAATCTATCAAGATGTGTGGTTCGATAAGGATTGTGTGGTTGCTCCTGATGGAACTATTTATTTCGCAGATATAGAAGGATTAGTTTGGAAACAAATCCCTCTCAAAGATATTGAAGAATTACAAAAAAAGGAATGGCAAAAACTTTTTTATGAATTTATCTATGCCCTTTTTAAGATTGATTCTTATCGTCATAAAATTCAACAAAGGGAAATTAGTTGGTCTAAACAGCGTGAAGAATTAGCGTTACTGTTTCATCATGCTTTAAATAAAGATTTATTTTCTTATGTAAAAAATCAAAATAGTAATTTAATTATATGTATCGAGGGAGATTCCTTCCCTGTAATTGAAATTCCAATATTAGAAATGGTGAATTATGTATGAAATGTGAGAGAGCATTAGAAATTTTAGATTCTATTAAGAACAAAACAGATATCATTACTTCCTACGAAGAGATATCTGAATTACTCCAATATAATTTGGTTTCAGAATTTAGTTTAAAAGGCCCAAGTAAACATATAGAACATGACTTAAAAGGTTTGAAGGGAGAATACATGCAGGTATCATCTCAGATAAGAGATTCCTATAGAAATTTAGTGTCTATGGAAGGTGAATATAATCGATTATCTGGCATAAAGAAATTCCTCTCTTATTTTAAAATTGGATTTGGTAGTTCTTTGAAGAATGAAATTAAAGAGCTTAAAGAGTTAATTGAAGATAAGGAAATCTCTTTAAAAAGTCTTAAAAATCAAATAATGCATATGAGTTCTCAAAAAGAAACATTCGAAAGAGCAACAAAAGTTAATGGAATGAACGTCGTTCTTACTCCTTTAGGGGACAACATGATAGATGAAATCAAGGCACGTAGAAGATTTTATTTTCGTGAACTTTC
>JBHLLO010000059.1:3159-18989 GCA_048885535.1 Candidatus Hermodarchaeota archaeon
ATATCATTACTTGGAGAATTATTTGCTATAAGAGCAGCATCATTTCCAGATACACTGAATGAAATTGATAAATATTTAGGAAATCTTGAAATACTTGTCGATTTTCATTCTAATCTACCAATGATAGGGAAAGATACCATTCTTTATGATCATTTGAAGAGTTTCACTGATGAGGAGATGGTACATGTTCTTTTAATCTTAGCTCTTTCAACCAACCTGGACTCGTATAACTACTTTTTTAAGATAATGGAAGATATACCTCAAGGCACAAAATTTTTTTCATCTGTTTGCTCATTATTTCCCTGGGATCCCGAAGAGACTTGGATGATTATGCTTCGAGCACAATCGAATATATTAAAAGCTCAAAGCGCGAAATTTATACCTGAATTAATTGAATACTCCTTGTTAATGAGTTTAAATCCTAGAATTTTAACAATAGAAAATGATATTTCCCAAGAAGAGCTTAAAAGATGGCAAACTTTAGTAATACCATTAATCCATTTAAGTATCTATTCATATCTCGAGAAAGATTTGGAAACTTATATAAGAAGAAGACCTTTAGCCTATATAATAGCACCGCGATATTTTATCTATTCTTCATTACATTATCATACAGTTGGATAATTTAATATTTTTCAATCAATAAAGTGCATTTAAGGTAACAAAACACCCTATAATGCAGCTATGATAACAAAACAAACACTAGATTTATTAAAAATCTATAGATTTACCTATATATGCATAATCAAAGATTTTTCTAAATTCATTTTCATTTACTTTTCTTGGATTAAATGGTGTTAGAATGTCCTTTTTGGCATAGGAAAACAAATTATCTATGTTCTTATTCCACATCTCTTCATTCACAAGATAATTTAACGAAAAGGAAATTTTGATGCGTTTTAAAAAGCTTCTAATAAATTCCGCTAAAATACTTGCAGGATTTTTAGTATCTAATATATTTATACTCTGCAAAATCTCAATATAATTAGCTTCACATTCTACTCTATTATATTCAATGATATAAGGTAACATTATTCCTACTGCAAGTCCGTGCTTAATATCATAGACTGCTCCTAAGGCATGTCCAAAAGAGTGAGCTAGACCACAACTCGAATTTGCCATTCCAATTCCTGCTATGGATGCTGCATTATGTAACTTTTCCCGTATCTTAATATCATCATAATTGTTTTCTATAATATTAGGTAGATATTTAATAATCAATTTGATTGCATGCAAATTCGCAGCGTCACTAAAGTCAGACCTAAATTTACTAGTCATACCTTCAATAGCGTGCACAAAAGCATCTAAACATGTTACAATGGTAAGTTCTTCAGACATTTTTAGACATAACTTTGGATCTAAAATTACTGATTCTGGAATTAATTCATTTGATGCCAACGCAACTTTCTGTCCAGTTTCTGAATTGGTTATGATCGAGGCAGGTGTATGTTCAGCTCCAGTACCAGATGTAGTTGGAATTAAAATCAATCTTGATTTTTTCCCCAAATTATAGGAGGTTATTGGATTACATTCATAAATCGAATCCTTTTTACTTTCATAAAGAAAGTAAAGCATTTTAGCTGTATCCATTACAGATCCTCCTCCAAATCCTATAATTACTTCAGGTTGGAATCCTATGACAAAATCTTTATTATTATTAATCATCGAATCCTTTGGATTAGGAGTTACATCATCAAAAAATGCAAGTTCCTTCTTCTTGAAATATTTTGAAATTAATTCTCCAAAAAGATGTCTTATATTTTTATCAGTTATAATCAAGACTCTATTTTCCTCAATCTTCTTTAATTCCCTTAAAGAATTCTCGCCATGAAATATTATTGGAATCCTAATTTTGTTTAAAGATATAAAATTTCACCCTAATATTAATAATTTTTTTTAAATTAAAATTAGACTAAATTACTTTTATTTTTTCCCATTTTTACTATTTGGCTTAAAAAAGAATTCAATAATACGGTTTATTCGTTAACTTTAGATTATCTCTCTTAAATAGCGTTCATCAATTGAATAGTTTAGGGTATCGTAGAAAACAGACATATATTTTTGATAAAACTCTTTCTTCTTATTAATAATTGAATTTGCATCTTTTGAATCAATTTTTCCTTTACTCCAAAAAATCTGACCAGAATAATCTGTGTTCATATTCATTTGATGTTTAATAACCTTTCCGCCTTTAATAACGAATTCGATGTTTTTAAACGATTCTTCTAATAGTTGATAATCTTTTGAGGTATCAATCTCATTGATATTTAAGTTTAAGATATTTATATCACCATCAGCATTTATCCCCAAATTTCCTTTAATACTTCCGATACCTAATGATTTAGCAGGGCTAGATCGACTTATAATTATATATTCATTAAAATTTAGTTCTTTCTCTTCATTTTTAAGGAGATTATTTTTCAAAAACTCTTGATTCATATTAGATTGAAATTCCTCTCTAGCTTTTCTACTCATTAACCATGAAGCAATCTCAGGAATGTTTTTGATATGAGAATAATTCGGAAAATTAAGGGAGAGCTGGATTTGCCATTTATTTTTTATGTTTAGTGCTAAAGAAAGTGCATTAGCCCAATAAATACATGAATCTTTATGTTTTTTACTAAAAGTTCTTAAAGTAGAAAAGGAATCCCCTTCTGATTCAGTAGCCATGGTTATTAACTTAAAAGGGGATGCTGAAGAATTAATAGAATTAATTAGTCTTCTATCACTCGTGATTAATGGATTAATAGGATCAAATCCTAAAATTCCTAGATCAAGGCAAAAATCTTGATTATCATTAAAGAAATTGATTAAATTAGAATTATCTCCATCAATGTTATAAGTTGAAGCATGGGCAAGGTGAAATATTTGTGTGCGGTCAATATTCAAATCATTTTTAGGATTAGGTGTTAAATTTAAAGCTCTTATTCTCTCCAAAATTATTGATAAATTTTGTTTTGCTGTTTCTTTTTCATACCCTGCAACATGTGCATGGACTGAATGTGGTAAGCCTAGATATTCATTATATTTAGCTAATTTTTCATAAACATCAATAGGAGAGAAATTATATAATCGTCCTTTATCTTCGACTGAGTCTCTTAATTTATGGAAATTCCAATTTTCAGCTTCAAAAGGATTATAAATCTTAAAACCAAATCCTTTTGTCTTAGTTAACAAATCTGATAAAAAGACTGAAGCCTGCTCTTCCATTTCTCGCTGAAATTCTAATTCTAAAGGCCAAAAATTGCTAATATTTAAAAGTATAGCCTTATCGAGAACTGGAAACTGTTGAAAGTTAAAAATAGTTTGTTTTGATAATGAAGGATACACATTGGCTTCTACAATGAAAGTATACCCGTTAGATATATAATCTCGAGCAATATAGTCTAGTCTTAGATTGTTCCAATATTCTTGGAAGGTTTTATCAGTTTTTCCTACCAACCGTACCCAATTAATTTGTTGGGATGCTATATGAGTATGAATATCAATTCCTGAAGGTATTACAGTTTTATCTTTAGCATTTATTTCTTTAACGTTTTTTTCATTAGAGAGCTTTTCTACGATCTTTCCATCCTCTATTAAAATATCCTTAACTTCACCTTTAACATCATTAATGGGATCGAATACTATCCCATTTTTAACGATTAATTTCGTCATTCTATTAGCCCTCCTTTATTTTTTGCATAATTTTATTTAAATCTGTAACTGGTTCTTCCGTAGGTTCTAATCTAACAATAATATTTTTGTACTTGAGCTCTAGATTTTCTATTCCTGTTATTTGGTTTGACCATATTGAATTTGGCAGAAGGATAGTACCTTGAGTTACATCTTCATCTATTACTCCCCTTACAACGATTTCTCCATACATGCTTGACACTTTCAAATTCCTATCTTTTTTAGGATTAATTTTCTCCAAATCTAACGGATTAAGAAATGCTACGGCAAGCTTTTCTTTTAAAGAGGCTTTATCACCTAATGCGAACTCCTTTGCTTGATCATTTTCCATTCGTCTTGCAGTGTTCAAAATTAACTCCATTTTATGTACCTCCTTTAACTTCAAATTTTTGAATAATTTGCTCTAATAATTCTGCATCGGTAAATATCTTACTAGGAGGGCTAATTATCTTTTTTAGTTCAATGGGAACATGATCTAACCTGTATGCTAAACCATTGCATTCTATGCCGGTAATTGCTGTTGGTAATATAATGTCTGCCAATTGTGCTGTCGGAGTTTGATGATTATCAACTAATATTATAGGTTTCTTAGCAAGTTTTGAACTCAAACTTATAGGAAGATGTGAAATTGGATCCGTGCCAAAAAACATTGCACAATCAAAATCCTCTTTTTCGATTTTTGAAATAATCGTGTCATTAGTATTGATAAATTGATTATCCTTAAACTGGAGAGCTCCATTCACTCCATATAGAGATAGAGTTAAATGATCAAATCCTGGCATATTGAAGTGACCACCCATCATAACAAGAGATATTCTTCCCCTTTTTTGTTTTGAGTTTATCATTTCGAGTAATTCTAAAAGTTCAGAAACTAATTTAGAATCTTTTTGAGGTGTTAAAACACCTTGACCTATAAACACTACTCCGTATTCCGTACCACTTAAGTGTTGTAGCAATCTCTTCATATCTTCTCTATCAAGACCAGCAACCCCTTCAAGAGGGATACTATCTACAGCACAACATTCCTCTTTTAAAACTTTAATTAAGTCTAGATCCTTACCAGGTGTTATTTTTAAGGCAAGATCTCTAACACCCATTGTGTTAAAAGATGCCGTTTTGATAGGATCAATTATGATTAAAGTT
The DNA here is from genome assembly GCA_048885535.1 of Candidatus Hermodarchaeota archaeon. Lineage (GTDB taxonomy): Archaea > Asgardarchaeota > Lokiarchaeia > Sigyniarchaeales > SOKP01 > SOKP01. The sequence continues at coordinate 7,978 of JBHLLO010000059.1, forward strand.
TTTATTTCTCGTCCAGTCATTCGAAATTTTCCTCTTGAAAAAAGAACTTTATTTAATAGACGAGGAATTGATTCAGCAGCATTGGATCCCCATAAAATGATCAAATCTGCCTTATTAATTATTTCAGTTATAGTTGTTAATGCCATTCCCGTATTTACACTACTATTTAAAACTTTTCCTTGGCATATCGAAGAATTTGAATCTATAAATCCATTACTTAGTTTAGCGAGTTCCAAACCTTTAAGTTGGGCTTCACAACTCGAATTTGAAAAACCATACAACAATAATTTTTTTGAATTTTTAACTAATTGAACCGTTTTATTTAAAGCTTCATCCCAAGATACCTTCTGAAGTTTTGAATTTTGACGAATAAGTGGACTCAGAATACGATTATGAGAGGTAATTAAATCAAATTTCTCTTTTCCTTTAAGACAAGCACCAATAACCTCTTCGATGTAAATACCATCAGTTCTAACAATAATATCATCACATAATAATGAACATCCAGAACAGATGTAACGTTTCATAATTTCCCACTAAACTTATTTAAAAATTAATATAAATTAAACATACTCAATTTTAATGGCTTCACGAGGACAATAGGTTTCACAAACTCGACATTCTCTCTCCCTACCCTCTGCTTCGATCCTACGGCAATATTTGAGTTCAAGTAATTCACACTTTCCACCTTTAACTTGAAAGAGTTGATGATCTTCTGGAGGATAATCAGGAGCCTTTCCACTCAAGGTTGGGGGGCAATATCTTGCGTTTACTGGACATACAGTAACACAAATTCCACAGCCATCACATAAATCTGAATCTACATTTATACGTAACTCTTTAATTTGCCCTTCTTCAGAACCAAGTAACTCTTTTAGCGTTTCATATTGTTTTTTATATTTTGGTTCTAGCAGGGGTGTGCAATCATCAACTTTTACCTTCCCTTGCAATAAGTCTAATGCAAAAGCCATACAACTTGGCTTTCCGCATACCTTACAATTAGTTTTTGGTAAATATTTATATAATTCCATGAAATTCTGAATAGGAATGAAACCCACCTTCTCAAGTTTAATTAAAATTCTCTTTCTCTGAGTTATAAATATTAAATAATTTATTAATCTCTTTAGTTTATTGATTATAAATTACGAGTTTTAAGCTATTATTTTGAAAAAGAGATACTTTATAGCAAATCAATGATGATTCAAAATTTGATTTTTAAGCTTACTATAGATTTTTTTAATACTTCTGCTAGCGGAGGATTCGGGAGCGTGCATAACAACCGGTTCCGCATATGACATTGCTTCTGGAATAGATAAATCAAAATTAATATTGCCTAGAACATTATATCCCGTTTTTTCTATGTAGTTCTTAAATTTTTCTTGAAATGAGCTTTCCAAATCTGCTTTGTTTATAACTATACCAAAATCAATCTTAAATTGTAACACCATATCAATTGCTCTCGTTAAATCGTGTAAACCAGATGGGGTAGGTTCTGTAATAGCAATAATATAATCCACTCCTGAAATAGCGGATATGACTGGACATCCAATACCTGGAGGTCCGTCGATTAGAATAATGTTTGAATCTGGAAATTCAGGTAGATTCTGAGCGGACTTTTTTACATCTGAAACTAATTTTCCAGAAGTAGTGCTTCCTAACCTAGTTTTTCCATAAACTAATGGAAATTGGAATTTTGTGTTATAAGATATGATTTCACCACTTTTTACTGTTTTTATAGTAAATGCTTGACTAGAACATAAGACTTTACATGCACCACATCCTTCGCATGCAAGATAATCAATTTTAGGTATCTGTTTCTGTTCAATCCAGCTTAATGCATTAAATTCACAAAAAGAATTATCTATACATTCTTTGCAATGTATACAATCATCTTCTATTAGATTTGCCTTCAGAGTGGTGAAAACATCTTCTGAATAGACTTCTTGAGTATCTCCAGGAGGTAAGATTAATGCCAAGTTTGGAGCATCAACATCACAATCAAGCACGATAGGGTGAAATTCTAGATCCCTGCTCGCAAGAATACTTAAGGATGCCGCTAATGATGTTTTTCCAACACCCCCTTTTCCAGAAATTATTGCAATTGTTTTGCATTTCATATTCCTGCTTCACTCCATTTAATAAGGTTTTCATAGACCTGTAGAAAAGCTTTATATCCCTCTCCATTCTTATTAAAAGAATTATCACTCATTAATGGAGTTCCAGTGCAGTAGGATTGGACAATATCTTTATCTAGTGGTATATCGCCCAAAACTTGGATCTTTTCAAGATTTAAATCTTTTAAAAATTGTTCTTTGAATCCTAACAGAGTAGATCTATTTACTATGACTTTGAATTGCTTTTTAAGAAATTTGATTAATTCAATAATTCTTAATAAATCTAACTTGCCAAACCTGGTCGGTTCTGTAACAGGTATAATATAATCTGCATGTTGAATTAATTCTTCAACATCACAATGTGCTCCTGGAGCGGTATCAAAAATAATAATATCATATTTATTTGGATGATCATTCAAGATAATATCTAATTTCTCCATTAATGATTTTACAATAACAGCTGATCTTGCTTCTGATGGTATTAATTCTCCTATTATTAAGTCAATGTTGTTAATTTGAGTCTTATATAAATTTCCGATTACCCTTGAATCTGTTATTATAGCATTAGAAGGACAGATTTTATAACATAATTTACAACCTGAACATAGATTTAAAATAGGAATTGGAACAGCATCTTTTATATATAATAAAGCGTGAGAAAGACAGTTCTCAGCACATAAACCACATTTTGTGCATCTTAACTCATCAATTTTTGGTACAAAAAAATAAACTTCCTCTCTATTCTCAAGTTTTCCTCCCATTAATAAGTATGTGTTGGGATTTTCAACATCTCCATCTATTAAAAGTACATTATATCCGTTATTTCTAAACATCACTGCTAAATTTACAGCAACTAAAGTTTTCCCTGTTCCTCCCTTTCCCCCAGTAATGCAGATGACTTTATGCCTTCTTAACATAATATTAGTCCTAAAAATTAGACTATGAATTATATGATCTAAAATTTACCTCGATTTTGATGTCTCATCCCACGACCACTACCCCTACCACTTCCTTGTCCCATTCCATGATGGGGTGTCACATTTGCGGAAGTGATTAAGTCTAATTTTTGATCAAGATATAATTCTATAACTTCTTTAACTGTAATTGGTTCATCTGGAGCTTGATATATCTTTATATTCAAAGAATTTAAAGCCTCAGCGGCATTAGGTCCTAAAAAGCTAACTATTACCCCATCGGCTCCAATATTACCGACTATTTGAGCTGCCTGCACTCCAGCACCTCCCATTGTTTCTGAAGCGTGATTAGGTACTACTCTTACCTCTTTTATATCCTTATTTTCTATTGTTATAAGAGTAAAACTCGGGCATCGTCCAAACCTAGAATTCATTTGTTCATTCAATCCGCCTTTCTCATTTGAAGGTACAACAATTATAACCATTCTTGTTCTCAACCTTAGTTTTATTAATTAATCTTTAAATAAAATAATTTCAGGATAAATCTTATAAGTTAATGATGGTGCTTATGATCATCATCAGCTTCTGTGTGAACTTTCTCAACACCGTATCCTTTTCCTCCTCCAGGAGTACAAAGACTTTCACCACCCATAGTTTTAATCTCACCAGCTAAAATTCTTTTGATAACATTATCAACGCTTCCTTGGACACCTATAATTACAGTTATGCCATATTGCTTGAAGAAATTTTGGGCTCTATACCCCATTCCTCCTGAAATGACATATTCTGCTCCATGTTTATTTAAAAATTCAGGAATACTCCCTACTTCATGTCCAGGATTCGCAAATTCTTCTCTTTTAACTAATTTATCATTTTCAATTGTAAGAAATGTAAATACTGGAGCTCTACCAAAATGAGCACTAACCTGATTGGAATCTGTGCTTATAGCAATTTTCATAACTTTTTTCTCCTTCTTTTATTATTTCAATTTGGTTAATGTCCTTTACACATTGCCCCTTCTAACTGTTCTAATTTGTTCTGAATTAGAAGTACAATGTTATCCTTTAAAGTGCCATTAATCCCCTTATATAGCTTTATATTGTATTGAATAAACCCCATATAAGGTCTAGCGCCTATTCCACCCACAATCATATCAGTTACATTCCGCTTTACCAAATTAATAACTGGTTCCATGCATCCAGAATGACCATCATTCTTTATTGAAAAGGTTTTTCGATAATTTTTATTTTCATCCACCTCAAAACCAATGAAATAATTACAATGGCCAAAATGTTCCGATATGAAATCATTTAGTTCAGGTCCATTAGAAGGAATTGCAATTAGTCTCTTCATATAATTTCTATCCATATCTTATTAATAATGAATAATGAATAATTATTCGAAATTATTCTCTATTATTATAGCCATTACTCCTTTAAAAATTTGATGTTAATAATTAAATGTACAAATATGTAGGAAAAAACGAATAAAATACTTTTAAATACAAATAATTAGACTATTATGATAACTTTCTACAGGAAAATTACATTCTAAATGCCTTTTTCGAAAAAACGAATTTATAAAATCTGTATTGTTGGTGATGGTGGAGTAGGAAAAACAACTATTCTTCACCAATATGTAGACGGAAAGTTTATCGAAAATACCCAGATGACTATTGGTATCAATTTTTTTGTAAAATATATCTTTTTAAAGGAATTTGGTAGCAAAATAATTCTTCAAGTATGGGATTTAGGAGGACAGGAACACTTTTCTTCTGTTCGTCCGAGTTTCTATGAAGGGGCATCAGGAATAATATATACATATGATTTAACGAGAAGAGTTACCTTTGATAATCTAACTAAATGGCAAAAGGAGATTAGTAGAATTTTAAATGGAAAAACTCCATGTGTTTTGATTGGAAATAAATTGGATCTAATTGATGATATAAAAAGACAGATTTTTCCGAAGGATGTTCAAAATCTAAGAACAAAAATTATATTTACTGAATATTTTGAAACAAGTGCGAAAGAAAATGTAGGAATAGAAAAAGCATTCTACAAAATAACTAAAACCATTTATGAATCATTCCATAATTAATAGTTAAATCACCTTTTAACTAGAAATCATCATTAAAACTTTTAACGTTTCAAAAATTGACCTTAGATAATTACTAATTTATTAGTCAGGTTAATTCATGCTCGTTAAGCCCCGTGGAGCTATTGAAATGATTTCTAATAATTATTCAAAAAATTTTTATAATATATTTCGCTTAAATCTAGTGAAAATATAAATAAAATCTTGTTAGATTTTTCAAAATATTAACATTACATTAAAGATAATTGATGAATCATATTAAGTTAGAATAATAATAAAATAAATTTAATTGGAAAAATGGTGGTTTAGAATTTTGGGTGATGATGAGATACCTGATATTAATCTAAGGGAGACAATTCAAAACTCTCAACAAGAACTATTAGATGAGCGGATAGAAAATATTAGGAAGAATATGGAAAAGATAAAACACAAAATTGTAATTATTTCCGGAAAAGGAGGCGTTGGGAAAACAACGGTTGCAGTCAATCTTGCTGTAAGCTTAGCAAGTGTGGGTTTAAGAGTAGGTTTATTAGATGTAGATATAACTGGACCTAATGTGAATAAAATGCTTGGGATTAAACCAGATATGAGACCTCGTGTTGATCCTGAAGCCAAAAAGTTTTATCCAGTAAATGGGCCTCTAAATATTAAAGTAATGAGCATGGCATTTTTAACCCAAGATAATGACACTCCTGTGATTTGGAGGGGTCCAATGAAAATGTCGGCCGTTCGTCAATTTCTCGGAGATGCTGTTTGGGGCGATCTTGATTACTTAATATGTGATTTACCACCTGGTACATCTGATGAAACCTTAGATATATTACAATTAATTCCTGATGAAAATGTCATTGTTGTATCAACCCCTCAAGAAGTTGCTCTTATGGATGCAAGAAAAACCATAGCAATGGCACAAACGATGCAGAGAAAAGTCTTAGGAATCATTGAGAATATGTCTGGTTTTAAATGTCCTCATTGTAATACTTATATTGATCTCTATCCCCCTGGAGGTGCTGAAAAAGCCTCTAACGATTTTAGCATTACTCTTCTAGGGAAGATACCATTTGAAACACAGATAAGTCAGCAAGGAGACCAAGGTTTACCATTCATATTGAAAAATCCTGAAAATGAAAGTAGTAGCGCTTTTAGATCGATTATTAAGAAAATTAGAGAAATATTAGAATAAATCTTCTCTTCCTAATGCATCCAAATTGCGCTTACACTTTTTAAATTAATAGGTTCATAGTTAGAATCTTTTTATTTCAAAATTACTAAATTCAAAATTATCTCATTTTGTTAATTTTGAAAAATATAAAAACAGTTTAAAAGGATAAGTGTTACTATGTTATTGCATTTTTAGAAATCATCTAATTACATGTTAAGGGGAATATGCTATTAATTTGGAAACCGATTCAGAAGTTTCAAAATTATTAAAAGGTATTATAATTTGTAAAGAAACGGGGGTATATTTACTAGATTTAATTTTGGATTCTGAAATTAATCCTATTTTGTTATCCTCATTTGTTGGGGCTCTCTCACTTTTTGGAGAAGAGAATATGGGAAAAATTGAGGAAATAACAATTAAAGGGTTAGATATTCAGATGATTATTGTTAGTAAAAATAAGCTTATTTTAATTGCTATAATGGATAAAGAGTTTTTAAAAGATGGTATTAGGGAAGAGGCTGAAAAGGCTCTCGATATGTTTTATACTCTTTATAAAAATGAAATTGAAGATTGTGTGGATGTTTACATATTTGATTCATTTAAAAAAATCTTATATAAACAAATAAATGATTATTTCAATAAATTAAATAATAAAGAAAAGCAAGTAGAGATAGGAAATTTTGGATTTTTCACTGAAGCTATAGCTAAAATGAGAAATCATCGTGAATAATTACATTTTCATTCTTAAAAAAATAGGGATTAAGAAATAGCTAAATCCCCGACTTTCTTCTTGCAAAACTCCCAAATACTATTAAAACAGCTCCAATAAATGGACCTATCACACCAAAACAAGGTTTATATCCCCCTCCAGTAAAACTCCAGTGATTATATCCATATATATTATAGAATGATTCCATCATAATGATCCAAGCGAGAGTAAAAGCAATTACTAATCCTGCCGATACAATCAATTTCCATCTAAGTTTCTTTAAATTCAGTGAATTTCTAAGATATATAGTAGTAAGTGTAATCGCTATAAGGCCATTTGAAAAAATAATTAAAGCTAGAAATGTAGAAATAGCTACAAGTAATAAATCTGTTCTTAGAAGATATATAGCAAGGGGATCAGTATCTACACTTATTTGAGTCATCCAGACGTAATAAAGAGGTGGACCATCATTGTAACTAGTCGGAGTTAAAACTGAAATTAATATAATTAAACTTCCAATAATATTAAGAATCCAGAGATACTCTCTAATTTTCATTGAAAATCAGCTTTTTGTATTTTTTGTTACCAAATTAGATGATATGAAAACTAATAAGCTTATATAGAAAACCTTTAAAACATGAAATAAAATTAAAAAATAAAAAAATAGATTTTTATAATTCAGCTATAGCCATTCGTCTTGCCAATTTTTCTTCTTCAGTGAGCTCAACTTCTCCTCTCCTGACGAAAAACATTAGAATTAATGCAATTAAAAGAAAAATTGCTCCATCCAGAAGAAGACTTTCCTTTCCAAAAGCGTCTCTCAAAATTCCAAGTAGAGCAGGTCCAAATATAGCTGCTAAGACACTGAAGAAATAATATAGTCCCGTGTATGTTCCTATTTTTCTTATACTTGGAGCAAGTTCCCACACTATGACAATAGAATTAATATTAACAAAAGCCCATCCTATACCAAAAAACACTAAGATTATAATTGTTACCAATTGTGTTCGAATTAAGAATCCAATGAGTAATGCAACAATCATTATGACTAACCCGATTTTAATACAATTTCTTCTCCCTATCTTATTAGCTAGCAAAGACAAGGGATAAGCCGCTATTATAAATGGGATCGCTACAAAATTAAATATAAGGCTTGCCATTCCTCCGCTAAAGTTCAAAACTCCGTTCGGAAAGTTAATTGGGTCATAAGGTCCAGCATAGATTGAAAATAGAGCTTCCATTCCTTGATATCCTACAAACCAGAAAAAGATCGCAAGCAAGATAAACAGAGTGCTTTTATCTTTTTCCTTAAATATATCTTTAAAGCTAGCACCAAGAGTCATCTTTTCCTTTTTCTCTTTTACTTTCCCTCCTTCCTTTGCTTCTGCTTCTAGTAGCATCTGGTAACTATATGACTTTGTTTCTTTAATTGTGAAGAAGAGTGTTACCATTGCGAGAATCATTATCACTGAAGCAACAATAAAAGGTAAATATGTATTTATATCTATTAACCAACCAAGAGTAAACGCTATAACGGCTCCAATACCACCCATTATGTTAATAATTGCATTCCCTTTACTTCTGTTTACTGGTTTAACAAAATCTGGCATCAATGCTACAGCTTGTGATCGATAGAATCCCATACTAATACCAAAACAAAATATCCAGAGCAATAATATCCATAGCTGACCAAAACCACCTCCACCGGTAAAGCTGGTAGGAAAACCTGTAGGAATTAGCATAAAAAAAATCGCTGAAAGAATTACTCCTATGACAATGTAAGGCATCCTTCTTCCATACTTTGTCCGTGTATTATCTGAAATATTCCCCATTATAGGTTGAATAATTACTCCAATTATGTTATCAACGGCCATTATAATGCCAACAGTAAATCCGGCTAATAAGAATCCTGCGAAATAGTTATCTAATGCTCGATTGACTTGTGTATTATATAGGCTCCAAGAAAATGTTGTAAAAAAAGCTAAACCAATTAGGAAAGTTCGGCCTACTTTTAATTTCTCTTTTGACTTTTCATTTGACATTTTTATCACGTTAAAAGTTTTTGGTTTAAAGTTTAATTTTAAAAGTAAATTGTTTTTTGTTGTTTATATAAATTTATAATTTCAAATACCGATTTAATAAAAGAAAATAAAGAAGGATTTATAATTCAATTTCGATTTTGATTTGTTTAATTTCTTCAGGAATTTTCTTCGCAGACTTTAAATAGCCTAAAATTATGTTAATTAACATCTTTTCCATTAGTTCATTTAATGGGATTTCAGTTTCATTTACTTCTAATTTGACGTCTGTCATAATTCTAATTTATTCTACTTTATATTTTAAAGTTTAACTTTATTTTTTAAAAAATTCTAATTCACGTTTTCCCAATAATCATTCCAATAATAAAAACCATGCCCAGTATTCCAAATGACATCATTCAAAAATGATTATAGTTTAATTTCTAAGCGATTTATTATATCATTCTGAATAGGAGTGCCAAGATCTATAAAAGTTGCATTATACCCTCCAACCTTTACAATCAAATCAGGATACTTTTCAGGATGCTTTTGGGCATCTTTAAGTGTATCTGTTGAGACTACATTTGGTTGAATTTGCATTCCTCCCAAATCGAAATATGTTCTTAATAGATTATAGAATTTCACGATATTCTCTTTATTAGATAGATTTTGAGGATGGATTCTAATATTAACAGCAACGCCATTAGTTGAGTTTTCATAATTTAGTTTAGCGATTGAGTTTAAAATGGCAGTGATCCCATTCTTTTCTGCTTGATTCACCGGAGATAAACTATTAGAAATCGCTTCCATTGCTTTCCTTCCATCTGCAGTTGGTTGAGTAAAGAAACCTTCCATAACGTGGATTCCCATGGAATATGCCCCAGCACTATATCTTCCTCCTCTTAGGGGTTTATATTTAGCTACTTCAGAAGTAAAAAGATCCCATAAGTTCTTTGCTAACGTATCAATTTCATCTTTATCGTTTCCCCACTTATCATATTTATTAATTAACTTTTGACGTAATTCTTCTTGTCCAATGAAATTGGAATTTAAAATTTCAACTAATTCAGGCAACTTTTTCAAATTTTCTTCATAGACTAATTTTTTTATATTATATAGAGAATCAATTAAAGTAGCAAATCCATAAGCAGTGATTGAAGAAAAATTATATTTCGCTCCTCCACAAACGTAGTCTTTCCCACTTTCCATACATCCATCCAAAGTAGCTGATATAAATGGATGTTGCATATACTTCATAGCTTCAATATCTCCAACCTCAGCTATTTTCACACATCTTTTAAGATTATATTGTAGTTGTCTGATAAATGCAGAATATAAATCTTCAAATGTTGAAAAATTCGAAATGTTTCCAGTTTGTAAACCAGCAATAGATTTAGACATATGATTATATCCATTATTTAATGTTAATTCTAGCACACCTGGTAAATTTATAAACATGCGAGCAGTTGCAGCAAAACTATTTCCTTGCCCTGTCGGTTCCACACACCCTATTATTACATAATTAGAAGCATCTTTCAAGGAATAACCAGCTTTCGTTAAAGCAGGTATAATAATGTCGTCGTTATAGAATGCTATTCCTGAAGTATGACTTAATACCCTTATTGCTTCTTTAAAAAATTCCGTTGGTGTGTTCTTATGGACCCTAATAGATAAATCAGTAGTAAATATTTTCACCCTTCTATAGGCTTCAAGAAAAAGATACGATATTTCATTTGTACCATCATTTCCATCCTCTAATTTTCCAGAGATTGTAATTGTCTGTGTATTTTGACCAAGGGCGTTAGCTACCATTGTGAAATCAGTTGGTAAAAGAGTAACATTCCAAGTAAGTTTCAGATTTAATTCTTCTATCAATTCTAACGCAAAATTACGAGTTAATGTACCTATTTCAATATCTTTTTTATAATAAGGCCATAGAATTTGGTCTAACCGTCCTAAAGCAAGAACACTTCTCTGATAAATAATATTTGCAATGTTTTG